>DAOPZY010000004.1:0-111359 GCA_035353615.1 Candidatus Limiplasma sp.
AATCACCACGGCCAATACAATCCACGGGGTACGTTTCTTCTTCACTGTCAGAACCTCCTACTGTTCCGTACGGTTTGGTTAACGCGTACGATGCTACCACCCGTTGATAAACTGAGCGTTAACTTTCCGAAACTGGAATATAAACTGCTCTGGGATATTCCGGTCTGACGGCTTTACACGGACGCCGACGCCGCCAAAGCCTTCGGATCGGTCTGGACCACGCAACCCGACGCAATCGGGAGGCTCACGGTAAACTCCGTCCAATGCCCGGGCTCGCTTTCGCATGTGATGGAACCTCCGTGCAGCTGAACGATCCTGCGCGCCAAGGTCAGCCCAAGCCCGTTGCCCGGGATGGCGCGCGAGGGGTCCGCCTGATAAAATTTATCAAACACGTGCGCGATATCCTTCGCCTCGATACCCGGCCCGTAATCGCGCACCGCTGCCACGGCGACCGCGCCCGCCGCGCGCAGCGTAACCACAATCCGGCCCCCGTCGCCGGAAAACTTAATCGCGTTGTCCAGTAGGTTCAGCCATACCTGGCTCATCATTTCTTCGTTGGCGCAGATTTCTACCTCCGCGAGGTCAATTTCAAGCTGCAAATTGCGCTGCTCCCAGGCGGATTCCAGCATCAGGATGCAGCGGCGAACCTGTTCGCTCACATTGTAATTCTGTTTATCCGCCACAATGGTCTGGTTTTCAAACCTGGAAAGGTTTAACACATTGGTAGCCATCGAAGCCAGCCTTGTGGATTCCCGGATAATGATATCCAGATACTCCTCCCGTTCCTCCCGGGGCAGATCGTCCGCCTTCAGAAGCTCCGCGAACCCCTTGATGGATACGATCGGCGTTTTGAACTCGTGCGAAAAATTGTTGACAAAATCTCCCCGCAGCAGTTCAATGCTGTTCAGTTCCTCCGCCATGCGGTTAAAGCTTTCCTGCAAGGCCCGAAATTCCGGCCTGTGCTTCAGCGTAAGCCGGGCGGAAAAATCGCCCGCCGCCAACCGATTGGTCGCGTCGATCATTTCCCGGATCGGCCTAAGCGGGATGCGCCCAAAAATGAGCGTGACCAGCGTGCCCACGATGGCGCTTGCCGGAAGCACTCCCACCATGATTGGGAACGTGCGCCTCAAGCCCAGCTTGTCCATCCAACCCAAGTGCATGGCCACAAAGGCGATCATCACCACAATCATGCTGGTGATCAGAAAAATAATTAGCACCACCAGCGAGAGCATCAACGACAGCCTCATGCCGTGCAACCAGCGTTTAATCATACCTTCCGCACCGCCTTGTAACCCAGCCCACGCACGGCGACCAGTTCAAATTCAGGATAGGTTTCAAACCGCCGGCGCAGTCGGTTGATATGCACATTGACCGTCGTATCCGTGCTTTCCGATTCCATCCCCCATATTTCATCCATCAGTTGGATTCGGGTAAAAATTTTACCGGGGTAGGATAGCAACTTGTAAAGCAGGTAAAACTCCTTCTGCGGCAATGTTTGGCTTTCCGAACCGCGCGTAACCGTCAGGGAATCGTATTCCATATTTCATCCATCAGTTGGATTCGGGTAAAAATTTTACCGGGGTAGGATAGCAACTTGTAAAGCAGGTAAAACTCCTTCTGCGGCAATGTTTGGCTTTCCGAACCGCGCGTAACCGTCAGGGAATCGTATTCCAGCGCAACCTCCCCGATTTGCAGCCTGTGCTCGCTCACAATCTGCGCCCGCCGCAGCAGGGCGCGCATGCGCAGCAGCATTTCCTCCATATCCACAGGCTTGGTCAGGTAATCGTCCGTGCCCACCAAAAACCCCTTATGCTTATCGGCTGGCATCTGCTTGGCCGTCACCATCAGGATGGGGGTGTTGTCGCCGCTCTGGCGCAGTTCCTCGGTAAAGGTGAACCCGTCCATGTTGGGCATCATAATATCCAAAAGCACAATGTCGATGTGCTGTTCCCCCATTACGCGCAAAGCTTCCTCGCCGTCACGCGCCGTGTGCACCTCGTAGCCCTCGCGTTTCAACACCGTTTCCATCAATTTGCGCGTATTGGGGTTATCCTCCGCAACCAGCACATGGAACATCGTCATCATCTCCCGCCTGATTGTAACGCCGCCGCATGAACTCAACATAAAATATACGTCGCATTTGTAAAAATGAAAACATTTTCACAACAGCCGCGGCCCTGCGCGGATGTTTTTCAATTAACAGCATACCATAAAGGCCGCGGTTTGCAATCAAAAACGGAACCGAAGCTCAATCGCTGTCGGTTCCGTGCGCGGGTTTTCCCGTAACGGGCTTTGATACTCAACCCCGTTTTGGCGTTCTGGAAGCACAAGGATTTTTCATCCCCCGCCATTTTAGCGGCAATTGGGGTTTCGTTTATAAGTGCTCCTTGCAGGACAGTTCCAGCACATCCAGCCTGAGTATGGTCACGCTGTTGGCCTCCGCGTCGGTAAACGCCCAGTTTTCCTTCCCGCTGATATGCTCCATCAGGCAGCGAAGCGCTTCCTTCTTTTCTGTCAACGCCTCCACACGGCAAAGCTGTCCCTTGCCGATGACGCTTTGAAAACGGAAGGAATAATCGCAGGCCCTGTCGCCGCTGTTGACGGCGTGGTGCGTGTCCATTTCAAAACCGACTTTCGGGTTGGCCGCCATCAGTTCCAGCTTTTTACCCTCGCCGGCACAGTGAAAATACAGCGAGCGTTTTTCCGGCGTTGCGGAAAAACCGAAGTTCAGCGGCACAATATAAACGCCGTCCTCCTGCGCAAAGCCAAGGCGACAGCAGTCGCAAGCAAGGATGATTTCACGGATGCGGCTTTCCTCGGTGATTTCCCTGTCTTTTCTTCTCACGCAGGTTTTCCTCCCAAACGTTTTTATCTTTTGGTAATTCGGAGGCGAACGGTGGTAAACGTCAGTAAAAAGACGGCGATCATCAACCCCACGCCCGCCACCCGCACCGACCAATCCGGCAATGGCGCCCCAGCCCACCGCGCCGCAAGGCCGGCAAAGCATACCGCAAACAGGCCTATGCTCAGGCCCTGTGCCTTTTTCAAAGCCAATCCCCTCCATTTCGCCTGTTGATCCGCGCGCCCGATGGCCATTCATGCTAACCCGCTGGCACCCGGTCGCCCGCGAATGCTTCCCGGGCCATGATAACACGGCGCGAAGCAAACCGCAAGCGCGGCCAACCTCGCTTGCGGCATCCCGTTAAAAAGCAGCATTAGGGTTATGTTGCTCGCCTCATAGCCACGCGGGCGGTTCGCCCGCTTTAATTAACTGCTGCGGCATCCGGCTGTGGGGTTCCACCCCACACCCCCGCGGTTTCATCCCCGGAACCTGACAAGGGATTTCATCCCTTGTCTCACCCTTTTTGACGATTGACCGCGCCGTTTCTTCGCCCATTCACGGCGGCGCGCGGTAGCTTACAGCGCGACGTTTTCAGCCTGAGGCTCGCCTTCGGCAATTCCTTTGTCGATATCGCCCCGGGCTTTCAGGTCGGCGAGCAGTTCCGCATAGCGTTTTTCATCAATTTTGAATTTACGCATATATACAACATAACCCGCCACAATGGAAATCAGGGGAAGGATCATCATGGACAGTTTCATGACGGTAATGCCCTGCGGCGTTACGTCCGCAGGCGTTGGGGCCGCGTTGATGCCGGAAACGATCAGCGTGAGTCCCAGCACGCCGTTTGCCAGCGCGCCGCCGATTTTGTTAATGAAGGGTTGAACGGAAAACGTAACGCTTTCATTGCGCTTGCCCAGTTTCCACTGCCCATACTCGATGGAATCGGAAAGGAACATGAGCATCAGCATCTGAATAAACGCCTGGCCCACAAAGATGAGCACGCCGGCAACGCCGATATAGGCCATATTCATTGGCGCGAAATAAAACAGGATGTAGCCCGCGATCACCAAACCCGTTGCTACCGTGTAAAGCGTGCGACGGTTAAACAGCTTGCGAACCGACGTAAAGGCGGCCAGCGCCGTCAGTTGGGAGACGCCCAGCACCAGGGCAAAAATGGAATACATGTTTTCATCGCGGTATGCGTATTTGAAAAAGTAAACCCCAAACGCGGTGGTGGTGCAGTAGCCGATCATGAACAGCGACATGGAGATGGCAACCCAAAGCAGCTGATCGTTCTGAAACAGCACGCGGAACATTTCGCGCAGCGTTGTTTTTTCTTCTTCTTTAAAATAACCTTTGCGTTCCTTAACGCCAAACAGCGTTATCATCTGGAAGCCCAGCATAATCAGTGCGACGATTACCGCGAAAAGGAACCAGCCCTGCCGGGCGCTGCCCGTGGCCGCCGTGAGCGCGTTGGTGGCCGGGATCACGCCTACAACCACGGAAAACAGTCCAATGTTGGCGCAAATCCGCGCGAAGGAACCGATTTTTTCGCGCTGCTTCTGGTCGGTGGAAAGCGAAGGCATCATGGACCAATAGGCGATGTCGTTCAGGCCGTAAAACACGTCCCACATCAGGTAGCACAGGGCAAAAACAGCCGCGTAAGCCCCGCCGGTCAGGCCCATATCCAAAAACATCAGCACCATGCTCACGCCGCCAACCAGCGCGCCTACCAACATCCACGGTTTAAACTTGCCAAACCGGGAATGGGTGTTATCCACAACCAGCCCCATAATCGGATCATTGAACGCGTCAAAGCAACGCAGCACCAGCAGGAGCAGCGTCATCACCGCGAGGGTGGAATCCGGCACATTGAGCACTTCTGTAATGTAGACCATGATATACATGCTCACCATGGTGTAAAACATATCCCTGCCGATAGTCCCCAAACCGAAACAGTAGTGGTTGCGCCGGTCGTAGTTCTTTTCCATATGCCCATCCCCTTTATGAAATCGGTTTTTCATCGCGGCTGTCCGGGTCAGCCGACTCTGTAACGTACAGGTTGGAGCCAAAATCCCCCAGCATCCGAATCTGCGGGGAATAGCCGCTGCCGATAAACTGGTTGTTGAGGAGAATCCCGTTCATGAGCGCACTGCCATATCCGCGGTAATGCTCCACACAGTCCTGCATGCGGTAGTACCGGTTGGCCAGGCGGAGCAGCAGGCCGTCCGGGTGCGGCGCGATCGGCAGAATATGCCGGATCAGGCTGCCAAACCGCTTCACCGCAAGGTTCTGCGGCTTGGTTTCCACCTGATAGAAACCATCCTGCTTCAGGCCCGTCAGCCGCAGGCGGTCAAACCCTTCGGCAGCGGAGGTCTGCGTTTGAAAAAAGCCGCTCACCGACGCGCCGCCATCCCTCGCCACGCAATGCCAGACCGCCTTGTTCGGCTTTTCCGGCTCGCTCCGGTAAAATACCCCATACTGCATAAGCGCGCGGTAACGTTTGTAAAAGGCGATCTGCTCCTTCACCTCGCGGCGCTGCACATGCGTCAGGTACTTCAAATCCAGTTCATACCCCAGGCAGCCGAACGCCGCAACGTTAAACCGCGTGCTGAGCGGCGTATCCCGCAAGGTTTGCTGGTGGGGCGCTTCCGACACATGCGCGCCCATGGTGGAAAGCGGGTACAGGAGCGACAGGCCCCCCTGAATGCTCAGCCGCTCAATGGGGTCGGTATCGTCCGACGACCAGATTTGCGGCGAAAAGCACAGCATTCCCAGATCAAACCGGTTGCCGCCGCTGGAACAGCTTTCGAACAGGATTCCGGGCCTTGGGCGGAAAACGCGCGTCAGCACATCGTACAGCCCCAGCATATAGCGGTGAAAAAACTCGCCCTGTCCGGTCAGGCACTTGGAACACGCGTCGCTGATGTGTCGGTTATAATCCCACTTTACATAGTCGATGTTGCAGGTATCCAGAATGCGGGTTACATTTTCCACAATATAATCGCGCACGGCCGGGTTGCACAGGTCCAGCACCAGTTGGTTGCGGCCCAGCGCGGGTTCCTTGCCCGGCGTGGCCAACGCGTATTCCGGATGCGCGCGGTAAAGGTCGCTGTCCGGATTGACCATTTCCGGCTCAAACCAGAGGCCAAACATCAGCCCCATACCGTGAATGCGACTGGAAAACTCCGAAAGCCCCCGGGATAGCTTTCGACGATTAACGGTGTAATCGCCAAGGCCCGCGCGGTCGCTGTCCCGTTTGCCAAACCATCCGTCGTCCAGCACAAACAGCTCCACGCCCACTTTTTTGGCCCGTCTGGCCAGCCTTAGCAGTTTACCCCGGGTAAACTTAAAAAAATACGCCTCCCAATTGTTTAGCAAAACTGGCCGTTCCTTGCCCTGCCAGTCGCCGCGCACAATATGCCGGTTCACAAAATCGTGAAACTGCTGCGACAGGCCGTTCAATCCCTGAGCCGAAAAGCTCATGACCGCCTCGGGCGTTTCAAATGTCTCGCACTGTTGTAAGGTCCATTCAAAGCAGTGGGGGCTGATGCCGAGGCTCACGCGAACCAGATCGTATGCGGACAGCTCCACCGCGCCGTAATGGTTGCCGCTGTACACCAGATTGAAGCCATACGCGCGCCCGCTCGTTTCCGTTGCTCCTTCGGCCGCAAGCAGGAACCCGGGATTATGGCGGTTGCTGCTGTCACCGGTGATGGATTCGTTCACCAGCAGGCCGTAGGTGACCGGGCGTTCATGCCGATGGGTTTCCTTGATCCATCCGCCGTCCAAAGTAATCATGCGGTACCCGTCGTTTGGCAAATCCACTTGCAGGCTCATGAGCCTGCGAATCACCAGCGGGTTCTCGTTGCCGTTCACGAGGGTCGCGCGCCGCGCAATCACATCCGTCGCTTCAAAAACCGTATAGTGCAATAAAAGCGTAACCCGGTTGCTTTCATCCAGCAGGGTAAGCGTCAGGGTTTGGCATGCGTCCGCGTCTCCGTAAGCGCTTGGCAGGGTTTGCATGGGCAGGCTTCCGTTTGTTACCGTATGGCTTTGGTAGCGGAAATCCGCCGTAAAGGTCTGATCCGGCATTTTGATTTCAGCTGGCGGGTTTCGGTAGTCGCCTTTGCCGATGCCCGACCATTCCAACGGCAGCATATCCAGGCAGTAGGTTTCGTCCGCGGGATTGTAGAGCACGCAACCCCCGGTTTGAGCGTTGCGCTTAAGCGCGAGCGGCTCCATTGGTTGGTTTTCCGGCAGGCGCTCGCCGTAGTAAACATGTTCCAGATGCCCGTATGGGGTTACCCGGAACCAGTAGGAGGAGCGCGCTGTTTGCAGGCGGAACTCCCCGTTTGTAACCGAGATCAAACGCCCACCTCCACCGTTTGCCTGAGCACCACAGCCTCGTAGGGCTGCAAACGCCCGCCGTAGGTGGTGATGTCGGTATTAGCGATCACCACATCGCCTGTGAAATTGGCCCGGGCGGTTTTGTTGGAAATGTTGAGCACCGTAACATAGCGCTCGGTACCCAGCGTGCGCGCAAACGCCATCACGCGGTTATCGCCGTGCAGCGGCTCAAAGCCGCCATATTTCAGAGTATCGCTGCCGGCGCGCAGCGCGATCATTTTGCGGTAATAGGTTAAAATTGAACCCTTGTCGTTTTGCTGCGACAGATAATTGATGCGGCGATAGTTCCCGTTGATCCCAATCCAGGGCGTGCCGTCGGTAAAGCCCGCGCCCGGCTGTGCGGACCACTGCATGGGTGTGCGCGCATTGTCGCGGGAGGCTTGGCGAATCCAGCGCCAGCGGATTTTGGCCGGAATGTGCATTCCCTTCATGAGGCGGTCGATGTTGAAGCTTTCCACATCCCGCAGTTGCTCCATGCCGGTAAAATCAAAGTTCGTCATGCCAATCTCCTGCCCCTCGTACACAAACGGCGTGCCGCGAAGGGTCATTTGCAGGGTGGCGAACAGCTTGGCGCTCAGCGCCCAATAGGTGCGGTCGTTGCCGTAATGGCTCACAATACGGGGCTGATCGTGATTTTCAAGGTACACGGCATTCCAGCTCAGGCCCTGCTGCCACTTGGTATACACCTCCAGCAGTTTTTTAGCCCGGAATTTTTTCGGCATATACCGGGCCACCCGGCGGTCTACCTCCAAGTGGTCAAAGTAGAAAATCATGTCCAGTTCCTTGCGTTCCGGCTCGCTCAGCAGGCGCGCGTCCTCCAGGTCCACCATCACGGCCTCGCCCACGGTAAAGCAGTCGTAGTGGTCCAGCACATCCCGCCGCAGTTCCCTGAGAATTTCGTGATTGCCCTCCTGGGATTTGTAGTGTTCCAGTCCCTGCACCGCCATCCTTTTTTGGCCGTCGTCCAGCGATGTTTTGTAGATGGCGTTAATCACATCGCACCGGAAACCGGCCGCGCCCTTATCCAGCCAGAACCGCATTATCCCTTTGACTTCCTCAATCACCTTAGGGTTATGGTAATTCAAATCGGGCTGCTTGGCGTCAAACAGGTGCAGGTAGTATTCGCCGCTTTTTTCGTCCAGCGTCCACACGCTGCCCATAAAAAAGCTGGTCCAGTTATTGGGCGGGCTTCCGTCCGGCTTGGCGGGCCGCCAGATGTAATAATCCCGGTAAGGGCTGTTTGGGTCGCGGCTCTGCTGAAACCATTCATGCTCATCCGAGGTATGGTTAATCACCAAATCCATAATGATGCGCAGATCGCGCTTTTTCGCCTCGGCAAACAGACGGTCCATATCTTCCAGCGTGCCGAATTTGGGGTTGATGTCGCGGTAATCGCTGATATCGTACCCGTTATCCGCGTCCGGCGACCGGTATACGGGCGATAGCCACAGAACGCCCGCGCCTAACGCCTTGATTTCGTCCAACCGGCTGATAATCCCCGGCAGGTCGCCGATACCGTCGCCGTTGCTGTCCTGAAAGCTGCGGGGATAAATCTGGTACACCACCTGTTCTTTCCACCATTTTTCCATGCCGATCCCCCTCGGTTCAAATTGAACTTAATACTTAATCGGATATTGCTCAGGCTGAACATATTCCGCGTACAGACTTTCGGTAACGCCGCCCTCGGCGATCACCCGGCTGAGGAACGCGCCGCTGCGCTTCACGGTGCGCTTTTGCGTATCGTAATCAATCCGCACCAATCCAAAGCGCGCGCTTTCGCCTTCCGCCCATTCAAAATTGTCGCAGAAGCACCAGTGGTAATACCGTTTTACCGGCAACTCGCTTTCGCAAAGCGCCCTGAGGTGATCGTACAGGTAGCGGCAGCGGAACGCGTCCTGATTGTCGCAGGTGCCGTTTTCGGTAATATAGATCGGCAGCGGATGAATGGCGTACAGCTTGCGCGCGCAGGTCACAATGCCTTCCGGGTAGATTTCCCAGCCCAGATCGTTCACCGGCGCGCCCTTGCGCGTGCCGTCGCTGAGGCCGGAAACCGTGGAGCGCGTGTAGTAGTTCACCGCGATAAAATCGCAATATAGCCCCTTTGGCGCATGGGTCAGGTTTCGCAGGGGCCAGGGGAACGCGCCTGTGCACAGGGCGCGGGACAGGCTTCCCTGAAATAGCCGTTCCGTGAGCCTTGCGGCCAACCGGTGCAGAGGGTTTTTAGGGTTCTCGGGCGCGAACACGCGCACATGGTTGGCAAAGCTGACCCGCGTATCCGCGACCCCGAAGCTCTTTTGCAGAGCGTGAATACGCCCGTACGCCTGAATATGCGCCGCCGCCAGCACGGCCATGACCCGCACCGTGCCCCGAAGGGTGCGCTTGCCCGGCGGCCAGCTGCCGAAAAAGTAACCGTTTGTCGCATACACATTCGGCTCGTTAATTGTGATGTATTCCGTGACGGACGGGCCAAAAGCGGTAACCATCCGTTCCACAAAGCGGAGAAAGTAAGCGATGTTCTCCACTTTTTCAAACGCGCCCATCCGCTCAAACCACATGGGGTTGGTAAAATGGTGCAGCGTAACCAGGGGCTTGATGCCGTAGGTATTCAGCTGTTCTATTTCCCGCACATATTGCGCGATGACTTCTTCGCTGAATTTGCCTTCCTCCGGCTCAATCCGCGCCCATTCTACGCCAACGCGCGCAATTTGCAGGCCCATATCCCGCATCAGCGCGTCGTCCTCCTGCCAGCGGTTGTAATGGTCGTTGGCGCGCGCGGGGTTCGCACCATCCGCGATGTGCCCTTTTCTGTACCAATCCGCCCAGGTATGATCCAGTTCCCCGCCCTCAATCTGGGTTGCCGCGCTGGCAGTGCCGATCAGCATCCCATCCTTTAGCATGAATGTATCCACGGTATGCCTCCAGCTGATTTTTGATTTGTAGGTTTCCCGATTTGGATTCGTTTGGTTACCGCCATTATAGCACAGTTTCACACGCGCGAAAACCTCCGGGCGTAAAACTGGGCGCGTGCGTCTGGCGGCCGCGCGCTTGTGCGCATCGCCGCCCACAAATCAGTTGTTTTATCCGTAACGCCATATCCCATAGGCCTTTTCTGCGTGTTGTATTTTGACTGTTCCGACAAGCGGATGCAATAAATCGCAATTCTGTGCCATGACTTCGCCGCGCCAAACCGCTACAATCAACCTATCCAATCAATCAAGGCAACGTCAGCCGGAAAGGAACCCCATGCTTGCACTTCATCCAAGCCTGCCCCGCCGATCCGCCTCCATGGTCAGCAGCAGAAGAAAAAAGGCGCTGCTGCTCTGCTCCATGGCCGCGCCGGGCGCCCTTTGGCTTTTACTGCTGCGTTACCTGCCCATGTTTGGCATCGTGCTCGCGTTCAAGGATTATCGCGCGTTTAAACCCAACACCTTTTGGAACAACATCATCAAAAGCGATTGGGTTGGTTTCAGCAATTTTGACTTTCTGTTCAAAAGCCCGGATGCCTGGACCATGATCCGCAACACGCTGCTTTATAACATCACGTTCATCCTCCTTGGCTTAATCATCGCCGTCGCGTTTGCCATCATGCTCAGCGAGCTGACCAACCGTTTCGCGGCTAAAACGTACCAGACGCTCATGTTCTTCCCCTATTTTCTCAGTTGGGTGGTCGCAAGTTACTTCCTGTTCGCCTTTTTGGACAATACCAGCGGCATGATTCCCAATCTGCAAAAGCTGGCCGGTCAGGAAGTGATCGATTGGTACCAAAGCCCCGAATATTGGCCGGCCTTGCTAATCGGCGCAAGCCTTTGGAAAAACATCGGTTACTCGACCGTGCTTTACCTGGCGGCCATCACCGGCATTGACCGCACGCAGTACGAAGCCGCCGCCGTGGATGGAGCCACCAAGTGGCAGCAGATACGGCACGTGACCCTGCCCAACCTGCGCACAATGATTATCATCCTGTTCATCCTGAATGTCGGCAAAATTTTCAACGCGGATTTTGGCCTGTTCTACAATGTGCCGCTCAACTCCGGTTCGCTGTATTCCACCACACAGGTGTTTGATACCTACGTGTACCGCGCTTACATGAACTCCGGCAGCGTGGGCATGAGCTCCGCGGCTGGGCTGTTGCAAAACGTCATCGGCTTTGTGTGCATCATCGCCGCCAACACGATCGTTCGCCGGGTAGACGCGGACAGCTCGCTGTTTTGAAAGGAGGAGGGAACCCTTGATGCAAACCCATTTATCCACCGGCAAGCGCAACCTCCGCCTCAACACCATCAGCGCCCCTGCGGAAACGGCTTTTCACCTGATTCTGGGCCTGTTCTCCCTGTTTTGCGTGGTGCCGTTCCTCTTTGTCATCATCATTTCCTTTACCTCGGAAGACAGCATCCGGCAGATCGGGTATTCCTTCATTCCGCTCAGCTGGTCCACCGATGCGTACAGCTTTGTTTTCAAGCTTGGCGACGCGCTTTGGCGCTCCTACTTCAACAGTTTTTTCATCACGGTGGTTGGCACGGTGGTCAGCGTTCTGCTCACCCTGCTGTATGCCTACCCGCTGTTTCGGAAGGATTTTCGCCAGCGCCAGTTCTTTAACTTTTTCAGCTTCTTTACCATGATCTTCGGCGGCGGTCTGGTGCCCACCTACATCATCTGCAAAAATGTGCTGGGTTTAAGCGAAAACTACGCCGCGCTGATCGTCCCCATGCTCTTTAGCCCCTTTAACGTCATCATCATGCGCACCTTTTTGCAAACCAGCGTGCCCACGGAGCTGATTGAAGCCGCGACCATCGACGGCAGCGGCGAATACAACACGCTGTTTAAAATCGTGCTGCCCATTGTCAAGCCCGGCGTAGCTACCATCGCGCTCTTGAACGCGCTGGCTTACTGGAACGAGTGGTTTCTGGCGCTTTTATACATCCGCCAGAATACCGACGTGATTCCGCTTCAGTACCTGCTGATGAAAATGCAGCGCAATGCCGATTTTATCGCCAAAAACAGTCACCTGCTGGGTTCGGAGGCAGCCAACGTCGCGGTCAACCTGCCTTCCCAATCGCTTAAAATGGCGCTCGTTGTGCTGATTGTGGTGCCCATCGCCTGCGCGTATCCGTTTTTCCAGCGCTTTGTGGTCGCCGGCCTAACCATCGGCTCCGTGAAGGGCTAACCCCGCAATAAACAGCGATATTCACGCTGTTTAAATAGTAAGGAGGAAACCAACCATGAAGAAATTTCTGGCCCTGCTTCTGACCCTGATGCTGGTGGCCGGCGTTACGACTTTCGCGTCCGCGGAAGCAGCGCTGGAGCCGGTGGAACTCACCATCATGTTCCACGGCAGCAACGTAACCGATGATTCCGCTGTTATGGAAAAAGTAAACGCGTACCTGAAAGAAAAAATCAACGCCACCCTGAACGTAATCTGGGGCACATGGGGCGACTTTGACGACAACTCCACCATGAGCCTGAACGCGGGCGACCCGATCGATATGTACTTCACCTGCTCCTGGTCCCGCGATGAGTACAACACGTATGCCAAAAAGGGCATGTGGGTGCGGTTGGACGATCCCGACAACAACCTGATTGAGAAGTATGCTTCCGACCTGTGGTCCACCCTGCCGCAGGTGCTGACCGACGGCGCAAAAATCCAGGGCAGCGACGGCTTGGGCGTATACGCCGTGCCGGGCTACAAGGATATCGCCACCCAGAACTGCTGGGACGTGAACGTTGACCTGCTCGAGAAGTACGGCTACACCCTTGACGATATCAAGAACGCCAACTACTACACCTTTGGCGATATCCTCAAGACCGTGAAGGAAGGCGAAGGCGACAGCTTCTACCCCCTGCTGGTGGAAGGCATGGTGCTTGAGCGCATGGTCACCAACTCCATCATCGTCGCCGGCGACAGCGGCAGCACCAACCTGCTGAGCTACTACATGAACCCCACCGACGTATCCGCCGAAGGCGCTTACGGCAACGTGCTGCTCAACAAGTTTGCCACCGACGAGTACAAGAAGTTTGTGGATCAGACCCGCGAATACTACCTCGCCGGCTACATCGATCCCGGCCTGGCTGTGGCTGACACCGCCAACGACCTGCGCAAGAATAAGCAGCTGACGGGCCAGTACCTCATCGGCACCCAGAGCTACTCCCTGGGCTATGAACTGCAAGCCTCTCAGGAGCGTAACATCCACGTGGAAATGGTGCCCGTGACTCCCGCCTATGTGGATACCACCAGCTCCCAGGGCGCGATGGTTGCCATCTCCACCGCTTCCCAGAATCCGGATCGCGCCATGATGTTCCTCAACCTTCTCAACACCGATCCGTACCTGATGACCCTGCTCAACTACGGCGTGGAAGGCATCCACTACAACCTGAATGCCGACGGCCTGGTTGAATTTACCGACAAGCGCGCCGATTACCAGCCCTGGACCAACGGCATGGGCAACGTGACCATCCTGCCGGCAACTGCCGATCAGGGCAAGGGTTTCTGGGATACCTTCAAAGCCTATTACGGCGAAGCGAAGAAAATCCCGATTATCGGCTTCACGTTTGACCCCACCAACGTGCAGGTGGAACAGTCCGCGCTGGTGAACGTCGCCGCCGAATACGCGCTGGCTTTGGATACGGGCGCTGTGGACCCCGCTGAAAAGCTGCCCGAGTTCCTCCAGAAGCTCAACGACGCCGGCATGCAAGCCTATCTGGACGAAGCCAACGCGCAGTTGACCTCCTTCCTCGCTGCCAAGTAAACCTAACTTCCATACAGGGCGCCCGGTTGGTTTACAATCGGGCGCCCTTTTCTGAAAGGATTTAGCCTATGCGATACGGTTGGTTTGATAATGACAGGCGCGAATACAGGATCGACCGGGTAGACGCGCCGTTTTCCTTTACCAATTATCTGGGCACCGGCAAACTGGGCGCAGTCGTGTCGCAAAACGCCGGCGGCTACCTGTGGGCGGGCAGCCCGCAATTTGGGCGCGTCACGCGTTTCAGGCCAAACGGCGTGCCGATGGACGGCCCCGGCCATACAGTGTATGTGCGAGACGATGAGGACGGCTCCTATTGGTCGCTCAGCTGGCAACCCGTGGGCCTGCCACTGGAAAGCAGCCGCTATGAATGCTGCCACGGACTTTCCTATTCGCGCTACCTGAGCGAGGTTCGCGGCATCGCCGGCGAGCAGACGCTTTTCATACCGTTGGATGATGACTGCGAGCTGTGGGATATCCGCCTGAAAAACACGGGCAGCCAGCCCCGCGCCCTCAGCGTTTTTGGATACTGTGAATTTTCCTTTCACAATATCGATATGGATAATCAGAACTTCCAAATGAGCCTGTACGCGACCGGCTCCCGTTTTGTGGAAGATTTGATTGAATACGAGCTGCACTATGAAGAAAACAGCCGCGAGTTTTTCGCCTGCTCGCAAACGCCGGATGGGTTTGACTGCCTGCGGGACGCGTTTATCGGCGCGTACCGCACGGAGAAAAATCCCTTGGGCGTGGAAAACGGCCGGCTGTCCGGGAGCGCCGAGCTTGGCAACAACCACTGCGGCGCGCTGCAAAAACGCGTGCTCCTTGCCCCGAGCGAAGAAATCCGCCTGCGCTTTCTGTTAGGCCCCGGGGATGTGTCCACCGGCGCGAAGCTCCGCGGTAAGTATAACGATGAAACGGTTGACCGTGCCTTCGCGGCGCTGCGCGAGCACTGGGAGCATAAGCTTTCCGCCTTGCAGGTGGCAACGCCGGACGCGGACATGAATACCAGCCTTAACGTATGGAACCTGTACCAAAGTCAGGTGAACGTAAGCTTTTCCCGGTTCGCGTCCTTTATTGAGGTTGGTGGGCGCACCGGGCTTGGCTACCGCGACACAGCGCAGGATGCGATGTGCATCCCGCATGCCGACCCGGCGATGTGCCGGCTTCGCATTGAGCAACTGCTCCACGGTCAGGTCCGGGAAGGCTACGGCCTGCACCTGTTTGATCCCGCGTGGTTTGAGGGCCAGCCGGAGCAGAACGACTCCCCCACCGTTGTGCCCACGGCCGGCAGCGTCCGCATCCACGGGCTAAAGGACGCGTGCGCGGATGACGCTCTGTGGCTGATCCCCGCGATTGCGGAATCCCTGCGGGAAACGGGCGATCTGGAATTTCTGGATCAAGTGATCCCCTATGCGGACGAAGGGGAAGCAACCGTGTATGAGCATATGAAGCAGGCGCTCGATTTCTCCTTTGCGCAGGTTGGCGCGCACGGGGTATGCAAAGGGTTAAGGGCGGATTGGAACGATTGCCTAAACCTCGGCGGCGGGGAAAGCGCGATGGTTTCCTTCCTGCTGCTGTGGGCAGTCGATCATTTTTGCGATGTGGCCAACGCTTCCGGGCATTCGGCGGACGCGGCGGCCTACGCCAAGCGTGCCGAAGCCATGAAGGCGGTTTGCAGGCGCGAGTTGTGGGATGGCGAATGGTTCCTTCGCGGCATCACCGGCAAGGGAAAACCCATCGGCAGCCATACCGCCGCGGAAGGCAAGGTGCATCTGGAAAGCAACACATGGGCTGTGATCTGCGGCGCGGCCACCCCCGCGCAGGGGGTCAGCTGTATGGACGCGGCGTACCAATGGCTATTTACGCCGTACGGGTTGATGCTCAACGCGCCCAGCTTTACCAAACGCGATGACGACATTGGCTTTGTGACCCGCGTTTATGGCGGCATCAAGGAAAACGGCGCGATTTTCAGCCACAGCAACCCCTGGGCCTGGGTCGCGGAGGCGATGCTTGGCCGTGGCGACCGTGCGATGGAGCTGTATCTGGCGCTTTTACCGGAAAAGCAGAACGACCGCATGGAGGTTCGGCAGGCCGAACCGTACAGCTACTGCCAGTTTATCATGGGTCGGGATCATACGGCCTTTGGCCGCGCCCGGCACCCGTTTATGACCGGCAGCGCGGGGTGGAGCTATTATGCCGCCACACGTTATCTGCTGGGCGTTCGCCCGGGCTTTGACGGGCTTACGGTTGACCCCTGCATACCGCGCCAGTGGGACGGTTTTACCGTAACGCGCGTTTGGCGGGGGGCAACTTACCATATTGAGGTGCAAAACCCGGAGCATGTTTCCAAGGGGGTTGCCGCCCTCACGGTAGACGGGCAACCCGCAGGCAGAATCCCGATGTTTCAGGGCGGAAAGCACGCCGTAACCGTGCGGATGGGAAGTGGAACGGTATGATCGAGTTTGGCACCGGCGGATGGCGCGCCATCATCGGCGACGGCTTTACGCGGGAAAATCTTCAAGGGCTCGCGCTTGCGGTGGCTCGCCGCATGAAAGCCGAGGATGTCGCGGACAGGGGTTTTTGCATCGGGTATGACCGCCGCTTTTTGAGCGTGCAGGCAGCGGAGTGGGTCTGTGAGGTGATGGCCGCCGAAGGCGTACACACGCGCATCATCCATCGGGAAGCCCCAACCCCCATGATTATGTTCACGGTGCATTTTAACCATATGCCCTACGGCATGGCGGTCACCGCCAGCCACAACCCGGCGCTGTATAACGGCGTAAAGCTGTTTACCGCCGGCGGGCGCGACGCGGCTGAGGATATCACTGGGGAAATCGCCGACGCCGCCAACGCCATCGCGCCGGAGGAAATCCGTCTGATTCCCTACGCGCAGGCCATACGGGAAGGGCTGGTGGAGGAAATTAACCCCCAAAACGCTTATCTGGACTCCATCATCCGCACAGTCAACATGGACGCCATCCGCAGCCGGAACCTTTCCATTGTGCTTGACCCCATGTACGGGGTCAGCCGCACAAGCCTGCAAACCATCCTGCTCACGGCGCGCTGCGATGTGAGCGTGATCCACGAGCGTCACGATACGCTCTTTGGCGGGCGCTTGCCCGCGCCTAATGTGGAAACGCTGGGCGCGCTGCGCGCGGCGGTAATGGAAAGCCACGCGGATATCGGCATCGCCACCGACGGCGATGCCGACCGGCTGGGCATTATCGACAACGCGGGCCGCTTTATTCACCCCAACGAAATTCTTTGCCTATTGTATAACTACCTGCTCAAGTACAAGGGTTGGCACGGGTGCGCGGTTCGCAACCTCGCCACCACGCACCTGCTGGACGCAATCGCTGCCGCCTACGGCGAAAAATGCTACGAAGTGCCCGTCGGTTTCAAGTATGTATCCGCCGCCATGCAGGAGCACAACGCCGTGATCGGCGGGGAAAGCTCCGGCGGTCTGACGGTTCGCGGCCACATCCACGGCAAGGACGGGATCTACGCCGCTGCCCTGCTGGTGGAAATGCTCTCCGTAACCGGTAAAAAGCTGAGCGAATTGGTACAGGAGCTGTACGACACGTTTGGCCGCCGATACATGACGGAGTATGACTGGGCATTTGACGCAAAGGATAAGCCGCGCCTGCTCGCCCTCCTGAGCGGCAAGGAGCTTCCCGTTTTTCCACAGGCCCCGACCGGCGTGAACGATACGGACGGCCGTAAAATCCTCTTTGCCAACGGTTGGTTGATTGTCCGTTTTTCCGGCACCGAGCCGCGCCTTCGCGTTTTCTGTGAAATGCCGACCCTTGCCGAGGCTGAACAGTTCAGCCGAGTCATGGCGGATTACCTTGGTCTGGCGTTTCAGGAGGATCGCGCCTGATAACGCCCGATGGTTGAGCGCGTCAATCTCAGCGGCTTGCATGGCCAACCGTCTGCCGGTTTCTTCCGGCGCAATTCCACAGGCCGAGGGGGAGCAGTTTCGCATTGCTCTCCCCCGGCAAATTCTGTATAATGGAGCTATCCTTCCAGCGGGGCCGCCGACCGGCCATGCCGCTCCATTGCGGACAGTTCCGGCGGCGCCAATGGATGCAAGCGAGGTGACACGCGGTGGCAAGCAACGTTCAAACCAACCCCAAGGTCGATCTCTTTCTTTCCAAAACAAAACGTTGGCGCACAGAACTGGACGCCCTGCGGAATCTGCTGCTGAGCAGCGAGCTTACGGAGGACCTGAAGTGGGGTAAGCCCTGCTATACCCTGAACGGCGCCAATGTGGCGCTCCTGTACGAGTTTAAGGAAAGCGCCGCAATCGGGTTTCTCAAGGGCGCGCTTCTGCCGGACCCAGCCGGCATTCTGGTAGCCCCGGGGGAAAACTCGCAGTCCATGCGCATGGTCAAAGTAACCGATCCGCAGCAAATCGCCACGCTTGCCCCGGTGCTCAAGGATTATCTGGCTCAGGCGATTGCCGTGGAGAAGGCCGGGTTGTCCGTCGAGTTTCAGAAAAGCGCGCCTGCGGAGATGCCCGCCGAGTTTCAGCAGCGTTTGGAGGACACTCCCGGCCTGAAAGCAGCGTTTGAGGCCCTGACCCCCGGCCGGCAAAGAGCCTATCTGCTCCATTTTGGGGCCGCCAAGCAGTCGCAGACGCGCGCGGCCCGGGTGGAAAAGTGCATCCCTGACATTTTAAGCGGCAAAGGGCTGAATGACTGATTCCATCCCCCTGATTCGCCGGTTTACATTGCCGGGCAGGCTTCGCCACCGGTTTGGAACCGTCGAAGCAAAACCTTATCCATGTGACATGAAGCCCTGCGCGGGTCCTAAACCGCTTGCGTCCCCGCAGGGAAAGCCTGGGTTGCCTTTTGGCGGCTATGGTCAAAGGCATTTCTTTCTACGGCACAGGTAGCCGCGTCCTTTTCAGCCCGGGGTTTACCGTTCTTCCAAAAGAGATTTCGTTCCTCCTTGAACCGCGCCGGGTAACCCGCTGGCCGCGCCTGTCGCGGCAATCTTTTCCTCCGCGACGGAAAAGCCTGCGCCTTCAAACCTCCCGATCCCAGAACAAGGAAGTACCGCAATGTTGGAACATCTCCGCAGAAGCGTGCCCACGCTTCGCTTTACCCTGTTGGTGATCGTGCTGCTGTGCTGGCTGTTGCCAACGGTTACGCTGGGCCTTTACATGGGTTCTCGCGTTTTTGTTTCCATGCAGGATAAAACCGAGGCAGCCCTGCGCACCGGCGCAGAATACGCTCAAAGCATGGCTGTGCGCAATGTGGATACCGTTGTTTCGCTCGCGCGCGACGCGGTGTACGATAACGAGCTGAACGAAGCCGCGCAGGACTACGAAAGCGGCGCAAGCCCATACGATGATTACTATCTGCTGGTGCGCGGATATCTGGACCGTAAATTCAGCCGGGAACAAAGCTGCACGTTCGCGCTGTTTTTCCGCGCGGCGGATGTCAGCAAACCCATTTATACTTCTCAGGGCTATTCCACCGCGGTGCTGTTTTTGCAAAACGCCCAAAAGCAGGCGCTGACGCTCAGCGAAACGCTGGATACGCACGCGCGTGTGTTTTCCAGCGGTTCCGATACGTACCTGGTGCGAAATCTGCTCAACACGCATATGGAGCGGTATGGTATTTTAGTGATCGGCCTTCGGCTGGATTCCATTCTGGAACCGATTTTGACCAACGCTGCGGCTTGGGGGCCGGCTTGCGCCATTTCGCTGGACGATACGCACGTGGGCACGTTTATCGGCCCAGAGGATGCGACCGGCCTGCAACAGTACGGCGATATGCTTTGCTATACGCAGACAACCGCCGTTGGCGACAGCACCCTGCGCTATCAGGTGCAAGCGGACCGGCATACGGTTTACAGCGAAATGGACGCCTTTCGATGGCTGTTGGTGTGGATGTTCATCCTGTTTGTGCCCATCTGCATTTCCATCATGTTTTTTGTCAACCGCAGAATTTCGCGGCCCATCGCCATGCTTTCCGACGCGTCGGACCGCATTCGCAGCGGCGAGCTGGGCGTTGTGGTGCCCATGCGCGGCAATGACGAGCTTGGGCACCTCGGCGTGGCATTTTCGGAAATGAGTTTGCGCCTGAAAGACCTGATTGAAAAATCCTACAAGGAGGAAATCGCGCTTCGGGACGCGCGCATCCAGGCCCTGCAAAGCCGTATCAATCCGCACTTTATCAATAACGCGCTGGAAGCCATCAACTGGCAGGCGCGTCTCAACGGCGATGGCAACGTAAGCAAAATGGTGGAAACCCTGAGCGTTTTGCTCAACGCGAGCCTGGATCGCGGGGAGCAACGCCTCGTGCCCCTGCGGGAGGAGCTTTCCATCGCGGACGCTTACTTCTATTTTGCCGGTTTGCAGTTTGGCAAAAAGCTTACCGTCTACAAAAATATTGACGAATCCCTTTTGGAGGCGCCCCTTCCCCGGCTTGTGGTGCAAACCCTGATCGAAAACGCCGTCGAGCATGGCATCGCCCCTGCGGGCGGCGGTAAAATTGAATTGAACGTTTTCAGGCGCGAGCGCCAGCTGCGCATCGAGGTGCTCAATAGCGGAAAGCGTTTGGACTCCGAAGAACTTGCCCGAATGTGCGCCATGCTGGACGACCGGGAGCCGTCGGACGGGCATTTGGGCATCCGCAACGTCAACCAGCGCTTGCAGCTCATCTTCGGTCGGCAGGCAGGGCTTCTTTTTGATGTGGAGGCGCACGGCGATACCCTCGCCACGCTCTATCTGCCCATCGGCGCAACCGAACAATCGCAGACAACAAATCACAATCCCAGTCAAAACGGCACAGGATCGGATCAGCTATACTGAAATGGGAGGAAACCGCCGTGAAAAAAGCATTGTCCCTTCTGCTTTGCCTGACGCTTGGCTGTTGCGCCTGCCCGGGCGCGCTCGCGGAAGGCGTTACCCTGCGCACCGTCAGCTGTTTCGCGGGGTTGGACGCTTCCAGCAGCACCTATACGCGGCTTCTGGCGCAATGGGAGGAGCAGACCGGCAATACGGTGCAGGATGCCTCCGCCCCGTCGGACGAATCTTGGAAAACCGGCGTGTTGTTGGATTTTGCCGCCGGTAACGAGCCGGACGTGCTTTTCTTTTTCGCGCGCACGGCGGACAGCGCCTACCTGCTGAACCGCGTGGTGCCCATCGCGGAAATCAACGCAGCCTATCCGGAGCTGAACATACCCGAAAATGAAGCCTGTACTGAAACGGACGGTAAAATTTACGCCGTTCCGGTGCGTTCCTTCTGGGAAGGGCTTTTCTGCAATACCGACCTGTTTGCCAAGTACGGTCTGCCCCTTCCCACAACGTGGGCGCTTCTGGAAAACGCGATCCGCGTATTCAAGCGCAACGACATTGTGCCCATATCCGCCAGCCTGAGCGATGTGCCGCATTATGTGGCGGAGTTTACCATCCTTGCCAGCGGAACCATCAAGGACTATCTTGCCAGACCCGGCCGTGACGAAGCCGTGCCCCAAAGCTGGGTGGACGGTATGGCGCTGATTCGGGAGCTATACAAGCTTGGCGCCTTTCCTGAAAACGTGAACACGACCAGTGAAAGCTACACCAGCCAGCTTTTCAGGGAAAAACGTTCCGCCATGCAGTTGGACGGCAGTTGGTTTGCCAATAGCCTTCCAGCCTCAAACATGGATACCACGGTGGTGATCCCGTTCCCCTCCCGCAATGGGGACGAAAGCGCGCTCATCGGCGGCGTGTCCATGGGGTTTTACCTTACGCGCCGCGCGTGGGAGGACGCCTCCAAGCGTGACGCGGCCGTGCAGCTGCTGGCGTACCTCTCCACCGGCGACAACGCGCGCACTTTAGGCGGCTACCAGTTTTCCGGCGAGCTGCTGAAAAGCTCCTATACCCTCACCGAAAACGCACTGTACGGCCCCATTCAGGATCAGATGTCGCAGGAAGCGCGCAACGAATGGTTCCGGCTCATCCCTTCCGTCGCCAACGGCTCCGTAAGCCCAGCGGACGTATGGACGCGCGTTATGGAACTGAATCCCTTTAGCATCGGCAACCGATAGGAGGCAAACATGTACGACGTTGTGCTGGTCGATGATGAACAGATCATCCTGCAGGGCCTCGCTCAGGTATTTCCTTGGGCGCAGTACCGCTGCCGCGTGGTCGATACGGCGGGGGACGGGCGCGAGGGTTTGTCCATCATTCATCAGAAACGGCCGCAGATTTTGCTGACGGACATCCGCATGCCCAATCTGGATGGATTAAGCATGGTTGCGGCGCTTAAAAGCGAGTTCCCCGCGCTGCAAATCACCGTGCTAACAGCCTTCCGGGATTTTGATTACGCGCAGCGGGCCATTCAGTTGGGCGTTTGCCGTTATCTGCTGAAACCAAGCCGCATGGAGGAACTGCACGAAGCTGTCGCCGCCATGACCGCCGCGCTGGACGCTTTGACCCCAGCCGAGGGAAACGCCGACGCGGAGGATCCGCAGGCTGGCAGCTTTGTAGCGCGCGCCGCGATCCACTACATTGAGGAGCACTACGCGGAGCACCTGTGCCTGAGCGACGTGGCCGATCAGGTTTACGTGAGCCAATGGCATCTTTCCAAGCTGATTAACCATTATGCCCAGATGAGCTTTTTTGATCTGCTCAACAAATGCCGCATTCAGCGCGCTCAGGAATTGCTGGCCGACCCCATGTTCCGGGTCAATGAAATCGCCTATGCGGTTGGCTATGCCGATGTGGCGCATTTCAGCCGAATTTTTAAGAAGGTCACGGCCAAAACGCCCATGGAATACCGCCAGAGCTTGCGCTGATCGGGTTATGAGTTACAAATTCGGAAGGTTGTTTCTGTGTCCCGCTTCCCCGGGCGGGGCGCAGGAATATTTTGCGTGATTTTTAGCATCCTCCCAAGGCAAGTTATCAAAGTCAGGGTTTTGTGGCGTGCCTTTGCCGCTTTAATACGCAAAGCTAAAGCCGGAACAGCGATCCTCGTTCCGGGGCGCGGGATGTGCAGTAAAACGCAAGCCGCCGTACTGAGTCTGATGGCTCGGTACGGCGGTTTTCTACATACGAATATTCGGCTCCAAAGCTTCGGTTCGCTGTGGCGCAAAGCTCCGCGGCGATTCAGCGAGCATAGCAAATCAGGGTTGCGGCGTGTGAAACCCAAACGTTGCCAATTGATCGGTCAGCTGTTGCACAACATGACCAACCCCTCCGGCGGTTTGAACACGGAGATCGGCGTATTTTTCGTATAGCGGCCTTCTCAGGCTGTTAATTTCTTTCAGGGAGGTCCCCGGTTCTGCGGCAATCCCCCGGTCTGCGTTTCTCCGGATTCTTTTTTCCAATTCAGGCAGTTCCGTATCCAGCCACACGATAACCGCGTCTTTCCTCAGGTTTCCCATGGCGGCCTCGCTGAACACCATGCTGCCGCCCGTGGCAATCACGCAACGGTTGCAAATCAGCTGTTCCCCGATGTTGCCTTCCAGCTGCAAAAAACTTTCCACGCCAAGCTCCCGAAGCAATTGAGGCAAGGATTTACCGGTTTTTTCCACAATCAACCGGTCGGTATCGATCAGCTGCATGTGCAGGTTTTTAGCCAGTTTAGCGCCGACCGTGCTTTTGCCGCAGCCCGGCATGCCGATTAAAACAATGTTTTGCAAGCCGATCCCTACCTATCCGCGTTTCATTTGGGTTAGCGCGTTAAACCGCTTCGCGGCAGGCGTAACCCTCGCCTATTGTACCATTGATTGAGGTTTGTCTCAACGCTCAGGGCCGATTTGGCGAGGTTTCGGTCTAAACGTCCATGCAATGCGTACAAAGTCGAAGACGCATGGGTTTCAAACGATACGCTAGTTTCTGGATCGGTCCGCAGAAAACCGAAAAGGATCATTCCGGTATTGGTTTGCGGCGATGCGGCTGTATCGCCAGTTTGTTATTGACATATGCCATATTCAGTGTTATGCTCCTATTGTAAATGGCATATGTCATTAACTAAAGGAGGGAATCCTATGCACGATCTGGAAGGGCATGCAACGCACGGTTGCGGCGGCCACGGCATGGGCGGTGGGCAGTGCGGCGAGCACGCGCGCAACGGCCATTGCGAGGGGCATGGCGAAGGCCATGAGTGCCACCATGGCGAAGGGCACGGCGCGGGTCCGGGGCTTTGCCGGATGCCGCCTGCGGATAGCCGCGAGGCGTTGCTGGCGCAAAAAGCAAGACTGGAAGAAAAACTTGCCGAAGTTGAAAAGCGACTGCAAGCGCTGTAACGCTTTGCATGCGAGGCCGAAGAACGCTTCGGCCTCGCTTTCAGAAAGGAATAGATCCATATGCCACGTCCCAGAAAATGTCGCATGGTCTGCTGCCTGCCCCGGTATCGCGAATTTCTGCCCACGGCAAATAAATCTGCGGATCAGCCCCCCGTATACCTTACCGTGGACGAATACGAGGCCGTTCGCCTGATCGACTATGAAAACCTGTCGCAGGAAGAATGCGCCGCATCCATGGAAATTGCCCGCACCACCGCGCAGCAGATTTACAGCATCGCCCGTCACAAGATCGCGCACGCCTTGGTGGAAGGGGTCGCGCTGAGAATCGAAGGCGGCGATTATCGGCTTTACCACGACGAGAACGCTCGGCGCGGTTGCGGCTCCGGTTGCGGTCGCCGCCCTTGCCGACGGTGCGAGAACGCGGACGTTGACAAAGACGCCGTTGAAACGCTGTAACACAACGTGCGAGCGTTTTCCCGCCAATCCGCAGTCTGTGCCCCAAGCTTCTTTTGTATAGAGTCGATTCTTCGCATTCTTTGCAATCATTGCATACATCGCTGTTACGTTCTTTTCATGCAGCAGCCGGGCACACGCATAGTCTCCCTTCAATGTAAGCGTCTGAATCGTGACGGAGTTTTTTTGCTGTATACCCCGGTATGCAGGAATCCGCATTTCCGGGGCCGAATTTTGTTGACATCCGCCTGAATGGATAACCGGGCTTTGACCCTTTCGACCCATATGCAAGGGGGTTTATGTGTGAAACTGGTTCTGTTGCGGCATGGGGAAAGCGAATGGAATCTGGAAAACCGCTTCACCGGGTGGACGGATGTTGATCTATCCGATACCGGCCGCGCCGAAGCCGCACAAGCTGGTCGGCTGATGAGTGCGGAAGGGTTAGATTTTGACCTGTGTTATACGTCGCTGCTCAAACGAGCCATCCATACCCTCAACCTTGCATTGGAGGCGATGGATCGGGAATGGCTGCCGGTGGAAAAGAGCTGGAAGCTGAACGAGCGCCACTACGGCGCGTTGCAGGGGTTGAACAAGGCGGAAACCTCCGATCAGTACGGCGAAGAACAGGTGCATATCTGGCGACGCTCCTTTGACGTGCCTCCTCCGGTTTTAACGGCGGACGATCCGCGGAACCCCGCCCTTCAAACCATGTACCGCGATGTGCCCGCCAGCGAGCTTCCGCTTACGGAAAGCCTGAAGGATACCATTCGGCGCGTTACCCCCTATTACGAAACGGTGATCCATCCGCAAATGAGCGCGGGGAAACGCGTGCTGATTGCCGCGCACGGCAACTCGCTGCGCGCGCTGATGATGTATTTGGAGCAGTTGACCCCGGAGCAGATTATGCAGGTGAACCTGCCAACGGGCGTGCCGTTGGTTTATGAGCTGAACGAAAGCGGCGCCATGTTGCATAAGCACTACCTGGGCGACGCGCAGGCGGTTGCGCAAAAAATGCAAAAGGTGTCCGACCAAGGCAAAGCCAAGCGCTGACCGGCGCGCCTATATCGCGTTGCTTACCGAATCAACCGGCACCGCATTGTTGAGTAAAAATCAATAGCGGCAGTCTCCACGCTCTGTGCGAAAAGACTGCCGTGATTTTTTGCATAAACGGCTATTTTCACTGAAGGCCGCATCGCATCCCGGGTAATCCGTTTCTTTCGCCTGTCAAAATCATGTTCGCTGAATATCCATCGGCGATTCTTTTTCTTTATCCGCGCTACTCCAAAAATCATGCCACGGCGCGCTGGGCGGCAAGGAGGCAAATTCGTCCTTACCATAAATAGCCTGCACATAACCGTCGCGCACACGGATCAGCCGATCGCCCAGCGAAAGGGAATCCGCCAGATTGACCGCAAGGATGACGATCGAAATGCCTTTTTCTAGCAACCGTTCCATCAGCGTCCATATCTGCATACGCTGTTCAACATCCGCGCTCATGAAGGGCTGCACGCACAGGGCGATCTTCGGGTGTTGCAACCAAACGCGTGTGTAAACCAAATCATACTTTTCCTGCTGGGTCAGGGATTCCACCGCCTTGTTAAAAACGCTTGCGCCCAGAATCCCCTCCAGCTCCCGGCGCACATTCGCGCGCGCCGCGTTGCGCCGCCAAATATCCGGGAGCCGGTGATCCAGCGCAAAGCAGAGATTGTCCATATAACTCAGTTCCGGAAACAGCATGGTTTGCGCGGGCTGTTGCTGAATCACGGCGACTTCACGGCGGTTTTTGGGGGTCAGGGGGCGGCCGCCCACCCAAATCGATCCGCTTTCCGGGCCTTTCTGGCAACTGAGCAACGCGGTCAGATCGTTCAAAATATGGTTGTTCAAGTCCTGCACAACCACGCATTCCCCCGGCGCGACTGAAAAATCAAGCGAATGAATGTGGTCAAACCACAGCTTGTGCAATTCCAGCGCGGCGGTTTGCGCCCCTCCCGCGTGCCAACCGCGTTCCTGCCGCCGCACCAGCTGCGTATAGGCTTCCACGCCGAAGCATTGCAGCGTTTCCGGCGGCGTATCGGCCGTGCTTACCACCTTGGCGATCTGTCCGTTGACCATCACAGCCGCCCGGTTGCAAATCTGCCGCGCCTCCTCATAATGGCGGCTGACATACAAAAAAGAAATCCCTTCCGCTGCATAGTGGCGCAGTATTCGCTGCAAGCTATCCAGACGCGTATCGCTGATTACGCTCGCGGGCTCCATCAGCACAATCAGCCGACACCCCGCCACCACCGCCTTAACCAGTTCCGTAATAAAGCGTGGAAACGCCGAAAGCTCGCGCGCGCAGGTATCGGCCTGCAAATCGACCCCGGTTTCCAGTAAAAACGGCTCCAATTGGCGGTTGAGCACCTTGCGGCGGATCATCCATTTTTTGAAACCCTGCCGGAGCACAAACACGTTGTCCGCTACGGTCAGATCATCCGCCAACCCGCTTCGGCTTTCAATTACGCCGATGCGGTTAAAGCTGTAATCCGATTCCTGCCATTGGTTCACCAGCTTACCGCGGTAGTACACATACCCGTAATGCAGCGGCAGGTTCTGCCTCAGCAGCCGGATCAGCGCTGCCATGCCCGTATCGTTGATAGGGATCAGCCCGACAATTTCACCCGCGTCGATATCCAAACAAAAATGGTTAAGCTCCGTAACCCCCTGTTCCCGATAGGTAATCCGGTCCATGCGCAAAACTTCCTCTTTCATGAAAGCACCTCGTTGCGCATCAGCTCCCGGTTACTGGTAATCATGGGCAGAGTAATCCGCACATCCGTGCCCGCCATGGGGATGGAAAACACATGCAGCCCGTATTCCTCGCCAAACAGCAGATGAATCCGGTTATTCACGTTCACCAGCGCAACGCCGCCGACGTGCTCCTCCTTATCCTCCTGAAAGGCGCGCCCGCTTTTATCCAGACGCTCGTTCAGCTGCAACAGCGCGTTTTCATCCATCCCGATGCCATCGTCCGAAACCAGTATGGTCAGCAGCTTCTCAGTTCTTTCCAGGCGCACGGTCAGCTTACCCGCGCCTATTTTGAACTCGGTGCCGTGAACAATGCCGTTTTCAAGGATCGGTTGCAGCGTTAATTTTGGGATGCGGCAACGGTAAATCTCCTCTTTATCTTCCGGCGCGCATACAATGCGCAGGTTCAGGCGGGGGCCAAATCGGTACTGCTGAATCCGGAAATAGGTTTCGCAGTTTTGCAGTTCCTCCTCCACGGTAACCAGATTTTCCACCTTGCTGATGGTGTAGCGGAAAAAAACCGCGAGCGCCTCCGTCATATCCGCGACGCTGTTCAGCCCCGCTACCAGCGCTTCGCTGCGGATGCTTTCCAGCGTGTTATACAAAAAATGCGGGTTAATCTGGTTTTGCAAGGCACGGTACTGCGCTTGCCGTTTGCTCAGTTTCAGCAGGCGGTTGGTGTTCAGCTCCTCTTTCACATACTGCGTGAGGCGTTCGTTCACAGGGCTTAGGCTTACGCCGCTGTTGTCCAGGCTGGAAAGCGAATAACCCTCTAAAAAAAGCCCGATCATCCTCTCCGTGCGTTGATAGGGGCGGAAAATCCAGAAATAGAACACAATGCAAAGGCACGCTTCCAAAAAGATCGCGACGGTGATCAGCATCGCCCATGCGCCCTGACGGCTGGCGAGCACACAGCCAGCCGCCAGCAGCAGCACAATCAACGCCTGCGCGCCCACCCACACCATCACGCAATGGCTCAGGTATTTCCGGTTCCATTTCATGGAATCCCCTCCCAGCCTTACCGGCAAGTGCATCCTTCACGCGCAGCCTGCCCAGCCGGAACGGCAGTCGCTTTTGATCGTATCGATACGCGCCGTTTTCCGGCGCGTCAGGCTATCAAAGAACCCAGACGTGCGACTTTGGACAGCCGCCCCTGAACGGGCCGCGCTTTCGCCGCTGGAAACGCACGGTCTTTGCGCCTTTTCAGCCGTACAGCTTGCGGTATTCGCCGGGCGTTAAACCCGTTTCCGTTTTGAAGGTGTGCGTAAAGTGTTTCAAATCGCCATACCCGACGTTTTTGCAGATTTCCGCCACAGGCTGGTTGGTATCGCGCAGCAGGGATCGGGCTTCGTCGATGCGCACGCGCGTCAGGTATTTGGCAAAACCCTCGCCGGTTTCCTTTTTGAACAGCGTGCTGAAATAGTTAACGCTGAAACCGATTTCCGCGCTCACTTCCTCCAAGGTAATCGGTTGGGCATAATTTTTCAAAATGTACAGCTTCGCGTTACGGATCGGCTGCGTATCCCGTTCCTGAAGGCGTTGCTGCAGTTGGGTCAACTGCTCCTGCTGAAAGCGGCGCAAACGCTCAAAAAGCTGGGCGGCGGTGCTGCATTGCAGGCAGTGCCGGTTAAATTCCGTCTGGATGGCTTCGCTGTGATCGGCGCTCAGGCGCGCGCAAAACACGGTGCCCGCCATGCGAACCAGCGCAAGCAGCTCCCAGCCCCGCACGCCGGGCACGGCGGTCGCTTCTTCAATAACGCCAGCGGCCGCGTCAGCTTCCGATAAGCTTACCACGTCGATGGCATGGGTTGCCGCCACGGTATAGCGCGCCAGAAAATCCATATCCAGCGCGCCGGATTTTGCCGCCTCGCCTTCCATCAGGCTCCCCGTGCCCTCAATCAGCCTTTCCGCCAGCCCGTTTTGCGTTGCCGCACAGCAAGCCGTCAATGCCCTGAGCGTATGGCAGGGTGCGCTAAGCGCCATGGAAAACTCAATGTTACCGAACATTTCTTTTTCCGCAACCAGTCGGTTCAGGTTATTTCTCAGGTGGGTCCGCAGGGTTTCCTGCCTGGCGTGGGGATAATTCATCACGCAGGTCAGGGTGGCGTCGGCAAAGGCGCACACAGCGTCGGTGCATATTTCCGAAAAGGTGGGTTGAAAAAGGTTTTGCGCTTTATCGCGAACAATCGCAAGCGACGGTTCCCCAAAATGATCCGGATCATAATCCATTTTCAACAGCAGAAGCTGGAGGGTGTCCTCCGCAGCGTTAAAGTGATACGCGCGTTTCAGCGTATCCGCGTCCGTCTCCGCCAGTTGGCCGGCCAGCAGATCCCCCACCAGTTTAGTGCGCAAATGCTGGCAATCGTCATCCCGGCTTTCCAGCAGGGTTTCCATATCGGTTTCTTTCCGTTGGCGTGCGCGACACCGTTCCGCCATCTTCTCCAACGAATGGTTCAGCGCGTCGCGGTTGATCGGTTTGAGCAGGTATTCCCCCACGCCGAAACGAATCGCCGTTTGCGCATAGTCAAACTGCGCGTACCCGCTGATGACGATCACTTCCAGCTGCGGATTGAGCCGATGCGCCTCCTGCACCACATGCAGGCCGTCAAAGCCGGGCATACGGATATCCGTTATCAGGATATCGGGCGCAAGCGAATTGAGCATTTCCAGCGCATCCGGCCCGTTTTGCGCCATGCCTACCACCTCAAGCCCAAGGCGCTGCCATTCGCCAAGGGCTACAATCAGCTGACAGATGCGTTCCTCGTCGTCCGCGATCAGCACACGCAGCATAAAGTAACCTCCCTGTATAATTCGCCATCGGCGCGGCGGCAAGCAGGCTCCCCCGCTATGATCCTCGCCGCTTTGCCGCCTTGGATGAAAACCGCGCGGGCGCGGCGCTCATCCAAACCGGCAACATTCAGTTTTCTGCCCACAGTATAGCACAACCGCCCAAAACCCGCCACGCAAGAAGGGCGCCGGCCATAAAGACCGACGCCCCGGCAAGTGTGCCAGATTACTTTGTCAAAACGCTTACGCCGGTATCGGTGACAGCGCCGCCAAGGTTTTCGCCTTCCAAGGCTTTCACGCAGGCTTCAACGCCCATGGAGCCCATCACGTCGGGATTCTGCGCCATGGTCGCCAGCAGATAACCGTCCTGAATCAAGCCCAGGATCGCGTCGGATTTGTCAAAGCCCACGCCGATGATGGCTTTGCCGGAAGCTTTGATCGCGTTGCCGGTGCCGGTGGTGGAGCCTTCGTTGCAGCCGAAGATGCCTACAACGCCCTGGGTGATGTAGTTTTCAGCAATGGTTTGGCTCTTGGCGGCGTCGCCTTCGCCGTACTGGGTTTCCAGCAGGGTGAACTTGGTGCCTTCAAACGCGGAACGGAAGCCGGCTTCGCGTTTCACGGTGGAATCGGTCGCGGCGTTTACGTTGACAATGCCGATCGAGCCTTCAGTGATGTTGGCGGCGGTCAGCGCGGCGATCATGGTTTCGCCGGCGGTTTTGCCAGCAGCCTGGTTGTCGGTGGAGAAGGTCGCTTCAGCGGGCACGTTGGCGGGGGAGTCCACATACACGATTTTCACGCCCGCAGCCTGCGCTTCTTTCAAAGCGGAGGAAATCGCGTCGGGGCCGTTAGCCGCGACCATGATGGCGTTGTAGCCGCCGGCGACGGCGTTGTTGACGCACTCAATCTGCTGAGCATCGTCCTTGGTGTTGGGGGACATGAAGGTTACTTCAACGCCAAGCTCGGTGGCTTTCGCCTGCGCGCCTTCGTTGAGCTTTACCCAGTGCTGGTCAATGGAGTCCATGGTAATCAGGGCAATTTTCCAGGGCTGCGAGGCTTTCACGGTTTCGGCGGAGGCCGCAAACACGCTCAGGCACAGGCACAGAGCACAGAGAATGGCAAGAGTCTTTTTCATGGGTTTTCCCTCCTGTTATTTTATCTCTATAAGCGGTTTTGGCGCCGCTTACAAATTCATTTGTTGCGTTTACGTGTGCCGCGGCGCACCACAACGTCCAGCAACACCGAGAACACCACGATCACGCCGATCACGATCCGTTGTAAACCCACCTGTGCGCCGATCATGTTCAAGCCGTTTTCAAGCGTTTGCCATACGGCCGCGCCTGCCAGCGTGCCCAGCAACAAGCCGGTGCCGCCCAGCGGGGATATGCCGCCGATAACGCCTGCCGCAACGGCGTACATTTCGTACATATTGCCGGCCTCCATATTGCCCATGCCGGCCTGTGCGCAAAGGATGAGGCCGACCATAAACGAGCAGAAGGCGCTGACCATATAGGCTTTGGTTGTGGTTGCAAATACGCTCACGCCGGATAGCTTGGCCGCGTCCATATTGGAGCCGATGGCGTATATATGGCGGCCCGTCCGGGTCTTGGACAGCAGGAAGAAGAAAACGGCGAACACCGCGAGCGCCACCAGGAAGGTATTGTACACTCCCAGCGTTTTACCGTAGTAGAAAACGTTCTGGAAGCTGTCACCGGCTTCTTTGCCGATACCGGAGGCGATGGCGTCGGTGTTACGGTTGCCGTTAATCATGTAGGCGATGCCGCGTGCCACAAACATGGTGCCCAGCGTGGCGATAAAGGGCGGCAGCTGCGCCTTGCCCACCAGCACGCCGTTGATGAAGCCGATCATCAGGCAGCAAACCAGCGAGATCAGCGCCGCAACCAGCGGGTTGGTGCCATGCGTCATCAGCGTTGCGGAGATCATGGCGCTCATGCCGACCACCGAGCCTAATGACAGGTCAATGTTGCCGGTAATGAGCAGGTAGCTTTGACCGATGCCGATAATCAGATACTTGCTCATGGAACGCAGCAGGTTTTGGATGTTGGCGCTGGAGAACACATTAGGTTCTCTGAGGCCAAACACGATATAAATCACAATCAGGGCGACGAAGGCGATCATCGCCGACGCCATGCCTCGGATGGCTAAAAACCGTCGCGCCGGGTTCAGTCGTTTGGCTTGCATGCGTGTTTCCTCCTCATTCGTTTACGATGGCGACTTTCTTTTCAAAACGGGTTGCCAGCGTCATCACCTTTTCCTGGGTTGCCTCACCGGCATCCATTTCGCCGGTAATACGTCCGTCGCACATCACGATGATCCGGTCCGCAATGCCCATAATTTCAGGCATTTCGGAGGAAACGAACATCACCGCTATTCCCTGTTGCTTGAGCTTGTTCATCAGATGGTAAATTTCCACCTTGGCGGCCACGTCAATGCCGCGGGTCGGCTCGTCAAACATCACCACACGGGAATTTCGGGCCAGCCACTTGGCTACGACCACCTTTTGCTGGTTGCCGCCGGAAAGCGTAGCGACGTCCTTATCCACCGAGGGGGTTTTAATCATCAGGTTTTCAACCGCGAGGTCGCACATTTCGGTTTCACGCTTATGCCGCACCACGCCGGCTCGGTCGCACAGCACATCCAGGTTGGGCAACGCGATGTTGTGCCGAATTGATAGCTTGGTGCAGAGGCCATCCTTTTTACGATCTTCCGGCGCAAGCACAATGCCGGTGCGGATAGCGTCTGCAACATTGCGGATTTGCACGGGTTTGCCGTCCAGCAGCAGTTCTCCGCTTTCCTTGGGGTCTGCGCCAAAAATGGCGCGCGTGGTTTCCGTTCGCCCGGCGCCCATCAGGCCCGCAAACCCGACGATTTCACCTTCATGCAGCGTAAAGCTGATGTCCCGCACCATCCGGCCCGCGTTCAGGTGCTTCACTTCAAACACACACTTGCCTTTTTCGCAGGTGACCCTTGGGAACTTCTCCTTAATTTCGCGGCCAACCATGTTGGAGATAATCGCGTCCATGGTGGTGTCCTTGAAATCCATCATGGTAATAAACTGCCCGTCCCGCATGATGGTCACGCGATCCACGATGTACTGCAGTTCTTCCAGTCGGTGGGAAATATAAACCACGCCGCATCCCTTATGTTTCAGCTCCCGAATAATGCGGAACAAATCCTCAATTTCACGGGAGGTAAGCGAGGAGGTCGGCTCATCCATAATCAGCACGCGCGCGTTGGTGGACAACGCCTTGGCGATTTCCACCATCTGCTGTTTGGAAACCGGCAGTTCGCCTACAACCTTTTTGGGGTCCAGATCAATCTTCAAATCATCCAGAATTTTACGGGCTTCCTGCTCCATTTCCCGGTTGGAGAGCGTGCCGAACTTTGTTTTTTCCCGCCCTAAAAAAATGTTCTCCGCAACGGAAAGGTGACGGCACATGTTCAATTCCTGATGGATAATCGCCACGCCCAGCTCCTGCGCCTGCTTCGGGGTTAAGTTGCCCTGCTCCTGACCGAAAACCTCAACCCGGCCGGAATCACGGGTATACACGCCGCTCAGGATTTTCATCAGGGTGCTTTTCCCCGCGCCGTTTTCCCCCAGCAGCGCCATCACTTCGCCGGAGCGCAGTTCAAAATGCACATCGTCCAGCGCCTTCACGCCCGGAAAACTTTTATAAATATGCTCCATCGTTACGATTATTTCGCCCATCAGCGTCCATCACCGTCTTTCCATTCCCTTTTACTGCATTCAGTATAGCATCGGCGGTTTTTCTGTAAAGGGTCGGAGATTTCCGAAACAGGGGGGGTAATTACCTGTATTATCTGGCGGCGTGTATGCCAGAATTGATTGGCTTACAGGATCTGGAAGGATCATTCGGCCAGCATGCCGCCACATTGGCCATGACGGTGCTCCGTTCTCGCGGTGATTCACAGGGGGCGAGAAAGATCGGGGGCGGCGCAAGATCGCGTCGCCCCACCATGCTATATGCGTGCTTTCGGCGCTACGGGTTTTCCCAAGCTCACCGGTTACGCCACGCGGTCGGATTTTCCGCCCTGCCAATCCCACACAACCCGTTTCTGCCTCAATCGACTGCTAAACAATTTCAACTGCCTTGCTCCAAACCGACGGGTTCAGCCTGCGTTGCAGACCGAATTGAAGCGGTAAACTGTGCCACACTGTGCTATTGACGTTTGTGACGCTGCTGTTGAATGGATTGCCCCCATAAGCCTCCGGCAGGCAAAAGGTTTTGCTCCCCGCATCCCAAAGGTTTTTTTGCCATGGCCCATTTTTCTTGGCGGCGAGGGTTATAGCAGCCTGTGAAAGATGGTCAGTCCTTTGATTCCGAAGCCTGCTTGGCCAGCGCCAACGCCGCATAATCGCCAATGCGGTCGCCCAGCATCGCCGGCGCCACCCGCACGCCCGCCAGCGCGTGCGGCAAAGCATCCCGCGCAAGCGCGCGGCGCATGGTCGGTTCCAGTAAATCGCCACTGCGGGTATAAATCGAGCCGAGCACAATGCACTCCGGGTTTAAGAAATCCACAATCAACGCCAGTCCACGCCCCAGCGCGTCCCCGCAAACGGCGAAAACCTCCCGTGCGGTTTCGTCGCCCGCCCTTGCCGCTTCGGCCACAGTTTTAGCGTCGATGTGTTCCGCTTTCCAGTATGCGGGTTCGCGTCCGTTTTGGCGCGCCTGTTCGCCCAGGGTAAGCGCCAGTTGCCGTATGCCGCCGCCGGAGCAGAAGCCTTCGAACGAGCCGAGCTTCCCATATCCGGTCGGCCCCAGTTCAAACAGCCGCCAATGCCCCACCTCGCCCGCATCGCCGGTCGCGCCGCGCAGAATATGCCCGTCCAGCACAATCCCAGAGCCCAATCCCGTGCCAAACGTTAAAAAAACCATGTTCCGCGTGCCTTGCCCAGCGCCCCAGCGCCATTCCGCCAGCGCGCAGGCGTTGGCGTCGTTTTCCATAATGCAGGGCGCGTTCAGCTTTTCACTGGCAAAGCGGGTGAGCGATACATCGCGCCAACCGGGTAGGTTGGGCGGGTTGTGCAGGATTCCGTTTGGCGCATCCATTGGCCCGCCCGCGCTGATGCCTATGCCCGCGACCGTTTCCCCCGCCCGCAGCGCTTCGGCCAACGCGCAGAGATGTTCCATCGCATCCAGCTGATCGCCGGGGGTAGGGATTGCCTCACGGCGCACTATCCTGAACCCGGACGATTCCTCCACGCCCACGCTGACGGCGCATTTGGTGCCGCCAATATCCAAGCCTATATAAACGCTCATTCCTGCGCGCCTCCATACATCGCCTGTTCCAGCGCGGCGCAAAGCGCGTGATAAATGGGCAAATGCAGTTCCTGCACACGGAAGGTCTCATGCTCAGGCGCTTTCAGGCACACATCGCACAGCGCCGCGAGCTTCCCGCCCGTTTCACCGGTCAGGCCTATCACCTTTGCGCCTCTGGCTCGTGCGGCTATGGCCGCCGCGCGCACATTCCATGCGTTTCCGGATGTGGAAATCCCCAGCAGCACATCCTTTGGGCCTGCATAGGCGAACGCCTGCTGCGCATACGTCAGTTCGCCCTCCACATCGTTTAAGAACGCTGAGCTCATCCCGCTTAAACCGTTCAGAACCAGCGTAGGCATCGCCCGCTGGAGGCGCCCGGCAATCTTGCCATCATCCCCGGCCTTGGCCAACGCGGCTTTTTCATCCTGCGTTAATGGGCGGTTGAGCAGAAAACCCTTCATCAGTTCCCCGGCGATATGTTCACAATCGCACGCGCTGCCGCCGTTGCCGCACAGCAGAAGCTTCCCGCCGTTTTGAAACGCAGTCAGCAGAATCTCGAACGCTTGTTGCAAATCCCCGGCCATGCCGCTCAGTGACGGCCGTTCCCGAAGCAGCGTTTGAAAAATTGGATGGATTGTTTGCATTGCAGTAATTCCTTTCTCAACATCAATGATGGTTTAGGTATGGATTCCGTGCAGAGTAAACCCATCCCTTTTCTTGTGCGTTAGAAAATCTTCAGAAAGGGTTAGAAAAAACATCGGAATCCGGCATCCCTGCCTTGCAACCCCTGATTGCGACATACCCGACGGGCGGTTCAAACAGTGTAACGGCACAGTCGGAATCAGCGCCTGCAAAGCGTTTTCGGGAAGCGTTCGCACATTATAGCACGGATACGAGCCCGCTTCAATCACTCGGGGTTTCCCCGCCGCGAGCTTACAACCGTCGTAAGATTTGGCCGCCTTTCCACTCAGGTACCGATGCTCCCGCAACAGGGCAGTTCGGGTTTAGGGCAATCCTTAGGGCTTATGCCATACACTGTAACGGCGCTTTTTCGGCTCCTGCGGGCGTGCCAAGTCGTATGTGATCTTTTCTTTTATTCATGATGAAGGTATATTCAAAAGTTGTCCCATCTTTTACAGGCAGATTCAATTCGCATTCAATTCCAGCCAAAACCTTGTTTTTTAAGGCAATCGCTATGAGCGCTTCGGTCATGTTGTTCCCGTAACGCTTGATTTTATTGGCGTTTGGAGTATTCTGTTCAACCTGGAGAAGAACCCAATCGGCCCGATAGTTGTCCCGTTTTGATCGTACATCCGCATATTCCATGCAATGTGAATTTGTATTTTTATGCACTTGTCCCAAGCCCACAGAAATCCTTGGTACGCCTTAGGTTGCAGAGTGTAATCGCACGTTTTCCACAATTCCATGGTTTGTTATGGAAACTTCGCATTGTGAATAGTATGTGCCGATATTTTCCACATTATGTCGCGGTTTTAACACTTTTAATGGATTTGCAAAAGAATTTCCTCTGTTCATCCTAAATTTATCCACATTTTCGCTTGTATATCAGATAAACATATGTTACAATGAACGCGTAGTTATTCGTTTTCACTTGAATGTTTTATACGAATTTATCCTGAAAGAGGCGTATGCGCATGAGCGGCTCATTCCTTTACATTTTGATCGCTTTGCTTGGCATTGCCACGGTGGTTTACCTGATCGTTGCGGATCGCCGCCGTATGCGCGTTCAACGTCTGCGGGTTAAGAAGCTGTACGCCTCCCCCATGTTTGAGGCGATGAAGCCGCTTCTGCAGCGCGCGCAAAAATATTCCGTAGAAAGCCTCACCATTGATAAAACCGGCTTCACATTCCGTTTTCTGTTCCCTTTCGGTTATGAAATGCGTTTTACCATGGCCGATTACGGCTACCCCAACCTGACCAACGAAAAGCAAGAGGCGCTTCTGCTTTTGCTGGAGGAGTTCGTCCCCAAGTTCACCACTCGGGACCGCTATTCGTTCCGCAGCGTGCGTACCAAATTGTTGGACGGTCATGTGGAATACCAGTACAAATACATCATCCGAATTGATTACAAAAATTTGCTGACTCGCGCGCCGTACTATGACGGTTCCCTGCAAAGTCAGCTCTGGTAAGCGTTCTTCTGATTACTTCAATTCATTAGCGCGACGAATGCCGCGCTATTTGTGATTCTGTTTTATTACATACATTTTCTGATGTTTCATCATGGCTATGGTTTAGCCGTAACATTATTCATGGTAATAACTGGCTGGACCTGATTGGAATATCCAGTCTAGTTTCCACGTAACGCCTCAACGCCTCAAACAGGGGCGCGTCCGCCTCAGGAAAAGGGCCTTCAAACCCTTCGGTAAGCACGGTTCGCATCCAATTCACCTGCGCGGGGGTGAGCAAAGGTTCCGTGGAATTGGCGCAGGCTGAGCAGCACAGGCCGCCCGCCTCCGCATCCAGCCTTGCGCCCTGCCCGTCCGCAATGCGTTTGCCGCAGCGCGCACAGTGGCGAATGCGGGGCCGATAGCCAATCTCCGTGGCATACAGCAGCAAAAAAGTTGTGGTAACGCTCAGGGGCGCCTCGTCCTGACCGTAAGTCAGGTGGTACAGCCCCTTGAGCAGTAATGGAAACAAGCCCTCCGCCGGTTGCTCCGGCTGAGCTGCCGCCTGCGCAAGATTCAGAAGATAGGTGGCGCAGGTCAGGCGGTATGCGTCCAGCCGCAAGGCATAAAAAGGCTCTGTGAGCGCGCAGGATGTGAGGGTTCTCCGTTCCTGGTTTCGAAAAACCACAAACTCGCCATGCACAAACAGTTCGCTGGCAGGCATCAGCGCGCTGCTGGGTTTGCGGCAGCCCCGCGCGAGCACATCCACGCGGCCATGGTCGGGCGTTAAAAGCGTAAGCATCCGGTCCCGATCCCGGTAGTTTGCATAGCGCAGCACCACAGCCTGTAATGTTTCAGACGGCATAACTCCTCCTGTATCCGCGCGGCCTGCAAACCAGGCGCACAAATAAATTATAGCATGCCGCCGTTTGAAACGCAAAGCGTGTGCGCCGGAACATTCTCCACAGGCTGTATCCAATATCCGAACGTTCGTCATAATTATGGCTGGCAATATTCGATTGGTTATGGTATACTTTGCTGTAACAATCCGCAAGGAGGAACCTCGCTTTGGATAGGATCCGTCGAAACGAGCGCATGGCAGCGCTTACCAAAATCCTCACAGCCTCCCCTAACCGCATTTTCACACTATCCCATTTCTGCGACCTTTTTGGCGCGGCAAAATCTACCATGAGCGAGGATATCGACATCCTCAAGGACGTATTGTCCGCCTTTGAATTAGGCAAATTGGACACCGTGACCGGCGCGGCCGGCGGCGTGCGCTTTCGCCCCGCCATGGGCCGCCCGGAGGCTCGCCGGATCATCACGGATTTGTGCGCGGAGCTGATGCACCCGACGCGTTTGCTTCCCGGCGGATTTTTATACCTGTCCGATATTCTCAGCACCCCCTCCATTGTGCGCAGTATGGGGATCATCCTCGCGGAACCGTACTACGAAAAATCGCCCGACTTTGTGCTCACCATGGAAACCAAGGGAATCCCCGTTGCGCTGATGACGGCGGACGCGCTGGGCGTGCCGCTGGTCATTGCCCGCCGCAGCAGCAACGTATTTGAAGGTTCCGCCGTTAACATCAACTACGTAACCGGTTCAACCGGCCATATCGAAACCATGAGCCTGAGCCGCCGCGCTGTGCAGCCAGGGCAGAAAGCGCTGATTGTGGATGATTTTCTTAAAGGCGGCGGAACCGCCAAGGGCATGATCGACCTGATGAGCGAGTTCAATGTGGACGTGGTGGGCCTCGCGTTTGTGATGGCCACAGCCGCGCCGGCGCAAAAGCGCATCCATGGCGAACGGGCGCTGATGGTGCTGGACACGAGCGAGGACGATCCCTCCGTGTTGACCGTGACCCCCGCGGCATGGCTCAATGATTGACTGAATTGAGGTGATACCATGAAACGTACTTTGGGTATCCTGATCGCTTCCGAAAACACGGAATGGACTTCCATGCCGCTCTTAGGCAAGCCTTGTCGCATGCACGTGGAACAAAGCCTTTCGGACGCAGGCTTTTCCATGGCCGCCATGCCGCCCGCCGACGCGGAAACTCTGCAAGCGCTGATTGCAAACGACGTATCCACGGCTTTGCTGGCAAACGAGAACGCGCCATGCCTGAACGCCGCCACCTACCGGGAGCTGCAAAAAGCGGCCGCCAGCCGCCCCAGCGCTGTTTTACTCGGCGATATGGCCACCCCGCTGGCGATGGCGTTTCCCGCCGCCGTGCTGCGAGAGCTGCCCCTGAAAGGCAAATTGACGCTTTCCCGCCTGATCGAAGCGTTAAACGATCGCAACCTTGCCGTCAAGGTGGTGCACGCCCAAAGCCCGGAAGCCTACATCGCCGTGAACAACGCGGAAAGCTATTCAGCCGCGTATCAATACCTGCGCGCCGAGATCGTCCGCAAGCATATGCAAAACGGAGTGATCATTCTGGACCCGGAGCACACCGTCATTGAAGCGAACGTATCCATCGGCAAAGGCACGGTCATCTATTCCGGCAATACGCTGCAAAACGGCACAGAGATTGGCGCCGGCTGCACCCTTTACCCCAACAGCCGCATTGAAGGCTCCGTGATTGGCAACGAAGTCACCGTCGAAAGCAGCGTGCTGTTGCATTGCCGGGTCGGCGCGCGCACCACGGTTGGGCCGTTCGCTTATTTACGGCCGGAGGCGTGCGTGGGCGAACACTGCCGTATCGGCGATTTTGTAGAAATCAAGAACAGCGTCATCGGCGACGGCACCAAGGTCAGCCACCTGACCTACGTTGGCGACGCGGATTTGGGCAAGGATATCAACCTTGGCTGCGGCACGGTGTTTGTCAATTACGACGGGAAGGTGAAAAACCGCTCGCGTGTGGACGATCACGCCTTTATCGGCTGCAACTGCAACCTGATCGCGCCCGTGCACGTTGGGCAAAACGCCTATTTGGCCGCAGGCAGCACCCTTGTGGAGGACGTGCCGGAAAACGCGCTGTATGTGGCGCGTTCCCGCGGCGTCATCAAGGAAGATTGGGTAAAACGCCGTAAAGAAGAAGGAAAACTCTAGTCGCTGCCGAAACCATAACGTCCGGCTGGAAAGCCGCTTTGCGGGATGCGCGCGAGAACCCGGCGTGTCGCGCAGGGCGGCTTTCGCTTGGCGCTGGAAACCCCTGCGCCGCCGTTGACCCAACCGCAAGAAAATTCGATCCGTCCGTTTGTCGCTATGGGGAATCCAGGTCTGCTCGCACGCGTTTATTGTATGGCATGGCTTTGCGGGCCGGTGGCACGCTTTTTTCGATGCGGCTCAGCACGTTAAACCCTGATTGTGGGAGGTTCTATGTATTTAATCGTCGGTCTTGGCAATCCCGGGGCGCAGTATGAGCACACGCGGCATAACGTCGGGTTTGACGTGCTCACCCTGCTGTCGGAAAAGCTTCATATCCCCATCAACCGCAGCAAAAGCAACGCCCTTGTGGGTGAAGGCCAGTTTCAGGGGGAGAAGGTTGCGCTGTGCAAACCCCAAACCTATATGAACCTGAGCGGCGAAGCCGTGCAGGCGCTTTTGCATTGGTATAAGCTTCCGCCGGAACGTTTGCTGGTCATCTATGACGATATCGACCTGGCCCCCGGCTGGCTTCGCATTCGAAAGGATGGAAGCGCGGGCACGCACAATGGGATGCGCAGCATTGTCGGCTGCATCGGCACGGAGGCGTTTCCCCGGATTCGCGTGGGTATCGGCGGGCGGCCGCCTGCTTTTGAGCTGGCGGATTGGGTTCTGTCCCGCTACCAGACGCCGGAAGATCGGCAAATTGCCTTTGACGCGTATAACGCGGCCGCCGACGCTGCCATGGAATGGATGCGCAACGGCGTGCAAAGCGCCATGAACCGCTACAACACGCAAAAGCCCAAGCCGCCCAAGCCTGTCAAGCCGCGCCCGGTTTCCCCTGAACCGCCTCTCGCCCCAACCGACGCTCCAAAACCCGGCGGCAACCTGCCTTCTGCCGTTGAGGGCACTGCCCCATTCACAGCCGGAACCTCCAAGCAGGGCGCATCGGTTGAAAAGCCCGGTCCTGAAACCGCATCCCATTCCCCAGAACCGACAGGAGCCGCCAAATGAATGAAGGACTTTTTAGCGCCTATTCCGCGCTTGAGGAATGGAAAGCCCTGCTGAAAAAACTGCCGGAAGAACGCTGTATCGCGCTCACCGGCATGTCGGAAGGGGAAAAGCCGTTTTTCGCGGCGGCGCTGGCTCACCGTACCGGCCGACCGGTGCTGTTGCTCTCCCCCACGGAGCTTGTGGCGCAAAAACAGGCGCAGGATATCAACCGCCTGATTGGCGGTGGCGCAGCCATGCTTCCCACCCGTGATGTGCAGTTCAGCCGTGCGGCCTCCAGTCAGGAAAGCACTTGGCAACGCCTTAATGTGCTGGACGAAGCCGCCGCAAACCGCCTGCGTGTGCTTTGCGCATCCGCCGAAGGCGCGCTGGACCGTTGCTGCGCGGCCAAACGCTACCGTGAAGCCTCCATCCGGCTCAGCGAAGGCGGCGTTTATTCCCCTACCTTGCTCATGGAGCAGCTTGTGAAGCATGGGTACGAGCGCGTGCCTATGGTGGAAGGCAAGGGCCAGTGTGCCATGCGCGGTTCCATTCTGGACGTGTTCCCGCCTAACGAGCCGGACGCGCTCCGCGTGGAGTTTTTTGGCGACGAGGTGGATAGCATCCGCCGCTTTGACTGCATCAGCCAGCGCAGCATTATGCGCATCAAGGATGTTCGGCTCAGCCCGGCAACCGAGTGTATTCCCGACCACAGCGACGCGGCCGCCGACCGGCTGGAAGCCGCTTTGCGTTCAAGCGCCCTGCCTGTGGGAAGCATCGAGCCTTCCTCTGCCGGGGATAACCCTTCCGGGCTGGAATCCATTGACGCTTTTTTAGCGGAAATCGACGCTTTGGATGAGGACGCCATTGCCGCTGCCAGAGAAATGGCCGCTGCCGCCATCCTCGATCAGGGGGCCAAAAACAGCCGCGGGGTGCCCGCCTTGCCGCGCACAAAAGCGGCTGACACTGCCGCAGAAAGCCCGGAAACCAGCCTCAAGCGGCACTTGGAGGATGTGCAGCGCGTGCGAGAGGGCCACCCTATTCGCACGGCTCCCATGTGGATGAACGTCCTTTGCCCGGATGCGTGCCCGGTGGTGGATTACCTGCAAAACCCCATTGTGCTGGTAGATCAGCCGGATCAGTTTCAGGCGCGCGTGAAAGCAAAACAGGAAGCTTTTATACAGGAATGGGAGGAAGCGGAGCGCCGCGGCGATGGGTTTGACGCGCAACGTGGGCTGTTGTTTTCCTATGAGGAACTGCTGAACTCGCTGCGACTCAACAACGTTGTGTTGCTAAGCGATCTCTCCCGGGGTTTGGGCCAGTTTAAGCCTGCCAGCGCGCTGGCCGTGAACAGTCAGCCCATCATGCCGTACCAGAGCCGGCTGGAGCCGCTTGGCAAGGATATTGCCGAATGGAAATCGCTGGGTTGCGCCATCGTTTTGCTGACAGGCGGCGAAGCCCGAGGCCGGCGGCTGTTGCGGGCGCTGGCGGAGCAGGGCGTTCCGGCGGTCTATGCTGAAACGCTGGACGGTAACCTGATCGCGGGCGAGGTGATCCTGCTCCCGGTCACGGTCAGCAAAGGCTTTCGGCACATAGACGCGCGCCTTTGCGTGGTATCGGATACCGATCTGTACGGCACCAGCTATCAGCGGGCTAAAAAACGGCAAACCGCGGGTGAGCGCATCGCGTCGTTCACCGACCTGAAGGCTGGGGACTACGTGGTGCACGACATCCACGGCGTGGGCATCTTTGACGGCGTTGTACAGCTGAACACCGAAGGGGTCAAGCGCGATTATCTCCTGATCCGCTACTTGGGCAATGATAAGCTGTATGTGCCCACCGACCAATTTGACCGGGTGCAGAAATTCATCGGCGGGGAACACAGCGCGCCCAAGCTGAACAAGCTTGGCGGCGGCGAGTGGGAACGCCAAAAGAGCAAGGTGAAGGCCGGCTTGAAAAAGCTGGCGTTTGACCTTGCGGAACTGTACGCCGCGCGCCAGCAGAACACCGGCTTCGCGTTTAGCCACGATACGCCGTGGCAGCGGGAATTTGAGGATATGTTCCCCTATGAGCTAACAGCCGACCAACAGCAAAGCGTTGAGCAAATCTTTGCCGATATGGAAAGCCCCCGCAACATGGACCGGCTTTTGTGCGGCGACGTTGGTTACGGCAAAACCGAAGTGGCCCTCCGCGCGGCTTTCAAGGCTGTGTTGGATGGGAAGCAGGTTGCCATTCTGGCCCCGACGACGATTCTGGTGCAGCAGCACTTTAACACTGTTAAAAAACGGTTTGCCGGTTTCCCCGTCACGTTTGATACGCTCAGCCGCTTCAAAAGCGCAAAGGAGCAGCGGGAAGTGATCCAGCGCCTGAAGGACGGCAAAATCGATCTGCTGATCGGCACGCACCGGATGCTGGCCAAGGATGTGCAGTTTAAGGACCTTGGCCTGCTGATTGTGGACGAGGAGCAGCGTTTTGGCGTAAACCACAAGGAAACCATCAAACACATGAAAACAAAGGTGGATGTGCTCACCCTGTCCGCGACGCCCATTCCGCGCACGCTGCACATGAGCATGGTGGGCATTCGGGACATGAGCATCCTCGAAACCCCGCCGGAAGAACGCCTGCCCGTAAAAACCTACGTAACCCCGTATGACGATACGGTTGTTTCCGAAGCCATCAAACGGGAAATCGCCCGCGGCGGTCAGGTTTATTTTCTGTATAACCGCGTGCGTTCCATTGAGCAGATGTTCAACCGCATGAAAACGCTGGTGCCGGAGGCGCGCATTGGCGTGGCGCACGGGCAGATGCGGGAACACGCGCTGGAAGATGTGATGCTGGACTTCTACGCGGGCGCGTTTGACGTGCTGTTGTGCACCACCATCATTGAAAGCGGTCTGGATGTTTCCGAAGCCAATACCCTGATTGTGTTTGATGCGGATCACTTCGGCCTTTCTCAGCTTTATCAGATTCGCGGTCGCGTAGGCCGTTCCAACCGGCAGGCATACGCCTATTTCACCGTGCGCCGCGACAAGCTGCTGAGCGAAACGGCGGAAAAGCGACTGGCTGCGATCCGGGAGTTTACCGAATTTGGCGCCGGATACCGCATCGCCATGCGCGATCTGGAAATTCGCGGCGCGGGCGATGTGCTTGGCCCGGAACAGCACGGTCACCTGAGCGCAGTCGGCTATGATATGTACGTGAAGCTGATTGAACAGGCCGTTGGCGAAACGCAGGGCCGGGAAGAAACGCCGGAACTGGATACGCGGGTGGAGCTGTCCATCGACGCGTACCTGCCCGAGGATACCGTGCCGGACGAACGTTTGCGCATCGAGATTTACAAACGCATCGCCATGATTGAGGATGAAGCCTCCAAACTGGATGTGGAGGAAGAAATGATCGACCGCTTTGGCGACATCCCCAAACCGGTGGAAAATCTGATGGGGATTGCCCACCTACGCGCCATCACCCGCAGGCTTGGCGTCAATCACCTGTACCTGCGCTCGGATGGCGTGCATTTGAGGCTGGATGAACAATATTTGCCCGACCCTGCCGCGCTCTACACCGCCATCACCGAAACCGACCCGTGTATTGCGTTCAGTTTGCGTCAACCTCCGGAAATGGTTTTGCGGCAAACCGGCCTCACCTCGGAAACCGCGCTTCCCTTTGCAACGCGCCTGTTGACTCAGGTACTGGCCCGCACGAGGGAACTGGCTGAAAAGCGCAAGCTGGAAAGCGGCGCTGCGCATTGAATGGGGCGCGTTCTTATGGGGTAAACTGTTTTTTCCGCTCGCCTCGCAACTCGGCGGGCTGTTCGTGCGTTTTGATTCAGATACCGAGGCGTTAAGCTTTGAGGTTCAGCCCCAAGCCCCGGCAGGGAGCTTCGCCCCTGAGCCCCACAAGGGCTTGCCCTTGACCTATTTCCGCTGCGGCGAGGGGATTTCGCGATCAGAGTCACCGGCAAACGGTGGCTCTGATCGCGGACAAACCGAATGGAGTCCGTAAGCCGCACCCATTGTGCCTTCGGCACTCGTGGCGCTTACGTTGTACGGGTTGACTCATAAGGCCTCCGGCGGGCAAGGGGCAAAACCCCTTGCCCCACAAGGGCTTTGCCCTTAACGCCTTTTCGCTGCGGCGAGGGTTTTCAGAAGTCTGCGCCACCGGCAAACGGTGGCTTTTTCTGATTGCGTGCGTTATAATAGGCACAAACGCGGCATTCTGCAAGAAAGGCCGCTGAAATCATGCAAAAGGAGCGTTCACAATGCGACACAGTCGGCTGTTTCAGGCATTGCTTTGGCTTTCGTTAGCCTTATCGGCTGTGTTGCTGGGTCTGGCGCTGTTTTCGTCCAACGCGCAGCTTTCCGGCCTCACGTCCAGCCAACCCCTTCATTTTGCGGGCGAATACTCGCTGAACGGTTCGGCAGAGCGGTTTCCCTATACCAAACAAACAGATTTTCCTGTTGCGCAGGTTCGCAGCGTCACTTTGTTCGGCCATTTTACTCAGGCGGTGCTGCCCAACACGCAGGTTGTGATGCACATCAGCAATTTACAGGTTCGGCTGTCGGTCAACGGAGCAACGGTGTTTACGTTTGGCGATCTTCATCCGGCCATGGTGCGAAGCGCCGGCAATGTTTGGACCGCCTTCACCACTGACGGGATATTGCCAACCGATACGGTGCAAATTCAACTGACCCGGGTATATCCCAACGAAACGCTTTCCTCCTATCATGATTTTCTGGAACATCTTTCGTCCGGTTCGGAGTATCACGTTTACTGCGATGCGCTTTCGGGCAACCTGCCGGATCGGGTCCTCAGCCTGCTGGTGCTATTGGTGGGGCTGGCGATGCTGTGCGTAAGCGGCTACACAAAGGCGCTCAAATTGCCGCATGCCTCGGATACGGTTTATCTTTCCGCCTTTGTGCTGGCCTCCGGCCTGTGGATGTGCATCGATTACAGCGTCATCTCCCTGATCCTTCCCTACCCGGCGTTTAACCAAACGCTGGAAATGCTTTGCATGGCGCTGATGCCGGTGTTCATCATGCGCTATATGACCTCGCTTGTGCGCAAAGCCTACCAGAGGCTTTGCCTGTGGGTGACTTACGGAATGCTGGCGGTGGCCATTGTGGGCTGCGTTTTGCAGCTGTTTGGGGTAACGGACCTCGCCTCCCTTACGGGCGTTCTTTCCGTGTTCGATCTGGCGGGGATTTCTGTGTTTACCGTGTGTCTGGCGCGCAGTTTGCCCGCTGAGGAATGCGTAGGGAACCGCTCCGCCATATGGCCGCTATTTTTCCTGTTTATCGGCGCGGCGCTTAACATGGCGAATTACTTCTTTGCCTGGCGCACCAACGGGCTATTTTTCACCGTTTTCTTTTTACTGTTCGCGTTTATGGAAATGTCGCGCCTGGTGCAAACCTTGCGGGACGGCGTGCGACGCAACAACGAATACGCAAAGCTGGAAAACGAGCTGATTCAAAGCCGGATTGCCGTCATGCTCAGCCAAATCAAGCCGCATTTTCTGTTTAACGCGCTCAATTCCATCAGCGCCCTTTGCCTCACGGACCCCTTGATGGCGGATCAGGCCATCACTTCGCTATCTAATTACCTACGCGGCAACATCCGCTCGCTGGAACAAAACGCGCCGGTGCCTTTTGAGCAGGAATTGGATCATATCAAGTACTACGTGCGGCTGGAGCAGCTTCGCTACGGCGAAAAACTCCGTGTGGTATACGCCATTCACACCACCGATTTTCAGGTGCCAACGCTTTCTTTGCAAACGCTTGTGGAAAACGCCATTCGCCACGGCGTCAGCCCCAAGCCGGAAGGCGGGCTGGTGGTGGTGCAAACGGAACGCGGCGATGGCTGCACACTGGTGCGCATTATCGACAACGGCGTGGGGTTCGATCCCGATATGCGCAGTAAAAACGCCGACTCCATCGGGCTTGCCAACGCGAAAAAGCGCATGGAGGTAATGATGAACGCTCAGTTTGAAGTGCAAAGCATCCCGGGTAAGGGAACAACCATCACCATCCGCATCCCGGATGGTCGCGGGGAGGATCAGCCGTGAGAGTAATTTATGTGGACGATGAACAGCTCGCCATTCGCAAATTTGAGGCTGTGGCGGCTAACCTGCCGGATATTACCGACCTGCGCTGCTTTTCACGCCCGGAGGATGCCATTGCCTATGTGAAAGGCGCAAGCGTGGACGCCGCTTTTTTGGATATCGAAATGCCCGGCATGCTGGGTATTGACCTAGCCGCGGAGCTAACAAGGCTCAACCCGGACATCCGCATCTTTTTTGTGACCGCTTACGATCAGTACGCGCTCAATGCCTTTCATGTCAACGCTTTGGGCTACCTGCTCAAGCCCTATAACCTTGAAATGCTCGCGCGGGAGCTTGAGAAAGCGCGCAGAATGCACAATAAGCCGCGGAAGGCTGTGTATATCCAGACCATCCCCAGCTTCGACGTGTATATCGACGGTGAACTTTTCCCCATTACCAGCCCCAAACCCAAGGAATTGCTCGCGCTGCTGGTGGACCGCAACGGCGGCAGCGTGTCCTCCGGGCTTGCCATCGCTCTCCTGTGGGAGGATAAACCGGACGACGAAAAAACCAAAGCGCTGTACCGCATGACCCTCAAGCGCATGCGGGAAATCCTTTCGGCCGGAGGGATCGAGTTTATCCTGAACGCGGAAGGTTCCGCCAAGTTTATCCGGCCCGATCAGTTTGCCAGCGATTATTTTCAGTTTTTACACGGCGACGCGGAAGCCATGGCCAAGTATAACGGAGAATACCTTTCCGAATATTCCTGGGCGGAAGAAACCAACGCGCGGCTGACCAATCTGAAAGAAAGCCGCGAAAGCGCCGATTCGCGCGCGAAGCGCTAAAGGCGAAAGCGTTTGTCCGTCTGCGGCAAACCAATTCCAAAAGTGAACGCTAAAACGCGTCAGTCATCCCCCAGCAAACCCATAAAGGCGCTCAGCTCCTCCGTGCGGTTTTGCCCCATCACTTCTTCCGGGGTTCCCTGCGCACGGATCACGCCATCCTGCATAAAAATCACATAATCCGCCACTTCGCGGGCAAAGCGCATTTCATGCGTTACCACAATCATCGTCCGCTTTTCCGCGGCCAATTCCCGAATCACGTTGAGCACTTCCTGCGTCAGTTGGGGGTCCAGCGCGGAGGTGGGCTCATCAAAGCAGAGGATTTCGGGGTCCAGCGCCAATGCGCGCGCGATTGCCACGCGCTGTTGCTGTCCGCCGGATAACTGGCAGGGATACTGCCGTTCCTTGTCGGAGAGGCCCACCTTAGCCAGTAACGCGCGCGCCCGCACCAACGCTTCCGCCTTGGAGCGGCCCAACACCCGTTCCTGCGCCTGGCAAAGGTTGCGGAGCACCGTCATATGCGGAAACAGATTATAGTTTTGAAACACAAACCCCATTTTCAGGCACAGCTTACGCAGCTCTGCCTTTGGAGCATACGCCGGTTTGCCATTTTCATCGGCGGAAACCATCGGCACGCCGTCAATCCGGATTTCTCCCGCATCCACGGTTTCCAAATGGTTCAGGCACCTGAGCAGCGTGCTTTTCCCGGACCCGCTGCGGCCAATAATGGCCACGACCTGACCCTGCCGCACGGTAAGCGACACGTCGCGGAGCACCGCCTCGTTTTCAAACGCTTTGGCAATATGACTGACTTCCAGCATCGGCACGCCTCCTAACCACGGTAATAGTCAAACCGGCGGGTAAGCCAGCTAAAGAAAAAGGTAACAATCGTATTCATTGCCAGGTAAAAAAGCCCGGCAATGAACAGCGGCTCCACCGAGCCTGAGGACGACGTGGCATTTTTCGCCACCAGAAACAGCTCCCTAACGGCAATCGCCGTCGCCAGCGAGGTATCCTTAACCAACGTAATCACCTCGTTGCTCACCGGCAACAGCACGCGTTTTATCGTTTGGGGCATTACGATTTGCATAAACGTCTGCGCGCGCGTAAAGCCCAAAACCTGCGCGGCTTCATACTGCCCCTTGTCAATGCTCATAATGCCGCCGCGATAAATTTCCGCAAAATAGGCGGCATAGTTGAAGGTAAACGCAATCAGCGTGGATTGCAGCCGTGGGATCGGCCCCACCAGCTTTGGCAGAAAAAAGTAAACGGTAAAAAGCTGTAGCATCAGCGGCGTGCCCCGCATAATGAGGATATAGAAACTAACCGGCGCGGACAGCCACTTGCGTTTGCTCATGCGACCCAGCGCCACCAGCAGCCCCAGCGGCAGCGAAAACAACAGCGTGCAAAAAAAGATGGACAAACTTGTGAGCATGCCCTCGGATAGCTGGCTGAGGAGCTTCATCAACAGCTCCGGGTTGTTCAGGTATTGCATGCCTTATCTCCTTTACAGGTTGCCATGATTTGCATTCGCCGCCGTGGCGTCATCGGTTCCGTTCAACCGGAAAGCAGGGCAAACCCGCCAAGGGCTTGCCCTGCGTAACCGCTAGGTTTATTTTACTGCGCGGCGGCCTGTTGTGCAACGATGGTTACATCGGAGCCAAACCATTCGGTGGAGATTTCCGCGAGTTTGCCGTCCCCGGCCATCTCAAGCAGCGTCTTGTTCACCGCGTCGGTCAGGGCCACGTCCGCCTTACGGAAGCCGATGGCATACTGCTCGGGGGCCAATTGTTCATCCAGCACGCGATAGTTCGCGCCTTTTTTGGCAATATAATAGTTAGCAACAATCACGTCCAGCGCAACCGCGTCCACGCCGCCGTTTTCCAAATCCAGAAGCGCCAGCGCGTTGTCGCTGTATTCTACCGGCGCGCTCTTGAGCGAGGCCAGCAAATCCGCATTAGCGGCTACCGCTTCGGCAGCGGAGGAACCGGATTGCAGCGCAAGCGTCTTGCCAGCCATATCGGCCACTGTCTGAATGGGGCTGTCCTTCATCACGCAGAGCACCTGCGCGTTGTTCAGGTACGGAATGGAAAGGCTCATGGTTTCCTTGCGCTCGTCCGTCACGGTCATGCCGTTCCAGATGCAGTCAATGTTGCCGGAGTTAAGCTCAAGGTCCTTAGCGCTCCAGTCAATGGGCTGCAAAACCAGTTCCACGCCAAGGCGGGCGCATACTTCCTTGGCCACGTCAATATCAAAGCCGACATAATCGCCGTTTTCATCGGTAAAGCCCATAGGCGGGAAGCTTGCGTCAAAGCCCAGAATCAGCGTTTTTTTATCCAACACCGTTTGCAGGGAAGCATCCTCCGCGAACCCGGCGAAAGCTACGGAACACAGGGCGATTGCCAGAACCAGTGCGAGAATGGACTTCATTTTCATGATCGTCTCTCCTTTAGTGCTTTAGCATAGTAAATCGAGTACAAAGGGAGTATACCTGATTCATGCCGCCTTGTCAAGCCCTGCCGATGGGCAGGGTAAACAGGCGTAAACGCATATTTTACAGGCATTTGGGGCGCATTCGCCTCCACAGGCCGATCCAAATAGCCCTTTCGAACGCAATGTATACATTCCGCTCGCCGCATGCAGATTTCCGCAACGCGATACGTTTTGCCTGAACAGATTTGTACGCCTGCGCAACCTTTTCAAATCAACCGTTAATGCGTGCGCACTTTTCTGCTCCCACGCTTGACGCGCGCCGTCCGGACCTCTACAATAGATATCAACCAACCGACAAGGGGCGATAACCGTGAAAAAGCTGATCCCCGTTATTGTGGAAGAACTGCAAGCCTGCCGTAACATTGCGCTGGCAACCGTGCTGCAATCCAAAGGCTCCGCGCCGCGCGGGGCCGGCGCATGCCAGCTTTTATTGCAGGATGGGCGCTCGTTTGGCACGGTGGGCGGCGGCGTTCTGGAACGGCGCGCGCTCAACGAAATGCAGGCGCTTCTGGAACGTGTTGCTTCTCAGGCCAACGCACCGGCTTCCGGGCAAACGGCGTTTTCGGCTTCCGATGGCAGCCTGCGGGTTGCCGACCGCGCGCTGTCCAGCTTGCAGGAGTATGCGCTGACGCAAAATGAGGTGCTGTCCCTTGGCATGGTTTGCGGAGGCAATGTGGTGTTGCTGTATCAGGTTTTTACGCCGGAACAGTCGCGCTTTTTTGCTGCGCTACTTTCCCGACTGGCTATAGGCGGCAACCTTTGGCTGGCACGGGAACTGACGGAAAGCGCGGTGACGCGGATGATCGCGACGGGTGGCACAAAGCCGGAGCAGATATTGGCACACGGTACGCGACTGCCTTCCGACATGCCGCCGGAAGGGTTGTGCCGCCGAAAGCCCATCTGGTATGCTGAAGATGGATCGCAACCGCCAACTGTCGCCAGCGCTCAAAGCTGGTTTGTGGAACCGATCACGCTGGAAAGCCATGCCTACATTTTTGGCGGCGGCCATGTTGCCCAGTGCGTCGCGCCCTTATTGGCGCAGTTGGATTTTTCGCCGGTGGTATATGACGATCGGCCTGAGTTTGCCGATCCGGGTCTGTTCCCCACCGCTTCGCGCGTGGTTTGCGCGCCTTTTCCCGAGGCAGTCAAACGCTTGTCGGTTACCACCAATGACGAAATCGTCATCATGACGCGCGGGCATGTGAACGATCTTACCATCCTCACGCAGGCGCTGCGCACCTCCGCCTGGTATATCGGGCTGATCGGCAGCCGTTCAAAAATCGAGCATACCAAAGCTATGCTGCTTGCGGAAGGCTTCACCGACGCTGATTTTGCCCGGGTGAAAACGCCGATTGGGTTGCCCATCGGCGCGGAAACCCCCATGGAAATCGCCGTAAGCGTTGCCGCCGAAATGATTCAATGTCGGGCGGAACGCACAAAAGCCGACGGAATCGAAGGCTAACAGCAAGCTGTCAAAACCCCCGCCGTAGTAAAAAACACGTTCAGGGTGAGCAGGGTACAGGAGCAAACTTTGAACCACCTTTTGCGATGGCGCGGCTGTCAAGTCGCGCCATCGCAAAAGGTGGTTCTTTATCATCCTCATCTGCGGAAGCCGTTTTTCAAGCCACTGGCCTGGCCAGTGGTTTTCAAGTTCCAACAAGCCCCCGTCAGCCTTAGGCGTCGGAGCCAGTTTTTCACATCTGGTAGGGGCGTTTTTCCGCCGGTTAATCTTGCCAAGGCATATCTATCGGCAATGCGGAGGGTTATCCAAGCACGATGCACTTTTCCGCCCTTGGGATCACCTGCCCGATGCGCTGCGCCGAGGGTACGCTTGCTTTCAAAGCCGCGTACACGCTGTCTGCATCCTCAGGCGCGGCGGCGATCAGCAACCCGCCGGACGTTTGAGGGTCAAACAGCACATCGCACAGCGCCTGCGGCGTATTCCCAAGCGCGGCTTTGGCTTCGGCAAATTCCCGATTGCGGTACATCCCTTCCGGCAGGATGCCCATCTGCGCAAAGGAGATTGCTTCCGGCAGGATATCGATGGCTTGGGGCATAATACGCAGGCTTGTTCCGCTTCCCTCCGCCATTTCCAGCGCGTGGCCCATCAGCGAAAAACCCGTAACATCCGTGCAGGCATGGATGGCAAAGGGTCGGATGGCTTCCGCCGCCGCGCGGTTGAGGGTTGTGGTCAGGCGCACGCAAAGTTCTTCGCCCTCCGCAGAAAGCAACCCCGCCTTGCGCGCGGTCATCAGGATGCCAATCCCGAGGGGTTTGGTTAAAAACAGCACATCCCCAACCTGCGCGCCGCTGTTGGTGAGCATCCGGTCCGGGCGCACAAAGCCCGTCACCGCCAACCCGTACACCGGCTCATCGCCGTAAATACTGTGGCCGCCGGTAATCATCGCGCCGGCTTCAAACGCCTTGTCGTAACCGCCGCGAAGAATCTCATGCACCGTTTCCTTAGGCATGGTTTTGGGCACAATCAGCACATTTTGCGCAAGCTTTGGCTCCCCGCCCATAGCGTAAATATCCGATAGCGCGTTGGTTGCGGCGATTTGCCCAAACGTGTAGGGATCATCCACCATTGGGGGAAAAAAGTCAATGGTATGCACAAGCGCCAGCTCGTCGCTGATACGGTAGACCGAAGCGTCATCCGAGGTGTCAAAACCCACCAGAAGATTGGGGTCGTGAATCACGTTCAAATCCTTCAATAGCTTGGATAGGGTTCCAGCGCCCACCTTCGCGCCGCAACCCGCGCACTTAGCCAGTTTGGACAGCTTACTTTCCATTTGGAACCCCTCCCGAAAACATCAGCAACGCTTCCAGCACGCCGCCGCCGATGGCGCGCGCCTTGTCGCTGACGGTCGCGCAATATTCAGCCTTGTCGCGCGGGTCCACATCCCCGCTTTTCATTCCCCGCCGCACGGGTGTGCCGGTGGGCAGCAGCCCGCGCAGAACGCCATGGAGGGTTGAACGCACCGCCTCGCAACCAACCGTTGCCACCACCTCGCCCACTTCCACATGCGCCCCGATTGACTTAGCGGTTTGCCAAACGCCATCGCATGGCGAACGTAAAATACGTTCCTCGGCATACCCCGCGATATCGCCGGGGATTCCGGTATCCGCAAGTGCCGCGCCCGCTGTGAGCACACGGCCCAGGTCATGCCCGCGCATGGTTTCCACAACGGCGTGGCAGTCAACCCCCGCGGTAAAGCCTGGTCCAAGCGCAATCACAATCGGCGCATCGGTGATATGGGTATTTACGTTATGTTTCATCAGTGTCGCGTCCACCAGCGCATTCGGCTTGATTTCGGTCAGGCTTTGCATGGCGGGATCCACAAGCACGGCAATGCCGCAACCGTCCGCAATCGTCAGCGCCTCGGCCGCGTCGGTCGCCAGTCTGGCCTCGATTCCCTCCACTTCCGCCCGCCCTTCCCAAACGGCGCGGCAAAAGCTCACGGTTCGGCGAATGGCTGTCGGATGGGCAATTTCCGTCATCACCAGCTTGATGCCGGCGCGCTTCAGCCGCACGGCAACGCCGCTGGCTAAATCCCCAGCGCCTTTGATGACCACAAGCATCGTTACACCGCCTTGCATGCGTTTGAACCGGTCGCTTCCCGCGCGCCCGTTCCAAACGCGAATTGGTTCCATCAGGATACGTCATTTGCCGTGCGGATGCAAGCGTGGTATTCTACCCACTCCGGCTTGTTTTGAAGCGCGACAATCGCCACATCCTCCCTGAGCCTTTCTGCCACGGCGCGCGCAAACATAAGCCGCTGCGGCGTATCCGTCTGGTTCAGCACTACGGTCATCGGGCCTGAAACCCCTTTTCGCTGGCCGTATGGATGGTCGAGTACCGTTGCCACCATTTCCGGCGTTACCCAATCCTCCAAGCCTGCCTGAGCAATGGCCGCATACCGCTCGGGACGGTGCGCCGCCTGCCCCACCGTGCGCCCGACGCAGTCCATCCCGGCGACCGCCAGCACAAGCGACACATGGGCGGGAAGCGCCGGCTCGTACTCCGCCGGCGCTTTCAGGGGCAACCCGCGCGAACCGTCCGCTTCAATCAGCACATAATCGGCAAGTCCTTCGTATTGGCCCTGCAAACCCTTTACCTCCGCCAATTTCCCATCCGGGGTCGGGCGCCCAATGGCAATCAGGGATACTTTTTTCAGCGCATCCTCAACGGCTTGCCGGGTTGGGTCCAACAGGGTTAGGCATTGAGGGGGGCGGATATGGGTTGTGGTTGCGAGCACAACGCGCCCCTTTTCACTCAGTTCCAGCGCCAACCGCCATAACAGCGAGGTTTTGCCCCCGCCGCCCACTGCGGCGGTCAAACCTTTCGGCACGCGCAGCGTCTCGCTAAGGCGCGTCATTGCTGACCACCGTTTGATAGCTGCCGTCCGCTTGCACCAACACCACACGGTCAAAATCACAGTGCAGCTGACTGCGGCACGGGGTTTCCGCGTCAAAACGCACACAGGTTCCGCAGTCCGCGCTCAGGGCACGGGGCACGGGCGCCAATTCTGCCGCAACGCCCGCGTCCCGGAAGGTGCGAAAGGTTTTCAGCGCCGAAAAGTGCGTGTGAAACGTTGCGATGTACCGGTTCATTTGGTCAGGATCAGCCGGGTATCTTCGCCTTCCGGCTTGCTCTGGATGGCATACCCGAAATGGGACGCAAAACGGGTGATGTTCTCCACCGCGCAGGTTTCGCTGACCAAAACTTCAATATGGCTGGGATCCTCATTCATGGCTTCGCGCGTCATCATAACGGGTTCGGGGCAGGCGCAGCCCCTTGCGTCCACAGTTTTCATGCGTTTGCTCCTTTACGGTTCATGTTAATCAGCGTTACGGCAAGCAGAATCAACGCGCCCACACCCACGGCGATTTTCCCGTTCAGGGTAGCGCCGCTGGCTGATGAAGCCAGACCAAAGTTATGGCTGACCGCCGCGCCCGCAACCATGCCAATCAGGGTAATGGCGGAATCGCTGTTGCCTTCGCCGGCCAGAATGGTTTGACGAAGCGGGCAGCCGCCAAGCAGCACGCTGCCCCAGCCGACCAGCGCCATACCCAGAAAATTCCATAGTCCATCCGTGTGGGCAATCGGCTGATCCGCAAACCCAAGTTTGAATTTGCCCATCAGCAGGTTTCCAACCACCACCACAACCAGAAGGCTCAAGCTGCCCCAAAGCAGATGAAAATCTTTAAAAATCATCCCGTCGCGGATACCGCCGGCCATGCAGAAACGGCTACGCTGCGCCATGCCGCCCACGATCAGCCCGCCCGCGAGCGAAATCCAGATCGCCGCATGCTTGGCCCCAGGCCCATCCGTTGAAAAGGCAAACAGCGTGGGCGCGATCAGCGTCAGCAAAAACAGCACAGCGGTCAGCGAAGGCAACGCCGCACCTTCCAGCGCCGTTTGCGCATAGGCCCGTTTGAGGCTGAAACCGCGGTTAAGCGCCAATACCCCAAGGCCCACGCCCGCCGCAAACCCGACCAACCCTACCAGCGCGTTCAGATCGCCGCCGCCCAAACGCAGCAGCATCCGCAGCGGGCAGCCCAGAAACACCAAGGCGCCCATGACCACCACCATGCCCAGAATGAACCGCGTTACCGGGGACGAACCCCCGCGCGGCTTAAACTCACGTTTTAGCAGCGATATCACCAGCGCGCCCAGCAGCAGCCCCACAATTTCAGGCCGGAAATACTGCACCGGCGCGGCGGATTGCAACTTGAGGGAGCCGGCTATATCGCGCAGGAAGCAGGCAATGCAAAAGCCCATGTTGGCCGGGTTACCGAACGCGACCAGCGCCAGCGCGACAACGCCGATGGTCGCGCCTGTGAGAATGACCGGGAGATGTTTCTTCATTTTCATCACTCCATATGTTATACTGAGCTATCATCGCATAGTCGCCCATGCGTTATGCGCGAAAGAGGATCACGGCAATGCAAAACATCTATCTTGACAACGCCGCTACCAGCTATCCCAAAGCGCCTACCCTTGCATCCGAAATGTGCCGGTACCTTACCCAAGTGGGGGGTAACCCCGGGCGTGGAAGCTATGCCGCCGCCACCGATGCGGAAATGACCGGCCTGACCCTTCGGGAACGGCTTTGCGAGCTTTTTGGCTCGCCGGATGCGCAGGCCTGCGTGTTTACCCCCGGCGCAACCTGGGGGCTGAACCTTGTATTAAAGGGGTTTGTGCGCCCCGGCGACCATGTGCTGGTCAGCTCTGTGGAGCATAACGCCGTAATGCGCCCTCTGCGGGGGTTTGCGGGGGTTGACGTAGAAAAAGTGCCCTGCGCCGAGGATGGTACCATGCGCGTTGAAGATGTGGCCAGCCGGATCCGTCCGTACACGCGGTTGGTATGCGTTACCCACGCCTCCAATGTTTGCGGCACGCTTTTACCCGTGGAGGAGATTGGCGCGCTTTGCCAGTCGCGGCATATCGCCCTGATGGTGGACGCGGCTCAAACCGCCGGGCACCTGCCGCTCCACCGGACGCGTATGGGCGCGGACGCGCTGGTTATCCCCGCGCATAAAGGGTTGCTGGGGCCGCAGGGGATCGGGGCCGTTCTGATGGACGCTACCTTTGCCAAACTCGTGCGTCCGCTGATTTCCGGCGGCACCGGCAGCCGCTCCCATTTGGAAACGCAACCGTTGGATCTGCCGGACAAATTCGAAGCCGGCACCCTGAACACCCCGGGCATCTACGGCTTTTTAGCCGCGCTCAACTACCTGGCGCCGCTTCGGGCCGGTTTTGCCACCGAAAGCATGCGGCTTTGCGGCCTACTGCTGGAAGGGGCCGCTCAACTGCCCCATACCCGCATCCTTGGCAAATCCGGACTTGAAGGCCGCGTGCCGGTGGTTTCGATGGATTTTCCCGGGTTGGATAATGCCATGGTCGCCGACCGCCTTGCGCGTGATTTTCAGATTGCCACACGGTGCGGGCTGCATTGCGCCCCCGCCGCGCACCAAACGCTGCAAACCTATCCGAATGGAACCGTCCGTTTTTCCATCGGTGCTTTTAACACGGAAGCGGAAATTCTCGAAACCCTGAATGCGCTCCGCACCATTGTAACAGAACGCCGCACCTTCGCGCAAGTTTGAGCCGCGCGCAATCTTCCGTTTAGCACGCGCCTGCCGCTTTGCAGGCGATCAGCCGCCGCGCTTTCTCAACACGGCCACGCTTGCGGCGCTGAATCACTGCGGTACATACACGTTTTGAAGGCTTGCAACCTCGCAACTATGCCGTTCCGTCGCTTTGGCGTTTCGAACCTGCCTGCGTATGGAGGTGCCGGAATTGGGTCGCAACATCGCGCCCTATGCTCATTCGGCGTTTTACGGTGTTCGGTCGCGCCTTGCCAGTGCGTGGGGTTCGTTTCATTGGCTATGTCAGGCTTCGCAGACGGCAATTCTGTCGTTTGCCTGCACAAAACCGCCCTCCACCACAATCGCGAAAATCCCCTCCGTGGGCATTACGCAGTGACCTGTCGCTTTTTGAATCGCGCAGCCGTCGTTGTGGCATTCCTTGCCGATCTGCGTCACCTCCAAAAGGCATTCGCCTACGCGGAGCCGGGCGCCAACCGGCAAATCTTTCAGCGCAATCCCTTCTGTGTTGATATTTTCGGCAAACGCGCCGGGGCGAAGGTGCTCAAGGCCCATCGCGCGCATGGTATCGATGCTTTCTTCCGCTAACAAGCTGATTTGTCGGTGCCAGTTGCCGGCGTGCGCATCCCCCACGATGCCCCAACCCGGTTTTAGCTCAATGCGTTGCACCGGATGTTTGAGAACGCCTTTCATTTCGCTGATGTTAACGCTTACCACCCTTGCCACATGCCCGCTTCCTTCCCTGCCGCCTTTAGGCGCGGTGATATTCGCCGCTCTTTCCCCCGCTTTTGCTCAACAGTTGAATCGGGCCGATGACCATATCCCGCTGAACTGCCTTGCACATATCGTAAATGGTCAGCGCGGCAACGGAGCAGGCGGTCAGTGCTTCCATTTCCACGCCCGTTTCCCCTTTGCAGCGCGTGGTCGCGGTGATCCGCACGCCGCAGGGCTCCTCTTGGTAGGCAAAGGATAAATCCACCCCGGTCAGCCCGATCGGGTGGCACATTGGGATCAGCTCGTGCGTGCGCTTGGCGGCAAGTATCCCCGCCACTTGGGCCACCGCAAGCACATCCCCTTTTTGAATTGCGCCGTTTTCAATCAATGCCCGGGTTTCCGGGGCCATGGCGATAAAGCCTTCGGCGGTTGCTTCCCGAACGGTGGGCGGTTTATCCGTCACATCCACCATGCGCGCGCGGCGTTCCTCATTAAAATGGGTTAATTCGGCCATGTCAGCCTCCGATCTGGTTCATACGGCGGGTAGTGCCGGTGCCGGTTTCGTTGAGGCTGTGCGTTGCCGGCTTATCGCCAATGCCTTCAGCTACAATCGCCAATAGCGCCGCATCGTCCAGCCCCCGCAGGTTCAGCTCCAACCCGGAATGCAGGCAAGGTTTCAACATCCCGTCCGCTGTAACGCGGATGCGGTCGCAATCCCCGCAGAACGCGTGGCTCATGGGGGATATCAGCCCTACGGCGCCCTGCCCGTCCGGCAGGCGGTAGCGCTGCGCAACCCCTTCCCGATCCAACGGCACAAGCTCGGGGCAACGCCTGAGCACCTCCGAAGCGTTTACAAACGCGCTTTGCGGCCACCGGGCGCATTCCCCCATCGGCATCAGCTCAATAAAGCGCACATCCACAGGCATAGCGCGGGTCAGGGCTACAAAATCGGCGATTTCATCCTCGTTGAGGTCGCCCATCAGCACGCAGTTCAGCTTTACGCGGTCAAACCCGGCCTGCAATGCCGCGTCCAAACCAGACAACACATCCGACAGGTTGCCGCCGCGCGTAATGCTTTGGTAGCGGTCCGGCCTAAGCGAATCCAGCGACAGGTTCACCCGCCGAACGCCGGCTTGTCGCAGCGGCTGAGCCAGACGGGCGAGCCGGGTTCCGTTGGTGGTCAGGCACAGTTCCTCAATCCCCTGCAAGCGGCCGATCCGCTCGCAAATTTCAATGATATCGGGGCGGATCAGGGGTTCTCCGCCCGTGATCCGAATTTTATTGATGCCACAGCGCGCGGCTGCGCGCGCGATGGCAACCAGTTCATCCGCCGAAAGCGCTTCGCCGCGCGGCGCAATGCCGTTTTCCGGCATGCAGTAACGGCAACGCATATCGCACGCTTCAGTAACCGCTAAACGAAGCGCGCGCACTTCGCGGCCATGGGTATCCAACATGTTCAGTCCACTCCTCCGGGTTGCGCGGCACAGTCGGCCGGTCCGCCGCGCAACATTTCCAACCCGTGCGCCAGCGTATTGAGCACCGCCGACAGGTTTTCAGCGGCGGCTTTGGGGCTTCCCGGCAGGTTCACAATGAGCGAACGCCCCCGGATGCCGGCCGCCGCGCGGGAAAGCATCGCACGCGGCGTAACGGAAAGCGACGCGGCGCGCATGGCTTCCGGGATTCCGTCTGCCCTGCGGCCACAAACGGCAAGCGTCGCTTCCGGCGTTACGTCTCGCGGCGAAAACCCTGTGCCGCCTGTTGTCACGATCAGCGCGATGTCGCGGTCGTCGGCAAGGTTTCGCAGGGTTTGTTCGATCATTGGGCGCTCGTCGGGCACCAGCTCGTTGGCCAGCACCTGATACCCCGCCTGCTCCAACAGTTGCGCCACGCGCGGCCCGGACGCGTCCTCGCGTACGCCGCCAAAAGCGCGGTCACTGACCGTTACGACTGCCGCAGTGAACATGATGAAACCTCCCGACGTAGCCAAATCAGCTTTTCAGGCTGCACGCATACATACGCATGCTCGCCTGCGTGAATGCGCCCATCCGGGCGCGCCCGCACATAAATATCGGGACGCTGAACCGGCGAGGCGACCGTTTCCTGCTCCGTTGAACGTATGATTCGACAGAGAACCGCGAAATCCTGCGCCTGCGCCGCAAGGGCCGCGTCCTCCAGGCGAAAGGCAACGCCGGCTACGTCCGCCTGCTCGCAGGGCCAGTCCACCGCCAAATCCGGAATATGGGCGCGGCCCGAAGGCAGGCATACTGCTTCCGCCACGTTTTCAAAGCCCGCCAGTTGCGCCGCGCACCGGGACGCCGGTTGATGGTACCACTCCACAACCGGTACCGGCGGATGGGAGCAGCCGCCCTGTACCACGCAGACACGCTGGCACAGGCGACAGGTTTCCTCCCGGTCATGCGTTACATAAAGCGCGGTGCCATCATAGTTTTCAAGAGTTGCCGCAAGCTCCTGTTCCAATTGCCAGCGAAGGTGAACGTCCAAAGCCGCAAAAGGCTCGTCCAGCAAAAGCAGCTTAGGCTTTCTGGCAAGGCATCGCGCAACCGCAACCCGCTGCTGTTGCCCGCCGGAAAGCTGGCTTGGCAGGCGATCGCCCAACCCGTTCAGGCAAAAGCGTTCCATCAGCTGCTGAATGGCTTCGTCCCGCTGGTTGCGGGGCGTATCCCTTCGCAAACCGCACAGCAGGTTTTGCCTCACCGTCATGTTGGGAAATAGCGCGTAATTCTGAAACAGCAGGCCCACGCCCCGTTCCTGCGGGGGCACGAACACGCGCCTTTCGCTGTCAAACCATACGTGGCCGTCCAGCGCAATGTAGCCCCGATCCGGTCGGATCACGCCTGCAAGGCACCGGAGCGTCATGGTTTTGCCCGCGCCGGACGCGCCGAGGATCGCCATGGTTTCGCGACCCGCCGAAAACTCCATTTGCAGGTGAAACCCCGCATAACGTTTCTCAATCCGTACTTCCAGCACGCGCAGCACCTCCCTGCTTTTCAAACAGGTTCATGGCGATCAGCACCACCATCGATATTCCCAGATCGATCAGCACCCAGCGGTAGGCCAGCGCGTCATTCCCTTCCCGCCAGAGCTGGTACACCGTGGTTGCCACGGTTGCGGTTTTTCCCGGAATGTAGCCGGTGACCATCGAGGTTGCGCCATATTCGCCCAGCGCGCGGGCAAAGGAAAGCACCACGCCAGCCAATAGCCCGGCCCGGCAGTTGGGCAGCTTGATGCGCCAAAAAATAAACCGTTTGGAAAGCCCCATCGTTTCCGCGCAGGCTTCCCATTCGGGGCTTAATTGCTCAAAAGCGCCCCTCGCCGTACGGTACATCAGCGGAAACGCGACGATGGTTGTCGCAAAAATGGCCGAAAACCATGTCATGGTCAATTTCCAGCCAAAGGCGTTCAGCACAAAAGACCCCAAAGCGGTTTTGGGGCTGATGGTTTTCAGTAAAAAAAAGCCGACAACCGTTGGCGGCAGCACCAGCGGCAGGGTCAGCACCGTATCGAACGCGCCTTTGAGCCATGCGGGCAGCCGCGTAATGCCGTTAGCCGCCCAAATCCCCAACAGGAAAATGAGCGCGGTCGAAATCAGCGCCACTCGCACCGAGTTGAGCAACGGAAACCAGTCCATAGCGCCTCCCAAAAGAAGAAGTTCCTTTCCGCCGCGCTTTGCGGCGGAAAGGAAGCGGTGTTATTTCCGTTCGGGCACCTGAAAGCCGATGTCGGTGAAAACCTTCGCGCACTCATCGCCCTGGAGGAAGGTCAGGAAATCCTTCGCGGCCTGCTCGTTCGCCGTGCCTTTGAGAACAGCCGCGGGGTAATTAACCGGCTTATGGCTGCCTTCCGGCGCGGTCGCAACCACGGTGATGCCTTTACCGGTAACGGCGTCGGAGATATACACAACGCCGCAATCCACGGCGGCGCTTTCCACCTGCGCCAACACTTCCTTCACGTTGGTGCCGAAGGTAATCTTCTGATCCGCGTTCAGCTGATCCCATACGCCCAGATAGGTGAAAATATCCTGCGCATACTGGCCCACGGGCACGTCGCTGTTGCCCAGCGCAATCAGGCTCACCTTGTCGGTCGCCACATCGTCAAACGATGTGATGCCTTTGGTGCTGCCCTCCGGTACAATCAGCACCACGGTATTGGTGAGCAAATCAAACCGCGTGCCTTCCAATACAAAATCCTGATTTTTTGGGTTTTTATCCGCGCCCGCGGAAATGTCCAGCTCGTTCATTTGCTTTTGCCCGGCGGAAATAAAAATATCGGCCTGCGCGCCTTCCTCAATCTGCGTTTGCAGCGTGCCGCTGGAATCGAAGTTGAACGTCAGCGTCACGTTGGGCGCGACCGTCTTGTAGAGTTCCGCAATCTGGGTCAGCGCCTCGGTCATCGAGGCGGCGGCGAATACCACCAGCTCCGTCGGCGCGGCCGAGGGAGCCGCTTCGGCCAGCACAGCGTTGCAGCCAAGCATCAGGGTCAGTGACAGGATTACAGCCACCAGTTTTTTCATGGTTCACCCTCCCTACGATTCTTTCCCGAAGCCGCAGTTTGGATAGGTGCATACCGGACAGTTCAGGCACAGGCCCCCGCAGCCCAGCTTGGCGATATCTGCCTTGGTGACTTCCACCCCGGCGACAATGCGCGGCAGCAGCAGGTCGAACACCGTCGCTTTAGCGTACATTACGCACCCGGGAAGGCCAAGGATCGGCACGCCGTCGTCAAAGTAGCCAAGCAGCAGCATCGCCCCCGGTAAAACCGGAGCGCCGTAGCTGACGATGCGCGCGCCGCTGTCCCGGATGGCTGCCGGCGTGCAATCGTCCGGGTCTACGCTCATGCCCCCGGTGCACAGGATCAGCTCTAAACCCTGCTTGCGCATGGCTTCAATTGCGGCTTGGATGTGCTCGGCGGCATCGTCTGTAACGGTATGGGCAACCGTTTCCACCCCGAAGGCCGCAAGCTTTTCCACCACCACCGGCGTAAAGCGGTCCTCGATGCGGCCGCTGAAAACCTCGCTGCCCGTGGTGACAATGCCGGCTTTCAGGGGCCTGAAAGGCGTCAGCGTCAGCAGGGGCTTGCCCGCGCCAATCGCTTCGGCTTTTTCAATCTGGCTTTTGGCAATCACCAGCGGGATTACGCGCGTGCCGCACAGCTTGTCGCCCGCGCGAACCGCCGTGTGGGTATGCCGCGTGGCAATCATGATATCGTCCAGCAGGTTGATAGCGTTCAGGCGTTCCGTATCCACCGTCAGCAATCCGTCGCATGTAGCGGACAGTTCCAGCTTTCCTTCCCGAATGTCGCCGCCCTGGATGAAGCGGTTCTGGCACAGTGCGCCCAGCCTTACGGCCGCGTCGTTTTCATGCAGGTGATCGTCATCCATTTCCCAAACGAAAAGGTGCTCCTTGCCCATGCTCAACAGCATCGGAATATCTTCCTCGGTCACCACATGCCCTTTTCGGAATTGCGCGCCTTTCCACTCCCCAGGTACAATGCGCGTAAGATCGTGGCAAAGCACGTGTCCAACCGCGTGGATGGTTTCGATGCGCCTCATGGTGTACGCTCCCTTCTTTGGCTTCGGTAAAGCCATTATATCATGATTCTTTTGCGAGGACAACGCAATATGCTATTCTGCAATGTTTTCATTTTGAACAGCCTTTTTGGGTCGTGCGCTCCCCCACGCTGCCTGCAACGCCTTGGTGCCCCAAAGCACCAGCCGGTGATAGCCGATGCCCGCCAGCAGATTGCCCGCGCAAAAGAAGGCCGACAGCCCCGCGCTTGTTACGCCATCCCGTTTCAGCAGTTCCACCATCCAGATATTGAGCAGATAAATCTCAAACGAGCTTTCCCCAAACCACCGCAGGGGGGCAAACAGTTTGCGCGCCCTCTCGGCTTTGTGAAGCAACCAGGCCAAAAAAACGCAAAGCCCGGGCACGATCAGCGCGAAGGGGTACCAGTAAAGGCCGTAATCAATCAGCAACTCCTTGTATCTGGCAAGGCCTGTCAACAACACGGCTACGCCCAGCGCAAAAGCCGCGATGTAGGCTACGCGCACCGTGTTTTTCCGTTGGCTGATCGGCCAATCCATATAAAACGCCATGCCGAGCAGAAAGATTGGCAGGCGAGAAATGCCGATCATCTGATCGCACGCGATGTTGGCAAGTCCCAATCCGGCGCAAATGCCAAGCAACGAGAGCAACGCGACCCCCTTGCGCCCACTTTTGGCCAGGTAGGCATACATCAGCGGGGCCAGCAGAATAAACAGGAATTGCGCGTTCACAAACCAGTTGAATATGGATGGGGATTGCAGCCAAAAACCCACCATAAGCAGGTTGCCCGTAACCCCGCGGATCGCCTGCGTGGTGCTGAGGTGGTAGCTGGGGTACATGACCGCCATCCATATAAACACGACCGGCAGGTAGGCAGGCAGGATGCGCCACAGCCGCCGGGAAGCATACCCGCGCAGAGAATCCGATTTTTTCAGCGAGTGGTACAACCCCATGCCCATCAGAAAAAAGAAGATATCCACCCCGCCGTAGCCCGTTTGACGGATCCAATCCCACGAGCCGTCCAGCGTTATCTGAGAATGAAAAAAAACAACCCAGAGGATGGCGATACCTTTCAGCTCGTTCCGGTAGCGGCTTACCCAAGCCTGATGCTCCATGCCATACACCCCTTATTGCGTTTGCGGGCCGGGCCGCGCGTCGGCGCACCTTCGGGCGGCTTTGCGTCCGGGGTAGCATGCCGTCCGAGGCTTTGCTATGAGTATAACATAAAAACCGCCGGAAAGGCGGCGGCTTTTATACGAAAAACGAATGCGGCTGTAAAGGGCGTATCACACAGAAAGCGCCCGTTACTGATTGACGCCGTGGTGATCGCTTACGCGCAGGCGGGTCATGGCGCGTAAGAGCATGGCCTGATTCATCAGGTAGCTTTGACGGTCCTGTTTTTGCAGAAGCGCTTCGCGCGCGTTGCGTTCGGCGCGTTCCGCGCGCATCCGGTCGATGTTCTCCGGCCATTCGGCGGATTGGAGCATCACGACGGTTTCGTCCTGCGTGATGGTCATAAAGCCGTCCGACGCGGCGGCCCAGCGGGCAACGCCGTTTTCATCGCGCAGGTTCAGTTCCCCTTCGGTCAGCCCAACCACCGTAGGCGCATGGTCGGCCAGCACGCAAAGCTTGCCGTCGATTGCGCTTACATCCAGCATTTCCACCTGACCGCTGAAAAACTCATGTTCAGGGGTCAGGATGCTCAGGTGGAACGTTTTGGCCATATTACTTCGCCTCCAGTTCCTTGGCTTTCCTGCGCGCATCCTCCAGATCGCCCACCATGTAGAAGGCGTCCTCCGGCAGGTCGTCCGCCTCGCCGTTCACAATCGCCTTAAAGGAGGCAATGGTGTCCGCCAGCTTCACATACCGGCCGGGAATCCCACTAAACACTTCGGCCACGAACATCGGTTGGCTCAGGAACCGTTGCAGACGGCGCGCGCGAAGCACGATCTTCTGATCTTCCTCGCTCAACTCGTCCATGCCCAGAATGGCGATAATATCCTGAAGCTCCCGGTAGCGCTGCAAAGCTTCCTGCACGCGGCGGGCAACGGTGTAATGCTCCTGACCCACCACCATGGGGTCCAGAATGCGGCTGGAGCTGTCCAGCGGGTCCACCGCCGGATAAATCCCGATTTCTGAGATGGAACGGCTCAGCACGGTCGTCGCGTCCAAATGGGAGAAAATCGCGCTGGGCGCGGGGTCCGTCAGATCGTCCGCGGGGACGTAGATAGCCTGCACCGACGTGATGGAACCGTCGTTGGTGGAGGTAATACGCTCCTCCAGATCGCCCACCTCGGTGGCCAGCGTCGGCTGGTAACCCACGGCGCTGGGCAGGCGGCCCAAAAGCGCGGAAACCTCGCTGCCCGCCTGAATATAGCGGAAAATGTTGTCGATAAACAGCAACATGTTCTGCTTTTTTACATCGCGGAAGTATTCCGCCACCGTAAGCCCGGTGAGCGCGACGCGCATACGCGCTCCCGGCGGCTCGTTCATCTGGCCGAACACGAGCGCGGTGTTTTTGATAACGCCGGACTCTGTCATTTCCGTCAGGAGGTCGTTGCCCTCGCGGCTGCGTTCGCCAACGCCTGTAAACACGCTGAAGCCGCCCTGCTCCGTAGCGATGTTATGGATCAGTTCCAGAATCAGCACGGTTTTGCCTACGCCGGCTCCGCCAAACAGGCCGATCTTGCCGCCGCGCGCATACGGCGCCAGCAGGTCGATCACCTTGATGCCAGTTTCAAAAATTTTGGCAACCGGCTGCTGCTGCGAAAAGTTCGGCGCTTTCCGGTGAATGGGGTGGTGCTCCGCCGTCACGGGCGGTTCCTTGCCGTCGATCGGCCGGCCCAAAACATCAATGGCGCGGCCAAGCATTTCCTGCCCGACCGGTATGGTGATGGGCGCGTTCGTGCTTTCGACGGTCAGCCCGCGCGAGAGGCCTTCCGTTGCCTCCAACGCGATGCAGCGTACGGTAGTGCCTAACTGTTCGTGAACCTCAACCGCCACTTTGCGGTCGCCGTCGATGGCATACAGCAGCGTATGGATCGGCGGCACCTCGCCGGCGCGGAAGTGTACGTCCACAACAGGGCCTACAATTCGAATCAGTGTTCCTTTGGTCATAGCGCTTCTCCTTCCCGGGGATGGGATAGGTCACACATGCGAAAGGGGCTTATTCGGCCCGGCTTGCATATGCCGCCGCGGGCCGTGCGTACCCGCAGTATGGATGGGTTGACGGCTGTTTCCGCTTGATTGGCTCATAGCTTGAAGCTGTCCGGATTGCCGCCGATAATTTCGTTAATCTCCTGCGTAATCGCGGCTTGCCGGGCATGGTTGAGCTGCAACTGTAGCTTTTTAAGCATATCGTCGGCATTTCGCGTAGCCGACTCCATCGCCGTCATCCGCGCGCGGTTTTCACTCGCAAAGCTTTGCACCAGACAGCTGTACAGCACGCCGACCACGTAATGCTGCGCCATGCTGTCCAGCACGCCCTGCGCGTTGGGCCAGAACTGCAACCCGGATGTGGGGTTGTGCATGGGCGGCACGTTTTTTACGGTGTGCTTGGTGATGGGCAACACGCTGATGCGCATGGGCTTGGTAATGCCGCCCTTCATCATCTGCGTAAAGATGATGAACACCTCGTCAAACTCATCGCGTTTGTAGCTGCGGCACAGTTCCGCAGCCAGCTCGCGCGCCTGATCCAGCGTCGGGTTTTGCACGGCGGTCAGGTAGCTTTGGTCGATGTGCAGCCCTTTGCGGCGGAAGTAGTCGGTCGCCATGTGGCCGAAGGTAATCAGCCGGGTGATCCGATGCCTCGGGTTTTGCACTTCCTGCTGGGCGAATTTCAGCACATCGTGGTTGTAGCCGCCGCACATGCCTTTGTCGCCCGCAATTACCAGAAAGCAGGTCCGTTGTCCGTTGGCGCGGTAAAAATCGCTTCGGAAATCGTCAGGCGCGTTGTCCAGAATAAAGCGCATGTTGGAACGCACAAGGCTGTAATACTGCATGGTCTGCTCGTGCGCCTGCATGGCTTTTTTCATCTTGGCCGAGGCAATCAGGTGCATGGCGCGCGTTATCTTTGCCGTTTCGCTGATGGCCTTGATGTGGTGGCGAATCTCCGGTATCGAACTCATTTTGCCTCACCCGCCGCATTGGGATCAATCTTGCAATGCGCGGTTGGGGTTTCCAAATCCATATCCCCCCGACCGTCGCCCTTGCCGTTGATCCAGCTTTCGATGGCCATTTTCAGCATGGTTTCGTTGGCATGGCTCAGCTCGCCCGACACGTTCAGCGCCGTATAAAGCTTATCGTAGTTTGCGCGCAAATAGGCCGGGAACGCTTCCTTGAACAGGAGCAGGCTTTTCGTGCTCATGTCCTTTGGCAGCATGCCCTGCGTTGCGGCATACAGGAAGGCTACCTGCACCGCCAGCGGCATGGGCGAATTGTTTCTTTGTTTGCACAGCTCCGTGAGCTTTTCGCCGTACTTGAGCTTATCCTGCGTAGCGGCGTCCATATCGCTGGCAAACTGGGCGAACACTTGCAATTCGCGGTACTGCGCCAGTTCGAGGCGCAATTTGCCGGCCACTTTCCGGATGCTCTTGCACTGCGCCGCGCCGCCAACACGGCTAACCGACAGGCCGCCGTTCACCGCCGGCCGGATGCCCTCGCGGAACATCTCGGTATCCAGAAAGATCTGCCCATCGGTAATGGAAATCACGTTGGTGGGGATATACGCGGAAATATCGCCCGCCTGCGTTTCGATGATCGGCAGGGCCGTCATACTGCCGCCGCCCAACTCCTCGCTCAGGCATGCCGCGCGTTCCAGCAGGCGGCTGTGCAGGTAAAACACATCGCCCGGGTAAGCTTCGCGTCCCGGCGGCCTGTGGAGCAATAGCGACATGGCGCGGTACGCGACCGCGTGCTTGCTCAGGTCGTCATAGATAATCAGCACATCGCGACCTTTGTACATATACCATTCTGCCATGGCGCAACCGGCATAGGGCGCGATGTACTGCATCGTAGCGCTGTCCGCGGCGGTCGCGCTGACCACGGTTGTGTATTCCATGGCGCCCGACTCCCGCAGGTGCGTAATCATCTGCGCCACGCTGCTCGCCTTCTGGCCAATGGCCACATAGATGCAAACAACGTTGCCGCCCCTTTGGTTGAGGATGGTATCCACCGCGATACTGGTTTTGCCGGTTTGCCGGTCGCCAATAATCAGTTCCCGTTGCCCGCGGCCAATGGGCACCATCGCGTCGATGGCCAAAAGCCCGGTCTGCAACGGTTGGTTAACCGGCTTGCGGCTCAGGATCGGGGGCGCAGGCATTTCCATGGGGCGGTATTCCGTGTTGGGAATGCTGTCTGCGCCGTCCAGCGGGATACCCAACGGATCCACCACATGGCCCAGCAGCCCCTCGCCGCAGGGTACCGAAAGCACGCGGCCCGTGCCATAGGCGGACATTCCCACGCTTACGTCGGAATCGTCGCCCAAGGCAACCGCGTACACCAGTTTTTCTTCCAAGTTCATCGCAATGGCGTAACTGCCGCTTTCCAGCTCAATCATTTCGCCAAGCTTACAATCGTTCAACCCGTCAATATGAAGCACGCCGTCGCCCGCGAACAGCACTTTGCCGGTGCTGCGCACATCGACCGTACGTTCGTAGCCGTCCAGGCGGTCCTTCAAATTCTGGCTGACCGTTTTCCATGTAGTCTCGGTCATAGTTCCTCCTCATCGTGACGCGTCAGCATTTTCCGCACGCTGTTGAGCTGTCCCAAAAGGGAGCCGTCATAGGCGCACCCGTTGAGTTCCACGCGCACGCCCGCGATCAGCGCCTTGTCGATACGGCAGGTTAAGCGCACACGGCAGCCGAGCAGGGTTTCAAAATGCTGCACCATCCGCTTTTGAGCCGCCACCGATAACGGCATACCGGAGATGATGCGGCCGCGCAGCAGGATCGGTTCCTCTTGCTCCGCAGCGGGCTGGAGGGTCGCCTTCGCAATTTCCTCACTCATGGCTCACTCCACCTTTTTCAGGAAGTCTTCCACAAGCTTGGCGTGGTCATCCTGTTTTACTTCGCGCTGTAGGATTCTCTCCGCCAATTCAACGCTCAGGTTTGCCACCTCGTCGCGCATTTCGTTACGGGCGTTTCTGCGCATAAACTCAGTTTCGGTACGGGCTTGCCGAAGCGTAAGCTCAGCGTCGCTGTGAGCGTCCTCCAGAATATGCTGCGCCTGTTCCTGCGCCTGTGCGACGCTCTTAGCCACAACGTCGGCAGCCTGCTTCTGGGCAGCCTGCACCTCTTGCTGCGCCTCGTCCTGCTCTACCCTGAGTTTCTCCTGCGCATCCAACACGTCCTGCAATTCCTTGGCGACGGTCGAGCTGCGGTTATTCATGTACCGGCGCACGGGCCGGTACAACAGGAAATACAGCGCGACTAAAAGGATCGCGGCATTGACGACATGCAACAGGATGGACAGTGGGTTGAACATACCCTCCACGCCTCATCCCTCCTTCTTCGTTATCAGAACAGTCGTCACGCCTTGGCGCCAAGAATAAACACGATCAGGATGCCGACCAGCAACGCGTACACGGCGCAGGTTTCCATCATGATGAGGCCAAACATCAGCGACGAGTTGATTTTACCGGCAGCTTCCGGTTGGCGCGCAATCGCTTCCACCGCTTTGCCCGTTGCGTTACCCATACCCAGCGCGGCGCCAGCGCCGCACAGCGCGGCAATACCCGCACCAATTGCGATAATTCCCAGTGTCATACCAAATTCCTCCTTGGCGTTTAATGGTGAAAGGATATCCGTTATGCGCGCTTGCGCGGATAACGCTTACTCAATGGCCTCGCTGACGTACACCAGCGTGAGCAGCCCCAGCACGAACGTCTGGATGCCCACGTGCAACACGTTAAAATACGAGGCGACCACAGCCGGCAGGATGATGGGCACCACGGCGTAAATCAGCTGCATGATGATCCCGCCCACCATGATGTTGGCGAAAAGACGGATGGCGATGGAACAGGGCGCGATGAAATCCGTGAGGATGCGAATCGGCATCACAATGGCGGAGGGGTTGCACAGGCCCTTGATGCGCCCGCGCACGCCGCCGCGGAATTTGAGCCCGGAAACGTTGACCGTGATAAACGTGCAAAGCCCCATCGCAAACGTGCAGTTGATATCTTCCGTCGCGGGCGGCAGACCGAAAAGCTCGACGATTGTGTTAAAAAACACGTAGGTCATCAGCGTCATGGACACAGGCGCCACAAAATCCGCCGCGTGCCCGATTTTGCCCTCCGCCCAGCGGTGCATGCCGTCCACAATCAGTTCCACCACGTTTTGAGCGCCTGTGGGCACGGGTTTCATGCGGCGCACTACCAAAAAGTGAATCAATACCAGCCCGGTGAGCAGCAACCCCATGATGCACCATGACATTACCACCGAAAGGCCAACATTAACCCCAAACACATAACAGGGCGTTGGAAAAAGGCTAACCTCAAGCACTTAGCGCGCCTCCTTCTGGGCTTTGCGGAAAAATATCGCGGAACCCACCAGCAGCGTAATGGATGCGACCACCGCGAACACAACCAGCAATGGCGGGGAAATCAACCCCATGATGAGGAGGGCCGCCGCCCATAACCCCAGTTTGAGGGGATACAGCCAATGACGCGCTTGTTTGCCCATCACGGCCGATTTGACCAGTATGCTTTGGAGTATGCCAAAAGCCAGCCCTGCCAGAGCTGTCGCGCCATACGCCCACCAGGCGATGCCCGAAAAATCCATACCGTCGCCTCCCACATGCGGGAACATCCCAAAGTGATTATAACACAACCGGACAACCACGGATCAATCCCACAAAGTTCTCTTTACGGAGCAATGCGGTTATGGACTGCGGCTGACAAACTGAAACCCCGATTATGGAAGGTTGCGCAAAAACGGTAGCTATTCGGAGGAGCCTATAATGTTTTTTGTTAAATAGAGATGAAGCGGAGTATCGCCGGTATCGGCGGCAAGCTCAGCCGGTGTGGCCGCAAGAACCCATTCAGGTTCCGGCGCTGTGAGGGCGGCGATCGCCATTCGGTTGTCCGTAAAGCTCGCATGATGGGTATCCGTCACCAGCGCGTAGTGCTCGTCCTGATCCGCGTCCATGGTGTACAGATGGTCGCCGGTCATGGTATCGGTATGGGAGAAGCCCATCACGCCAAGGTAATTGGCACATCCGGATGCGAGCATCGGCAACACAACCGCGCCAAAAACCACCAGCAGGCAGCACGCGACCGCAACAAGGCTCGTGAGCATTGCTTTTCCGGGTTTCCAGTTTGCCGTATACGTCCAAGCCAACTTGCGGTCACTCCCTTCCGGCTGTTTCCCCTTGTAAAATCCGGGGATGAACAGTGCCATGATAGCATGTTTCTATTTTTCCTGTCAACAGTCGTTCACATAATTCCTATGCAAATGGCCGTTCTGGTGACATTGATCCCAAAAAAGCGCAGCGGGGCAAACGCTCCGCTGCACAGATGTCCTTATTCGTTTCGCGCCCATTCCTCACAACGTTCAATCCGGTCGCCCTCATCCTTGGTTGCCGGGTCGAAGGCGAACTCATGCAGTTGTTTGCAGGCAAACCGTTCGCAGTTTCCGCAACAGTCCTTGCCCTTTTCTTCGCAGCAGCTCTTGATCACGCATTTCGGCCCCCAAAAAGGCTTTTTGATCGCCAGGCAGCCAGGGCATTTCATGATCTCCCGCCATTTGCACTCGCTGCACAGCAGCCCGCATCTTGACTCAACCACGGTTGAATCCTCCTTATATAAAGGCGCACGGTAATTTCCGCTTTTGCCCGTCCGCGTATCATAGCAAAAAAAGCGATCGGTGTCAAATCTGCGCCGGCATGGCTGTGCGCGGTCAGAAAGCCGGTTCATGGGATCCGTTGCCGGATGGCGCAGGTTCACTGAAAGCCAAAAGCCGTGGGAAACGCGTTCCTCACGGCTTTTTAACAGGCTTTGGCGGCGGATTGGCCGCAAACGCGAACAGCTTCAGCCGCTCAAGGCTTCATCCTGTTTCGCGCAGAAACCTAAACCCGAATTAAAACTCCATCCGTTTTTCAATGTACGCTTCCAGATCGTCAATCGCCACGCGCTCCTGCGTCATGGTGTCGCGGTCGCGCACGGTAACCGTGCCGTTTTCCTGCGTATCAAAGTCCACCGTGATGCAAAACGGCGTGCCGATTTCATCCTGACGGCGGTAGCGCTTGCCGATGGAGCCGGTTTCGTCATACTCAACCATGAATTTTTTGGATAGCTTCGCGTACACTTCCGTGGCCAGGTCGCCCAGCTTGTTCTTTTGCAGTGGCAGGATCGCCGCCTTGTAGGGCGCCAGCGCGGGATGCAGGTGCAGCACCACGCGGCTGTCGCCGCCGTCCAGCTCCTGCTCCTCATAGGCGTTGCACAGGAAGGCCAGCGCCACTCGGTCCGCGCCCAGCGAAGGCTCAATCACGTAAGGAATATAGCGCTCGTTGGTGATCGGATCAATATACTCCATGCTTTCCCCACTGACGCGCTGGTGGGCTTTCAGGTCAAAATCCGTACGGTCCGCGATACCCCACAGCTCGCCCCAGCCAAAGGGAAAATTGAACTCAAAATCCGTGGTCGCCGTAGAGTAGTGGGACAGCTCCTCCGGCTTATGGTCGCGCAGGCGAAGGCTTTCCTCCCGCATGCCCAGCTTCAGCAACCACTCCCGGCAGAATGCGCGCCAGTACTGGAACCATTCCATATCCTCGCCGGGTTTGCAGAAAAACTCCAGTTCCATCTGTTCAAATTCCCGAATGCGGAAAATGAAGTTGCCCGGCGTAATTTCATTGCGGAAGGATTTGCCGATTTGCCCCACGCCCATGGGAAGCTTGCGGCGGGTGGAACGCACGATGCTCTTAAAGTTCACAAAAATGCCCTGCGCGGTTTCCGGCCGCAGGTAAAGCTCCGCTGCGCTGTCCTCATTCACGCCCTGATGGGTTTTGAACATCAGGTTAAATTTACGGATGCCCGTAAAATCGTGTTTGCCGCAGCTGGGGCAGGGAATCTGCTTTTCGTTGATAAAGGCTTCGAACTGCTCGTCCTTCCAGCCGTCGGCCTGGATTTCCTCGCCGTGCTCCTTGCCCCAGTCCTCAATCAGCTTGTCGGCGCGGAAGCGTTCCTTGCAAGCCTTGCAATCCATAAGCGGATCGTTGAAGGTGCCCACGTGACCGCTTGCAACCCAAACGTTGCGGTTCATGAGGATGGCGCTGTCCAACCCTACGTTATACTTGTTTTCCTGTACGAATTTGCGCCACCACGCGCGTTTGACGTTGTTTTTATACTCGACGCCAAGGGGGCCGTAATCCCAGGAATTGGCCAGGCCGCCGTAGATTTCACTGCCCGGAAAAATAAAGCCGCGTCCCTTGCACAGAGCCACCAACTTATCCATAGTCAAAGCCGCCATGCGATTCCCTCCACCGTTAAAATCATCCCCTATCATAGCCGTTGGGATGGGGCTTTGTCAAGCAAAACCGCCGTTTCAGGGTGATTTTTCAGTCTGCGTTTCCCCGTGCGGCAGGGCGGGCATGCCGCCTGCCAGCCGCACAAAGCCGCATGCGGGCGGCCCTGTGCGTTGACAAGCTTTCCACGCTGCCTTATAATCTTTCTAATTGTGTATATTGCGATCGATTTGGAGGAAACCGACATGGTGATCACCGACTTTCTGGAAAAGAATGCGCGCGTCAAACCCGACGATGTTGCGCTTGTGGAAATCAATCCGGCGTTACAGCCGGACCATACCGTAACTTGGCGCGAATATAACTTGATTGAATCCGCGTCCGGCGGTAAATACCGGCGCGAAATCACCTGGCGCGAGTTTGACCGCAGGGCCAACCGATTTGCCAATCTGCTGCTTTCCCGGGGCGTGCAAAAGGGGGACAAGGTCGCCATCCTGCTTATGAACTGTCTGGAATGGCTGCCGATTTATTTCGGGATCCTGAAAACCGGCGCGCTGGCCGTGCCGATGAATTTCCGCTACACGTCGGACGAAATCGCCTACTGTCTGGACCTGTCCGACGCGACCGTGCTGGTGCTCGGCCCGGAGTTTGTGGGGCGCGTGCAGCAGGTGATGAAGCAGTTGGGCGCTATCCGCCACTTCTTTTTTGTGGGGGACGATACCCCCGCCTTCGCGGACAATCTGGACCGCTATATCGGCTACTGCTCCACCACCGCGCCCGCCGTTGAACTGCTTGAAAATGACGACGCGGCTATCTATTTTTCGTCCGGAACCACGGGTTTTCCCAAGGCCATTCTGCACAGCCAGGAAGCGCTTGTCAGCGCCTGCCTGACCGAGCAGAAGCATCATGGCCAAACCAAGGACGACGTTTTTCTGTGCATTCCCCCGCTTTACCATACGGGCGCAAAGATGCACTGGTTCGGCAGTTTGCTCTCCGCCAGCAAGGCGGTCATTTTACGCGGCGTGCGCCCCGATTGGGTGCTTCAGGCGGTATCGGATGAAAAAGCGACGATTGTCTGGCTGTTGGTGCCTTGGGTGCAGGATATTCTGGACAGCATCGACCGTGGGGAAATTCAACTGTCCCATTACAAGCTCAGCCAATGGCGGCTGATGCACATCGGCGCGCAGCCTGTGCCGCCCAGCCTCATCACGCGTTGGCTCAGCGTTTTTCCCAACCAGCAGTATGATACCAATTACGGCCTGAGCGAATCCATCGGCCCGGGCTGCGTGCACCTCGGGGTTGAAAACATCCATAAGGTGGGCGCGATCGGCAAGGCGGGATATCTGTGGGAAACCCGCATTGTGGATGAACAAATGCGCGACGTAGCCAAGGGAACCGTTGGCGAACTGGCGGTCAAAGGCCCTGGCGTCATGAAATGCTACTACAAAAACCCGCAGGCAACCGAGGAAGTGCTCAAGGACAGTTGGCTTTGCACTGGCGATATGGCCCGTTTTGACGAAGATGGTTTTATCTATCTGGTGGACCGCAAGAAGGACGTCATCATCAGCGGCGGCGAAAACCTGTACCCGGTGCAGATTGAGGACTTTTTACGCGCCAACGTCAAAATCAAGGACGTTGCCGTGATCGGCATGGCGGATGAGCGTCTGGGTGAAATCGCGGCCGCCATCATCGAAATCAAGGCCGGCGAAACCATGACGGAAGCCGAAGTGGATGAGTATTGTCTGGAGTTGCCGCGGTATAAACGCCCGCGCAAGATCATCTTCGCGGAAGTGCCCCGCAACCCGACCGGTAAAATTGAAAAGCCCAAGCTGCGCGAGCGGTACGGCGCGGGGCATTTGGTTGAAAAACAGTCCACCATGTAAACCGCATGCTCTTGGAGCCTCGGCAACCTGACGTGCAAGCGGTTTTCCGCGCGTTACCCACCGGTTCGGGCGCAGAAAACGATGCGCCACACGCCGCGAAGCCGGGCCAGTATACGCGAGTCGGTTCCGCGCTGCAACCTTGCCGGGTTCGCACGTTTTGCCCTATCCAAGAGGCGAAAAAACCCGCGCTTTGCGGCGTATGTTGTACGATGGGGGGCAAATTCGGTGCATCGGTCACAAACGGTACAAAAGTCGCTGGTCGCCCTCTTTTTTCTCGCGTTGCTCCTGATTGGCCTTGCCACCGGCATGGATTACGGTACTCCGTGGGATGAAACCGGCGAAATGAACATCCTGCGCATGGCGCTGATGGAATACGCGCAGCTAATCCCGCTGGATACGCCTTACAGCCAAGCGCTCACGGCCATGCAGGTGCAGCCGATCTCCCTAAGCGTTGAGCGGGATCATGGCATCTGTTTATACTACCCGCTTTTTTTCGCGGTGTGTAACCCGGCGATGACCCCGCATGCTCTGTCCGCGCTCTGGCGCGCGCTCACGTGGCTCATCTTTGTGGCGGGGGCTTACGCGCTTTACGCGCTGTGCAGGCAAATGGGTTTATCCCGAGGCATGGCTTGCCTTGGGGTGTTGATGTTGACGCTCTCCCCCCGGATTTTTGCCGATGCGCATTATAACAACAAAGACATTGCGCTGCTCAGTACCGTTTTGCTCGTCCTTTGGCAGGCCGTGCGGCTTTCGCAAAAGCCGACCCTGAAACGCGGGCTTGCGTTTGCCGCCGTAGCCGCGCTGTGCATGGGCACCCGCGTTATCGGGGTGGCTGTGTGCGGGCTTTGCGGCCTGTTTATTGTGCTTCGTCTGCGGCTCAACCGACAAACCGACTGGAAGGTATGGCGCACAGCGCTGTGGACTGTCCTTGCCAGCGTGGCGTTCTATGCGCTGTTAACGCCCGCGCTGCTTTCGGACCCGCTTGGCTTTACGGTTTATTTGCTCAAGAACGCCATCGGTTTTTCCCGTTGGCACGGAACGCTGCTGTACTGGGGTAACCTGATTTCCACCGCGATAGAGCGCCCTCCTTTTCACTACCTGCCGGTCATGATCGCCATCACAACGCCGGTTTGGGCGCTGGCGTTGCTGCTGGTGGGTCAGGTTTTCGCTGTGGGCAGTATCCACCGTACAAAATGGAAGGGTTTGCAGCAAAACGAGGGGTTTCTGGTCGCGCTTGCGACGCTTTTATGGCTGGCGCCTCTGCTGGCCGCCATTTTCACCCGCGCGTTGGTGTATAACGGCTGGCGGCATCTCTATTTTATATACGGTCCCATGGTTCTGTTGATGGTATATGGCTGGAACAGGCTATGGCAAAAGCTTCCGAAACGAGGGCAGAAGCAACGAATCGCCGCGCTTGCGCTGACGCTTTGCCTCGGCGCGCAAGCCGTGGGCATTGCGCTCAACCATCCCTTTGAATATGCCTATTACAATCTGCTTGTGCCCCGCGATGGGCTTTCGGCCCGTTTTGAATTGGATTACTGGAACGTGAGCTGCGTCAACGCCCTGCAACAGTTGCTTGCGCAGGCTGGGCCCGATGAAACGGTCCGCGTTGCCGCCTGTGACGGCAACACCGAAAGCGGGCTGAGCATGGCCGCGTATACCCTGAACGATGCTCGCGTACAGATTGTCCCCTATGACGAGGCGCAGCTGAGCGGTACGTTTGTGATGGTCAACATTACCTATGCGCAAATTGCCGGGTACCGCGTACCGTCCGGCTTGCGCCCCGTGGTAACCCTTACCTCTTACGGCGTGCCCATCACCGTCATCTACGAAGGCGACCTGTCCTGAAGGAGGAATGCGATTTGAAGCTGCGGTTTTCCGCTTTTGGGAAATGGTTCCTAAAGTTTATGCTGATCCTGGCCGGCGGCACCGTCATCGGGTTTTTACTGTTGCTTGGGGCGTATGCCATCCCGGTGGAGCCGATTGCCAACCACGTCAAGCTGTCCGTACCCGCGCTGGACGGTTCCTGGGCCACGGGTGAAATCGCCTATGAGCAGCTGGTGAAAGGGTACCTGTCCACCCAGCTTGACAACAGCACGGATGCGAACATGTTGCTCGCCGCGGCGCACGACAGTGACCGTCCGCTTGTGCAAATGGCCGTAAGCCCCGCGACCTATACGCTTGACGGCCGCTGCTACCCCGCGCTGTTGCAGTTTGGGCAAACCGGTTCCGCCGGGCTTACCAGCAACCCCATTGCCCGTTACTGGCACGGCTATCTGGTGGTGTTAAAGCCGCTGCTGTGCCTGTTCAGCTATATGGACCTTCGCATGCTGCTCACGGCCGTTCAATGGTTAGCGGTCTGCGCTGTTCTGGCTGGCCTTACCATGCGCGGCCTGCTGCGGTCAATCCCCGCGCTGGCGATTTCTCTGCTTGTGATTACCCCTTCGGTCGCAGGGTTTTCGCTGCAATTTTCCACCGTTTACCTGCTGTTTTTGGGGTTGTGCGCCGTATTGCTGTTTCGACCCTCGATCCTGCGCGCACGGGGTAGTTTGTCCGTATATTTTCTCATCGCCGGTATGCTCACCAGCTACTTTGATTACCTGACCTATCCCATCGCCACCTTTGGAATGCCGTTTGTGATGGTATTGCTGCTGACGCCTCCGCTTCGCCGCAGGCAGGCGCTCGCCCTGTTTGCGCTGTGCCTTGGAGCCTGGTTTGCGGGCTACTTTGGGCTGTGGGCCGGCAAATGGCTGCTTGCCGCCGCGCTTGGGGAAGATTCGTGGTTTGTGGCCAATCTGCTGGCGAAAATCACCGAGCGCAGCTCCTACGAGGCGGAGGGCGCCGCCATCAGCTTCATCAGCGTTTTCAAGGCGGTGTTTGCCGTATACGCCAAAAAGGCGTATCTGGCGCTGGGTGCGGTTTTAGCGGCGCTCTATGCTGCTCTGCTTGCCCGGGCGTTATGGCGGCGCGGGCGCATGAAGCGCGTCAGGCAGGCTGAACCGGCGGTTTGCGAGCTTTTCCCAGCCGGCGAACGGCTTGGGTATCTGCTGACCGCCGCGTTGCCGCTCGTGTGGTACGCGTTCACCTCCAACCACACCTACGATCACGCCTTTTTTACCTCCCGGGCATTGGTTGTGACCGCTTTTGCGGGGATTGCTTTTTGCCTGCGCTTTTTGCAGGCGCAAACGGGGCGCGGAACGGACGCGCAGGCAGCCTCCGACGTATCTGATGAGCGCCCGCCGTTATCCGTCGAGCGCAGTCCAAAACGTTCTAAGCGCTGAATCCAAATAAACATGCGCCTTTGCGCATAGCTGTTGATATTATTGATAATTCCTTAGCGGTATCGGTTCCTGTTCACAAAGCCGCTTTCTATTGCATGCCCTTTAAGAACCTTCCGAAGGATTCGATTGTTGTGCAGCTGTACGTACCATTTGAAAATTGGAATTGTGTTCGAACCGGTTTCATGGTATGATATCCCCACAGAAACGTGTACGGATGGTTTTCCCGAAATGTATGCGACGAGCCGTACAAGGGAGCGTAGATCTATGGAACCGAAATATCAATCCGTAGCCGACAGCCTTCGGCACGATATCGCAACCAGCATGTATAAAGATGGCGACGCGCTGTTAACGGAAGCGGAACTGAAATTGAAATTTGGCGTCAGCCGGCAAACCGTTCGGCAGGCGATTTCTCTTTTGGAAAACGACGGGCTGGTGATCCGCCGCCGCGGAAGCGGTACCTATGTGAGCCACGGCGCCCGAAAACACAGCGGCATGCTCAGTGTGGGCGTAATTACCACCTATATAACAGACTATATTTTCCCAAGCATCGTGCGCGGCGTTGAAAGCGTTTTATCTGCTGAAAGCTGCATCATGAGCCTTTCGGCCACTTATAACCGCGCCGACCACGAGCGTTCTCTGCTGCAGCGGATTTTGGATACGCCACTGGACGGTTTGATTATTGAGGGCACCAAAACTGCCCTGCCCAACCCAAACACGGGCCTGTACGAAAAGCTTTGGGAGCGCAACATTCCGTTTGTGTTTATCAACGGGTACTATCCGCAGTTGCCCAAGACGGTTTACGTGGTGACCGACGATGTGGCGGGCGGCCGCATGGCGGCAGCTTACCTGGCTGAGCGGGGCTTTACCCACATTGGCGGTATTTTCAAAAGCGACGATATGCAGGGGCATTTGCGGTATCAGGGTTTCTCGGCGGAGCTTCAGGAGCGCGGCCTTCGTCTGCGGGACGAAACCGTGTGCTGGTTTTCCACCGAAAACAAAAAGCGCTTCCTGCGCGATGAAACCGGCGCGGACTTTATCCGCAGCCTTCAGCATGGCATGGACGCCGTGGTGTGCTACAATGACGAAATCGCAATGGAACTGATGGACGTGCTTTCGGAGCTGAACCTGTCCATACCGGAAGATGTATCGCTGGTAAGCTTTGACAACAGCGCCTATGCCAGCGTCTGCTACCCCAAGCTGACCACCCTCGCCCACCCGAAAGATGAGTTCGGCCGCGTTGCCGCCGAAAAGCTGCTGAACATGATCGCCGGCAAGCAGGAAACCAGCACCGTGTTACCCTGGACGATCATTGAGCGGGACAGCGTGCGCGCGCGGCCCTGAGAACCGTAAGCGTTTACCAATCGCCCTCCCTGCCGCCCCATACTGTAAGCATTGGCGGGCGGCTGCAACTCCGCCTGATTTGCGCTTGAGAAGTGCTCAAAAATGAGTTTGCCGGGTTTTACCCATCCGCGTCGCCATTGGGCCTTGTCCCTGTTTTCGGTTCATGTTTTAAAATCTCTCCCTGATGATCTGATTCCGTAAAACCCAACAGCACAAGGTTTCGAGGGCAGGAAGTCCCTGCTGCAAATTGTAAAAGATGTGCGATGACGGTTTGCCGCTCGCTTCGTTGCCTTGTGAACTGTTCGCGCGCGTTGATTCCGATGCTGTAGCCTCATGGATTAAAAGCCACTCCAAGCTCTGCCAAGGGTTTCACCCTCGGAATCCGTCAGGGGATTTTTCCGTAACGCACCTTTCAAACAGTCTGGCGGCAGGAAGAACCTGCCGCTTTTTCATAAAAAAACGACCTGTTTACCCTTGATACTCATCGTGATTTATGCTATGATTTACTTATCATTGGTACGTACAACTTCGGATGCGCCGGAGGAACATGAAGGAGGTTATTTCATGAGCAAATATACCATCGGGGTTGATTACGGCACGCTGAGCGGCCGCGCTGTGCTGATCGAGGTTGGCACCGGCAGGGAAATCGCGGCCGACGTGTACGAATATCCCCACGCGGTCATGGATACCCAGCTGCCCAGCGGCCGCAAACTCGGTCAGGATTGGGCGCTGCAACACCCGCAGGATTATGTGGATGTGCTGACTCGCACCATCCCCAATGTAATGAAAGCATCCGGCGTGGCCCCTGCCGATGTGATCGGTATCGGTACGGATTTTACGGCTTGCACAGTTTTGCCGGTGAAGCACGACGGCACCCCGCTTTGTTTTTTACCGGAATTTGAGCAGACGCCCCATGCCTACGTTAAGCTTTGGAAGCACCATGCCGCGCAGGACAAGGCCAACAAGCTCAATGAAATCGCCACCGCGCGCTCGGAGCAGTGGTTGCAGAACTACGGCGGCAAAATCAGCAGCGAATGGCTTTTCCCAAAGCTCTGGCAGATTTTGGACGAAGCGCCCGAAGTGTACGCCGCCATGGACGATTTTGTAGAAGCCGCCGATTGGATCGTGTGGCAGCTAACCGGCGTGCAGACCCGCAATTCCTGCTGCGCGGGCTACAAAGCCATGTACAACAAAACCACCGGTTATCCGGACAAAGCCTTCTTTAAGGCGCTGGACCCCCGCATGGAAAACGTGATCGCGGACAAGCTTTCCTGCCCGGTGACCCCGCTTGGGCAAAAAGCCGGCGCATTGACCCCCGCCATGGCGGAAAAGCTCGGCCTGAATGCCGGGATCGCGGTATCCATCGGCAATGTGGACGCGCATGTGTGCGTACCCGCAGTCGGGATTGATGCGCCGGGCAAAATGCTCGCCATCATGGGCACCTCCACCTGCCATATGATGATGGGCACCGAGGAGCATCAGGTGCCCGGTATGTGCGGCGTTGTACAGGATGGCATCATGCCCGGTTTTGCCGGTTATGAAGCCGGGCAAAGCTGCGTGGGCGATCACTTCGCCTGGTTTGTGGACAACTGCTGTCCGGCGGCTTATGTCGAAGCGGCCAAGGCAAAGGGCCAGAACGCGCATCAGTACCTGACCGAGCTTGCCGCAAAACAAAAGGTTGGCGAGCACGGTCTGGTCGCGCTGGACTGGTGGAACGGCAACCGAAGCGTTTTGGTGGATGTGGATTTGACCGGCCTGATGCTGGGCATGACGCTGCAAACCAAGCCCGAGGATATGTACCGCGCCCTGATCGAAGCCACTGCCTACGGCACGCGCATGATTATCGAAAACTACCGCGAGCATGGCGTGGCTGTGGAAGCCTTCTTCGCCAGCGGCGGCATCAGCCAGAAAAACCCGATGATGATGCAGATTTATGCCGATGTGTTAAACATGGATATCAAAATTGCCGGCACCGCGCAAGGCCCCGCACTGGGTAGCGCCATTTTTGCCGCAGTGGCGGCCGGCAGTGCCGTGGGCGGCTACGACAATGTATTTGACGCCGCGCGGGATATGGGTCAGGTGAAGGATGTGGTTTACCACCCGATCGCCGAAAACGCCAAGGTGTACGACCGGCTGTTTGCGGAGTACCGCGTGCTTCACGATTACTTTGGCCGCGGCGCCAACGATGTCATGAAATGTCTGAAAGGCATCAAAACGCAGGCATAACCGTCAATTCAAGGTGGGCGGCGGGGAGACCCGCCGTTCCTCATCCTGTATGGGAGGCAACACTGTGTTAGAAGTACTCAAACAGATCGTCTATCGGGCAAACATGCTTTTACCGGAACACCATCTGGTCACATTCACCTGGGGCAATGTATCGGGCATCGACCGTGAAGCCGGGTTGTTTGTCATTAAGCCGTCCGGCGTACCCTACGAAGCCCTTTCGCCGGAGGATATGGTCGTGATGGACCTCAACGGTAAAAAAGTGGAAGGCAAGCTGAACCCTTCCAGCGACACCCCCACGCACGTGGAGCTTTACAACCGCTTTACGAGCATCGGCGGCATTGTGCACACCCACAGCCGTTGGGCTACCATTTGGGCGCAGGCCGGCCGGGAAATTCCGGCGTACGGCACAACGCACGCGGACTATATCTACGGCCCTGTGCCGATTACCCGCTCGCTCACAGAGGAAGAAGTCAAGCGCGCCTACGAGCTGGAAACCGGCAAGGTAATCGCATCCCACTTTGAGGATTGCAACCTGGACACCAAGGCCGTCCCCTGCGTGCTGGTGCGTAACCACGGCCCGTTTGCCTGGGGCAAGGACGCGATGGAAGCCGTGCATAACGCCGTTGTGCTGGAGGAAGTGGCCATGATGGCCTGGCACACCGAGGCGCTTCCCATTGCGCAACCCCGGGAGGACATGCCCGAATATCTGAAAGAAAAGCACTATCAGCGCAAACACGGCCCCAACGCCTATTACGGCCAGAAATAGCACGCTGTAAAACGGAAGCATGGCCCCGCCTGCGCGTTATGAACCTACCCCCTTGGCATTCGGTTCGTTTCGCAACTTTCAAAAACGCGCTTTTTGCTTGTGTTGTTGACTGCTACCTGTTCACATCTGCATATGAAAAAACAGGAGCTTGGGAAAAAGCCTTCGCTCCTGTTTTTCTGTTCCAAAAGGCCGGTGGCAGATTGCCACCGGCGCCGTTTGTTAACGAATTGAAATTAAGGTTAGGCCGTTCGCCTCATAGCCCGTTGGGGTTCAGACCGTTGACAAACCGAATGGAGTCCATCAGCCGCACCACATTGTGCCTTCGGCGCTTGTGGCGCTTATGTTGAATGTGTTGCTAAATATGGCCTCCGGCGGGCAAGGGGCAACGCCGATGCGCCCCGCAAGGGCTTTGCCCTTGGCCCATTTACGCTGCGGCGAGGGTCTTACGGCAGGTTGGCCAATGGCGGTCATCACCGACACCCTTCATTGCGCTTTTTCGGTTTCCGCCGCGTCCAGCGCTTTCCACGCAATGCCTACGCCGTGCAGCAAATCGGTGCGCTGCCAGGTAAGCTGCGTGAGGCCGAGGTTTTTCATCATGCTGAACAATTGGCCGCGCGCTTTGGGCCTGTGAAGCTCGTCATCCGTTTCCGGCCGAAAGATTGCGGCAATCTGCCGAAACGGCGCGGGTATGGTTTGAAAACCTACCAGCACCTGACCGCCCGGTTTAAGCACACGGAGAATCTCCCGCATGGCTGTTTCCGACAGCGGCGCGGTAATCATCTTCAGGTAAACCGAGTCAAACGTGTTTTCGCGCCACGGAATATCCTCCCGGGAGGCATAGACAATATCGGCATTCCGCAAGCGGGAACGCGCTTGCCGCACGCTTCCCATGTCATCGGAAACGCCGCAGATTTCGCATTCCATGTTGCGTTGCAAGTATTCCAGCATCAGGCCGCTACCCACCACGTAGGCGTCCAGCACCTTATCGCCGCGCTCGGCCATTGTCCAACGCAGCAGACCCTTCTCCAGCGCTGAAAGCCTTGGCTTCTTTTCAAGTGGGGGCCGGCGTGAGTACCGTTTACTTTGCGCCTTGGTAATCATACGTACACCCCTTTTTACTGCTCTTTACCAGTATATCACAGATTTAAGAAGAATGCACGTATTTATGTAACAAATTTTTAACTTAAATAGTCACTTCTTGTAAAATATAGCGTCTGGACGTTGCGCCAACCAGCCGTAACACAAGCAATACATCCGCAAGCAGCATCACCGCGCAAAGGATTGCCAGAGCGCCCGCCGAGGAAACGCCCAGCCATGTCAGGCCGTAATACAAGCCCGCCGCAAGCGCGATCAACCCCATGGCCCCAAACATGGACAGCGCCGCGAAACCGTTTTGCTTGATGGCTTCCGTCTCGCTCTTCCAGCCAAATTTGGGGTGGTTCACATCCACCATCAGCGACGCAATGGCGGTGCCTGTGGAAAACAGCAGCGAGGCGAAAAAGCCAATCGCAATTTGCCACTGAAACGCGGGCAGCAGGAAGAACAGCAGGATCGCCATGGGCAACGCGCAAATCAGGTTGATGGTTAAGCCCATCAGCAGTTTGGCAAGCAGCTGTATTTGCGGCTGCACCGGCAGCGTGCGGTAAAACTCGTGCCGTTTGCCCTCGCGGGATACCGCGGTGGATACCGCCATGTTCATGCTGTTGGTAAACGCCAGCACGCCCGTAACAATGGCGGCAATCAGCGCTTTGGGCAGCAACGCCATCGCCATGGGCAACAGCGCCAGCTCGCTTGCGCCGCTCCCCGCGCCAAAAACCATGGCTGCCGCGATCACCGGGAACATGATGGCCCCGGTCAAGCTGTTCATCGCGTAAATAGGCACAATGAAGATTTCCCGAAGTTCCCGGCGGTAAAGTGCAACCAGCGGTGAACGCGCGCCCTGTTTGGTGACGCGTTTTTTTGCCGCAGCGTTCATACGGGTCAACGCTTCGCTTTGTCGAATCGCCAGCCGTTGATAAGCCCCGCCTAAAATCGTCACGACCAGCCCAAGCGCCGCCAGATTGAGTGCCGCGAAACCCACCCACAGCAACGCCGCCGTCATTCCCGAGCCTGTGAGCGCCTCCGTAAACCAATGAATGGGAGGGTACAGACCCGCAAACAAATCCAGCACCTGCCGCTGTTTCAGCACCAGCTGAAGCATGACCACGTTCATATCCTTTTCGGAGGAGGACATGGAAAGCTGCATCTCCGCCCACATAAACGCCATCAGAAATAACATCCCCATGATGACCGTCAGCGCTTCCCGCCGTTTCCACAGCGCGGAAACACGGATCAGCAGGAAAGAAAGCACGGTCACCACCGCGATGGGCACCATCGGGATCATCAGCGTAAGCAGAATCGCGTTGGTGTAGTAGAAAACACCCATACCCTGCCCAATGCCGTAAAGTAACAGCACCGGCAGGCAAATCGCCAGCGCAATGCCCGCCTCGCCCAGCCAGATGCGAATGAGCTTCGCGCTCAGCAATGCCCGGGACGAAATCGGCAGTGCCGAAACAAACAGCACATCTTTGGAAAAAAACAGTTCATTAAAAATGTAGAAAAAGCTGGTGATGACCGTCAGCAGCGTGCAAAGCACACCCGTGAGGGCCAGCATCGTCTGCGGCTCGCCTAGTTGGTCAAACGCGCCGTACATAAAGTATTCCAGAATGGCCAGCATCCCGTACAGCATCACGGCCAGCAGCGCAAAACCAATATAGCCCAGCACCGTTTTCACTTTCGACCGGCTTTTGCTGCTGTGGGAAAAGGGATTCCATGACGCAATCCGCTGCCGGATCAACAGTTTCAGATACGGAAGCATGGCTTACGCCTCCTTTTCCGTCAGGTTGAGGAACAAATCTTCCAGGGTTGCCGCGCTGTCCAGCTTCATCAGCTTTTCCGGTTCTCCCTTGGCAATCAGCTTGCCCTGACGGATGATCCCGATTTCATCGCAGAGCCTCTCGGCTACATCCAGCACATGGGTGGAAAAGAACACGGTTTTTCCGCTTTCGCAGTAGGCGCGCATTTCCTGTTTGAGCGCGTGCATGCTGGCCGGGTCCAACCCTACCATGGGTTCGTCCAAAATCCAGATTTGCGGCTTGTGAATCAGCGAGCCGATAATCTGGAGTTTTTGCTTCATGCCGTGGGAATAGCTCCGGATTTGCTGCTGAACCGCGTTTTCCAGCTCAAACATCGCAAGATACTTGTCCATCTGTTCCTTGCGCTGCGCTTCGCTCACCTGGTACAGGTCCGCCAAAAAACGCAGGTATTCCATCCCCGTAAGCCGTTCGAACATTTCAAACGTGTCCGGTACAAAGCCAAACATCCGCTTGGCCTGAATCGGGTCTTTCAGAAGCTCGATGTTTTCAAGCCAAATTTGCCCCTCGTCCGGGTTGAGAATCCCGGTCATCATTTTAATTGTGGTGGTTTTACCCGCGCCGTTCGGGCCTAAAAAACCGAACACCTTTCCCCCATCGATTTCAAGGCAAAGATCATCCACAGCCTTAACCGCGCCCCCGGCGTATTTCTTGGTGACATGCTCAAAGCGGATCATACAAACCTCCTGCAATTTCCGTTCATATTACGGCATTGGTATCCCGACTGTCATGCCCCGTCCATCGGCTGGAAACCGCGCCGCAAAAGTCGAATGCTCCCGTGGCGATGCTCTGCGGTCAGGCTTTCACAGCGTTTTGCCCGCGTAAACAGCCTCACTCAGCATTTTTCCGGCGAAGTCCATTCATCAGGGCCCTGCGCGCGGCATCCACGCCGCGCCCCGCGGGCCTTCGCGTTCTGGTGGCTATTTGGCGCGCTTTCCAAACGTCAAGGTACCACTTTCAAACGAAAAAAGGAAGCGGAATTGCTCCACTTCCTCGTTTCTTTGTTTCATTTCAGCCTTTTTCCGCGCGTTGCTCAATCATATTCTTGACCTTCATCAACCGGGTCAGGCTGCCGCGCTCGTTTTCGTCCAGCTTCATGGCAATAAAGCGGATTGTTTCCTGAAACTGCGGAATCATCACATATTCCAGCGCGTTCACGCGCCGGCGGGTTTTCTCGATTTCGTCCGCCAGCAGGTTGCAGGCTTTTTCCACTTCGGCCAGGTGGATCATCTTGGGCAACAGGTCGGCAAGGCTTTCTATCGCGCCGTCCAGTTGGGCGGAGGTTTCGGCCAAACCGTAACTGAGAGTGGTTTGCGTGTGTTCCTCCGTGGTTGTCAGCGTCGGAACGCGCACGCTCAGGATGCTTCGGACGCCCATGTCCACGCCGATGCTCCTCGCGGGGCACAGCAGGGCCTCCTCCATCATTTCCGGCTCAATCACGGCGCGCGCCATCGCAAAATTGCCCAAAGCGGCGGCAAGCTCCGTTTCCACTTCCTGACGCAGGCGGTGATTTTCCCGCACCAGCAGGATAAACTGGCGCACCATTTCATCACGCTTATCCTTGAGCAGCTTATGCCCGCGCACCGCGGTCACCAGCCTGCGCTTGATCCGCGTCAGCTCCATCCGGGTCGGGTTCACGCGCAGGGCGCTTGTAGCCATCAGTCCTCCACCTCGCTAGACGCGTCGTTTTCCTCCAGCGTATTGTCGTGCAGGTACTTATTCAGCATATCGTCTCGGATGCGTTTCAGCTCGTTGCGCGGCAGCATGGCCAGCAAACCCCAGCCGATGTTGAGCGTTTCCTCAATTGAACGGTTGGCCTGATAGCCCTGCGCGACATACTTCTTTTCAAAAGCGTCCGCGAAGGCGGCGTATTTCTTGTCCACATCCGTTAACGCCGCGTCGCCCAAAATCACTGCCAGTTCTTTCGCATCCTTGCCGCGCGAGTAGGCGGCAAACAGCTGGTTCATCGTGGCGGCGTGATCCTCGCGCGTTTTTCCCTTGCCGATGCCCTTATCCTTCAGGCGGCTGAGCGAGGGCATCACATCAATCGGCGGCAGGATGCCCTTGCGGTACAATTCCCGGCTCAGGATAATCTGACCCTCGGTGATATACCCGGTCAGGTCCGGAATGGGGTGCGTTTTATCATCCTCCGGCATGGTGAGAATCGGGATTTGGGTAATCGAACCTTTTTTGCCGATAACACGGCCCGCGCGTTCGTAAATGCTGGCAAGGTCGGTGTACAGGTAGCCGGGATAGCCGCGGCGGCCGGGCACTTCCTTGCGGGCGGCGGATACTTCGCGCAGGGCTTCGGCGTAGTTGGTGATGTCGGTTAAAATCACCAGCACGTGCATGTCTTTCTCGTAGGCGAGGTACTCGGCGGCCGTGAGGGCCATGCGGGGCGTCGCGATGCGTTCGATGGCCGGGTCGTTGGCCAGGTTCATGAACAGCACCGCGCGCTCAATGGCGCCCGTGCGGCGGAAATCGCTGATAAAGTACTCGGCTTCCTCAAATGTGATGCCGATAGCGCCAAACACCACGGCAAACTTTTCATTCGCGCCCAGCACTTTTGCCTGACGGGCAATTTGGGTGGCCAGTTGTGCGTGCGGCAAGCCGCTGCCGGAAAACACGGGGAGCTTCTGACCGCGCACCAGCGTGTTCAGGCCGTCAATCGCGCTGATGCCCGTTTGGATAAACTCGTTGGGGTAGTCGCGCGCGGCCGGGTTGAGCGGCTCGCCGTTAATATCCATCCGCTTATCCGGTATCAGCTGCGGGCCGCCGTCCCGCGGGTTGCCCATACCGTCAAACACGCGGCCCAGCATATCCATGCTCACGCCCAGCTCGATGGAATGGCCCAAAAAGCGCGCCGTCGCGGTTTCAATCTGCAAACCGTTGCTGCTTTCAAACAGCTGAACCAGGGCGCGGTTGCCGTTGATTTCCAGCACTTTACCGCGGCGAAGTTCGCCGTTCGCCTGCCGAATCTCAACCAGCTCGTTGTAGGTTACGCCTTCCACCTGATCCACGAGCATCAGGGGACCCACGACTTCCCGGATGGTGCGGTATTCCTTCAACATCGCTTAGAGTTCCCCTTTCTCTGAGATTGCGGCCATTTGCCCGGCCAGCTCGCTTTCGATTTCCGCAAACTGCTTTTTCTGATCTTCCGGGATGTACTTGCTGCGGCCGATGCGTTCGCGCACCGGAAGGTTGATTACGTCGGAGAGGTTCGCGCCCGAATCCAACGCCTGCCTGCCCTTATCGTAATACTGCAAAATCAGGCGCATCATCAGGTATTGCTTATCCAGCGAGGTGTAGGTATCCACGTCGTCATAAGCGTTCTGGTGCAGATAATCCTCACGGATCGACCGGGCGACCTCCATGGTCAGTCGATCCTTCCAGCTCAGGGCGTCCATGCCCACCAGCTGAACGATTTCCTGCAGCTCGGATTCTTCCTGAAGGATCAGCATGGCCTTCGCGCGAATATCGTTCCATTCCGGTGAAACATGGTCGTTAAACCAGCCTTCCAGATGGTCGATGTACAGCGAGTAGGACTGCAACCAGTCAATGGCCGGGAAGTGCCGCTTATACGCAAGCTGAGCGCTCAGGCCCCAGAAAACCTTTACAATGCGCAGGGTCGATTGGGATACCGGCTCGGAAATATCGCCGCCCGGAGGGGAAACCGCGCCGATCGCGCTGATGCTGCCCTGCCGTTCCTCCGGCCCAAGGCAACGCACCACGCCCGCGCGCTCGTAAAACTCCGCGATGCGGGAGGATAGGTAGGCGGGGTAGCCTTCGTCGCCGGGCATTTCTTCCAGACGGCCGCTCATTTCGCGCAACGCTTCCGCCCAGCGGCTGGTGCTGTCCGCCATGATAGCGACCTTGTAGCCCATGTCGCGGAAGTATTCCGCAATGGTGATGCCCGTGTAAATCGACGCTTCGCGCGCCGCCACCGGCATGTCGGAGGTGTTGGCAATCAGCACCGTGCGTTTCATCAGGCTTTCGCCGGTGCGCGGGTCGTGCAGTTCGGGGAACTCCATCAGCACGTCCGTCATTTCATTGCCGCGTTCGCCGCAGCCCACGTAAACGATGATATCCGCATCCGCCCATTTGGCCAGCTGATGCTGCACCACGGTTTTACCGGAGCCGAACGGGCCGGGAACCGCAGCCACGCCGCCGCTGGCAATGGGAAAGAAGGTATCGATTACGCGCTGCCCCGTTACCATGGGCACGGTGGGCGATTTCTTTTCTTTGTAGGGCCTGCCTTTGCGCACAGGCCACTTTTGCATCATGGTCAGCTCGTGGGGGTTGCCCTGCCCGTCCCGAACCACGCAGACGGTTTCGGTAATGGTGTGCTCGCCCGCGCGAATATCCTCGACGGTGCCGCTTACCCCGTACGGAGCCATGATGCGGTGTTCCACAACGGTGTTTTCCCGCACAACGCCAAGGATTGCGCCGGCAACTACCGCGTCGCCCACAGCTACCCTGGGTTCAAAATTCCACTTGGCCTCCCGGTCCAGCGCCGGCACTTCCACACCGCGCGTGATGCGGTCGCCAACCATTTGTCGGATTTTGCTCAGCGGCCGCTGGATTCCGTCAAAAATGGATTCGATCAACCCCGGCCCAAGCTCCACGGAAAGCGGCGCGCCGGTGGATTCCACCGGTTCGCCGGGGCCAAGGCCGCTGGTTTCTTCATATACCTGTATGCTGGCACGGTCGTCGCGCAGCTCGATGATCTCTCCGACCAGACGGTTTTTGCTGACGCGCACAACGTCGTACATGCGCGCGTCGGACATGTGTTCCGCCACAATCAGAGGGCCCGCGACCTTGACGATGGTTCCTTGTGCCATGCTTTACCCTTCTTTCTGATTTGCGTTGTTGCTAAAGAGGATATCCGCGCCAATCGCCTTTTCAACGTTGGCCTTCACGCGGGACATTGCGTAACCCTGCGACCCCGAGCTGCCGGGGATCGGTATAATCGCCACCTGAGGATCGCTGCGGTAACGCTCCATCGCTTCGGATGCGAGCTTTGCCGCGTTTTCTGTAATGAAGATGACCCGCACGCCCTGTCGGGTCAGGGTAAACAGCGCGCGCGTGGTTTCCTCCGCCGTAACGGTTGGGATCACCTGCATCCCAATCGCCTTGAAGCAGAGCACCGCGTCGCGTTCCCCAACGGCGCCCAGCTCGATTTTAGCCATTCAACGCACGCACCCTTTCTTCCACAGCGTCGGGGGTAAACCCGTTGAGCTTGCCCGCCATAATCAGGCGCACATCCGTTGCCTCGCGCTGTTTTTGGAAAAGGTAAGCGATCAGCATCTCCATGGAGGCGCTATCGTACCGGTAGGGTTTGAATAACTGATAAAGATAATCATCCGCGAATTTTTCCATCTGCGGCAGTTTTTTGGGGTTGATCGCCGCGCTGAGCGCCGCCTGATACACCGGCACGCCGTACAGCTTGAGAAGCTTCACCAGCCGGTCGTTATCCTCAAAAGCCTTCCGATAGGTGGCAATGGGCACGTCGCCGCCCGGCAGGGCAACGCTTTCAAAAAACGCGGCGTCCCTGCCCATATTTCTTGCGCGCATGAGAATGATAAAATTCTGCAAATCAACCTTCGCCTTAAAATAAAGCAACGCAAGCGGCAATTTGCTTTCACGCAGGTTTTGAAAAACCTGACGGTACATCGCCCGATCCAGCTCGGTATCAACCCGGCTGGGGTCATAGCGCGTGGCGATTTGCTTTTCCAGCCGATTCATCGCCTGTTTCAGCTCGGCGGGCAGGCCGTTGTACAGATGCTCAGCCACAGCGTGACGCAGCTTTTCAACCGGCACGGTGCCGCAGGCCGATAGAAACTCCGGTTTTTGCGCCAGTTGGCGGGATTTCAACAGCACCTTCAAATTATGCACATCATAGCGCAGTAAAAAACAATCGGTAATGCGAGCGTCAGGCGTTACCGCTTCAATCAGCTCGCAGGCTTTGCGAACGTGCTGGTCTGCCGCCGCTTGAAAATCCTGATTGTCTGCGGTGGTAAAACCGATATCCGCAAGCACGCGGCTGGCTTCCTCAAAGCTGGGCGCGGACTGGAGCCTTTCCAGCTGCGCGCGGTGCAGGGCGTTGCGTTTCAGCACGCCTATCCTGCCGCACGCGTAGGATGTACTGATTTGCGGCATGGCCGGCTCCCCTTTCCCAATGTATTCATGTACATTGCGTTATGCTTGTGTAAACAGCTCCGCGGCAACCTGCTGTTCCATGTTGGCGCGCGCTTCTTCCAGCGCGGCCTCCATGGTGCAGTGTACCTCCGCGCCGCCTGTCAGGAGCACAACGCCCGTGCAGCCGGGATACGGTGTTCCGGAAGCGATCAGTTTTCCCGGTTTGCCGGCGCCCTCCAGCGCGCGGTTTACCTCCGCGATAAAGGCATCGTCATACCAGCCGGCCTGACGGTCCCCAACGCGCAGGGCTTCGCTGCCCGTTGCGCAACGGACGATCTGTTTTTGAAAATACGTCCGTTTATCCGAGTTTGGCAGTTCAGCCAGCAGCGCGGCCGCGCGCGCAAACGCCCCGTCCATGATGGCGCGTTTTTTCTGCAACAGCGCTTTGCGCGCGTCCAGCTCCGCCATCCTCAGCATGCGCTGTTCCAGTTCATCGCCTTCGCGCGCCGCCTGAGCCAGCATTGCCTGATACATCCCTTCGATCTTCTCGCGGGATGCCGCTTTGCGCTCTTCCGTCCGGGCCGCGGCATCCGTCTTGATCCGGCCCGCGGTTTCCTTCGCATCCTCTTCGATTTTGATCAGAATGGCCTGTGCGTTCATGAATGGCTCCTTATAGCTTGATGGAGTTGACAATCAGGAAGGAAAGCAGCAGCGAAAGCACGGCGTAGGTTTCCACCATAACGGCCATGGTGATCGCCTTGCCGCTCATTTCCGGGCGCTGGCCGGTCATAATCATGCCCGCTGCGGAAACCTTGCCCTGCTTGATCGCGGAATAATAGCCCATGATGCCGATCGGCAGGCAGCCAATCAGAATGCCAAGGCCCTGATAGAGTTCAACCGCTTTCATCTGCCCGCCCAGCACGTTGGTGTTGATGAGCACGATCACCGCGATCAGGAACCCGTAAATACCCTGCGTGCCCGGCAAGAGCTGCAAGAGCAGCAGTTTGCTGTTCACTTCCGGGTTTTCGGTGGATACGCCCGCAGAGGTTTCGCCGGCAAGCCCGACGCCGCGGCTGGAGCCGATACCCGCGCCAATCGCCGCAATCGCGGCGCCAAGAAGAGCAAGAATTTGACCGATTGTCATCGTAGTAACCTCCCATTTGTTTGTTTTGTTTGGATTCAGTTGCCTTTCGCGCACCGTTTGCCGTTTCCGGGCAGGCAGGCGGTCATCGGTTGATCCCGCCGCAGAACCGCGCGAGGTTCAAACCTCTTAGACAAGTCTTGACCCGACCCGCTGGCTTCGCTGCGAAAGGCGGCTGTGACTATCTCCATATCAGGCGCGCGTTTGCGCATCCCTGATATAAACATATCGGCCTGTGTCGGTCAGCGGCAGGAACGGTTTGCCGCCATCCTCGTAGAATTTTCCGAAAAACTCAATGTATTGCAGGCGGCAACTATGCACATACGCGCCAAAGATGTTGATGCCGGCGTTAAACAGGTGCCCGCCCACGAACACCAGCGCGCCCATCACCACGCCGACCGGCCCGAACCCGGCGACCATTCCCACCAGAATGTTGATGACCATGCCGATAACGCCGGTCGCCAACCCCATACCGAACAGGCGGATGTAGCTGAGCAGATCGCTGACCCAACTGGTAACGCCGTACAGCGCTCCCAGCCCGCTGAGAAGCCGTTTCAGCGGATTGTTGGATTTGGCGCGCCCCGCGAACACCACGATGATCGCCGCGCCCGCAATGGCCAGCCATTTACCCACCGACGGCACAACCGCCATCAGCGCAAGGCCGATGATAAGCAGGAACCAGCTCAGCTGATCCGCTACGGCATCCAGCGGATGCCCGCGTTTAATGTTCAGGTAAGCGGCCATCCCAAGACCGGCAAACAGGTGCAGCGCCCCAAGCCCTATGCAGAGGCCCATCACGGGCAACGCGTTGTTCATCGGGTCCAGCAGGGAGGGGAACGGCGCATAGCCAAACCAGGAGTTATACATCGCGCCCCAGAATACCGTCATGATGCCGCCGCCCAGAATAATCCACAGCATGCGCCGCATGCTGGGCGCCGGTTTCAATATGCGGATCAGGAGCGGCGCGATGATCGCCATGGCCAAGCCATACCCGGCGTCGCTCACCATCATCCCCATAAAATTGATGAAGAAAGGCATCATCACCGCCGTGGGGTCCACGCTGAACGGGGCCGGCAGCGAGAAGCTGGAAACCACCGTTTCAAACGGCGAAATCATCGGCTGATTCTGCAATATTACCGGAGGTTCCTCCCCCTCCAGGGGGCCATAAAACTCCAGCGCCACGCTTGGCGAAACCGCTTGCAGCTTTTGCCGGGCCGCGTCCTCCAAGGGGGCGGGAATCCAGCTTTGTAAAAAGAAGGTGGATTCCGAGGCGGAAAAGCTTCTGGCAGCAACCATACGGGCGCGCTGCGCGCCCAGAACATCGTACAGTTCTTTCAAATCGGAGATGGCCGGGGCCATTGACGCGGTTTCCGCAACAATCGCCTGTTGGCTTGTTTCCAACTGATCCTTTTCAGCGGCCAGCCGCGTCAACTGTTCTTCTACCGTGCTGATGCCGGTTTGCAGCTGAATCTGCGTAAAGCTGGCTTCCTTCAGGGTATTCATCACCGTTTCGCGGTTGCTGCGGTGCATCATCAGGCACACATACGCCAGATCGCGTTGCACGGATACTGTTTCCATCCAACACAAATCGGTTAGCGTGCCCTCCGCCGTCCAACGGTCGAGCATCGATTTTTGCAGGGAACCCAGCATGGCAATCGTATTCTTCGTATTCCGGATTTCCGCGGGCGGCAGCGACAGGGCTTTCCACGGCATCAGCTGTTCTTTGGCGGAATCAACGCGCGCGCTTTGCCCGCGAAGTTCCCCCGCTTCGCGTTCCAGCGCTTCCAGTCGCTCCACTGTTTTCATCAGTTCCGGCGTGCGCATCGCAACCGCGTTCGCCTGTTCGTCCGTGATGGTTGGTTTGTCCGCCATCAGCGGCTTTTTAGCCGTGTCATATTTTTGCAAACGGCTGATCGCCCAATCCACACGGGCGATGGTTTCTTCCGCTTGCGGCAACTCGTCCGTTGCGGGCAGGCGGTTAAACGTCGCGTGTTCGGCATCGGCAGGCAACACCTGCACGCAGCGCAGCTTTTGAATAGCGCGCAGCAGGGCGAGTCTGTCATGCTCCAGGGCCAGCATGTCCATATGCTTCATTTCAACGATTGCCATCGTCCAAAACCCTTTCAACTATCAGCTTTGCGACTTGTTGCAGCCGTTCGCCCGCCTGCGCCAGCTCCTGATTTTGCGCGGCATCGTCCGCCGCCTGCGTCTGGGTCAGCCGTTCGCTCACCTGCGCCCGGCGGCTGTCCAACAGGTTTTGGTACATGGCGCGGTGCTCCTGCGCCGACTTCCGTTCATTGTCGGTGATTTCCGCCTCCGTAGCCTTCAGCAGCTCCCGCGCGTCCCGTTGCGCGTCCTGAATCAGCTGATCGGCTTGGTTTTCCGCGGTCTGCACCGCGTCGAACACTTCCCGCGCCATGGCCGCACCTTCTTTCCTGCGTCAATATGGGTTACTTGGTTCCAAACAGACGATCGCCCGCGTCGCCTAAACCGGGCACGATATACCCGTGTTCGTTCAGTTTTTCATCGCATGCCGCCACATAAATATCCACGTCGGGGTGATCGTGCTGGATGCGCTGAATCCCTTCCGGCGCGGCAATCAGGTTTACAAGACGGATATTGTTGCAATTGCGTTGTTTAATAAAGCTGATGGCGGCCGAAGCGCTTCCGCCGGTGGCCAGCATCGGGTCCAGCACGATCAGCTCGCGGTTTTCACTGTCGGCGGGTAGCTTGCAGTAATACTCCACCGGTTGCAGGGTGACCGGATCGCGGTACAGGCCGATATGCCCGATACGCGCCGCCGGAATCAGGCGGGTTACGCCTTCCACCATGCCCAAGCCTGCGCGCAGGATGGGCACAATGCCGATTTTTTTGCCGCTGAGCATTTTGCTTTTGGTGACGCAAATCGGGGTTTCCACCTCGACCTCCTCGGTGGGTAAATCGCGCGTAACTTCGTATACCATCAGCATGGAGATTTCTTCCAGCAGCTCCCGAAATTCTTTGGCGCCGGTTTCCTTGTTGCGCATGATGCTCAGTTTATGCTGAATCAGGGGATGGTCAAGGATGTGTACTTTGCTCACGGTGCAGCCTCCTTCAGTTTTTACAGGCAGGATCAACGAAGCGAGATCGGCATACGCTTTTCGCTTCATTCATCAAATGTCATTCTTATCTATTTTATACTAGTTGCCTTTGGATGGCAAGCCGCAATCTCCGTTCCGGCATTTCCGGGGCATCCTTGCGGTTAAAAACCATCCGGTATAAAACAGTTGCCGGTTGCGCGTTTTCCGCAGGCGTTGCGTGAGAAAAAAATGCACTGCCATCACACCACAATCTTCTATACTATACTCAAAAAATCCCCGGCTGTAAAGTACTTCATGCTTACTTTGGTAAATTTGTTACCATTTCAGACTTTTTTACTGGCGTTTCGAACATTTTCGCCACTTCCGCGGCAACGGGCCATCGTTGGTAAAGGCTCTTATGTATGGCTTATTGAGCGAATTTGTTAATTATTTCCGTTTCAGTGAACAGACGCGCGCCCTGAAGCGTTTGTTTAGCAAAGCCGGCCGGCGGCTGTGATACACGTACCGCTTTGTCCCGGCACACGAAATCAGAAATTCCCTATTGACATTCTCCGACCGTACTATATAATATAACTGTACTAGTACTCATAGTACGTTTAGGAGAGGAAAGATCATGTTTCAAATCGATCGTTTCGGCAGGCAACCCATCTACGAGCAAATCATCGATCAGGTGGAACAGTTGATCGGATCCGGCGCGCTCAGCCCGGGCGATCAGTTGCCAAGCGTGCGTTCACTTTCGCAAACGCTTTCCGCCAACCCAAACACGTTGCAGAAAGCATACACGGAGCTGGAACGCCGCGGCGTCACCGTCAGCGTTCCCGGAAGCGGACGTTTCATCAGCAAGGACGCGCCCCGGTTAGTCATTGAGGGGATGCAGTCTTTTCTGGATGAAATCACAGCGCTCAGCGCAAAGCTGTGCCTATCCCGGGTACCCAAGGAAAGCGTGCTTCAGGCGGTCAACACCGCCTACGAAGCCAACGCCAACGGAAACCAGCCGCAGGATCAATCGGCTCAGGGGCCGACTGAATAAGCCACATCAAAGGATCGATGCGCCCAAAGGCGCATCCAGAAAGGACGCGGAACCGTGATTATCGCACAAAATCTGACAAAAAGGTTCTCGGATGTCGCCGCTCTGGATCAACTGAACTGCCATATCCCGGAAGGTTGTGTGTATGGGCTTGTGGGCGCAAACGGCGCCGGTAAATCAACGTTCCTTCGCCTTGCGTGCGGCGTATACCGCCCGGACGAGGGTAGCATCACCATGGACGGCCATGATATTTATGAAAACATCCAACTCAAAAAAAGGTTCGCCTTTGTGCCTGATGAGTTTTGGATGCTGCCGCAAAGCACCGTGCGGCGGATGGCAACCTTCTACGCCTCCTCCTACGAGCACTTTGATTTCAAACGTTTCGAATCGCTCGCGCATGAGCTGAATTTGCCGGTCAGCAAACCCCTAAGCACGTTCAGCAAAGGCATGCGCCGGCAGGCGGCGACCATTCTGGCGCTTTCCAGCGGCGCGGACCATTACTTTTTTGATGAAACCTTTGACGGTTTGGACCCCGTGATGCGCAACCTGGTCAAGCAAAAGCTGTACGCCGAGGTGTTCGACCGTGGCGCGACCGTCATCATCACTAGCCATTCCCTGCGGGAGCTGGAAGATACCTGCGATCAGCTTGCCCTTTTGTATAAAGGCGGCATTGTGCTGGAAAGTGACGTGGGCGACCTGAAAACATCGCTTTTCAAGCTTCAGGTTGCTTTTTCGGGGGATTATGACGCAAGTGCGTTTGAGGGGCTGGAAGTGCTCAACATCAACCGGCAGGGAAGCGTATCCACGCTGATCGTCCGGGGCAGCAAGGAAAAGAGTCACGCGCTGTTGGCCGCCAAGGCTCCGCTCCTGCTGGAAACGTTGCCCTTGACGCTGGAAGAGGTTTTCATCTACGAGATGGAAGCATTGGGCTACGCGTTTGAAACCGCCGAAGGAGGAAACAAGCAATGAAAATGTACCGGGAAACGTTCAAGCGCCTCTCCCCCATCGGGTTGGCGCTGGCGATTGCAACGCTGATTTACACAATTATCACCGGGGGGCAGGACTGTTTCGGCGAATCGACGCGCTCCTACTCCACCAGCGCGATTGGCATGACGCCCGTGCTGTTGTACTACGCCTTCTCCGCGGTGATCTTCGGAATGTACGGTTTTTCCTTTCTTTTCAAGCGCTCCGCAAGCGACGCCTACCATAGCCTGCCCGTAACGCGTACGGACCTGTACCTTTCCACCACATTGGCCACCGCGACCTGGATGGGCGGCACCATTGTGCTAAACGTGCTGTGCATGCTGGGGATGCAGCTGATTGGCGGGTGCCCCTTTGTGCCGGCCTATGTGCCGCTTTCCATTGCATACTTTTTTGTAGCGTCAATGATTATTTACGCAGCCACGGCAATCGGCTGCGCGCTTTCCGGCACGTACCTTACGGCCCTCGCCTCCACGGGCATTGTGTTGTTTTTACCGAGGTTTATCCAGTTTATTATCGCGCGTGGCGTGGTAGATAAAACGTCGATCATCGGCTGGCTGGATTTGGGCATGTGGCTTAACCCCATGACCAACGTGGCAACCGGGATGGTTGTGATGCAATCCCGCTCGCTGTTTGAGCCGTTTGCCGTTCAGTGGCCCTATATCCTGTATTCGTTGCTGCCCATGGCGGCGGGCTTAGTGGTTGGCTGGCTATTGTTTTTGCGCCGCCCGAGCGAGGCGGCCGAGCATGGCACCAGCCGTAAACTTTGGCCGCTGGTGACCGCGACGCTGCTCGCCGTGGCTGCCATGGCGATGATTACGGTCAACAATCAGGCCCTGATTTCCGTGGTGGGCGCCGCCATCGTAGCCGTTGCCTTCCTGATCTTTGTGGTGTATCAGGTGGTTGCGGCGCGCACGGTAAAGCAAATCCTGCTTTCGTTGCCCTGTTTGCTGTTGGCGGGCGCGCTTGCCTACGGCGTTTCGCTGGGTACCGGACAAGCGGTTCAAAGCATGCTGAACGTGACCCCCAAACCGGACGAAATCGCGTCCGTCACCTTCCGCGGGCACGACTACAAATTGGGCACGCCGGAATATGTGACCCTGTTGCTGAACCGGATATCCTACACCGATGACGAAATGAAAAAGTATATTTCCAGCTCGCTGTCGGATGCTGTGGACCGTGTGAACGATCCCCGGAACGCCGCGTATGACGAGTACAGCCAGTATCAGATGATTGAGCCGATCACGCTCAAACTGACCAACGGGCAAACGGTTGACCGCACCATCCTGTTTAAGAATATCGATACGCTCAACGAATTGCGCGAAAAGGACAGCGCTTATCAAACCGCGATCCGCTCCTTCCCGGATCAGGCCAACATGCAATACCTGTATGTGAACCGCAACTTTACCGACGCGGAATGTCAGGCCATCTGGGATAGCCTCAAAACGGAAGCGAAGGCGCTGAACCTTGTAACCAACGACTATTACCGTAAACAAAGCGAAACCGACACGCTGGATCCCAGCGGTTACTCCTACCAAAGAGGGAACGCGCAGGTACTGATTTCTCTTTCCTACGGCGGATATGTTGGGGACAGGCGCTTTGTGGATTACAACACCTCCGTGCGCATGGAAACCCCCAAAACTGCGGCCCTGCTGATGAAAACCTACAATAAATATATGAAGCCGGACACAATCGCCCGCATGCGGGAAGCGATCAAGCACATCTCCTCGCCGCTTGCGCTGGAAAACGACAGCGTCAACATCAGCCTCACCTTCTTCAATGTGCCGCGCACCGGCGGCGAGCCTGCGCAAATCCCCATCAATCTATACCTGAGCGTATACAATAAGCGTAACGATTCTTCCTCGGCAACCTATATGGATTATGCCGACCGGTTTGCGGATATCGTCAAGCGCGGCACCCCCACCGACGACCCCAACGGCATGTTTGTATGGCTCAGCTGGAACGATTACGACAGTTCCAACCCCTCCTCGGAGCAGGAGCCGGATTGCTTCCTCAGTTTCAGCGACGCCGATCAGCAGGCGCTGATTTCGCTGATTGACGAAATGCAAACCGCCAACCTGTACTGACCTGCCGGAAGGCTTGAAACAATCCGGTACATCCGGAACCGCAACCGGCGGAGCGAGCGTTGCAAGCGTCTGCTCCGCCGGTTTACGCTATCGAAAGAACTCGCGCCGCAGCGAAACCGTGTCAAGGGTGTTGCCCCTTGTTGGGCGCAAAGGTAAAACCGGCTTGGTATAAAGCTTCTAGCCTCACGCAGCAGCGTCAAATCGGCAAACAGGCACAAGCACGCAGGGTGCAGACCGTTGAGGAGCTCTCGTCGCAGCGAAACCGGGTCAAAGGCAATGCTCTTGTGGGGCGCTGGGGCATAGCCCCTTGCCCGACGGAGGCCTTGTGCTGCAACACATCAAATGTACGCGCTACAAGTGCCAAAGGCACAACGCGGCGCGGCTGATGGGCGCCTTTTGGGTTGCCAACGGTTCGAATCCGCAGGTTGATGAGGCGAGCGGCAACGGCCGCCACCTCGTTTTTTGCGGCAGCCAAAAGCGCCCACCCATACAGGTAGGGCGCTTTTGACTTTGAATTACCCTAACGGCGCGCGTTATGAATGAACCCTGCAGGTGGCCACCTTCCGCATATGCACGGCAGTCACCGCCGTCATGCAAAGCAGGAAGCCAAGCGCGATACCCACCGCAACAATCACCAGCGTATACTGCCCGCCGAACCACTGGGCGGAAAGGTGACGGTAAAGAATGCCCGCAAACGCCCACAGCACCGCCAAACCGTAGGCAACGCTGCGCATGTTAAACATGGTGACGGATGCAATGCCCACGCCAACCGCTACGATCGCGGCCATCCATACGGTCGGGTCGATGCCGAAGCCGTTCCAGTTCAGGCTGACCAGCAGCACCGTGGCGTTCGCGATCGTCGCAACGGTAATCCAGCCAAAATACAGGCCAAAGGGAATCCGAAGGGAGAGCTCCTCCGCGGGTGAACAGTGCGGTTCCCGCAGCAAACGCCCAATCCAGATCAGGCTGACCAGCAACAACACCATGATGGCCATGGACAGCGGCAATTGCTGATAATGCCAAGCGAAAATCCACGCGGCGTTCATCACGGACGAAAAGATAAACAACTTGCCAACCTTAGCCAGCAGTTTCTGGCGCGTCGCGTCCGCGTTCTTTTTCGCGGGCAGCAGCTGGCTTACCACATACACGGTCAGCATCAGGTAGATCGCGCCCCAAATACCAAAGGTGATGGGCGCGGGGGTAAACAGGTTTGGGTAACGGTTGGCGGCCTCGCCGGTGTTCAGCCCGTTGATCGGCAGGATGTTGGCCAGCGCGTTGACCGTAACCATCAGCACAAAGCTGAGCACAACGCCTGCCTTGATTCCCTTGTTTCGCACGGTAACTTCCATAAACAGTCCTCCTTTAAGTTCTTCCTTTGTTGTAACACACGTACGGCCCGCACGGCGGGCTTTGTTCCTTGGATTGTTGCCGGCAAAGCCGGAATGATCGCGGCGTTGTCAGCGCCGGTCGCCATCCCCGTTTACCGTTAGAAGCAACGCTCCTTGCGCCACTTACGGCAATCTTCCACCACTTTGCCAATATCGCAGCGGTAGCAAACCTCGTTGGTCAGGCTTGCGCCCGCGAAAAACTCGTTCAGGTTATCCAGCGTCGTTTGCGCAATGTTTTGCAAAGCTTCCTCCGTTAGAAACGCCTGATGTGAGGTGAGCACAACATTGGGCCTTGAAACCAGCAGGGCAAGCACATCGTCCTTGATGATGTTGCCCGAATTATCTTCAAAGAAAAGCTCCGCTTCTTCTTCATACACATCCAGCCCCGCGCCGCGCACCTTGCCGGTGTTGAGCGCATCCAGAAGCGCTTCGGTATCCAATAGCGCGCCGCGGGAAGTGTTGATGATGAAAACGCCCGGTTTCATCTTGGCAAACGCATCGGCATTCAGCAGATGGCGCGTCTGTTCCGTCAGGGGGCAGTGAAGGGAGATGACGTCGCTTTGGGCGAAAAGCTCATCCAGAGAAACATACTCAATGTCTGAATCTTTTGCGGGGTAAGCGTCATAGGCGATGACCCGCATCCCGAAGCCCCGGCAAATGTCGATAAACGCGCGGCCGATTTTCCCCGTTCCGATTACGCCCACGGTTTTCCCGTGTAAATCAACGCCTGTAAGCCCAACAAGGCTAAAGTTAAAATCCCGCGTGCGGTTATACGCGCGATGCAGCTTGCGGTTTACCGTCAGCAAAAGCCCGATGGCGTGTTCCGCCACGGCATAAGGCGAATAAGCGGGCACGCGCACCACGCTGATTTTTCCATACGCGCGCTTAAAATCCACGTTGCTGTAACCGGCGCAACGCATTGCAATCACGCGTACGCCCATGTCGTACAGCGCGTCGATCACCTCCGCGTCCAGCGTATCGTTCACAAAGGCGCACACCGCGTCGCTACCCCGAGCCAATTGAACCGTCGCGGGGGTCAGCTTGCTATCAAGGTAGCGGATGGTGTATTGCGTATTGGCTTTATCAAACCATTCCTTATCGTATGGTTTTGCGTCAAAGAAAGTGATGATTTTTTTCATTGCGGGTTCCTCCTGCTGCACTCAGCGGTTCGGATTGGTTTCAAAGTCAGCGGAGTTTTGACGCCTCCACGATGGTAAACCGTTCTGGTTGGTCTATTGCGTTGCTTCAATATATTCGGGATGTGGTCACGCGCTCCTTCATCATTTTGTCCAAAGTGCGCGCCATCCGATAGAGCTATGCGTTTCGCCTGTTGGGCTGCATCTGTGCAGCGCTGCGCCTCCTGGATGGGGAGTGCGTCTGAGCCCTGCGCGTTGCCCCGGCTTTCTTACCAAACCGGAGCGTTGCCCCAAGCCCAGCGCTTTTACGGTGGGGATTTTCCCTTCATCGGGGGAAGCATCGCTTCCATAGAATGGATACCCATTCTTTGAACCGCCGAATCATCCTCAGTGCTTAAAATGCGTTGCACGCCCTCCGCCAGTCCGGGTTTCCGTTTCGCCGGCAATCGCGCTTCTGGCAATCCTGTAAACGCAAAAAAGGCCGCGCGAAGTGCACTGGCCCAAGGTTTGCGCCCTGTTCAGGGGGCTGGCGCCGTTTCGTAGATGCGGCGTAATGCTTCCGCGATATCCTTTTGCACCAGCGGCTGCATGGTGACCGGGTACCGGAAAGGATTGGCGCGCATGAGCGCCTGGGTTATCAGCGGGGCAAGGTCCGGTTTATACCGGGCCATCTCCGGCAGGGCTTGGATACATTGCCTTGCCGTAATTGGTTTCACATCCTCAATATGCTTCAGGTACCGATCCAGCAGCTCGTCAATGCGGTTATCCGTGTCCCAGCGGGCGCAGGCGGCGATCATCAGCAAACCGCGTGTGCGGGGGTAAGAGGAGTCGCTGTCCATCAGCCGGGCAAACCTGTTAAAGTAAGCGTACGCATCTCCGGAAACTGCGCAGGCTTCCTGAAGGCGTTTGAAACACTCATAGGCATACTGGTTGTTCTTCGCCTCTAAACCGTCCACCCAATCCGCCAACGTATCCATGGTTGCCCTCCTTACGGTTCCTGCGGCTTGGTTCGCGTTCCCCCGGATTCATGCGGTTCCCGCTTCTTCGCGTTCAGGGTCTGGAACCGGCTCCCGGGTGCTGCCCGCGTATCCGTCCGCAATGGATGTAAACCCATGTCCGTATCCGCCCGCCGAGCCGCTGCCTGAAGCGCTCAGCGCTCGCCTTCCGGCATATCCTTGGTCGGTTTCCGCTTCGCCGGTTTTTGAGGTTGAGCGGGTTTCATCCGCAGGGCGATCAACTGCATCACATCCGCGAGGATTGCTTCATCCGTTACATCCGCCATCAACCAACGTGCTCCGTTGCACGGGGTGGTGCGCGCATACAGTGCCTGCAGATAGGGCGAGCTGTTGGCCATGAGCATTTCTGCCTCGGCGGCTTCCCGTGTGCCTACCGTAACCATGCAGGTGAAGAAACCCCGGTTGGGGTAAAGGGTGCACAAGGCCCTTCCGCCTTTGCGATACTTAACGTTCCACCCCGGCGCGGCTGAACAGATGCTATGCTCCACGCGAGGCGTAACCCCGTACTGCTTTTCAAGGGTTGCGCACAGCGCCGTCCACAGCGGAGTTTGAATATAATTCGCGATTTGTTCCAAAGCCGGCTCGTGCTCCCGGGGGTATTGGTCCTTCCAACATGTCAAGCCCGTCGCCTCCTGATGCTCGGTCGATCCTTTCAGCGCGTCCCAATGGTTCTGCTCGCCGTTGCGCCGGAGACTCCGCGCAGGCAGGCGGAGTAACATAAGTTCGCCGCCTGCCTGTCGGGGAGGTTCCGATGGGTCAGGCTTCCCGCCAGCGTTTCAGGGTGGGCAAAAAGCCCTGCATCATTTGCCGTGCCGTAGCTTCGGTCATGGTTGGGTTGTTTTCCACCATAGGCTTTACGCACAGCTCGATCATTTCGTTCATGGTGCCGTTGAAGTTGAACGCTCCGTTTTGGTAGCAGTAGTGGCAATAATCGGCGCTCTTTTGGCCGTCCTTTTCGGTACCGTACAGTTCATCCGTGTTCCCCATGGGCATTGCGCAACTTTGACAGTATTTTTCTTCCATTATAAGCTCCCCTTTCGTTTGATGCAAGCGTTAATCCATCAGGACAGCCTGATTCTACCATTGGTAACTTGCCAACAGTCTGTCATGTTTTGTGATGCTCGTAAATTTTTTTGGATAGATCCGCGATTTTCGCCCGTAGCGCAGGCGGCTGCAGCACCTCAATCTCCGTGCCAAAGGTGAGCAGATACCCGATTGCCCATGAATCCAGCGGAAAGGGAGCATTCACTAAAAGCGTTCCATCCGCCTGCGGTTCCACACTGCGGCGGTCAAACTCATCAAACACGCGAAACGCTACGGCCGGCGTAAAGCGAAGCGTCGCTGTCACCGGCTGCGGCGCTGGGGGCGAAGGCATTTCGATGGGCGGCGCGTCCTCAAAGGTGTCCTCAAAGGTTTCCGAGCACAGCGACAGTTCCATGATCCGGCCCATTTTGAATAGACGGTAATCCTCCGCGTGCAGGCAGAACGCTTGCAGATACCAGTTTTTATCCTTGAAAATCAGCTTGAAGGGTTTGATTTTTCGCCGGGTTGTCTGCCCGGACGCGCCGCAGTACAGCACCTCGAGCACGCGCTTTTCCAAAATCGCGTTCCGGATGATATCAAACCGCCGGTGATCGGTTTCCCCCAAGCCCCAGCGGGAAAAATCCACCTCAATCCAGTTGACGCTCTGTTTTTTGAAAATGCCGCCCAGCTTTGCCAGCAAGCCGTCCACCGCGCGGTCCGTTGCCCGCAAGCTTTGAATCGCAAACAGAATTTGATTCTGCTCCGCATCGGAGAGCAGCGCCTTGTTCAGCGAATAGCCCGCTGCCAGCGAAATGCCGCCGCCCTTGCCGGCCGAGGCGTACAAGGGCACGCCCGCGAAGGACAACGCCTCCACATCACGGTAAACCGTGCGCACGGAAACATCCAGCGTTCTGGCAATTTCCGGCGCGGTCGCCGTGCCTTTTTCCAGCAACAGATAAAGCAATTGAAACAGGCGATCGCTTTTCAGGCTGCATTCCCCCTCTTTGGCTGCCTCCATTATAGCACAAAAACCTGACGCTCCATGTCAGGTTTTGTGTATGTTGCCAACGCTTGACCAATCGTCAGGGTTTCAGGGCTGCAAGCCGACTGGTGAGGCGGGCGTTCTCGCTGTAATCCACAGGGCAATCGATCACGGCCGGCACGCTCTGGGCAAACGCATATTCCAAAATGCCGGGCAATTCGCCCGCCGCCCGCACCCGATACCCCTTGCAGCCCATGCTTTCCGCCAAGGCGGCAAAGTCCGGGTTCCCAAAGCCGGTATGCGACGGATGCCCAAACCGGTCGATCTGTTTCCAACTAATTAAACCGTAGCCCCCGTCGTTAAAAATCAACGTCACAAAGGGCAGTTTTTCCCGCAGAGCCGTTTCCAGCTCCTGCGAGTTCATCATAAACCCTCCGTCGCCGGTGATAGCCAGCACGCGTTTATCCGGCGCGACATACCTTGCGGCCAACGCGCCCGGCACGGCGATGCCCATGGTTGCAAACCCGTTGGAAATGATGCAGGAATTGGCTTCGTAACAGTTGTAGTGGCGCGCGATCCACATTTTGTGGGCGCCCACGTCGGAGAGCAGCAGATCGCCTGCCCGCATCGCTTTACGCACATCATGCAGGATTCGTTGGGGTTTGGGCGGATAGGATTCGTCCGTTTCATACACCGCGTGCTCGGCGGTCATCCGGGTGCGCAAGGCAAAGGCGTACGCGGGGTCCTCGCTGCGGCTCCCCAGCGCCGCGATGCGGTTCAGACTGTCCGCAACGTCGCCGACCACCTCAACGTCGGTACCGTAAAACTTGTTGATGTGCGCGGCCGCGCGGTTGATGTGGATGATTTGCTTGTCCCTTCGCGGGTTCAGGCGCTCCGGGTTCAGTTCTACAATGTCGTAGCCCACGCACAGCAGCAGATCCGCCCTGTCCAGCAAAAGGTCCTGATAATCCCGCTGCGGGATGCCCACCGTCCACATGGCGTACGGATCGTCGCAGGGCAACACGCCTTTGGCCATCATGGTGTTCACAACCGGGATGCGCTGTTTGTGCGCAAACGCGCGCACCGCCGTATCCACACCGTTGCGCACAGCTTCAGCGCCCACGAGCATCACGGGGCATTTCGCGCGGGTCATCATCGCCGCCGCAAGCTCCACGCTTTCACGGTCGGCATACTCCGCCATGGGCAGCTTGGGCTTGATCGGCCTTTCGATGGCGGGCACCTCCATGCCCGCGACATTGACGGGCAAATCGATATGCGTTGCGCCCATTTTACCGCTTTGGGCATATTTGAACGCCAGCCTGACCACCTCGCATACGGTATCGGGCTGCACGATCATTTTGGTGCGCTTGGTAACCGGCTCAAAGATTTTGCTGAGGTCCAGATACTGGTGGGAGGTGATGTGCATGCGCTCTGTGCTCACCTGCCCGGTGATGGCCACCATAGGCGCGCCGTCGCTGTTGGCGTCCGCAACGCCGGTAATCAGGTTGGTGGCTCCGGGGCCCAGAGTTGCCAGACAAACGCCCGCGCGGCCCGTGAGCCTGCCGAACACATCCGCCATAAAAGCGGCTCCCTGCTCATGCCGGGTGGTAATCAACCGGATCGCGGAATCGGACAGCGCATTGATCAGCTCCAGATTCTCCTCCCCGGGGATGCCGAAAACCACTTCGACCCCCTCCGCTTCCAGACACTGGACCAGCAACGTCGCCGTATTCATGCAAACCGTACCCCCATGCGCTTTCAAAATCAAAAGAGACCGCCTGTTTCGGGCGATCTCTCCGTTGAGTGATGCTTATTGTAACGGCTAGCTCCCGGCTTGTCAATGGTTTGCGCCAATGTATACAGGATGTGCACCCGGAAGGCTTCAATCGTTCAAATTGAGCCTCCAAAGCATTGTATTTATCCTGTATTTTGCAGGGATTCGGTTGACTTTATGCAAACGTATGCGGTAGACTTGAAACAGTTCAAGTGCGATGCGCCGTGCGGAGCAACGATGCTCTCACACACGTCGTGCTTTTCTCTTGATGGATTGGAGGAGCAGGGTTTGATCGTATTTGAGGATGTTAACGTAAGTTTCGGCCCGCTGGATGTGTTGAAGGGGATCAGCCTTGAAATCGCTTCCGGCTCCAAAACGGTCATTATCGGCCCAAGCGGAAGCGGCAAAAGCACGCTTTTACGCACCATCAACATGTTTGAGCGTCCCAAACGCGGCAACGTTTTCATTGACGGCGTGGCGATTTCCAGCATGACCAACCGCATGCTTTGTCAGGCCCGTCAGGATATCGGGATGGTTTTCCAAAATTTCAACCTTTACCCGCACAAAACGGTGCTTGAAAACCTGACCCTCGCCCCCATGGTGCTGAAGCGTGAAAACAAGGATGAGGTTCGAGAACGCGCCATGAACAACCTGCGCGAGGTGAACATTGCGGATAAGGCAGACGCTTACCCCAGTCAGCTTTCCGGCGGGCAGCAGCAGCGCGTGGCCATTGCCCGCGCCCTGACAATGCGCCCGAAAATCATGCTGTTTGACGAACCCACCTCGGCACTGGACCCGGAAATGATTCAGGAAGTGCTCGATATCATGGAGCGCGTTGCCAAAGAAACGCAGATTACCATGCTCTTTGTGACGCACGAAATGAAATTTGCCGAGCACATCGCCGACCGCGTGCTGTTTTTGGATGGCGGCACGATCCTTGAAGATGGCACACCCGAGCTGGTGTTTCATCATCCCAAAAACGAGCGGACCACCGCTTTTCTTGGGAAAATACTACACTAAAAACGGGAGGATGGACACGAATGAAGAAGCTGCTTTGCATGGCCCTGGTACTGGTGATGGCGCTGGTTACCTTCATTCCCGCACTGGCGGAAGATTCCGCGGAGGTTGCCGCCATCAAGCAGCGCGGCAAGCTGCTGGTTGGCGTCAAAGCGGACGTACCCAACTTTGGCTATCAGGATCTGGGCGGCGAGTTTGAGGGCTTGGAAGTGGATTTGGCCCACAAAATGGCCGAAGTCATTCTGGGCGATGCGAGCGCCGTCGAGTTCACCGCTGTGACCGCTAAAACCCGCGGCCCCCTGCTGGATACCGGAGAGCTGGATATGGTCATCGCCACCTTCACCATCAAACCGGACCGTCTGCTCCAGTATGAGTTCTCCAAGCCTTACTTCATCGATTCAATCGGCCTGCTGGTCAACAAGGACAGCGGCATCAAGAGCTTTGCGGATCTGGCCGGCAAAACCATCGGTGTAGCGCAGTCCGCTACCACCAAGGACGCCTTGCAGGCTGCCGCCGACGCCGCCGGCATGACGGTCACGTTCTCCGAGTTCCCCACCTATCCCGACATCAAAGCCGCGCTGAGCAGCGGCCGCATCGACTGCTTCTCCGTGGACAAATCCATCCTCAACGGCTATGTGGACGATACCACCGAACTGCTGGCTGACAGCTTTGCCGCCCAGCCCTATGGCATCGCGCTCAAAAAAGGCAACACCGGCTTGCTGACGGTTGTGGATGACACCATCGCCGCCATGCGCGCGGATGGCTCGCTGGATACACTGATTTCCAAGTGGACGCTTCCCGCCGTGGATTGGGCGAAAGTAGACGAGTTTGGCGTCAGCCTCTGGCAGGCGGCCGCCGATCTGGCTGCCAACCCCACCGACACTCCCGCGCCCACCAAGTAATTCATCATTTGAGCGAGCGAGCGGAGGCTCTTTGAGCCTCCGCTCCCGTTCGTGCACAGGGATGTGAAACTGTGACAGGACCCTTTTCAATACAGAACTGGCAGGCATGGTTCAAGGATTGGTCTTTCTTTGCGGACGGCTTTCTGCGCACGCTGTACATTTCCCTCTTTGGGCTGCTGTTTACGCTGGTGATCGGCATTGTCGTCGGCATGCTGCTGTGTGGACATAATCGCGTGGTTCTTTCCCTATGCAAGGGGTATATGTCCT
>DAOPZY010000005.1:0-99383 GCA_035353615.1 Candidatus Limiplasma sp.
AGCCAACTCATAAAATTTGCGCTTTCGCGCAATCAAACGTGCGGCGTTGCCCGCACTCGGCAGTTGACCCGGCTGTCCGTAAGGCCTTTGACTTCCCGGGCGGGAAGCGGGTCAGTAAGTTCAAGCTGTGTGTGCAGCTGGAAGCGTTGGTATCATAATATAGAATGGCGCGGATGTCAAGATCGTCTTAAAAATTTTGGCTGTCCTCCGTCCCGTTTTTCGGTCGCGTTGCTGCCCGCGCGACGTCTCACCGCGTGCGTGCGGACGTCGGAAGAAAAATCTGTTCAAACTCCGCAGCCTGTACCGGCCTGCCCAATAAAAAGCCCTGCACCTGATCGCAGCCTAAAAACGTAAGCACACTTAACTGTTCCCGGGTTTCCACACCCTCCGCGATGGTCTGAACACCCAGCTGTTTGGCCATGTCGATAATCGTTTTCACCACATTGGTGCCAATCACGTTCATGTCCTTGGTTTGGTCGATCAGCGTTTTATCAATTTTTACCTTGTGAAACAGGGAATCGCTCAAGTAGCCGAAGGATGCGTGACCGGAGCCAAAATCGTCAACGGACAGCGTAAGCCCAAGGTTGCGGATTTGGCTTAGCACTGTTTGGGTATGCTCATCTTTTTCAAGCATTGCGCTTTCCGTAATCTCCATATCCAACCAGTCGGGCTCCACCTGCAGGGCCGCCATCTGCTGCCGGATGTAATCCACAAGATCGTTTTCCTTCAACTGCACCGGCGAAATGTTAATCGCTACCTTCACCCCGCGTTTCTGTTTCTGGTTCCACTGTTTTGCCTGCAGCATGGCCGCACGGAGCACCCACTTGCCCATCGGGTGGATAAAACCGATCACCTCCGCGATGGGGATGAATGTGGCGGTTGAAACATAGCCGCCCTGCGGGTTTTTCCAGCGCAGCAGCGCCTCCGCGCCTACCAGTTTCTGGCTTGGCAACGCAAACTGCGGCTGATAGTACAGTTCAAAATCTTTTTCGATGTCGCTGAGCTTGAGCATCATTTCAATCCGGCTTGTGCTCAGCTTATTGGTGAGCTGTGCGGGGTCAAAAATCTGATATTTACCGTAACCGTGCAGCTTTGCCTGATCCAAGGCGATGTTTGCGTTGTTCCAAAGGGTGTCCCCGCTGTTCTGGCGGCCGGTCAGGATCGCCGCGCCAAGGCTCGCCGTAATAGCCAGCTGTGTTTCAGCCAGCCGGACAGGCAAGCACATTCTGGATAGCAACTCCTGACAAAACTCTGAAACCTGCTGGTAGGTATAGGTACCGGTAATATAAATACCGAACTCGTCGCCATTGATGCGCGCAATGATTGCCTTGTGCATATTCCACCCGGCGATACGCTTGGCAAACTCGACAATCACATAATCGCCCGTATTGGTGCCAAAGTTTTCATTTACAACGCGTAACCGGTCGATATCCAGGATCATCAGGCAAACCGTTTGCGGGCGGCTCTCACAGGAAAGCTCGCTTTCCAGCATATTCATGAAATAATTACGGTTGTAAAAACCTGTAAGCATATCCTGATTGGTAATGGCGTACAGCATTTCCTTCTGTTCGGTAACGCGAACCTCCAGCACGGTATTCATGGACCGCGTTCTTTCATACAGCCTTGCATTTTCAATCGATAACTGAATATACCTGGACATGGACCAGTTTTCCAAAACCACAACCGTAAACGCGAAAATCTCCAAAAGCGTAATCTCTACCGCTACCATTCCAAAGGCTTGGAGCGCCACTACGGCTGCCGCAATCACGCACAGGATCACCCAACGCTGGTGCATGCCAATATTGGTAACAGCCGATTCTTTTTCTTCCACTTCCATATCCCGACAGTAAATCGCCGCGCCAATCGCCATCAGGAAAAACGACATCGCGTATAGAAAGTCGATCATTCCGTTTGGCATATAAGCGTCGTGCAGGGTTAAATAATAGTACGCCATATCGATTAACACATACAGGCACGTGCCGATGGTGACAAACTGCAGGTACGGCGAAAGATTTCCCTTACGGATGGACACCAACCATTGCAAAATGCACAGCCCGATGAGAAAATCCAGCAGCACAGAAGCCAGGCTGGTAAAATCCAGGCCAAGAAACCGGAACAGAACACTCAGATCATTTTCAAAATAGATGATCCATAGCGTTATGCCGCTGACCAGTAAAATGGAGAGGCTGTCCACGACCATCTGCGCTATGCTCCACCGGTTCAGGTTCTTGATAATGACCGTAAGGATGCCCACCTCAAGCAACAAGTTGGGTATGGCGTAAAGCACCCACAATACCGTGCTGTTTTCGGCGTCAAGGTGATAAAGATCCATAATTGCCCAGCCGATATCCGCGATACCCCAGGATAAACACGCAAGCGAATCGAATAAGAAAATAGTTTTCTGACTGCCGCTTTGACGGCTTTTTTGATAAACAAACCACAAGATGGCGGCGGCCAGCAAGGCATTTACCGGCGAGATTATATTTGCGTAGAAATTGCTGCGCGCAACAATCGCTACCCAATACATCACAATGGGCACAGTGAAAAGAAACAGCCACCGGTATGTTCCTGCTCTCTGGTACATCGTAAAGCCTCTCAATTCGGAAACAATTTGTGGCCCATCAAAACAGACTGGACCCGGCGGTTGGAGCCAACGAAAGTTAGTGGAACTCTCCGATGCGAAACAGGATGTAAGCCATGATTCGATTTCAGAGAATTGATTTTTGATGGTTTCCCGCGTCAATACGCACCTTATCCAAGTGGATATTATACCATTCGCGGCGTTGGTTTCAATTCCCTTCCCGATTGAAAATCCGTATGGAATGAACGCAGGCAAACGCGTCCGATTTTAATATTCCGCCGTTAATGGGGCACGGTAACGAATTGGGCTGTCATGGATCGCCGATTTGGGCGGCGCGCGTCGCTCCATCCTCGGTGCGGCCAACAGAAGTATTTCTGTATTTTCCAAAAATATTTTGCGGAAAATCTACACAAAACGCAAAAAACATGCTATACTGTCGGAGTTGCCCAAATCGTTGCTCAAACGTGCCTCTTGGTTCCAGTTTGTCGAGTAACTGTCCAGTGAACCATTTGCCACCACAAGAGTCCTCAACGACTGGAAACAATAAAAAAGGAGGTACATACCATATGTACACAGACAAAACTCTCACCTGCCGCGATTGCGGCGCCGAATTCACCTTCTCCGCTTCTGAGCAGCAATTCTTCGCGGAAAAGGGCTTCACCAACGAACCCACCCGTTGCGCTTCCTGCCGCGCGGCCCGTCGTAACGGCGGCGCTCAGGGCGGTCGCAGCAACAGCGGCAACCGTCAAATGTACGAAGTGATTTGCGACGGTTGCGGCGCTACCACGCAGGTTCCCTTCCAGCCCCGCGGTGATCGCCCCGTTTACTGCCGCGATTGCTACGCCAAGCAGAACCCGCGCTACTAATTCGAAGCACCAAGCAACCCTCCGTCCGCAAGGCCGGAGGGTTTTTGTTACATCCCGGCAAGCGTGAGACGCTTCGGCACCGCTGCGGCCCGTCGCCCCGGCTACGGCGGCGGGAGGCGCAATGGCTGGCTCCGCGCGTTCAAACCGGCGCGATGCACGCAAGATTACGAATATAGCACATCTGTTTCAAAATTGTTTGAGTCCGGAGGTCGTCTGATGGCAAAGATCACATTTCTGGGTGCAGGCTCAACGGTGTTTGCGAAAAATGTTCTGGGGGATTGTATGCTAACGCCCGCGTTGGCGGAATCGAAAATCGCGCTGTACGATATCGACGGCAATCGGCTTACGGAAAGCGCGATGATGCTTGAAACTATCAACCGCAATCACGGCGGCAAAGCCCGGATTGAACGTTACCTTGGGGTGGAAAACCGCAAACTTGCGCTTGCGAACGCAAACTATGTGGTGAACGCAATTCAGGTGGGCGGTTATGACCCGTGCACGATCGCAGATTTTGAAATTCCTAAAAAGTACGGTTTACGGCAAACCATTGGCGATACGCTGGGTATCGGCGGTATTTTTCGCGCGCTGCGCACCATTCCCGTCATGCTTGATATCGCGCGGGATATGGAGGCTGTTTGTCCGGACGCGTGGCTGCTGAATTATACCAACCCCATGGCAATCCTGACAGGCGCGATGCTGAGGATGACCCGCATCCGAACGGTCGGGTTATGCCACAGCGTTCAGGTGTGCTGCTCCACCCTGCTGGAAGGGCTGCAAATGCCCTATGACGATCAAGTGCAGTGGAAAATTGCCGGGATCAACCATCAGGCCTGGCTTTTGGAAGTGAGCCGGGCCGGAACGGACCTGTACCCGGAAATCAAACGCAGAGCGGCTTTGCGAACCGATGCGCATAACGATCAGGTGCGCTATGAGATCATGAAGCGGTTTGGTTATTATGTAACCGAATCCAGCGAGCATAACAGCGAATATATGCCGTACTTTATCAAAGCAAAATATCCGGAGCTGATTGAGCGTTTTCGCATCCCGCTGGATGAATATCCGCGCTGGTGCGTAGAGCAGATTGACCGCTGGAACCAGCAGAAGGAACAGTTGGTTCACGACCACCAGCTGACGCACGCGCGCTCCAAGGAATATGCCAGCTACATTATGGAAGCGATGGAAACCAACCGGCCCATCAAGATCGGCGGCAATGTGCTCAACGCGGGCCTGATAACCAATTTGCCGCGTAACGCCGTTGTGGAAGTCCCCTGCCTGGTGGATCAGGGCGGGGTATCCCCCACCGTGATTGGCGACCTTCCGGAGCAATGCGCGGCGCTCAATCGGACTAACATCAACGTGCAGCTGTTAACCCTTGAGGCGGCGCGCAGCCTCAAAAAGGAGGATGTGTACCGCGCGGCCCTGCTGGACCCGCATACCGCCTCCGAGCTTTCGATTGACGATATTGTGGCGCTGTGTGATGATCTGTTTGAGGCGCACAGCGCATGGATGCCGGTTTACCATTAAAGACGTTGCAAGGGCCGCAACAGATCCATTGTGAAGCCCTGATGCTGCGTTGCCGCCATGATGCGAGCGGTCAGCCGAATGGCGTAAACGCAAGCGGCGCAAGGTAAAGAAGCTCTTTGAAACGCTGAGCAGCCCCCGCAACATGCCAGAATGCCGCGGGGGCTGCTTGCCATTGCATCGGGCTTCCCCATGGCAAATGGTTCAGCAGCACCAATGCTCAAATCCAATGCGCTTGTGCTCACCGCTTTCCGTTTTGGCAGGGCCGATCCGGCGACGATCTATACGCATGGGATTCGGAGAGTCGAGCGTATCAGCGGTCATCCGGTAGGGATCGTTTGCATTTGGAACAGGATGCGCTGCGCAATCCAGTTGGGTATCCGTCAGGACGCGGTAATGGCCGTCAACGTATCCTGCCAATCCGGGCAGATCGGCGAAACTGTCACCGTCCAGAGGCTTCCCAGATAACAATATTTGTCACTCACAGGCGTTAAAGCCTTTTCTCACGCCGTTTTGCGATTTACATCCTTCGCTTGCCACATTGACGTTTTCAGCGTACAATACGTAGGCTGGTCGTAAATCCGTTTCACGTATCCACGTATGGTGTGTGAAACCCAACGGAGCTTTGCGATAAAATGCGCGCCTGGAGGAAAAGCTTATAGCGGCTATGGAGAAGCGCCTGCACGGCGCGCCGTAGCCCATGCGACCTTCCGGGATCATACCGTTTAAAGGAGAGCCTGAATCCATGAAAAGCTTTCTTGCCTTCCTCAAAAAGAACTGGCTCATCCTGCTGGGCATTGTGCTGTCCGTTTCCACCATCCTCACGTTTTTTCTGGTCACGGACGGGGTCGCTACGCTCAAGCAGATCTATCAGTCGCTGCAATATGGCTGGCTGATCCTCGGGTTTGGCTTTGTGATTGTTCAGTGGGCCTTTGACGCGCTGGGGCTGCACCTGTTGGTGCGGCAGCATCAGCCTCACAGGCGGTTTTTCTCCTCCATTGTCACCACCATGGTCGGCGTATTTTACAGCGCCATAACGCCCTCCGCCACGGGTGGGCAGCCGATGCAGGTGATTTCGCTCAGCAAACAGGGCATGGAAACCGGAACGGCCACCTCCGTGATTATTGTGAAAACGATGCTGTACCAGATTGCCATCACGATTTACGCGCTGGCGATGGTGGTTTTGGAGTTGCCCTTTTTTCAGCAGCATGTCAGCAGTTTTTCATTTGTGGTGCTGTTCGCCATGGCCATCAGCGTGCTGTTTATCGGCGGACTATTTCTGTTCACGGTGAACCAAAAGCTGACGCGCAAGCTGGGGCACGGCTTTATCCACCTGCTCAGCCGGTTGAAGCTGTGCAGGGACGAGCAGCGCCTGCATCACCGGCTGGAAGTGCAGTTTGAACAGTTTTTTATCAGCGCAAGCACGCTTGGCAATTCGTGGAAGCTTTGCATTGGCGTGATCCTGACCACGCTGTGCCAGCTGACCTGTTATTTTGTGGTGCCGTTTTGCATCTACCGCAGTTTCGGGCTGTCCGGGGAATCCGTACTGAGGCTTTTGGCCGCGACAACCTTCGTTTACTTTGCCAGCATGTTTGTGCCGGTGCCCGGCGCGTCCGGCGGCGCGGAAGGCAGCTTCTTCCTGTTCTTTTCGCCGTTTTTCCCGGCGGGAACCATCGCGCCCGCAATCCTGCTGTGGCGGTTGTTTACCTATTACGGCGCGATCATCGTCGGGGTCATTTTCACCACCATGGACCGCAAGCACCCCAAGCCGGCCGTTGCGGTTGCCGAGAACGCAGAGCAGCCGTCGGCAAAAGCCGAGCCAAACGCATAGCCTCCATTGGGTGTAATGTTTCTGCACTCAGTGGTTTTCGGGAGTTCGCACAATATTAACCGGCATAAAAAAACGCCGAAACCGCTTTCCTCATAGCGGTTTTGGGCGAATATAGCAAACACTGATTTGTAAATACCTGACGTGCCTTTGCCGGATACGTCAGGTATTTTTTACAGAAAGGTAAAGATCAGCCCGCCCAGAACGCCTGCGCCCAGCATCACAAGAATGGGGTTTACCTTCCACTTCCGCAGCACCGCGATGCCCGCGACCATGATCGCCGCGGAAACCCAATCGGTGGAGCTGAGACGAATCCCGCTGAGGTCGCAGTTCCACAGCGCGTGCGCGATCATGGTCACCCCCGCCGACGCAATCAGCCCCACAACCGCCGGTTGAAGGCTGCACAGCACGCTTTGCACATAACGGAGGTTTTTGTAGCGTTTGTAAAGCCAGGCAAAGAACAGAACGATCGCAAACGACGGCAACACACAGCCAAAGGTTGCCACCAGTGAGCCGGTCAGCCCCGCAATGCGGGTGCCCACAAAGCTGGCCGCGTTGATTGCGATCGGGCCGGGCGTCATCTGTGAAATGGTCACAATATCGGTAAACTCCCGCATATCCAGCCACGCATAGGTTTGCACCACCTGCGCCTGGATCAGGGGCAACGCAGCGTAGCCCCCGCCGATGCTGAACAGCCCAATTTGGAAAAAAGCCCAGAAAAGTTTAAGATAAAGCATCCGGTCCCTCCCGCCGATTGGCTCTGCCCGCGCGGATCAACCCGATCAGCACACAGGTGAGTTCACCATCGCCACATTCACATTGAACACCGTAACCGCTATGAACGCGCCCCCCATAATCAACGCCGCCATGATGCTTTTCTGTTTCATAACGGCGCTGCCCATATCGATCACCACATCCACAATCATGGCGCACACGCCTGCCGCCATGCCCCGCAGCACATTGCGAACCACCGTGCTGCCGATAAACGCCTGGTACCCAATGGAGATGACCGACAAAAGAATCAACGGCGGCAGCACCGTGCCCAGCACCGCAACCAGCGCGCCCGGGATACCCGCCAGATGATACCCCAAAATCACCGACGCGTTTACCGCCATCGCGCCGGGTGAAGATTGCGCGATGGCGGTAAAATCGAGCATTTCCTTTTCTTCAATCCAGCACAGCTGATTGACAAAGCGCCTGCGCATCAGCGGCACAATCACATACCCGCCGCCAAAGGTAAATGCGCTCAGTTGAAACGTGGATAAAAATAGCTGGAACAGTAACTTTCCGCCTTGTTTTTTCACGCCCTCAGCACCTCCCGGTTCTGCCGTATGTTCGTTAAAAGTAACGCGTTGAAAAGCGCGCGCCTCCGCCGTTATCGCTCATCTTGCCCTGCATGCGTTTGCGAATGACGGCCCATCAGCCGCCGTTCTGCGTCGGGTTGGGTTTCATTTCGTACCCCCGCGCGGATTGCAGCTTTTATCGCCAAAGCTCGTGCTCATTCGCTGCCGTTTTCCGGCGTCACGCTCAAATCATCGACCTGCGCCTGTGGGCATTCCGCCTCACGGCGCCTGGTAAAACAGCTCGAAATACCACTTCATGTACCGCACGCGCCCATAAATTCCCTGAAAGGGCAGCCGATCGGTTTTAAACACGGTTGGATGCACGGAAAGCGGTTGCACCGCGACCGTATCGCTGTCCGTTATACGGATATATTCCTGCCGCTCCTCCATTTCGCGGGCAAACTGGGCAGCTTCCCCCGTAACCAGCGATTTAGCGGCGCTTAGCGAAGCCGTGTTCATGATCGTGTAGCCAAACCCGCCAAACCCAAGCAGCAGAAGGCTCACCGCCAAGTACCCGGCAAGGTAGCGCTTGCCAAGGTTCTCGGTGGCATCCAATAGCCGCCCCGCGGTTTCCCGCGTTTCGCGGCGGCGTTCCAGCCAGCGGATCAGTGCGCCTTGCGCATACAGCGCGCTTCCAATGGCAAACAGTAAAAAGTAGAAGTAGATCGCGTTATAGTACCGCGTGGTTTCATAGCCGTAACCGGTGTAAATACCCGGCGTCAGGGAAGCGGCAAAAACGCCGTACATCATTACCGCAAACCAGACGGGATGGCGGAACGGTTTACCGCTGTCCCGCAAAGGCTTCCATGCGGCTGGGAGTATGAGCATCAGCATAGCCAAAAGCTGGGGGGTCATAAACTTGCCCGCCACATCCGCCGAATCCAGCACTGTGGTGGCCAGGGCGTAAACAATGCCCGTCGCTTCGCCGGTACGCTCCTGCCGCAGCGGCACACCCGGGGCGGTAACGCTGATGGCGAAGGTGGCGCAAAAACAAAGAAAGGCCGTAAGCGCATACCAGCGTCTGTGATCCTTAACGGCAAAGGCCGCCACAGCGATCCATGCAAGGCCGACAAACGCGCCAAGCGCTGGACCATAAAAGCTGCCGCCGAGCATAAGGCCGCTCAGCGCCAGCAGCGTGGCCCGCAACAGATTCCGCCTTAGGCTCTGGGCGCCATCGCAGTGCACAAGCAAGCCAAGCGCCAGCATATACTGGCAGGCGGCTACGGTATATTGCCCTCCGTTGTGCCAATATACGCTGTCCCCTATGCTGGGCATAAACTGAAGCATCAGCACCATCACCGATGGGTAGATAATCCAGAACGCGGCGTGCGAAGCGTGTAAGTAGTGCAGCAGAACGCTTTTTAGCAGATAACCCACGGAAAGGCACAGCAACGCAAGCACAAGCCAGTTGCTGATAAAATACAGGCGGATGTTGAAAATGAGCGGATTCACCGCAAATAAAAACGTTGATACAAAATTGCCTTGCCATGTTTGATAGGTTTCCACCGTTTTTTGCACAATGGCGGCCAGCACCGCCGTAAGCGAATGCGTGTTGACCCACGCGGTCGCGGCGGGCAGGGTAAAGCCGAAATCGTCATCCGCCGGGTAGTTATACAGGGCAATCAGGATCAGCGGCACCAGCGACGCAAAAAACACGGCCGCGCATACGCGGGCCAATTGCTTTTCCGTGATCGGGCGGTGCAAAAAAACGTTTGCCCCCTTTTGGTTGAGCCTGTTCAGGCGTTCCATCATGATGCTTCCCCTTTAATCGCTTGATAGTATTATTATAAGGCACATTCGCCAACCTTTGCAATACGGCCGCCGCGCCCCTGACGTGAGCGCAGCGCTTGTGCCGCTTGACAATCGCAGGAAGGCTCAGTATACTGAAAAAAGTTTGACATTGGTTTCAGAGGTAGCACATGCTGGAAAAGCGCGAACGCAGGCGGATTTTATACCTATCGGCAGTCACGGCAATCGGTCTGTATGCCGTTTTGTATGTTTTTACTCATTTCCACTACGATTTGAACGACGATGTGATCCTGATGCGCTCCTTCGCGGGCAACGTGGGCGGCGTGCGGGAAACCTTCAACCTGTACACCCATACGCTGATGGCTTGGCTCCTGCACGGTCTGAGCATGCTATGGCCGAGCGTTGCGTGGTTTTCTGCGCTTCAGGTTTGCCTGCTGGCAAGCGCAACGGTCGCTGTGCTCGCCAGCGTAACGCGTCAGGTACGGCAGGCAGGCCGTTCGCTATGGCTTGGCTGGTTAGCGGCGGTCGCGTTGGTTTGCTGTTTTCTTTTGCCTTACCTGACCAGCATCACCTATACCACCACCGCCGCGGTTTTGGGCACGGCGGCGGTGTGCATGGCGTTGTCTGTTGATCCGTATGCCAAAACGGTGACGGTTGTTCGTAGCGTATTCCTATCTTTTTTATGGCTGATGTTCGCCTACATGCTCAGGCAAGTTGCCGCGTGGCCGCTGATGGGCTTTTGGTTGGGTGCGCTCGCTTGCGTTTATGTTCTGCCCGCGCGGGATCAGCGCCCGCCTTTGCGGCCCTTGCTGATCGCGCTTTTCATATGTGGTTTGACTTTGGGGCTACTGGTCTTGATTCGTATACTGGATATTCATTTTTCGGGTCAGGCGGCTTACTTACAGTGGCAGCAGGCGCGTATCTCCGCCATTGATTACGGCGGCATTTCAAACGCGCCGGCGGAAGCGCTGGCTTCGGTCGGGTGGACGGAAAGCGAGCGTCAGTTAGCCCTGCAATGGTACTTTTTAGATGGGAATATGACGACGCAAGCCTTTGAAATCCTTGCGCAATATGCCCAAACGCTCAGCCTGCGCGACGCGGTTCGAGCGATACTCCGGCTTTTGACGCACAGCGGTTTAACGCTGAGCCTTTTGGGGTTGCTGCTGTTTGGCGTTGCAGTCGCATGCGTCAGGGGAATGCTCCATCACGTCCGCAATGGCTGGCAATACCTGATGCCCGTCGGCTGTGCGGCGGCAACCGGCGGCGCGCTGCTGTACCTGGCCGCGCAAGGCCGTTTGCCGATGCGCGCGGCGGTCACGGTGCTGTTGCCTGCCTGTGCGGTTGTCACATGGCTGGCATTGCGCAAAGGCAAACCCGCCCTTCCCGAAGGAAACGCACGCCGCTGGGGCAACCGTATCCTTGCCGTGCTCGCGGCCGGGCTTCTCTGTTACGGAGTGGCAACCGCTTGGGTCAACGTTTATAACCCGATCTTTTCCCGTGGCATTTCGGCGCAAACACGCTTTGACCGGTTGGAGAGCTACGTGCGCGCACACACTGACCTGCTTTTTGTGGCGGACAATGCTTTTGGGTATGATTCCCGCCTGTTTCCCGACATGAGCCAGGCCGCGACGGAAAACGTCCTGTATCACTGGGGAAGCTGGAACAATCACTCGCAAGGGTATCAAACGTTGCTGGAGAAGTACGGATTTGCAACCGACTCGATCGCCCCGGAGGACTGGTTAACCGGCCATGTGCGTCTGGTGGAGCCAACCGGTCAGCAACCGGAAGCGCTTCTCCTTTACCTTCAGGAACGGTTGGGCGCACCCGTTGAGGCGGTTCCCGAAGCGCAAGGGGAAGGTTTTGACGTGCTCCTGTTGCGTTATGCAACATCAAACGCTCTGGGCAGTTGACGCAAGCCCGCGCCGCATGGCGCTTTGCGCGGCGGATTGTGCTCTGCGCAGGTTCCGGGAGCGCATGGAACCGCCGGCATCCGGTTAATTTTTGGTTTCGGAGATGATGGCAATGGAGAACGCACGCACCCGGCAAACCCAAAGGTTATTCTATCTGGTATTTTTCGCAAGCCTGATTTTTTCTGCCGGTTACCTTGCCTTGCGCCGCGGAGCAGGGCTGATGGATTTTTTCTATCAGCAGGGCACCAATCTGCTGGGTGATTTCACTAACAACCTTCACTACCCCACCCACGAAGGTGGGCCGTACTTTGATAGCATCTGGGCTACGTTTCCCCCATTTGCCTATACCATTTTTTACCTGGTTAACGTTTGCTTTACCCGCGCGATCCCAAACGCGGAAACCGTCGCTTACCTGCTGCTGACCGGGATCACCGCGATGATGATGCTCTATGCCATGCAACGCATTTTTGAGCGTTACGGGCATTCGTCGCGGCCCTACCGCTCGGCGCTCGCCTTCGGCTTGTGCGTCCTGCTTTCCGGCGTGAGCCTCTACACGCTGGAAAGGGGCAATTCCGCCTACCATTCCATGGTGATCCTGCTGTTCTTTCTATTTTTGCGGGATGACGAATCCGCCTGGAAACGAGAAGCGGCGCTGATTTTGCTTGCCGTCGCCGCCGGCGTTAAAATTTACCCTTGCGTTTTCGGCGTTTTGTACCTGCTGGAAAAACGCTACCGGGAAGCGCTGCGCCTTGTGATTTACGGCGTGCTCCTTTTCTTTGTGCCCTTCCTGTGGTTTGGCGGGTTAGATGGCCTCAACCAGTTCCTGTACAATCAGGAGCAGATTCATCTTTTGCAGCGGAACGATTTTTTAACCAGCATTCCCAGCGTCGCGCGTTTTTTAGCGGCGGAGCTTGGCTGGAACGTGGAAACGGCCAGCGCCGTAGGCCAGTGGATTGGCATCGCGTTTGGAGCCGTCGCGCTGGTTTGCGCGTGCCTGACCCGTTCGCTTTGGCGGCGTTGCGCGCTGCTGGTGGGCATTGTCACGCTGGTACCGGGCTGGAGCGCCGAATATATGGCGCTGTACTTTGCATTGCCCTGCGCCCTGTTCTTCTGCGGCGGGGATGATCGGCCCGCCCCGCTGCGTTACGCCTATTCCGCGCTGTTTGCGGGGGTCTTTATCCTGTTGCCGTTCGGCACAGACTTTGCATTGCATGCGCCGGTATCGTGGAACATGCTGGTGTGCTTTTCAAGCATCTATGCGCTGGTGCTTTTGACCGTAGCGGACGTGCTGCACAGCCGCTTTTCCAAACGCCGCGCGGCTGCTGCAGCCGGCTGATTGTGGCAATGGCGCTGGTCGAAAGCAATTTTTGTCTCATTCTGGGGCGTACGCCAAGTTTGACAGGCCCTGTCGATGTTGCGAGTACCGGTCGCTGTGCAGTTTGGTAATTTTTCTTGGCATGCCGCGTCAGCGCAAGGCAGCCGCGCTTTGGGCGCAATGTTCTGCAAACCCGGCATGATATCCCGGCAAACTCAATTCGCATTCCCAAAGGCGCGATTCCCGCAAAGGCAAAAGCCGCCGCCCAACTGTGACAACTGGCACGGCGGGCGGCGGCTTGCATGATTGGGTCTGCATTGGGTATGAATCGCGTTTTTGGTTTATTCTACGTTGGCCTGTCCGGCAACTGCCATCGAATCCTGTTTGGTTTCCGCCGGCAGCGGATGGGTCACAAAAGCCAGTATTGGCGGCGTCATGGCGATGATCGGCAAAAAATACCGGAGGTAGCTGTCCACCGGGGAAAGAATGCAAACCGCGAAGCTGAACAGCGCGGGTAGCAGCACCGTGAGGGCGCGCCAGCGGCGTTGGTGGGCAAGCGATAGGCCAACGCCAATCAACAGCCAGGTATAGAACGGAAAAACATACAGGCAGGAAAGCATGGGCAGCGTCCACCAGCGGTTGGCAAAGCCTGTCATCGCGTTGCGAAGCGGGGTGAGCGCGTCCGGCTGCTCCGTGTGCAGTTCCCCTTCGTTTGGCTCCCAGTAATTGATAAACACAAAGCGCTGGCCCGCCTGCTGGTTGTAGGTGATGCCGTCAAACTTGGGCGTGAAGGCGTAGTAGCTGCAATTGTTGGCCATAAATGCCTGCAGATAGCTTACCGGATACTTACGGAGCATGGAAAGCCATGTGGCGCGGTACTGTTTCAGCGCGGCTTGCTCCGTCGTCTCACCCTGCCCAAACTGCCGAAACGTATCCTTCACGGGGTCGGAAATCCAAGGCTCGTAGACCTTGCCGATCTTTTCCAAATCCAGCACCTGATCGATGGACGCTTTCTCCTCGGCGGTCAGCTCCTGCCCATGGTCGCGCACAACGCGCGCCGTTTGCTGAAAACAGATGGAGTAAATCGCGGAGCCGGTGTTGTCCACAAACCCCAGCGCGGGCGTGATGATTTGCAAAAAAACAATCGCGGCGGCAAGCCCCGCCCCAAGGGAGGCCGTAGCCTTCAGGCGGTTTTGACCCAGCGATAAAAACACGATCACGCCAATTGCGGACGGAAGCACCACATACAGGCCGTTGTTGCGCCACAGGCACGTCAGCATTGCCGTGGCGCCGTAAGCGACCCAGTCCCGGACCGCAATCCTTGCGTGCGCGCCTTCCCGTGCCAGCGTAAGCGTTTGCAGAAATAACAGCATCAGCGTCGCCGTATAGAAGGTGTCCTTGCCGATCATCATGGCGTAGCAGCCCCAGATCGGCACAACGCCGTAAAACAGGAGTGCCCCGACCTGCCACCCCCGGCGAACCCCCAACCGCCGCAGGTAACGCATGCACACCCCCAAGGCATAGGCCATCAGCACACTTTGCAACACCATGTAAATCAGTGTGCCATAGTTGTCGCTGCCCAGCGCCCGGCCCAGCCACACGCAACTGCCAAAAAAGAGCGTTGTAAATGGACAGTGCCATGTGGTCAGTGGCTCCAAGCCAAAAAACTGCCGGACAATCACGCACATGTCATAGATGACGGTTCCCGGGTAAAAAGCAACCAGATAAGGCAGCCAGCAAAGCAGAAAAAAAGCTGCGCTCACCAGCGCCGTATGCTCGCGGTAAGCCTTCCGGAGGCGCGGAAACCATCGCAGATGCGCCGTAAGCGCGCGGGGAAGCCGGTTTTGCTCGGCCGTAATTTTCAGCCAGTTTGAAACCAGCGTTAACCCGGCGACCATTGTAAACGCCTGCCCCAGACACTTGAACGCCGCTTCCGGCCAGGAAAGCGAAACGCCGATAAACGCCCACGAGTCATACGCGAATAGCGACGTGCCGAAAAAATTGAGCGCGCCGAAAAGCAACCCGAAGGCAGTCTCCCCCACCCTGGGTTTCAGTCGCAAAACGCCGAAAACGTAGTAAAACAGCGCCCACAGCGCCAAAGCGAACACACTCCACAGATAATCCACCGTGGAGGCCGGCACCGCGCTTTTACCGATGTACAGGGTAGGGTTAATCACAAAAGCCTTGGAACAGAAGATGGCGATGAAAAAGCATCCGATTGCGAAAATTGCTTTGCGGGATTTGGGGATGAGCGTCCATTCCGTTTTTCTCATGGATCGTGTTTCCTCCCGGATGGCGGATTGCAGTTATAGCTTGAATCAGGATAGCACAATCCGACTTTTATTGTCAACGCGGCAGGGGTTTGCGCGCGCGGTGAAGCTTGCCAGTCTGTCCGGGTTACGCGTCGTGCGGGATCCCGACCATCTGCTCCGAATATACGGCGTAGCAGTTTTTATTGCAGCTTTTCGCCTGATAAAGCGCGATGTCGGCGCGCTGCACCATATCTTCAACAGTCGCGTACTGGTGGGCGCCATAACACACGCCGATGCTTAAGGTCATATGGTCTTTTCCGTCCGGGTTCATTTTGCCAACCGCGTCGATCATATGCTGCGCCTTTTGCATCGCCATTTCTTTTGTTTGGATATCTTTCAGCAGAATGATAAATTCATCCCCGCCAAATCGGCTGACAATATCATCCTTACGGCACAGCGAGGAAAGCGTGGCCCCGATCGCCTTGAGCATCTGATCCCCCTGCAAATGGCCGAACGTGTCGTTATAGTGTTTGAAACTGTCGATGTCAATAAACAGCACGGCGCAGGATTCGTTTTCGCCCATATTCGCCAGATACTCCTGAGCGCTTTCAAGCCCCGCCGATTTGTTGACAATGCCGGTCAGCGCGTCCATGCGGCTCAGCTTATAATACTTTTCTTTCAGGCTGTCGCTTTGCAGCCTGAATTGTGTCATAAATATAATCACCACCACGGAAAAAGCCGCAGAAGTGGTCGCCTCAAAAAGCTCATGTGAAAAACACGCCGGGGCTTTGAATTTAAAAACCAGAAAGTAGAAAATTCCAAGGCTGGAAATCGTCATCATCAGGTGCTGATGCGCCGGCAGAATGAATAAAACCGGCGCGACCAGCAAAAACAGGGGATAATAAACCGATGGCATGTCCGGATGCGGAAAGATGCTCATCACAATTACATACGCCATTAGAACCGCATAAAGGAGCAGCGTAACCCGTAACGTTTGCTTTGCGCTGTAATGCCCGGACTTGATTTTTCGGTTGGCGTAGAGCAAAAAGAGAATCAAGATCGGCACAATCAGCCCATACCAGGGTGAAATCAGCCATTTTTGAAAGAAAACAATGGTTACCGCCAAATAAACCCCATAGGTCAGGATCACGGCGTAACCGACCATCTTTATAAAATGAAGGTTTCGGGAAGCAATTTCGTTGCTGGAATCAATAAAGTAACCTTTTTGCACGGCAAGAACGCGATCAATCTTTCTTTGGGTTCGCTTCAGCATGCAAATCCGCTCCTTCCCCTGATCCGCCGGATTCCGTACCGCGCGTATGAAGCCCGTTCAGAAGCGTTTCAGCGGCCTCCGGCCACCGAGCGCGGTTATCAAATAACGCATTGAATGTCAACGCTTATGCAATTATACCGACCGGAGGATAAAACCGCAAGCATTGTTTTTTCTTCCGTATTCAAACAGTTTTCAAGCGGAGCATACGGTAACGCCGACCGTGGATTGGTTCTGATATGATAATCTTTTATCAATCAAAATTTTACTTGTTATGCAATCCTGTTTCTGTTATAGTTATACTTATGATATAGAAATGTATCCAATCGCATTTTTGCTGATTCGCGCTTCCGTGATTTCCCGCATCGTTGCATTCCCCCAAAGCGACATACCCTGGCGCGCTCCGGCCCCCCCAAAAACAGCCGTCTTAGGCAGACGACCGATGATTCTAGAAAAGCAAGGTGAACGCGTTTTGAGTTTGCTTGCATATGTTGAAATGGATATATTCGGCGTCCTGATTCTGCTCTTTTTTTGGCACAACCAGCGGCGTTTCGGCAGCCTGTCCACAGACGACCGGCTGTTTAACGGCATTCTGCTAATTGCGATACTGGAACAGCTGATGGATGCCGGGCAATGGATGCTGGAGGGCGCGTTTTTCTTCGGTTCCTATGCGTTGCAAGTGTTCTGCTATACGGTGGGCCACGCCATCGCTCCCATGATAACCTGCCTTTGGGCCATGTACTGCGATTTGCGTACCAATATGGATGAAAGGGGCCTGAAACGGCGGTTGCCCCTGTATCTGTTTCCCATGGGCCTGCACGTGCTGTTGTTGATCGCAAACCTGTTTACTCCGTTGGTTTTCAGGATCGACGCGGAGCATACCTACCACCGGGACCACTTTTTCCTTGCGTATATGGTGCTCATGTACCTGTACGGGATGGTTTCCATGCTCTGGGTGGCTCGCAAGGCGCTTTCGCCAAGCATTTCGCTTGACCGGACAGAGTACCGGTACATGGCTCTGTTTATCATTCCGCCCTTTTTAGGCGGCGCGCTTCAGTGGATGTTCTACGGGCTGTCCCTGATTTGGATTTGCATGGTGCTTTCCATTGTGATGGTTTATACCAACGTGCTCAGCCGTCAAATTTCCACAGACCCCCTGACGGGGCTGAACAACCGCCGGAAACTGAACCGCTATATCGACATGCGAATCAACTCCTCCGAGGCGGATCGGTCGCTGTTTCTGATGATGCTGGATGCGGACGGTTTCAAGGGGATCAATGACACTCTTGGCCACGCGGCGGGCGACCGGGCGCTGATGGCCATCGCGGAAATTCTGAAAAACCTGTGTCAGTGCCGGGACTGCTTTTTATCGCGGTTGGGCGGCGATGAATTTGTGATTTTGGGGCAAGACCATACGGGCAACGATCCGGAAACACTCGCGCAGCAGATTTACGCGAAAGTCGATCAGTTCAATGAGCAAACCAGGGAGCCGTTTCATCTGTCGTTAAGCATCGGCTGGTCGTATTTTGATCCGCAACAGGTGAACAGCGCCGACGCGTTGCTCAACACGGCAGACCAGCGGATGTACCTTGTCAAAACGGCAAAGCATCTTAAACCGTAAACTTAATAATCAGGTTCAATAATAAACCGCGCCGAAAGCTGCTGCTGCGCCGGTGCGGTTTGTTTTGTGCGGATGGTTCAGGTTTAACAGGGCGCCCGCATTCGGTAGCGGATGGGGCGCTACATGCGAATGATACGGCGCGCCGTGAACTATCTTTTGCTTAAAGTGGTTTGCCCGCAAGCACTTCCTGATAATCCCGGTAATTTTCCGCGAGCAGGGTTTGCGTTTTCAGCCCAAACGGGCACTTGGCTTCGCAGGCGCCGCAATGAATGCAATCCTCGATTTTTTTCATCATGGCCTGGTTTTTCTCGCTGAGCCACTGTGCGGAGGGCGAACGGCGTAACAGGAGGGAAATTCTGGCGCAGGTGTTGATTTCGATGCCTGCGGGGCATGGCATGCAATAGCCGCAGCCCCGGCAAAAGCTGCCGGCCAGCGCCTCGCGGTCCCTGTGGATCCATGCCTGAAGCTCGCCGTCCATCCGGGGCGGGGCGGCAATCATGGCAATAAACTCATCCAGTTCGCTCTCCCTTTGAATGCCCCAGATGGGTAACACCCCCGGATACTGCGCTAAAAAAGCGTATGCGGCGGCTGAGTTGGTAATCAGCCCGCCGGAGAGCGCTTTCATGGCCAGGAAACCCATATTGGCTCGCTCGCAGGCATGCACAATCCCAATCTCCTTTTGGGTTGCCAGATAGCTGAACGGGAATTGCAACGTTTCGTACAACCCGCTCTGAATGGCCTCTATGGCTACGCTCAGGCGATGGTTGGTGATGCCGATGTGGCGGATTTTTCCCTGAGCCCTGGCGCTCAGCATTGCGTCATACAGCCCGTCCGCTTCGCCGGGCTTGGGGCAAAACGGCGGGTTATGAAACTGGTACAGATCGATGTAATCGGTTTTGAGCATTGCAAGGCTTGTGTCCAAGTCCCGCCAGAAGCCTTCCGCGTTAAGCGCCATGGTTTTGGTTGCGATATAGAGATTCTTACGTTCGGTTGAAAAAGCGATGGAGAGCTTCTCCTCACTGTCCGAATACATGCGGGCGGTATCAAAAAAAGTGATGCCGTGATCGAACGCTTTCCGGAGCAATCGGACAGCTTCCCGGGCTTCCACGCGCTGCAGGGGGAGCGCGCCAAAGCCGTTTTTATTCACCGTTATCCCTGTTGACCCAAGTGTGACCTGATCCATGCGAAGGCCCCCTTTCCTCCTGAGTATAGCATATCTTCCCTCCATGCGGTATCGCGCGCCCGGGAAATGTGCTACAATATCTTCAGGGAGGCTTTACAGAATGCTGAACAGTCTGTGGTATTTTTACCTGTACGCCTTTGTGGGCTGGTGTGCCGAGGTCGCCTTTGCGGCTGTTAAGAATGGGCGTTTCGTGAACCGTGGGTTCCTGAACGGCCCGGTTTGCCCCATATACGGCGTTGGATTGGTCGCGGTGCTGTGGGCGCTGTCGCCGTTTCAGCATAACCTGCTCGCGCTCTATTTGGGCGCCGTGGTTCTGACCACGGGCATTGAATGGGCGACCGGGTTTTTCATGGAAAAGCTGTTTCACCAGCGCTGGTGGGATTATTCCCGTATGCCGCTGAACATCGGCGGTTATGTTTGCCTGCTGTTTTCGTTGGTATGGGGCGTCGCCTGCGTGTTCATTGTGGAGGTGCTGCACCCCCTGGTAGCCCGGCTGGTTTTAATGCTTCCCCAACCGTGGAGCGTTTTACTGCTCGCTGTTTTCAGCGCCACGCTGCTTGCGGATGTGTGCGTAACGGTGGCGACCGTTACCCGGCTTAACCGTCGGCTGAGCCAGATCGACGATGTGGCGGCCGCGATCCGCGCGGTGTCCGACCGGCTGGGCAATACGCTTGCGGACGGCGCGCTCGCGCTGAAAACAACGGACGAAATCGCCTGCGACGATCTAGCCGAAGCTCAGTTGCGGGCAAAAAACGCGCTCCTTGCCGCGGATGAAAAAACCCGCGCGGAGCTGAAAGCCCGCCACGCGGAGTTGATCGAGCGGCTGGAACGGGGCCAGAGCAGAATCCTTAATGCGTTCCCGGCGCTCCGTTCCGTTCAGCATCCGGCGGCACTTGGCGAAATGAAAGCGCGGCTTTCCCGTTTACGGGAACGTCGCGCCAAGCGGTGATGCTTCGCCCTATCCATCACAAATGAAGGGAGACGGTTCAATGCGTTGCGGATGTCCGCACTGTGAAACCTTTATGATTCAGGAGGAGCTGAGCCGAAGCGCCTGCGTGTGCCCCAATTGCGGTTACCGCTGCGATGCCTGCCTTGGCACCGGCACCGCGCTCAGCCATGAGGACTTGCTGAAGCTGAAAAACACGGATTGGTTCTCGCCGAATTTTGACGCCCAAGCGGAGGACGATACCGATTCAGAAATCCGGTAAAACCGTTACACAATCAGGCCCAAGTGCTCCAACAGAATTTTCAGCCCAATCAGGATCAGCACCGCGCCGCCCGCGATTTCCGCCTTCCGTTTCAGCTTGGTGCCAAACTGATGGCCGATCGCAACCCCGCCAAAGGAAAGCAGAAAGGTGATCGCGCCAATTTCAATCACTGCCGGCAGAATGGGCGTTTGCAGAAAGGCAAACGTGATGCCAACAGCCAGCGCGTCAATGCTGGTGGCGATTGCCAGACCAAAAAGCTCCTTCAGGTCCAGCTTCGGTTCCACATCGCAGGCTTGTTCCTCCCGGTCGTGCGTGGCTTCCCAGATCATTTTGCCGCCGATATAGGTCAGCAGCGCAAACGCGATCCAGTGATCCACCGGCGTAATGTAGCGTTCAAACTGTTTGCCCAACACCCAGCCCAGCAGGGGCATCAGCATTTGAAAACCGCCGAAAAACAGGGCGATCACCGCGCCGTGCCGATAGTTCAGCTTTTGCATGCAAAGCCCTTTGCACAGCGAAACCGCAAACGCATCCATGGATAACCCAACGGCAATCAGCACCAGTTCCATCGCACGAACCTCCCAATAATCAAAAGTCGGACGCCGCTTGCGGCATCCGATCCTTCACCGGAAAACACACGCGCGGCCAAAAGCCACACATGAGTCTCGTTATTCAATGCAAGCCAGATCGTAAGCCGATCAGCATGTTGACTTGCAACGTCATACGCCAACTACTCCCCCATGAGTCGCGTCATTATAACGGATTTTATTTGCTCTGTCAAGCTTAACGAACGGAGGCACCCTATGCAGAAATCAACCCGGCCTGCGGCGCAGCAGAGCGCCGTGCAGGAGCCGGTCATCCGCCAGCCCCTTGCCGAGCGCCCAATGGCCGAAGCGATCCATACGGCTTTGGAACAGCAGATGGACATCGACAGCTTGCGCTTTGTTAACGACGAGGCTGTCGGTATCGACGGAAAAAGCCTTGAATTTTCCGCATGCGTTTTGGAGCGCTGCGTTTTAACCGATTGGGAGCTGAAACGCGTCAGCTTTGTGGACTGTGTGTTTGACCATTGCGACCTGAGCGGCCTGAGGCTGGAAAACGTTACGTTTCAGAGGGTGCGGTTCAGCGATTGCCGCCTGACGGGCGCGGAAATGATGCGCGCCTCTCTGATGAACACGCGGTTTGAGCGTTGCACGGCTGATTATCTCACGCTTTCCGAAGCCAAAATCAACCGCGCGTTCTGGTCGGATTGCCGCATGCGCGAAAGCATCTGGCAGGATGTGCAGCTCAAGTACGCGTCATTTGAGCGCTGTGATTTTACAGGCGCGCAGATACGCTATATGCCTTTGGAAGGTTTGGATATGACAACCTGCGCGCTGGACGGCCTACAGATTGACCCGCATGATTTGCGCGGCATGAAGGTTTCCGCGGTTCAGGGTTTGATGTTCTGCAGCCTGTTGGGGCTGCAAATTGTGGAATAACGCACGGATGGAGGCGCACGCCGCATGAAGCTTTGCTGGACAAACGGCGCGGATCCCGATTTTGTAACTCTGATCCGGGAACTGGACGAACACTTGCGCCGGATTAACGGCGATCAACAGGCAAAATACGCGCCCTATAACGCCATGACCCCGCAGGTGGAAGCGGCGGTTTTCTACGACGGCGAAACCCCCGTCGCTTGCTGCGCGCTGCGCATGCACGGGCCGGAGCAGGCGGAAATCAAGCGGATGTTCGTGCGGCCGGCCTACCGCCGCCATGGGCTGGCCAAGCGGCTGCTCGCCGCGCTGGAAAGCCGCGCGGCCGAGCGGGGTTGTCGGCAATTGGTGCTGGAAACGAATCCCGCCATGGCGGATGCGGTTGCCCTGTACCAAAGCTACGGGTTTGCCGAAATTGAAAATTTCGGTCCCTACCGCGATTTGCCCACGCTATGCCTCGGCAAAGCCGTCGAAAGCCGCAAACCCTGAATCAATCTGCCGATTGTTTTTCATTGGCCGATTGATCGGCGTCCGCTTCTTTTGATTCGAGGTTTCCAATCGCTCCCGACATAAAAATCTTCCGTTATGGGCAGGTTCTCTGCCAAACGCTTCCTTTCCGGCCGCTTTCCGCAGCCTGCCGCCCCATCGCCGCAAGTTGCTCGCAGGTTACGCCATCAGCCATTTTTATGGCCGAACGGTTGAAAAACAGCCGCGGTCATGATACATTATCTTGGGATATCATGATTGGAGGGGCACAATGATCAGCCAAATCGAAAAATTGCTGGAACGGGTTGAAAAGCCCGCGCGCTATACAGGCAATGAAATGAACACGGACGTAAAGCCCATCGGCGATGCGGAAATCTCGTTTGCTTTCTGTTTCCCGGATACCTACGAGGTGGCCATGAGCCACTTGGGCATGAAAATCCTGTACCACATTATCAACGCGCTCCCCTACGCCGTATGCGAGCGGGTGTGCATGCCCTGGTCGGATATGCTGGAGGCGATGAAGGCCGAAGGGGTGCCGCTGTTTTCGCTGGAAAGCCGCACGGCGCTCAACCGGTTTGATATTGTCGGCTTTACGCTGCAATACGAGATGAGCTACACCAACATACTGGAAATGCTTTCCGTGGGCGGCGTGCCCGTCAAAGCGGCGGAGCGCGGCGACGCCGACCCCATTGTGGTGGCGGGCGGCCCTTGCGCCTCCAACCCGGAACCGCTGCACGCGTTTATCGACGCGTTCATGATGGGCGACGGCGAAGAAGTAATCGTTGAAGTGGTGGATTTACTCAACGATTGCAAAAAGAAAGCCCTCCCCCGCGCGGAAAGGCTTCGTTTGCTTGCGGGCATTGAGGGCGTTTACGTGCCCAGCCTGTACCGCGCCGCTTACAATGCGGATGGTACGCTCCAAAGCTTTGAGCCAACCGATCCCGCCGCCCCGGTCACCGTGAAAAAGCGCTTTGTGCGGGATATGGATACCGCCGCGTTTCCGGATACCATCCCCGTGCCTTACACGCAAATCGTGCACGACCGCATCATGCTGGAAATCATGCGCGGTTGCACGCGGGGCTGCCGTTTCTGCCAGGCTGGCATGCTATACCGGCCCGTCAGGGAGCGCAGCCTGGAAAAGCTGATGGAAATGGCGGAAAAGCTGGTGGGCAGCACCGGTTATGAGGAAATCTCGCTTTCCTCGCTTTCCAGCGGCGATTATTCCTGCCTCAGCGCGCTTTGCGAGCAGCTGATGGAAAAACTTTCGCCCAAGCGCGTAAGCATTTCCCTGCCGTCGCTGCGCATCGACAGCGTGGTGAAGGATTCGCTTGCGCAAACGCAAAAGGTCAAAAAAACCAGCCTGACCTTCGCGCCGGAAGCCGGCACCCAACGGTTGCGCGATGTCATCAACAAAGGGGTTACGCAGGCCGATCTGCTGGCTAAGCTCAAGGACGCGTTTGAGGGCGGCTGGAACAGCGTGAAGCTTTATTTTATGATGGGCCTGCCCACGGAAACGAAGGAAGATCTGGAAGGCATCGCCCAATTGGCAAAGGAAGCCGTTCAAACGTATTACTCCGTGCCCAAGGGCCAGCGGGCCAAGGGGTTGCGCGTCACGTGCAGCGCATCGGTTTTTGTGCCCAAGCCCTTTACTCCGTTTCAGTGGTGCGCGCAGGATACGATGGAAGCAGTCAAGCGCAAGCAAATGGAACTGCGCGGGTTGCTAAGCGCGGTCCGGGGCGTTACGTTTCACTGGCATGAGCCTTCCGTCAGCTTTATGGAAGCGTGCTTTGCGGTTGGCGACCGCCGCATGGCGGACGTGCTTTACCGCGCGTGGGAGCTTGGCTGCAAGCTGGACGGCTGGAACGAGCATTTCCATTTTTCGCTTTGGCTTCAGGCGTTTGCGGATTGCGGTATCGATCCTGCCTTTTACGCAAACCGCAAGCGCGATCTGGAGGAGTTGCTCCCGTGGGATTTTATCGACATCGGCGTTACCAAACGCTACCTCAAGCTGGAATATGCCCGCGCGCTTGAGGCGCAAACCACGCGCGACTGCCGTTTGGGCTGCAACGGTTGCGGCATTGAGCGCATAAAGGGGTTGTGCAAGCTATGCGAATGATTGTTGTGTTTGAGAAGGGCTACGCCTTGCGTCATATCGGCCATTTGGATTTACTCAGGACCATTCAGCGGGCGCTGCGGCGAACCGATCTTCCCATCCGTTACAGCAACGGCTTCAACCCGCACATTCAGCTCAGTTTTGCGGCTCCGCTTTCCGTGGGGGTTGTCGGGCTGCGCGAGGTGATGGATGTGCCCATTCAGGGGGAATGCGACGAAGCTGTTTTTACCCGCGAGCTGAACCGCGCGCTGCCGGGCTGTTTGCAGGTTTGCCAGTCCCGCGCGGTGCCGGATGATTTTCCGACGCTGATGGCGCTGGTCGCCGGTTCGCGCATCCGCGTGGAGGTGGAGGGCGGCGAGGCCGCCGACCTTGTGGCGAAAGCGTTTGACCGTTTCATGAGCGTGGAGGAATGCGTTACGCTGCGCAAAACCAAAAGCGGAGAAAACATGACCAACATCCGCCCTTTTGTGGAGGAAGCCGCCCTTGAGGCAAAACCCGACGGTTACACGATCCGTTGCCTGATCCGCAACCAGAAGGAAGGTTCCCTCAAACCTGCCGTGCTCGTTCAGGCACTGTGCGAAATGGCGCAGGTCGAGTCCGTCAGCTACATCGCCTACCGGGATCAGATTTTAGCCCGCAACCCATCAGGACAGCTCATCGCGTTGGAGGAATACGCTTATGCCTGAATCCATCTGCATTCTGGTAAAAGCCGCCGGCAACCGTCGGGATATCGCCCTCATGGACGAGGGAAAGCTGGCGGAATACTACGTGGAAAACGAATCGGAAACAACGCTGGTAAACGCTGTGTTCCTGGGGCGCGTGGAGCGTGTGGTGCCGGGGATGCAAGCGGCTTTTGTGCAAATCGGCCAGCCGCTGAACGGTTTTTTACCCCTCACGGAAATGGACAGCTTCACAAGGCAGTCCGGCGACACAGCGGTTTTGGCCGCCGGCGCGGATGTGATGGTGCAGGTGAAAAAGGACGCAAAGGATCAGAAAGGCGCGTTTTTATCACGGGATATTTCCCTGCCGGGCCAATACCTGATCCTGATGCCCCTGAACCGGTATGTGGGCGTCAGCAAGCGCGTTACGGACGGCGCGGAGCGGGAAACGCTGCTGGCATTGGGGCAGGAACTGTGCGGTGGCGCATTTGGGCTGATTATGCGCAGCACCGCTTTAAGCGCGCGCCGCGAAGCGCTTCTGGAGGAACTGACCGATTTGCAGGCGCTGTGGAAGCGCTTGCAGGATAAAGCCGTGTACGCGAAAGCGCCCGCCGTGCTGCACCGTGATATCTCAGTGCTATCCGCGCTGGTCAGGGATTACGCGCCCCGTTATTCGCTGGGGATTACGTGCAACGATGCGGTAAACCGCATGCCCGCGCCCCCCAACGGGCTTTTATGGGAGCAGGTCAGCGACGCCGAGCTGGACGCCGCATGGGCATCCTCGCGGGTGGAGGCGCAACTTACGGAAGCCCTTGGCCGACGCGTGGAGTTAAAAAACGGCGGTTCGCTGGTGATTGACGAGCGGGAAGCGCTCTCCACAGTCGATGTGAACTCCGGCCATTTTATTGGATCCGGCGAAGCCGACACGGCGGTGAAGCACAACGTCGCGGCGTGCGCGGAAATCGCGCGGCAAATTCGCTTGCGCAATTTAAGCGGAATTGTGCTGATCGATTTTATTGACATGGCCAGCGACGCGCACCGGGCGCAGGTGATCGACCGCCTGTCAGACGAGCTTTCCCGCGAGCGGGATAAAACCGTCATTCACGGTTTCACCAGTCTAGGTTTATTAGAGCTGACCCGGAAACGCACCGGGGCCAGCCTCCGGGACGCGCTGGAAACGCCCTGCGACCGCTGCAACGGCACGGGCTACCGAATGGAAAGGGATTTACAAGTGTGAGCAAAGCCCCAGTCTACCTTAGCCCGGAAGAACTTCACCTGCAGGAAAGCGCGATTGAGCGCGTCGCGGCCATGCCGGACCGTCCGGAAAGCTACTGCATTATTACGTACGGTTGTCAGATGAACGCGCACGACAGCGAAAAGCTGGCCGGCATGCTCGAAAGCATGGGCATGACGGAAGCGCCGGACCGCGAGCACGCCGATCTGGTGCTGTTTAACACCTGCTGCGTGCGCGACAACGCGGAGCGCAGGGCGCTTGGCAACGTCACGTGGCTTAACGAGTTGAAAAAAAAGAAGCCCGGTTTGCTGATCGGCGTGTGCGGCTGCATGGTGCAGCAACCGCAAATGGCGGAAAAGATTCTTAAACAGTACAAGTTCATTGATTTGGCCTTCGGCACCCATAACCTTCACCAGTTGCCGGCGCTGTTGGAGCGTCTGCTCACTCAGAAAGCCCGGGTTGTCAGCGTGATTCAGGAGCAGGATTTGATCGCGGAAGGGTTGCCCGCCAAAAGGTTGCTGAACTACAAGGCGTTTATCACCATCATGTACGGCTGCAACAATTTTTGCTCCTACTGCATTGTGCCCTACGTGCGCGGCCGCGAGCGCAGCCGGCGCATGGAGGATATTTTGCGCGAGGCGGAAACGCTGCTGGAAGGCGGCGCGAAGGAGATCATGCTGCTGGGGCAGAACGTCAACAGCTACGGCAATGGCTCCGACGAAACCTTTCCCCGCCTGCTCAGGGCGCTGGATGAACTGGGCGTGCCTCGCATCCGGTTTATGACCTCGCACCCCAAAGACCTGTCGGACGGTTTGATTGACGCGATAGCAAGCGGCAAGCACATCTGCAACCACCTTCACCTGCCGGTGCAAAGCGGCAGCAACGAGATTCTTCAGGCTATGAACCGCCGCTACACGCGCGAAAGCTATCTGGAACGCGTTCAGGCGCTGCGGCGCGCCGTGCCCGGCATCGGCCTCACCACCGATTTGATCGTCGGTTTTCCCGGTGAAACGGAATCTCAGTTTGCAGACACTGTTTCGCTTGTGGACGAGGTCGGGTATGATTCTGCGTTCACCTTCATCTACAGCCCAAGGGCGGGTACCGCAGCCGCGAAGATGGAGGGTCAATTGCCGGCGCAGGTGACAACCGAACGAATCGGTCGGTTGATTGCCTCGGTGGAGGCGGGCATTCAGCGGATGCACAGCCAGATGATCGGCGCGGCTGAAAGCGTGCTTGTGGAAAGCATCAGCAAACGCGACGGGCAAATGGTTTCCGGCAAAGGCACGCGCGGCGTAACCATCACGTTCCCCGGCGTCCCGGAGGATATCGGCCAAATCATCCCGGTTCGGATCACCTCCTCGGCGGTGAACACCCTACGCGCGGAGAGAACAGACAAGCAATAAAGGAGCGTACTATTATGGAAAAGGTATTGAATCAGGCGGAACAGCTCGCGGAATCGATTTTGGAAAGCGAAGAATTTATCAAAATGCGTTTAGCCGAACAGGCGGCCATGCGCGACGCGGTAGCCGCTGGGCTGATCGCGGAATATTCGGAACGCCGTGCTCGCGTGGAAAATCTGCTTGCCTCCAGCGATTTGGATCATGCCGCGCTCTCCGAGGCCGGCGCGCAGCTGGATGCCACGCAGAAAGCCATTGACGAAAACACCATGCTTCAAACCATGCGCGAAGCCAACGACGTTTTCAGCCATATGATGCAACAGGTCAATAAAATCATCAAATTTGTGGTGACCGGCGAATCCGAAGAAGCGGACGGCTGCACCGGCTCCTGCGACAGCTGCGGCGGCGGTTGCGGCCACCAGCACTGAGCTTTTGCTGACCCCGCCATGAAAGGAAGACCCGCATGCCCGTAACGCCCATGATGCAGCAATACCTCGATGTCAAGGAAAAGCATCCGGATTGCATCGTATTTTTTCGCCTAGGCGATTTTTACGAGATGTTTTTTGAGGACGCAAAGCTGGTGTCGCGCGAGCTGGAGCTGACGCTCACCGGGAAGGATTGCGGCCTGAGCGAACGCGCGCCCATGTGCGGCATCCCCTACCACGCGGCGGCCACCTACGTGTCCCGGCTGATTGAAAAAGGGTATAAGGTTGCCATCTGCGAGCAGATGACCGACCCCGCGCTCAGCAAGGGTTTAGTGGAGCGAGAGGTGATCCGCATCATCACGCCCGGCACGGTGGTGGATCCCGCCATGCTGGATGAAAAAAGCAACAGCTACATCCTTTGCGTCGTTTTTCAGGGCAAAGCGGCTTCTTTGGCATACACGGACGTGAGCACCGGCGAATTTACCGTGCACCTACTGCGGGATGCGGCTTCGTTTCTTCGGGACGAACTGGTGCGCATTCGCCCGCACGAGCTGGTAACCAACGACGAAAAGCTTCTGTCGGCCAGCATTCCTGAAACCGTTGCCATTTCTCAGCTGCCCGCCTCGGCGTTTGAACGTAAAAACGCCGAGGAACAGCTGCTCACGCACTTTCAGGTGGCAACGCTTACTGCGCTTGGGCTGGAACCGAACGATAAGCGCGCAATCGCGGCGGGGGCGTTACTTCGCTACCTGAACGAAACCCAGAAAAACTCGCTGGCCCATATTACGCAGGTATCGCCCTACCTTGGCGGCGATACCATGTTTTTGGATCGGATGACGCGCCGCAACCTGGAACTGACCGAGAACATCCGGGGCGGCGAGAGGCGGGGGTCGCTGCTGTGGCTCTTGGACAAAACCCAGACGGCGATGGGCGCACGGCTTTTACGCAACTGGGTGGAAGAACCGCTGGTTAACATACAGCGGATTCAGGCTCGTTTGGACGCCGTGGAAGCGCTCCTTGGCGATTATGTGACCGCCGACGAGCTGGGCGGTATGCTTGCCAATGTTGCCGATCTGGAGCGGTTGCTGGGCAAAATCAGCTATAACAGCCTCAACGCCCGCGATTGTCTTGCACTGCTGCGCTCGTTGCAGTGCGTCGCGCCTGTGAAGGCGCTGCTTTCCCGGTTTAGCGCGGTTCAAATCGCCGCGCTTGGGCATACGCTTTCTCCGCTTGGCTCGCTTTGCGATCTGCTGACCCGCGCGATCCACCCCGACGCGCCGCCGACGCTTACGGACGGCGGCATCATCGCGGATGGGTACAGCGCGGAACTGGACGGCTACCGCGAAGCCTCTACTCACGGTAAACAGTGGGTTTTGGATCTGGAAACCGCCGAGCGGCAGGAAACTGGCATCAAAAACCTCAAAATCCAATACAACCGAGTTTTCGGCTTCTACATTGAAGTCACCAAAAGCAACCTGAACAGCGTGCCGCTTCGCTACACGCGCAGGCAGACTTTGGCAAACGCCGAGCGCTACATCACCCCGGAGCTCGCGGACATTGAACGTAAAATCATCGGCGCGCAGCAAAGCGCGCTAGCGCTGGAAAGCAAACTGTTTGCCGAGGTGCGCGACGCCATCGCCGCCGAAATCCCCGCCATTCAGCAAAACGCGCTGGCCCTGAAAACGCTGGACGCGCTGCTTTCGCTTGCCAATGTGGCCCGCGAATACGGATATGTGAAGCCGGAAATGGCGGATGACGGCGTGATTCGCATTCAGGAAGGCCGGCACCCGATTGTGGAGCGCATGCTGGGCGACGAACCGTTTGTGCCCAACGATGTTTTGCTGGATACCGACCAAAACCGCATGCTCATCATCACCGGCCCGAACATGGCCGGCAAAAGCACCTACATGCGGCAAGTCGCGCAAATTGTGGTGATGGCGCATATCGGCAGCTTTGTACCCGCAAAAACCGCGCACATCGGGCTGTGCGACCGGGTTTTTACCCGCGTTGGCGCGTCGGATGATCTGGCGGGCGGTCAAAGCACGTTTATGGTGGAAATGAGCGAAACCGCGAACATACTGCGCAACGCGACCGCGAAATCGCTGATTTTGCTGGATGAAATCGGGCGCGGAACCAGCACGTTCGACGGCTTAAGCATCGCGTGGTCCGTGGTCGAGTACATATTGGACAAAAAAAAGATCGGCGCCAAAACGCTGTTCGCCACGCATTACCATGAGCTGAGCGAATTGGAAGGCCGCTTTGAAGGCGTGCGGAATTACTGCATCACCGTCAGGGAGCACGGGGAGGACGTCATCTTTCTTCGAAAAATTCAGCCCGGCGGCGCGGACCGAAGCTATGGCGTCCATGTGGCGCGGCTCGCGGGCATCCCCGCCTCCGCCGTGGCGCGCGCGCACGAAATTCAGGCCCGGCTCGAAGTCAGCGACATCAATCAGGAAACCATTAGCCAGAACATTCTGGAACAAAAAAAGAAGGCCAACCGCCAGACCGATCTGTTCCATCTGGAACAGGACGCCTTGCTGGAGGAACTGAAAAACTTGGATGTGCTTTCCATCACCCCGATGGACGCGCTTAACATGTTGTTCCGTTTGCGCGAAAAAGCCAGAAGGCTGTAAGGAGCAACCCATGGATAACCGCCCGATACTCAAGCTTACCGACGACGTGATTGGAAAAATCGCCGCCGGGGAAGTGGTGGAACGCCCCGCTTCCGCCGTAAAGGAACTGGTTGAAAACAGCATTGACGCTGGCGCGACCGCTATCACCGTTGAGTTGAAGGATGGCGGTATTGGTTCCATCCGCGTCAGCGACAACGGCAAGGGCATCCCTACCGGGCAAATCCGCATGGCCTTTGAACGCCATGCCACCAGCAAGCTCACCACCGCGGACGAGCTGTTTGACGTGCATACGTTGGGTTTTCGCGGCGAGGCGCTGGCTTCCGTCGCGGCGGTTGCGAAAGTCACCTGCACTACCCGCGCGCGGGACGCGGAATACGGGGTAAAAGCGCAGGTGGAAGCCGGCCAATGGGTCAGCGTCACCGAAGCCGCCAGCCCGGTCGGAACCACGATTGTGGTTCGGGATTTGTTTTTCAATACCCCGGTTCGCCTCAAGTTTCTAAAAAAAGCGCAGGCGGAAGCCGCGATGGTGTCGGATTATATTCTGCGCCTGATCCTGAGCCGTCCGGATATTGCGTTTCGGTTTGTCAGTCAGGGAAAAACCGTATACCGCAGCGCGGGCGACGGCACGTTGGAATCGGCGCTTTACTGCGTGTATGGCCGGGAAGCGCTTCAGGCCATGCGGCGCGTCCGGGGCACGCAAAACGGCGTGCTGGTGGACGGCTACGTGGGCGTTGGCGAGCAGTCGCGGGGCAACCGGTTGCAACAGAGCTTTTTTATCAACGGCCGGTATTTCAGGGACGAGCGGATCAGCAAGGCGCTGGAAGCCGGTTGCGAAGGGTATGTTATGATCGGCCGCTTCCCGATTTGCGCGCTCTCCCTCCAAATGCCCTACCGGCTGGTGGATGTTAACGTGCACCCCAACAAGCTGGAAGTCCGTTTTCAAAGCCCGGACGCGGTTGCCGGGGCCGTGGAAGGGTTGACGCGCGAGGCCCTGCGTTCCGTCACCATCGAGGAGCGCTTGCTCGGCGTAAACGATCCGGTTGCGCTGCCGGTTTCCGAACCGGTTGAGGTGATTTCGCTGCAAGGAGATGCGCCCCCTGAGCCGCAAAGCGTTTTGACGGAAAACGAACCGAAAACCGATGCGGGCGAGGCTTCGCCCGGTAACCCTGTTTTGGCCCCAAACGCCGTTCCCTCGCAGCTCATTCCCGCCTTGCCTTTCATAAGCGATGTCTCCGGCGCTTGGTTAGCTGCGGAAAACACCCTTCAGGCGGCGATTGCACAGCCGACCCTGCGCGAAACCCTTGCTCTGGAACGCGCCAACTCCGAAATTCTCTACCGCGAGCCGGAAAAACGCTGGATCGGCGAAAAGGGCGATCCGGCGGCGTACTCCCCTGCCGCGTCGGAGCTTCCGTCCGAAGCGCCTCAGCCTGTTGATAACGATGCGCCGGCGGAGCCTTGGATGCTTACCCGCGCTGTTCGCGTTCAGGCAGAAGCTGTGCCAGATCCGGAAAAAACGCCTCAGTTGCGCGCGCAATGGGTGCAGGAAAGCATGCCCGGCAGTCATGCGAATCCGCAAATCCGTTTTGTTGGCGCGGTGTTCCAAACCTTCTTGCTGTTTGAAGCGGGTGAGCGCCTCCTGATGGTGGACCAGCACGCCGCGCATGAGCGCATTCTCTATGACCGGTATCTGGCCCGCTATCAGGGCAGCCATGTGTCGCAGCGCCTCCTTTCCCCGCAGATGCTCCGGTTCACGGCGCGCGACGTAGCCCTGCTGACCGAGCTGAACGAACCGCTGACCGAAGCCGGGTTTGAGCTGGAAGCGTTTGATGCAACCAATATTGCGGTACGGGCGGTTCCCACCATTTTGGGGGAAAACGAACCGATCCGCGATCTGCTTTTGGATGTGCTGGACGAAACCCAGACCGGTCGAGGAAAGATAACCCGGGACCGTTTGCGCAGGCGCGTTGCGCAAATGGCATGCAAACATGCGATCAAGGCGGGCGACACGCTTTCCACAGCCGACGTGAAGGCGCTGTTGGAGCAGATGCTCGCGACCGGCGCGCAGCCGACCTGCCCCCACGGGCGGCCGATTGTGACCGAATGGACACGCCGGGAGCTTGAAAAACGCTTTAAGCGAATCCCATAACGGAGGCAACATGCAAAAAACGCCGGTACTCTGTATTGTGGGGCCGACAGCCAGCGGAAAAACGGCGCTTGCCGTTCAGGTGGCGCAGGCGCTGGGCGGCGAAATTATCAGCATGGACAGCATGCAAATTTATCGGCGCATGGATATTGGCACCGCAAAACCAACGCTTGAGGAACGCGGGAACATCCCCCACCATTTGATTGACATTCTGGAGCCGACGGAGCCGTTTACGGTTGCCGAATACGCCGCGCAGGCGGAGGCGGAAATTCAGGCAGTAAACGCCCGCGGTTCCCTGCCGATACTCGCGGGCGGCACCGGGTTTTATCTGCGCGCGTTGACCGACGGGCTGAGCTTGGGCGGGGTCAAGAGCGATCCCGCGCTTCGGGACAGCCTTCGGCGCATAGCCGCAGAGCCGGGTGGAATCCGCAGGCTGCATGACCGACTTCGCGCCGTAGACCCCATCAGCGCAGAAAAGCTGCATGAAAACGATGTGCAGCGCGTGTCGCGCGCCCTTGAAGTGTTCGAGCTTACCGGCAAACCGTTTTCCGCGCAGGAACAGGTTATGGCGGACAGACCTTTTCAGTTTTGCCTCCTTGGCGCCACCATGGAGCGCGCGCTGCTGTATCAGCGGGTGAACGAGCGCGTCGATCGCATGCTGCGGCAGGGTTTGTTACGCGAAATTCAATCCCTTCTGGACGCGGGCGTGCCCGCTCAGGCGCAGTCGATGCAGGGCATCGGCTACAAGGAGCTGACCCCGGCGCTCCTGAAGCGCGTGCCGCTATCCGATGCGGTCACGGCGCTCAAGCAAAACACGCGCCACTATGCCAAACGCCAGTGGACGTGGTTCCGGGCTAACCCGGAGGTTCAATGGCTCGATATGACCCAACCGGAATCGGTTCAGCAAGCGCTTCGCGTCGCCGGAGCGTTTTGGAAGGAAGCAAACGCATGAGGATCAATCAACAGGTTACCCTTGCGGAGGCTCGTTGCGCAAAGGCGTTTGAGCGGATCGACGCCATCGCGCTGCACAATACGGAGCGTGTGCTCCAAGCTTTTCAAGTACACGAGGTGGCGGCGCGCCACTTCTCCCCTACCACCGGCTATGGATACGATGATATCGGCCGGGACACGCTGGAAGCCATCTTTGCCGATCTTTTTGGAGCGGAAGCGGCGATTGTGAGGCCCCAGATCGCGTCGGGCACGCACGCGCTCTCCCTGTGCCTGTTTGGCCTGCTGCTGCCGGGCGATGAGTTGATGTGCGCCTCCGGCGCGCCGTATGACACGCTGGATGGCGTGATTGGCATCAGCGGGTGCCATACAGGCTCGCTGCGTGAAATGGGCGTGCGGTATGCGCAGGTGGAATTGAGCGCGGAAGGTCGGCTGGATTTGCCCGCCATTCGCGCGGCCCTTACCCCGCATACCAAAGTTGTGGCGGTGCAGCGAAGCCGCGGATACGCCGCGCGCCGCTCGCTGGAGCCTCGGGAATTGGAGCCGCTGGCCGCGATGCTCCGGGCCGAAGCTCCCCACGTTTGCCTGATGGTCGATAACTGTTACGGCGAATTTGTGGATGTGTTGGAGCCAACCCACTATGGCGCGGATGTGTGCGTTGGCAGCTTAATTAAAAACCCGGGCGGCGGGCTTGCGCCCACAGGGGGCTATGTCGTTGGCCGAAACCAATGGATTGAGCGTATCAGCTACCGGCTTACGGCCCCGTCCATCGGGCGTGAGGTGGGCAGCTACGCAGCCAGCTATCAGCCGTTTTATCAGGGCCTGTTTATGGCGCCCCATGTGGTGGCTCAGGCTTTGCGCACCGCGACGCTTGCTTCCGCGCTGTTTTCCGCCATGGGCATGAAAACCACGCCGGATGTGGATGCGCCGCGTACCGATTTGATTCAAGCATTGGAGCTGGGCACCCCGGAAAGGCTGATTGCCTTCTGTCAGGGCATCCAGTCAGCATCCCCCGTGGACAGCATGGCGTTGCCGGAGCCTTGGGCCATGCCCGGATATCAGGAGCCGGTTATCATGGCGGCAGGCACCTTTGTTTCCGGCGCGAGCATCGAGCTGAGCGCGGACGCGCCCATGCGCCCGCCCTATACCGCCTACCTGCAAGGCGGGCTTACCTACAGCCATGGGAAACTGGCCCTCATGAAAACCCTGGAATACATGCAAAAAAAAGGTTGCCTGACCGATCCGGCCTGCGAGCCTTAATCGGATTCGGAAGTTTCTCAATCGCTTTTGATAACCGGAAACTGATCTTAACCGGGGATGTTTTACGGTGCGCGATCTTGTGCCGGGCAGCGCGTTGTGCTATAATTCATTTGTTGTGCACCACTGCACGCATCTTACGCCGAAAAAGGGGAGAACGCAAATGGCTACGCAGCCAAAAAAGAAAGCGAAAGCGAATGCGAAGACCACGATCACCCGGATCATTTCTCTGGTTCTCGCTGCGCTTCTGTTGGGCGGCATCCTGATGGCCGCGGTTTTTGCCAACGTGTACTGATCGGCCCTCGCACAGCGCAAACAAACCCTCCGCTGCCTTCCGCAACGGAGGGTTTTCTATATCGGCAATTACCCTGAATGCTTGGCTGCCTGACGAACGGCATTCAATAAAAACATTTTCGCGTGAGGCGAACCTCCGGCAACCTTACGCTGTGGGTTTCCACGCCTGCGCCGTCGTATACCCTTTGAAACGGGTGAAAAATGGCGCGATTGTTTTATCCGCTGCGCCCTCTCCGGCGCACGGCAACTTTCCGTAAACGGGTCCGGGTTGCTTTCACATTTCCGTTTACCGCTCGCCAACATTCGCCGATCGCGTTGGCCGGTTTCTAGTGAACCCCATCCGTCGCCGGAGCCTCAAAGGCCCCGCCAAGTTCCGCCCTTTGCATAAACGCCCTGTTTTCGCCGTGTTCCCGCTCCTCCCGCATCAGCCAGGCTGCCGGGGAATCCAGCAGAGAAATCCGATCCTCTAAGGGCGCGATCATGTTCTCCTCGCCGTAGCCGCGCTGTTTCAGCCCTTTTTTAGCCAGAGACAGCAGCTCGCGCGCGTAGTGGAGCGTGTCCTCCGTGCTTGAAAACGCGCAGGAGCCAAGCGACGCTTGCCGGTTGCGCTCATTGGGTTGCGGCATCGTGTGCCGGGCGTCAAAATTTCGCGCCAGCGCGAGCGATTCTTCAAGCACCGTGCGCAACCCCAAGTTAAACGCGGAAGGGGTAAACGCGTTGTTAAACGGCTGAGCGCACAGGATACGGTACTCCACGGTGCCGTATGAGGTGGTTACGATATTGCGTTCCAAATCCAGATAGTGAATATCCTCCTCCAGCGCGTCCGCCTGTTTAAAATACTCGCGCACCGGGGTCGGAGCAAATACGTTGAGCACACCCTCTCGCTTGCGCATGAAAAGGCAGATATCCTCATAGCTGCGCGCAATTTCCTCAGCGGTTTGCGGCCCAAGCGCCTGAGCGCCTACCAACCCGATTTGTTTAAAGGAGGAGTGCATGTACAGTTCGTTTCTGGCGCAAAGAAAATGTTTGCCTTCCAGACGGGCCGGGGAGTCCGAAAACAGCATGATATTGAGCCAATCCAGACGGGTAAACAGCTCAAACAGCTTGGGCAGTTCCTCCGGGGTTGTGTTAAAATGGATTTGTTCGGAGGATATCACGCAGTAAAAATCTTTGACAAATCGTCGTTTCAGGCGATAATGCTGAAAGTATTCGGCGATGGCGAGCGTCAGTTCCCGCTCAATCAGGTGGGGATTATGTTCCTTGGCCAAAAAGGGGTTAAAGCCCACGCCCAGCAGGCAATGATCCTCCCCTAAAAGCGCCGCCTGCTCCGCGGCAAGCGTTTCGCGAAACCTGTGGTACAGCGGCCAGAGCGAAGGCGCGCTGGTGGAGGCGAACTCCACGTTTTCCAAACAGGTATCAAAGGTGAGCGTATTCCCGTCGGCATCTTTCACGGCCAGCGGGGTTCCGTCCTGGTCCGTGCGGGATACCGCATAGCCCAACGGCTTCATCGCGCCCATCAGGGTGTGCGCGATATTGGGGTCGAACTGCTTTCCAAGCACAGGCACCAACGGAAATTCCAGCTCAATCCCCACGTGATTTTTCTTGTTTTTGCGAATGCCTTCTGTCAAGTACTGGTACAGCAGTCTGTCTGTGTCCAAAAGACGACAGCTCCTTTCTTCGTCTGCACTGCATCAAGGCTCCCACTTGACCGACCGACATGCCGCGCGTTACCATGCAAGGATTCCGTGCGACAGCCGCCCTATCGCGGGCAAACCGCGTCGCGCGCCGTATGGTTTGGCGGGCGCGTTTTAGGGTCAATGAATCATATCACAGACGATGTGCGTTGTCGATAAATATATCCACAAAATCACAAGTTTTTCAACAGCCGCGCTGTTGTGTAACAATCGGCCTTTCGCTATAATGGGGGTCGGGAAAAAGCCCGTTTCTTCCGCGCCGTAACGGTAATCGGAGGTTTGCAAGCTTTCGTTCAAATCCCGACTTGCAGCCTTGCGCAGGCGCGCAAGCGCAGTTCCGCTGCCCGGCTCAGGTTTCCGCATCGCCCATGTTTGGGTTTTCGTTTTTTTGAATCAGGAAGGAAGATGCCGCTTTGTTTCACCTGTTAACGCAAGCCGATTTGCCCGCAATTTGGGAGCGCCAGCAAAAGCTGCGCACGCTCAGCAGCGAGTTTGACGCTTTTCGTTTGTTTGCATGGCTTCCGTTGGATCGCACAGAACTGTGCGATTGGCGCGGACAGTTTGTGTACCGGTGCCAGGCGCAGGGCGAAACCTGGTATCTCGCGCCCGCTGAAACGGAGGATTTTCCCGAATTGATCGGGTGTTTAGCGGTTTTTGAGCGTGCCGCGGGCGGCAGCGCGTTGCGCATCCTGAATACCGACCGGAATTTGGCCGACTATCCGGAAGGGTTTACGGCAACGCCGCGCCGCGATCTGTTTGATTATCTGTACCGGGCCGAGGATCTGCTTTATTTTCAGGGCAGGCACTATGCCGCGAAGCGAAACCAGGTCGCTCAGTTTACGCGAAATTACCGCTGGCGTTTTGAAGCGGTAAACGAGCGCAATGTGATGGATTGTTACGCGGTTGCGGATCAGTGGAATCAGTTGCACGAAGGCGCTTTGCTGCCCTTCGAACGGCTGGCGATTGAACGAATGCTCACGTTGCGGGAGCCTTACGGCCAAAGCGCGGGTCTGCTGTATGCGGACGATCAGCCCGTGGCGTTCGCCATCGGCTCCCACCCGCGTCCGGCGCTGCTGGATATCGTCGCCGAAAAAGCGTTGCCCAGCTTTACAGGCGCGTATGCGATGATCATCCGCCAATACGCGCGGTATGCTTACGAAATGGCCCCTTTTCAGTTTATCAACCGCGAAGAAGATATGGGGCTGGAAAACCTGCGCAACGCGAAGCTCCAGCTTAAGCCGGTTCAAATGATCGAGAAAACGCTGATGTGTTTGCGTTTGGAGCCATAGGTTTGAAACAGGACGTTTTACTTACGTAAATCCCATGTAATCCAGGTATATTTACTCAGCGCGTCAGTGGTCAGGGATGACTTCGCCACTTCCTTTGTGCTGCCATCCTTGATGTGGTAACGCACAAGGGCAATGTGGTACTCTTTGGCCGCCTTGCAGCCTTTCATACGGCAATACCCGATGTAAGCGCTTTTACCGGGCTTAATTTTCGTATCCGCTGTAAAGTAGCGGATGTATCCGTCCTCGTCGTCATCCGGGGTCATATTTTCGTCATAGGCGTTGGTGCAATAGATGGCAACGTCAATCGCGTCCACCGTCTCATCTTCGGACGAGTTGGTGAAACGGACGTTAATCAGCATATCGTTTCCCTTGGTTTTATAACGGGTGGAATAGTACTCGTCATCGCTGTTTTTCCAAAAATCGATAATGTTGGTTGTCAGCAGATTTCTCTTAGCAAGGATATCTCTAAGTCCGCCGGCAGAAGCGCTTGTCCAAGCAAACAGGCAAACGAGGATCGTGAGGATGGCGAGCAAGCGTTTTTTCATGAAAAAGTCTCCCTTACCAATGTTGATTGATTATACTCCATTTGCGGTACGCTGCGATGACCCGTGTATATTGGGAAAAACGAAAAGAACCGTTCGCAACTGTGTCGAAGTGCGCTTGTCAGAAATCTTGCGCTAAAAAGTAACATGGTTTAGAATGAATACTGGAAATAATAATACAACATTTCTATACACTTGACAATCCCATTTGCCTTGCCTTTTCCTGATACGCTTATCGTCGCACAGTTCATGGGTCATTCAGCAATCATTCAGTTCAGTTACTATGGCGCTCAGTGTTTCCATTTTTTCACGCCTCGCGTGAAGCAGCTTATACATCTCCGTTGGCGTAAAACCGTTATGGACGTATAGCCGCGTGTTGTTCATCGCATCCTCGAGCTTTTGAATAAAGCCGTTTACATCGTCCAAAGCTTCAAAAGGGTAGCCGGCGTTATCGAGAAATTGAATCTCATCTCTGACCCTATCGCCGAACCGAATCATCTCGCGCAATAGGGTCAGGGTTTCCTCAACGCTGTAAGGGGCGCGCTGGAAAGTCGGCGGATGGCTTTCGAATACCGCCCGGAGATCCGCATACGGTTTGGCAGGTTCAAAGTACAACGGATCCACATATTTCAGAAATTCCTCTTTGTTTGGCAGATAACGGGGCTTGCCTTTCTGTTCTTCCCGCGTGCCAGAAACATTGGCGGAATATGCGCGGTAGCGCGGTTGAAAATAAGGCCCGGAAAGAATATCCTTGTACACCCAGCAAGCGATTCCGTCGGTTTTAGCCAATCGGGTCACCGCCAAAACCGCCTCCTCCGGCGTTGTCCGAGCCGCCTCGTAATGGTTAAACACTTGTACAAATTCCTGTACGCTCAGTAGACCGTACAGGTTGACCGCCGCGACCGCATACCGGGCCATCAGAACCTTGCGCTCACGGCTGATGCGTATTGGATTGCCTGTCATAAACACCCGACCTTTTCGGTTCATCATTACACGGTCAAAACCCTTTTACCCTGATATCAACGCCGTATCACGACCGTAAGTATCCGTCGCTTTTTCTCATCGCTATTTTCTCACATTGGCCGGTTCAATTCCAGTTAATTTTTATCTTATCACATGAACATTTTCTGGTTAACGAATACGAGGAATACAAAATACCCCCTACTCACAAGATTTCTCTTATGGATAGGGGGTATCCATTCTGGAGCGGGTGATGGGAATCGAACCCACGTGACCAGCTTGGAAGGCTGGAGCTCTACCATTGAGCTACACCCGCCCGCTGGTAGACCGTTCACCATCACGCAGAGCCAGAAAGAGAAGTGGAGCGGTAGACGAGATTCGGACTCGCGACATCCACCTTGGCAAGGTGGCACTCTACCACTGAGCTACTACCGCACGTTCCACAAGTTTCTAACAAGCAAAAAGCAATGGTGCGGACGAAGAGACTTGAACTCTTACGCCGTAAGGCACCGGAACCTAAATCCGGCGCGTCTGCCATTCCGCCACGCCCGCACTGGTCTCATCATTTGACGAGGCTTCTAGGCTTAACCGAAGGACGCTTACGTTGCCTTGGACAACAGCAATCTCGATCAGGCGGATTGCCCTCACAACGAAAGTTATAATACATCAATTCGGCTTTATTGTCAAGCAGAATTTTTGCGCATTGTGGGCAACCAAAAATCGCTTTGTCCGGCGAGGCGCAAAGCGATTTTTTCGGCGTAAGCCCTGCGTTCGGCGGCTAAAGCGGTTTTGAGGCGTAAGCCCTGCATCCGGCGGTAAAATCCCCGCAGGGCGAAGCAGGCGCTACAATGCGCCTGTGTCGGAGGGCGCGTTACTCTCCAATTTCCGCCAGCAGCGTATCCATGGGCGCAACGGTGGCAAAACGCTGGTGCCAGATGCGCCACTGATAAAAACGCACCAGATCGGCCGCCGTGAAGGGGCCGTTTTGAAACGTTGAGGTTCCGCCGTCCGGGATGCGCACATCGTACCCCAGCTCGAAGGCGACCTTCACGGTTGCGTCCACGCAGTACTCCGTTTGCATCCCGCACAGGATCAGGTTTTGGGCGCCGATACTTTTCAAATACTCATGCAAGCCGGTGTGCCGAAAGGCGCTGCTGAATTTTTTACCAAAGATTTTTTCGCCCGCCCTCGGGGCCACGGCTTCGTCAATTTGCCAGCCGTCGCCGCCGTGTTTCATCTCGCCTTCATCCTCCGCGTGCTGTATAAAAAGCACGGGAATCCCCTGATGGCGGCATGCGTCAAGCAAGCGGCGGATATCCGTAAGCAATTCCTTTTCATGGTCGGGGTGCCATTTCGTCAGCGCTTGCTGCACATCAATCACTATCAGCGCGTCCGGTTTCATGGTTTGGCCTCCTGTCGCCTTTTCAGTTGAGGTTGCCGATCACGTCGTTTTTCACGCCGGTTGTTCATCGTTTTTGCTTTGAGGTCCTGACACGCAGTTCCTTTTACAGGGTAAATTCCACCTTTACCACGCGCCCCAGAAAAGCGGCGTCAGGGATGGCGCACGGCTCTGCGGCATACTCCCGGTCATAACTTTGCAGCAGAACGTTGAGCGCGTCCAGTTTTTTAATTTTACGCAAGTAGCGGTGCTCGTTATGCTCCACAAGCATCACCGCGCCGTCGATGGGGCTGCCGGCCGGCACCATCAGGCAAAGGTCCTCTTTCAAAATGCGAAAACCACGCATGCTGTCGTCGGGCACCGAATAATAGAACACCTTGTCTGGCGCCGCGCCTTCAATCCGGCCATCCAAAATGGGCAACAGCCGGTGATCGGTTTCCTTCATCACCGCATTATAGACCGGCACGCGTTTGAGCACGCTGGTGAGCGCGTCCAACCATACGCTGCCCTGCACCTGATCCTTGTCGCCGTCGCTGTCACGGTACACGGTTTCCGTTTCCGAGCGTTGCGGGGGTTTGGTAACGGCAGGCTTCGACGCGGTTGGCTTCACGGTTTCCAAATCGACGGTTGCGGCGATATCGTCCAGGGTAAACCCCTGCTCGGTCTGTTCGTTCAACCCGATTTTTTTGAGGATTCGGCGCGCCTGCTCATCCGCAATGATGCGCTTGCCTTCCTCCACATCCTTCAAAAAGCTTTCGCTTACGCCGCTCACCTTCGCAACCTGTTTCAATGTCAGCTTGCGGCGCATGCGTTCTGTTTTCAGCAAATCCCCCAGTCGGCTCATGCAATCCCTCCGTTACAAACGTTGCTGAGCGCATTATATCATAATTCGTCGTGATTTTCACCGGTAAACGGCGGCGTGAAACGTCGTGAGCGAACGTCTGGCACGCTATGGTTTGGAATCTTCGGTTATTAACGAACGATCCGGCAGGAAAAAAGAAAGTTACATCGAATTAAAAGTATTTGGTATGTTTCAATCTAATATAAAGGTGGACCGTCATGCACTATCGAACCCACGGCACTTGCTCAACCGCGATTGATTTGGAAATTGAGAACGGAATCATCACCGCCTGCGCTTTTACCAAAGGCTGTCAGGGCAACGCCATCGGACTTTCCAAAATGGTGGTAGGCCAAAATGCGCGCGATGTGATGGAGAAACTACGCGGCGTGCCCTGCCAGGGCAACACCTCCTGCCCCGATCAGCTTTCCCACGCCATTGAGCAGTACCTCAACCAGCATAACGACCAACAGTAAGGAGCCTATCGAATTGCCACAAGAAACGATCGAAACCAATACTTCCTTTCAACAGGCGGATATCAGCAAGGAAGTGCAGCGCGCCATTGAAAAAATGGGCATTCGGGAAATGACCGCCGTTCAGCAGAAAACTTTACCCCTGATGTTTGAAGGCCGGGATGTGATTGCCATCGCGCCGACCGGTACAGGGAAAACGCTGGCTTTCGGCATCCCGATGATGGAGTACGTAAACCTGAAGGATCAGCGCGTGCAGGAGCTGGTGCTTGCGCCTACCCGCGAGCTGAGTCTTCAAATTGCCGAGGAATTGCGGCAGTTGGCCCAGTTTATCGTTGGCTTACGGATCGCGGTAATTTACGGCGGTCAGCCGATTGTGAAGCAAATTGCGGAGCTCAAGCGCAACCCGCAGATCGTGATCGCCACGCCCGGCCGCCTGCTGGATCACATGAACCGCGGCAACATCCGGCTGGATTCCGTGCACACCATGGTACTGGACGAAGCGGATGAAATGCTTAACATGGGCTTTGTGAAGGACGTGACCAAGATTATCGAGGCCACGCCGGCGGAACGCCAGCTGGTTTTGTTTTCGGCAACCACCAATCAGGATGTGCTGACCATCGCCTGGAAGTATCAGCAGGACCCCATCGAGGTCATTGTGCCCGCAACCAAAGAGAACCGGCCGCGCATTACGCAGTATGTGGTGGAAACCTCCCGCGAAAAAAAGTATGAGCATCTGCTGTATTTGTTGGATAGCGATGTTTACCAGCGCGTGATGGTTTTTGTGAACACCAAGGATATGACGCAACGCCTGACCAAACGCCTGCAGGACGCCGGATACCCCGCCGAGTGCCTCCACGGGGATATGCGCCAGAGCGCGCGCAACGATGTGATGCAAGCCTACCGGAAAGGCAAATTTCAAATTCTTCTCGCAACCGACGTGGCGGCGCGCGGGATTGACGTTGACGATGTGGAAGCCGTTATCAACTACGATCTCCCCAATGAAAACGAGTATTACCTGCACCGCATCGGCCGCACAGGGCGCGCTAAAAAGCACGGCGTGGCGTTCACGCTGCTTACCTACAGCGAAACCGTGCGGCTGGACGCGATCCTTAAATACATCGACGCAAAGCCGGTACCCCTGAAATTCAGCGATATGGGGATTCTCACCACCGAAGAAGGCAACGCCTTCTTCGAGAACATGTAACGGAGGCGATCGACCATGGGCAACAGTTCAACCCGGAACCTCGACGAACAGCGCCGTGAGGAAAACGGCATCGTCTACTTCGACCGTGGGGTTATCGAAGGCAGAGACGGGAAAAAGTACTCGCGTTACGCCATCCACACCCATTTTGTGCAGGTCGGGGAAAGCCAGAAGGAACTGGTCGAAAAGTATGTGCGACCCCTGTATAAGGAAGGCGACGTGCTTTCCTTTGGCGCAAAGGTGATGTGCATGTGCGTGAAATCCGTGCGCACGCGCGATCAGGTCAAACCCGGTTTCTGGGCTAAGCTGCTGTGGCGTTTCGCGGGCATCAACTCCACCGGGGTGGGGATGCACGAGCCGTATAAACTGCAATTGGTTATTGATATTGTCGGCCTGCCCCGCGTGTTACTGGCTGCATTTGTGAGCGCGGTCACCCGTCCGTTTGGCGTGCGCGGCCTCTTTTACAAAATCTGCGGCAAGGGCGTGGGCGGCATCGACGGCTTCTACTTCCGCTCCAGCTTTGAGCTTTACCATGAGTTGGCGCTGATTAACCCCAGCAACGGGCCTGAGCTTTGCGAGCAGCTGAGCAAGGAAACCGGCATTCCCGTGGTGCTGATGGACGCAAACGATATCCAGCGCGATCAGCTTGGCAAGAGCAGCAACATGCCCCTGACCGACGAGCAGCTTCAGGACGCGATGCGCGACAACCCCAGCGGGCAAGGGGACGAACTTACGCCGCTGATCCTGATCCGTCCTCTTGGCTGAGTTTTCAGCCGCGCGCAAGCCGCCTTGTTGCCAATACGAATCAAATCAATTGAACGTCACGCCCCGCCGCGTGGCGTTTTTATATCTGTATTCTATTGGCCCGGCGTCCCTTTTTCATGCGCGCCATAACAAGCGATAGCGCTTACAGGCGGCACAAAGCGCGCACAGCTCGCCGTACCGCCGACAGACACAAGCCTGTGTACTGTTCGTATGCTTTGCCTCGGGTGTTGCGACAACAGGCGAAGGGGGCTCCCAATTCTCCGCAAAGGCTGTGCCCTTTACCCTCGCTCCATTTCAACACGGCAAATTGATTTTCCGCAGCGCAGAAAAAATGGCTGCCGCTGTGATACCGACATGCCACTATTCAGCAACTTTTTTGTTTTCCATGGCTGTATATTACCACATTTTCACTAAAATTTCAAGTCTTGTCTTCTATGGCCGTACGGCGTATGCTTCGGAAATGGAGGTGACTGCCATGACGGATTCCTTTTCCCTATCGCTGTATCAGGCGCAGCTGATGGCCGCTGCCCAACAGTTGAGTCGCCTGAACGAAGTGTCAGAGCGCTACGGGCTTACCCTGACCGATGCGGAAATCCACACCCTTGCCAAAGCCCATCTGGAAACCTTGCAAACCGCCGGGCGGCTGGAGTTGGGGGAAAGCCTTCTCCCCCGCCTTACCTACGCGTTTTGCGATTCTCCCTACATCAACCGTTCCGAATATCTGGATACGCTTTTGGCCTTGCAGGAGCTTTTCTACACTCTTAAAAACGAGTGTAACGACGCGCTCACCGACGAGGAACTGATCGAAGCGCTTCGGAAGGTTTTCAATCACAGGGCGCACGGTTCGCTCAGTTACCTTGAAAACCTGACGGTCAGCGATCTGTACCGCGCGCTGAACGGCTCCTTGGATGACCGGGAGGATGAGGAAGCTTTTGATGACACAGACTTTTGACCCCACGCTAACTTTATACGAGCCTGCCGCGGAACCGCTCTGGACAGAGGAGGAATCCGCCGAGCTGGAACTGCGCCTCTATCGCCTGCTTCAAAGCCAGTTTTGCAGCCAAACGCAGGGGGACAGCGCCTCCGTTCGCATGGAGGAAGCGGCGGAACTGATGGAATCCATCCGCTACACGCTCGACCTCTACCTGCGCCTGCACGGCTGGCCGCGCAGGGCGTTGCTAACGCAAAACCTGCCCGTACTTTTTCGCGCCGCGCAGGAACTATTGCTTACGCAGGTTGAGGAAACCAGGCAGCTTTATCAACGAGCGCGCCTTATGGTAAAGCCGTTTGGCAATCAGTCCCTTATGGATACGCTGAACGGCATCGGGCGGTTCTTTTCCGGCTACAACGCTCGCTTTCGCGCACAGCAGATCCCGGCGGATATCGATTACCAGCTTTGCCACCCCATTCCGGACGCTATTCAGGGGGTGCAGTATATCCGCGAGTATCTCAGCCGCCTGCTGATTGAAAACCAACTGGTTACCCGCATGAACCCCGAGCGGGTGCGAGCGCTTTTATCGCGGGCCTGTCCGGACTATCGGGATTTGCTGGTGAACCTGTACGAGCCGGTCGCGGCCTGCACGGTAGGGCTTTCGCTGTTGGGCGGCGGCGAAACGCTGTTGGAGCTGTTGCCGGAGCAAGGCATTCAAATTACGCACATGCTTTCTCTGATTACGCCGGAGGAAGCCAAGGCAACGCTTCGGGCCGCGGCGGAGGCGGCCTGCGGGCGGCTGGAGCTTAACCAACCCATGGCGTCGCGGTATTTGGCGGATGCGGCGGAGGCGCTATATCCCCGGCTTTCCTCGTCCGAGACAGGTTTTTACGGCGTGTTTTCCATCCGGTAAAAAACAGATTGAGCGTAATCCCTGTAAACCCCTCAGTGACTTTTGGCTGGCTCTTGCATCTTTGCCCCGGATACGCTAGAATGATTTGCAACTCCAATTGGAGCGGCGGCGTATTGCTGTTTAAGCGACGGAGGTTCTTTCATGAGCGGGTCCAGCCGTAATTCCGGGTTCCGTCTCCACCTCTTTGACGATACTGGCATGACGCGCCAACTGCGAAGCAACCTGTACTGGGTCATTTGGGCGGTAACCGCCGGAATGCTTGGCACGATCGTGACCACAGGCCCGGTTTGGAGCGCGTTTCAGCGCCAGATATTGGGCGCGAATGATTTTCAGCTCGGTTTCATCTCCGCTATTCCGTTTGCCGCTTCCGCGCTTCAAATCTTCATGAGTTACATCATGGAGAAAAGGCGCAACCGGCGGTTTATGTTCCTGTTCATGGGGCTGCTCGGCCGTTCGTTATGGATTGTGATTGGGTTGGTGCCCTACATCCTCCCAAATTTCTCGGTCGATTTGCGCATTTGGCTTGTGGTTGTGTTCGTGGTTATGGTTTCTACCGGCAACGCTGCGGTTGGGCTTGGTTTTGGCAGCCTCATGGGGGATTTGGTCCCAATGCGGATTCGCGGCTCCTACTTCAGCGTTCGCCAGATGATCAGCCTTGCTTCGGGCGTCATCGCGGGCCTTCTGATTTCAACCATGATCGACCGGATCGGCCGTCCTGGCTATACCATCGCGCTGGTGCTGGCCGGTATCACGCAGCTGATGGATGTTGGCTGTTTCTTCTTCATCAAATGGCCGCCGATGGCTGAGTCCGAAGGGACGTCGCTGTCCTTTTTTGCGATGCTCCGGGAAGTGTTTGCCAACAAGCCGTTTGTGAAGCTCCTGATCTTCTACTCCGTATGGCTTTTCTCCGTCAATATCGCCGGCCCTTTCTGGAATGTGTACATGCTGGAAGATTTGCGCATGAATTTTACGGAGATGTCGCTTTATACGCAGATCATCTCCAACATTACAACTGTGCTGATCATTTCGCGCTGGGGCCGGCAGATTGACCGCTACGGCAACAAGCCCGTGCTCCAGATGGCCGCGCTGTTGGTTGCCATATCGCCCTTGCCGTGGTTTTTTGCCACGCCGTCCACCACATTCTTTGTGCTTTTGAGCAACATTATCAGCGGCGCGTCGTGGCCGGTGAGCGACGTGTGCCAGCAAAACCTGTACCTCGGTCATTCTCCGCAGGTGCATCGAAGCATGTATATCGCGGTTTTTCTGGCGTCGATCAACCTTTTCGGCGTGGCGCTGGGCAACGCGGCCGGGGGTTGGTTGATGCAGATGCCGTTTGCCGCGCTGGCCGAGCAGCATTACGTGTTTCTCGGCATGGAGCTGACCAAGACGCGGTATCTGTTTCTGGCAACGGTGATCCTGCGCTTTGCAGTACTGATTATTTACTTGCCGCGCATCACGGAGGAAGGCTCCTGGACGCTCTCGGCAGTCGTTCAGGATATCGCGTTGCGCACCGGGGAAAGTTTGCGCCGCCGGGTTTATGCGTTGCAGGTAAAGATTGTGAGGCGACGAGAATACCGTCGGCGGAAACGGAACGAACGGGACAACGGTGGGGAGGTTTGACCATGTTTGAGGATTGGAAAGCTCAGATGAATGAATACGCAAGCCGTCACATTCAGCGCAAACCGTTTGCGGACATTGCCGACGAACTGGATCGGGATATTGCCGAGATAAGCGATCTATACACCGCCGTGCTCCAGGAAAACGGCGTGATCGATGAAAACGGTTCCGACACGGATATTGATTTTGACGAGGATGATCTGTTGGAATCGATTCTTGAACGCTTTCTCCAAAACCATCCGTGCAGCGAGGACCGGGAAGTGCTGTATGCCGGGCTGATCGACGCGTACCTCGCGCTTGTGGAAGAATCCAGCGAGGATATGTAGCCCGCCGAGCCTTGCGGCCAGACGCTCGCCGTTTGCCGCGAATGACAGTTCGCGTTCCATGGCAGTAGGTCACGGGATGACATGGCGTTTTGGCCGCGCGTAGCCTTTCAAAAACTCAGACGGTTGGCTACCGCCGCTCGCCTCACAGCGCTGCGGAATGTACGCTCACTTTCATTCAAACGCAGCGAAATCAGGCTTTGGGGTTCTACCCGAAAGCCCGTCAAGGGTTTCAGCCTTGGAACCTGACAAGGGATGAAGTTTCCTGATCCACCTTTTTGACAGACCGAGCGCGGCGTTGTTCCGCAGGGCAGTTTAGCAGGGAAAACCGGGCAGCGTGCAGAAGTATTATTTTTTGAGGGAAGGAGGCGAACGCCTTGAAATGCAGAAAATGCGGCCGTTGGAACCCATCGGCCATGCCCCATTGCCAATACTGCGGCACACCTCTGGAGCCTAATGACGGCTTTTTTTCCGCATCCTCTCCCGATTGGCAGAGCCAACTCAAAGATGATCCGAAAACCTACGTTTGGGTGGACGACAGCGGTATTGCGGAAAACACGCGGGACTACCGTGACGCCCTGGCCAGCGAGATGGTCGATCTGGGCAAGCGCAAACAGGTTGGCGAACGGCGGCAGCAACAGCTACGGGCCGAAACGGCCGAACGGGGCTATGCGCCTTCCGGCCGCTCCGTACGCACCACCAGCAACCGGGGCACGTTCTTTTCCTCCATGGCGGACAACCCTGAAGCGACGCTCCGACCGGTGGACCCGGAAATGGTGGAAAACAGCGATCAGGTGTCGCCCAACGCGCACCCGGTTTACACCTCTGCCTACCGCGGCAACCGCCAGCATGTGCAGCGCACCCGCGAGCGAAGCGCTCAGGGGCCGTACGCCTACGGCGGCACGCAACGCATCCTCGCGCTGGACGATCAGAATGAGGAACATCCCGTGTACGACGGTTATCACGACACCAGCGAATACATTCCGGAATATCAGCGCACCGACGAGTATGAAAACGGCCTGAGCATGCGTTCCACCAAGGCGTGGTCCCCACGGCGTGTAGGGGTACGCAGCGTCATGCTGGCATTGCTGATTATCTGCTCGGTGCTGGTGAGCACGTGGCTGGTCGTGGCGGTGCTGATCCCGATGGTCAATTCCAGCCATAACGCCAATCAAGCCAAAGTAACCATCACCCCGACCATCCGTAACGATTTAGCCGCCCACACCATCACCATCCCCGGGGTGGACGGGCAGCGGATTTCCATCCGAGAGCTTCGCACATCTGCGATTGTAACGGGCGGCGTTGCAACGTTTGATGTGCTTGACCACATCTGGTATGACGATTATGAGAATTTTCTTCAGGATTCCATGACCGTGACGCTGACCCCGTACCTGATTACGGAAACGGGCAAGCAACAGCCGCTGGACACAATCACCTACGATATTGATATACCGCTTTCCCCCATTGAGCTGGTTACGCCGGACAACCCCTATAAAGTGGTCAGCACGGCGATGTATACCATCGTGTTTTATGTGAGCGAAGGCAGCACCATTACCGTAAACGGCGAAAACTATTCCGATCTGGTGAACACCGAAGGCGGCAAGGTGAGCTACAACGCCACCGTGCAACCCATTGGGGAAAATGTGTTTAACATTAAGGTGCGAAGCCAGTATTGCCGGGAAAACTCGCTGACCGTAACCCTGTACCGCGAAAAGCAGGATATCCCGCTTGACCTTTCTTCCGATATTTACAGCCGAAGCAGCGATAACGTCATGACTGTGCGCGCAACCACAATACCTGGGGCGGTCGTCAATGTGCTTTCCCCCCACAGCGATTTGGATATCACCAACACGGATACAGACGGTTCCTTCACGTTCAAGGCGCTGTTTGACAAAATCGGCGATAACACGATCATCATCACCGCCGATTATCCGGGTAAAAAGCAAACGCGGGTCGAATATACGGTGTATTACGTGCCCTCCATCGATGTGTACAGCCGCAAGGCATGGGACATTGTTACCCAATACAACGATCTGATGGATAATATTGACCTGCGTAAAAACAACAGCCAGATTTACGTGTGCGTCGGGAAAATCCTGTCCATCGAAACCACCAAACCGCAGCGGGCGTTCATGGAATGCACCACGGATAACGGCACGGTTACCGTGTATATCGAAAACTCCACGCAAACGCAGTGGAACGAGGGCCAATCCTACCGCCTGTATGCCGACGCGTATGGTATGTATTCCAGCAAACCGTGGCTGATCGCGCGCTATACGTATGATCCGGTGCAGTAGAACAGAACAGGTTCAAAGATGCGTCAGGCGATTTCATCCCTTGCCACTTTTCAAGGGTGAAACCCGCCGGGGTTTGGGATGGGATGTCAAAGCCTGTTGCCGCAGCATTTGAATAACAGCGAACGAACCTCCCGCAGGGCGGTGGGGCGAGCGGCGCAACGAACCGGTGAGCGTTTTTAAAAACTGGGGTCATGCCGCGCTTATCAGGCGCGGCATGACCCCGGTTATCGAAGAAGTGCATATTCGGTTTATCCGCTCGCCTCATCGCCCGTCTGGCTCAGACTGCTCAAAAGCAGCGGCGTTCATCTGTTGCGTCGCACAGTTCCCAGAAGCGCACGCGACGCTTGCGTTGAATGGCCGAGGCGTTAACCCGCAGACGGGCAAAAGACAACGCCGCTCCTCTCCACAGGTGTTTGCCCTGGATCCCTTTCCGCCACGGCGGGGGTTTGACACTCTGAATCCTGCCGCGCAGTAATCGTGTCATCACGATTAGATGTGCCTTTTTTCAGGCTTAACTTCCGGTTCAGTACTCGCTGCCCTCAAACGCATTTGCCACATGCAAAACGCCGTCGGTTGTGAGTTCCAATACGTCAAAGCGGACGGCGCAGGGGCAGTCATGGGTAGAAAGATAGTGCCTCGCCGTAAGGACGATCTTTGCCTGCTTGCGCGCGCCCACGGAAAGCAGCCCGCTGCCTTCCCGCCCGGTGTTCCGCGCCTTCACTTCCACAAATACTAGCGTTTCGCCATCACGCATCACAAGGTCGATTTCGCCAAAAGGGGAACGGTATCGCTGCTCCAGCAATACCATTCCCCGATTCTGTAAGTAGCGGATTGCCCTGCGTTCGCCTGTCAATCCTTTTTCATAGGTGCCGTCAGTCATTCGGGAAGCCTTCGTATAGCGGGAAATGCCTCATCATGGTTTGCACATCCGCCTTTACGGACGCGGCCGCGCTTTCGCCGCCGTCCACCATCCGCTTGATAAAGCCCGCGATCGCCACCATATCGCTTTCCAGCATGCCCCGGGTGGTCACGGCCGGCGTGCCCACGCGGATGCCGCTGGCCACGGTGGGGCTGCGCTTTTCGCCGGGAATGGTGTTTTTGTTGACGGTAATGTTGCAAAGCCCGAGCGTTTCTTCCATTTCTTTGCCGGTGCGCTCTGTGTTGGTCAGGTCCAAAAGCATCAGGTGGTTATCCGTGCCGCCGGATACCATCAGAATATCGTTTTGCCTGAACGCGTTTTCCAGAGCCTTGGCATTGGCGATGATCTGGCGCTGATACGCCTTAAATTCCGGTTGAAGCGCCTCGTGGAAGCATACGGCTTTCGCGGCGATTACGTGCATCAGCGGCCCGCCCTGTGTGCCCGGGAAAATGGCTTTGTCAATCGCCTTCCCGTATTTTTCACGGCAAAGGATCATGCCGCCGCGCGGCCCGCGCAGGGTTTTATGGGTGGTGGTGGTCACAAAATCCGCGTAAGGAACCGGGTTCTGGTGCAGCCCGGCGGCCACGAGGCCCGCGATGTGCGCCATATCTACCATCAAAAGGCTATCGGTCTCATCCGCGATGGCACGGAAGCGCTGAAAATCAAGCGAACGCGGATAGGCGGAAGCGCCCGCCACGATCATTTTTGGTTTGTGCTCCTTCGCCAGCCGAAGCACTTCGTCGTAATCGATGCGGCCGGTGCTTTCATCCACGCCGTAGGATACAAAATTGAAGTATTTACCGCTGATGTTGACCTTGCTGCCGTGGGTCAGGTGGCCGCCGTGGGAAAGGCTCATGCCCAAAACCGTATCGCCCGGCTCCAGCATAGCAAAATAAACGGCGGTGTTCGCCTGCGCGCCGCTGTGGGGCTGAACATTCGCATACTCCGCGCCAAAAATCTGCTTTGCGCGGTCACGGGCAAGGTTTTCCGCAACATCCACACATTGGCAGCCGCCGTAATAACGGTGGGCGGGGTAACCCTCCGCGTATTTATTGGTCAGGGGTGAACCCATCGCTTCCAAAACAGCGGGGCTGACAAAGTTTTCCGATGCGATCAGCTCAATATGGGCGCGCTGGCGTTCCACTTCGGCTTGGATGGTTGCAAACAACTCAGGGTCGGACGTCATGACATGGGTATAATTCAAGCGGATCTCCCCCTACCATTTATTGAACCGGTTATTGCGCGAGGCTGTTCCGGAGGTTCCCGGACAGCCGTTCGCGTTGCTCGCGGCTGCATCCGGCGGTCGAGATTCTTCTTGGCAAAGCTGCCCGCCCCGGTATCCATTGCGCAGAAACCGGCACTTAGCGATGATTTTGAAAAACCGTGCGTATTCAAACCGAGCGACCCCGCAGCACATCCCAAAGAGCGCTTACTGCTGCTACCTTCCGGTCCTGACAGGGTTCACGCGTTGAAATCGCACGGGACTCAGCCATCATTATACACACGGCTTGTTGATTATACAATGCCGCCGGCGAAAAAGCAATACTTTTATCGCCGGCGGCATGGAATGGTTCGGGATTTTAAGCAGGGGCTGGATTGCTACCTTCCCGGATCAGGCGCGGTCGCGTTTGTACGCGTACTGTTGACGTCGAGGTGAACCTTTCCGTAATCAGGGCATTTGCGCACGGAATAAGCGCAGGGCCGAGCGTGGAATATTTCATCCCTGTATCGCCAGCGTATCGTTTCCTTGGACAGTAAAGATGCGCGCCTCAGCCCAACCGGTTCAAAGGTTTGAGCATACCGCGCCCATCTCAGAGAATGTAACGACGGTTGTCAAAATTCGCGTCATCCTTGCCAAGGTGCTCAATCACGTAATCTTCGCTGATGTTCAGGTACACGTTGGGCATTTCGTCGCCGCCCGCGTTAAAGGAGATATCCTCCAACAGTTTTTCAAACACGGAAAACAGCCGGCGCGCGCCGATATCCTCACGCGTTTCGTTCATCACAAACGCGGCCCGCGCGATGGCGTCAATCGCGGAATCCTCAAAGGACAGAAATACCTTGTCCACGGCGAGCAACGCTTCATATTGCAGGGTAAGCGCGTTTTCAGGCTGTGTCAGGATCGCCTTAAAATCTTCCTGCGTCAGGCTTTTCAGCGTCACGCGCACCGGGAACCGCCCCTGAAGCTCCGGGATCAGGTCGGTCACTTTAGCCACATGGAATGCGCCCGCTGCGATAAACAGCATAAAGTCGGTGCGCACCGCGCCGTACTTGGTGTTCACCGTGGAGCCTTCCACAATGGGCAAAATATCGCGCTGAACCCCTTCGCGGCTCACATCCGGGCCATGGCCCCCTGAGGAACGGCCCGCAACCTTGTCGATTTCATCAATAAACACGATGCCGTGCTGCTCCGCCCTGCGGATGGCTTCCTCATGCACGTCGTCCTCGTCGATCAGCTTGCCGGATTCTTCCTCCAGCAAAATTTTGCGTGCGTCTTTCACTTTCACACGGCGAATTTTAGTTTTTTTGGGCATCATGCCGCCCATCATATCGCCGATGTTGATGCTGCTGCCGCCCACTTCCAGCTGGGGCGTGCTTTCTTCCACTTCGATTTCAATTTCACGGTCCTCCAACGCGCCGCTTTTTAACTGCGCGCGGATTTCCTCCCGTTTGCCCGCCAGTTTTTGCTGGTCTTCCGCTGGCACTTCCGGCTCTTTTTTACCGCTTAACAAAAACTCAAACGGATTGCCGCTGTTCTTTTTGGGCGGATTGACCAGCAAGGTCACAAGCCTATCCTCCGCCAGCACGGACGCGCGTACTTCCACCTTTTTTTCATATTCGGCGCGCACCATCCGCACAGCGTTTTCCATGAGGTCGCGGATGATGCTTTCCACATCGCGCCCCACATAGCCCACCTCGGTGAACTTGGTGGCTTCCACCTTAATAAACGGGGCGTCCACGAGCTTTGCAAGCCGGCGGGCAATTTCCGTTTTCCCTACGCCGGTCGGGCCGATCATCAGGATATTTTTAGGGCTGATTTCATTGCGGAGTTCTTCCGGCAGTTGCGCGCGGCGGTAACGGTTCCGAAGCGCGATGGCGACCGAACGCTTGGCTTCTTCCTGGCCGATAATGTAACGGTCCAGCTCGCGCATGATCTCTCTTGGCGTCAGTTCCTTCATGCCATTATCCTCCAATTGTTTCCACAGAAATGTGATCGTTGGTATACACGCAGATGGAGGAAGCGATTTTTAGCGCTTTCACGGCGATATCCTCCGCGGAAAGCTCCGTGTTCTGCACCAGCGCGCGCGCGGCCGCCAGCGCAAAATTGCCGCCGGAACCAATCGCGGCCACGCCGTCGTCCGGGTCGATCACCTCGCCGTTGCCGCTCAGGATCAGCATCGCCTCACGGTCCGCGACAATTAGCATCGATTCCAGTTTGCGCATCACGGTATCCCCGCGCCATTCCTGCGCAAGGCTGACGGCGGCGCGCTCCAAATTGCCGCCGCACTGGGTCAGTTTTTCCTCAAAACGCTCGCAAAGGGCGAAAGCGTCGGCTACAGAACCCGCAAACCCGGTAATCACCTTACCGTCAAACAGCCTGCGAACTTTGCGCGCGGAGGATTTGAACACGGTCGATTCCCCCATGGTCACCTGACCGTCTCCGGCGATCGCCACCTGATTGCCGCGCCGCACCGCGCAGATGGTTGTACCCCGCATTTCCATATAATTCGTTCACTCCTCGTTATCCGTCTGGTTCAGGTTCAGCACCCAATCGGCCAAATCCCGCCCCGCCTGTTTGTCCAAAGCGGCGGGCGTGTTATACTCCTCCACGGTGCCCTTGGCTTCGCTGGGGCCGGCAAAGAGCATCAGCAGATGGTTCAGCTTGCGGTAAATTTTGTAATCCACAAACTCCGCCTTGGTTTCCAAACCATCCTCATAGGCTTCGATGCCATCTTCCAGCGAAATCTGAAAATCCTCGTTGCCTTGCACGATATAGGTTGGCAGCTTCAGTTTTTTAATCAGTTTGCAAACGTCCGTCTGCATCATTTCCCAGAAGTAATAACCGTTGACCCCCGCGATGGTGACTGCCTTGGCTTCATCGGCGGTTTTCATGGCGGTAAGCGCGGCAACCTGCTGCTCAAACTCATCCTCCTGCGCCTGCGCGGTTGCCAGCGCGTCGCCTTCCAACGCGGCGAGCGCATCCTGATTTTGAGAGATCATGACGTCCAGCAAGCTTTTGGGCGAGCCGGCAATCAAAATCATCGCCGTAAAAACGCCTACGGATTCAGATGCGATGCGTGGCGCGAGCATGGCCCCCATGCTGTGCCCCAGCAAAACCACTTCGGTTGGCTCAATGCACTCGTTGGCTTTCAGCAACTGCCCGGCGGAAATGGCGTCCTGTATGGTTTCTTCCTCCACGGTCAGGTTGGCGATCTGCTCGGCAGTCATCGCGCTGCCATACGTGTAGGTGCGCTTGTTATAACGCAGGGTTGCGATGCCTTTTTGCGCAAACGCTGCGGCGATATCGGCAAATAGCTTGGTTTGGCCGATGGTTTCGTCCATGTCGCTGGGGCCGGAGCCTTGCACCAGCACAACGCCCGGCACCTTGTTAACCGCGCTGGCCCCGGCGGGCAGCGTCAGAATCCCGTCCAGCGTATACGGATCCGCGCCAACCTTCACGGCGGTTTCCGTGTAGTTGGTCTGCGCGGCGGTGTCGCTACCGGCCACGGTGCTGTCCGCATTCACCGGCACGTCCTGTTTGGCGGAGGGGACAAACTCCACCGCCATCACTTCCCAGTCGTCCTCTTTGTTTTTATGGGTAAAATACAGGTCCAAATCCTGTTTTTGCATGCAAAGGTGCAGCACATGCGTCTTGGTTTTCAGCTCCGGTTCCTCATAGGTAGCATACTGGCCGAACGCGACAAAGTCACCCGTCATCCATTCGATTTCGGTCAGCATCCCGGTGAACGTATCTATGGGCATATAGCGCCTGATTTGCAAATCATAATACCCAAAAAGCCGCTCAAAGGAGTTGCCTGCAATAAAATCCGCGGCATACTGCTTCACGGTGGTTTCATCCCACACGGGCACGTCGTCGTTCATCTGCTTGCTGGCCGCCAGCGACGCGCCGGGAATGCAACCCAACAAAAGAGCCAAAGTCAGGATTCCCGCCAGAAATTTCTTCATACATTACCTCCGTCCGTGCGAGTATAGCGCATTTTCAGGCAAGCCGCACGGTTTCCTGTTCCATTTGTCGCGCGATGGCGTCGATTTCCGCCAAAGCGCGTTCCGAAATCCGCTCGTAGCGTTCCACTTTGTTTCGGATTTTCTTTTGCCCGGGCGAGTAATCGTAACCGTCCAGCAGGCCGAACGCGCAGTTCATTGGCTGAAAATGCCGGTTGATAGCCGCCACGTAGCGGCCCATCGCGCCGACGGCCGTTTTGCCGGAAAAATGGGGCGGTTCCTGCCCCTGCAACCGGTACGCCATGCTCAGCCCCGCCAAAAGCCCGCTGGCCGCGCTTTCCATGTACCCTTCCACCCCCGTCATTTGCCCGGCAAAATAGAGGTTGGGCCGCCTAATCACACGGAATGTTTCATCCAAAAAACCGGGACTGTTGATAAATGTGTTGCGGTGCATGACGCCGTAGCGAGCAAACTCCGCGTTTTCAAGTCCGGGGATCATGGCAAAAACCCTGCGCTGCTCCGGAAATGTGAGCCGCGTTTGAAAACCGACTATATTATACAACGATCCGCTGAAATTGTCGCGCCGGAGCTGCACAACGGCAAACGGCATTTTGCCCGTGCGCGGGTCCGACAGGCCCACAGGTTTGAGCGGCCCATACGCGATGGCGAGATCGCCGCGCTTGGCCATGCTTTCAATCGGCATGCAGCCCTCAAAAACCGATTTTTCCTCAAAGCCCTTCACGGGCACCGTTTCAGCCGTTTGAAGCGCATGCACAAAGGCCATGTATTCCGTTTCGTCCATGGGGCAGTTCAGGTAATCCGATCCGCGCTCGTAGCGGGACATTTCAAACACCCGATCCCGGTTCAGCGAGTCGGATGTGACAATGGGAGCGGCGGCGTCATAAAAATGCAGGGTCGAAAACCCTTCGATGCGCTGGATGGCTTCACTGAGCGCGTCGCTGGTGAGGGGACCGGTGGCGATGACCGTGTCCCCCTCCGGCACCTCCGTCACTTCCGCTTGCACGACGGTAATCAGCGGTTGTTCCCGAATGGCGCGGTCCACTTCCTTGGAGAAGCTTTCCCGGTCCACCGCGAGCGCGCCGCCGGCTGGCACGCGGGTCGCGTCCGCGATTCGCAAAATCACGGAATCCAGCCGACGCATTTCTTCCTTGAGCAGCCCAACGGCGTTAGTGAGCCGATCGGATCTCAGGCTGTTGCTGCAAACCAGTTCCGCCATCGTATCCAGCGTTTGCGCGGGCGTTTTGCGCGCTGGCTTCATCTCGTACAGGGTAACCTCGACGCCACGCTTAGCCAACTGCCATGCGGCCTCGCAGCCGGCCAGCCCTCCGCCGATGACCGTAGCTCTCATTCGTCGATCTCCTCGTTCTCCTCGTTATCCCGGATGGTTTCTTTGTAGCGGCAGGTCTCATTGGCGCAAAGGTGTACGCGCTCGCCCTTCTTCGTGCGCTTTTCAACCATATAGCTGCCGCATTGCGGACATTTTTCCTTCACCGGCATTTCCCAGCTGACAAAATCGCAGTCCGGATATTTTTCGCAGCCATAAAACTTACGGTTCTTTTTGCTGTTTTTTTCCATTAACCGCGCGCCGCACTTGGGACAGGGCGCGTCAATGTAGTGTAAAATAGGCTTGGCGTTTCGGCAGGTCGGAAAATTCGGGCATGCCAAAAACTTCCCAAAACGGCCCATCTTGTAAACCATCATCGCGCCGCACTTATCGCAGGGCACATCGCTGACCTCGTCCTTCACCTCGATTTTCTCAATCTGATCCTCCGCGACGGTCAGCATTTTTTCAAACGGCGGATAGAACTCCTGCAAAATGGAGCGCCATTCCACCTGCCCGTCCTCTACGGCGTCCAGCTTATCTTCCAGCGAGGCGGTAAACTCCGTATCCACAATAGGGGAAAAGTACTGGAGCATCATAGCCGTGACCATGCGACCAAGCTCGGTGGGATACAGCCGCTTTTTTTCGCGGGAAACATACCCGCGGCTGATGATGGTCGTAATGGTGGGCGCGTAGGTGCTCGGGCGGCCGATTCCTTTTTCTTCCAGAGTTTTCACCAGCGAGGCTTCGGTAAACCGCGCGGGCGGTTGGGTAAAGTGTTGGTTGGTTTCCACGCCGACAATCTCGACCGCGTCGCCTTCCTTCAACTCCGGCATGGCCGTTTCAGGCGCTTCCGGCTCGTCGTCCTCGCTTTCAATGTACACGGCGCGGTAGCCGGGAAACGTCATGTGTTCGCCATAATAACGCAGTTCCGCCACGCCCGCCCGATCGTCGCTGTTTTTCGCGGCGGCGGTTTCCGGCTTTTGACGGCCCTGAATATCCAATGTGACCGTTTCAAACACGGCGGGTTTCATCTGACTGGCCATAAAACGGGTAAAAATCAGCTTGTACAGGCTGTACTGTTCTCTGGTCAGGTGCGCCTTGATGGAATCCGGCGTGAGCGAAACGTCGGTGGGCCGGATCGCCTCATGCGCGTCCTGAGCATTTTTACGGCCCTTGTATTCGTTCGGTTTGGCCGGGCAATAGTTGGGGCCGTAAGCCGTCCTGATTTGCTGCATCACCGCCTCCACCGCCTCGGCGCTTACGCGCACGCTGTCAGTGCGGATGTAGGTCACCAGACCCGCCGTACCTTTGCCAATGTCTACGCCTTCGTAGAGCTGTTGAACCACCTGCATGGTTTTGGCGGTGGAATAGTTGAGTTTCCGGCTGGCTTCCTGTTGCAGGCTGGAGGTGGTAAACGGCGGTTGAGCGCGTTTCAGCTTCTCGGCATGCTTTACGCCGTTAACGGTGAAGGTGCTGGCTAAAATGCGGCGTTTGGCTTCCGCAGCTTCCGCCTCGGTGCGGATGACCGCCTTTTGCCCATCCAAAGCAAACAGCTTTCCCTGAAAGGTAATTCTTTTCCCTTTGGTATTTTTGGCGGCGGAATCAATCAGCACATCCCAGTATTCCTCCGGGATAAAATCTTCAATTTCCTGCTCCCGCTGCACCACCAGCTTTGTGGCAACGCTCTGTACGCGGCCAGCCGAGAGGCCCTTTTTGACCTTAGCCCAAAGCAGAGGGCTGATCTTGTAGCCCACCAGCCGGTCCAGCGCGCGGCGCGCCTGTTGAGCATCCACCCGGTCCATATCCACAGCGCGAACATGCTCAATCGCGTCCTTGACGGCTTTCTTGGTAATTTCGTGAAATTCGATGCGGCAGGGCTTGGTCGGGTCAATGTCGAGCGTTTGCGCCAGATGCCAGGAAATGGCTTCGCCTTCGCGGTCAGGGTCTGTCGCGAGGTACACTTTCGAAGCGGCCTTCGCATCCTTTTTAATTTTGGCAAGGATAGAACCGCGCCCGCGGATGGTGATATACTTCATCGCAAAATTATGCTCGGTATCCACCCCTAACTGGGACTTGGGCAAATCGCGCACATGGCCCTGCGAAGCCTCCACCTTGTACCCCTTGCCTAAAAACTTTTCGATGGTCTTGGCCTTCGCGGGTGATTCCACAATGACCAGCTTTGTGCTGTTGTTTGTTGTTGCCATTGACTTTCCTCCTACTCTGTTCGGGTTGCGCGAATCGCAAGGGCAAAAATATTGCCGCTGTCCCGTCGGGTTTGCCCCATGATTTCCATGACGCTCAGTTCCGCCATCAGCGCGTCGGCGGCAATTCCGGTTTGGGCGCAAAGCGCGTCCATGCCCATCGGCTCCCTGAGCAAAGCTTTCAAAATGGCCTTCTGCGTTGGGTTGTCCCCTTCAGGCGGCTGCGGCGGCTGGCTCTCGGCCGTGTTTTTCGCGCTGCTAAGCCCCAAATCCTCAAGGATATCGGCGGCCGAAGTGGCTAAAATCGCGCCTTCCCGGATAATGGTATGCGGGCCTTCGGCGCCCGCCTGCCCCACGCAGCCCGGAACGGCAAAAACGTCCCGACCCTGTTGCAGGGCGGTGGAAACGGTAATCATCCCGCCGCTTTTCACGCGACCTTCCACAAACACCACCGCATGGGACAGTCCGCTGATGACCCGGTTCCGGTGCGGAAAATGATACGTCTGCGGAGCCGCGTCCAACGGGTATTCGCTGATGACCGCTCCGGCGCCCGCGATGATTTTACGGTATAAGCCGATGTTATCCAGCGGATAGGGCACGTTTACCCCGCTGCCCAGCACGGCGACCGTTTGGCCTTTCGCGTCCATCGCGCCTTCGTGGGCGTTGCCGTCAATTCCTCTGGCCATGCCGCTTACCACACAAACGCCCGCCTCGCACAGCCCGTAGGCGATGGAACGCGCCATATTGCGGCCGTATGCGCTTGGGTAGCGCGTACCGACCACCGCCACCGAAGGGCGGCTGAGCGCGGTGACGTCCCCCATACCATATAACACATACGGCGGATCGTCAATACAGCCGAGTAAAGGCGGATAGGCTCCGTCATCCGTAAACAGCGGAGTCACCCCCAGCTTTTCCATCCGTTCCAGCAGGGCATCCATGGCGATTTCGCTATGATAGCGGTTCAGGATGCGGTTTGCCTCGGCATTGCCCGACAGCGCCTCCCCGTGCGCGAAATCCTCCCACAAAGTCTGGGCGCTCCCCCGCTCCGCCAGCAGCCGCCGCACTTTATCCGCCGTGATCTCCGCGGCGGAAAGCCATAGCAACCGCCGTTGCTCCTCCGTATAACCCATGGTTACCTCCAATACTGGCCGTCAAGGTTACGCAACTGGATCGCCTGCGCCACATCCTGCAATTCCAAATCGCCGTGCTGCGCCAGATCGGCCAGCGTTCGCGCCACCTTGCGAATGCGGCCGTAAGCGCGCATGCTGATGTGGAACTGCTCCACCGCCCGTTTCAGCAGGGCGCTCGCCTCCGGCGACATGCTGCAGTATTTTTCAATGCCCTCCTGCGGCAGATTGGCGTTGCAGAAGTAATTCTCCTCGCGGTAGCGCTCCAACTGCCGCATACGAGCCGCGAGCACGCGCTGTTGCACCGTATGGGAATCCTCCTGCGGTTCGCTGTTTTCAATTTCATCAATGGACACCGCGTCCATTTCCACCTGCATATCGATGCGGTCCAGCAGCGGCCCGCTGATTCGCGCCAGATAACGCTGGATTTCGAATGGTTTGCATCGGCAAGGCTTGATTTTACTGCCATGATTGCCGCAGGGGCAGGGGTTCATCCCCGCGACCAGCATGCAGCGGCTTTGGTAGCGCGCCTGACCATTGACGCGGGTCACGTTCACATACCCGTCCTCCAGCGGCTGCCGGAGGGCTTCCAGCGTTTGCCGCTGATATTCAGGCAGCTCGTCCAAAAACAGCACGCCGTTGTGCGCCAGTGAAACCTCGCCGGGTTTCGCCTTTGTGCCGCCGCCGATCATCGCGGGCAGCGACACGTTGTGGTGGGGCGAACGGTACGGGCGCTGCGTCATCAGGCCCGCTTCCCGCGCCAGCTCGCCGGAAGCCGAATGGATACAGGTGGTTTCCAGCGCCTCCTCATAGGAAAGCGGCGGCAAGATGCCCGGCAGGCAGCGGGCCAGCATGGTTTTGCCGCTTCCGGGAACCCCGACCATCAACAGGTTGTGGCCGCCTGCGGCTGCCACCTCCAGCGCCTTTCGCGCAATTTTTTGGCCCTTCACATATTTCAGGTCATGTTCCAGCGGTTGTTCTTCCAAGAGCCGCTCGTAAGGGATTTGCTCCTGCTGTGGGATCGGCTGCCGACCGGTCAGGTGTTCAATGGCCTGTTGCAAAGTGCCCGCCGGGTGGATGCCGATATCCCCGAGGCACTGCGCCTCCCGGGCGTTTCCCTCCGGCAGCACCACCTCGCGGATTCCGCTTTCCCGGGCTGCCAACACCATGGAGAGCACGCCGCGAATCGGCATCAGCTCGCCGTGAAGCGTCAACTCCCCCAATAAAAGCGTACGGTTAAGCGTGGGGTACAAATCCGGCTTTTGCGCGGCCAGCAGCGCGACGGCGATGGCCAGTTCCAGACTGGTGCCTTCCTTGCGCACATCGGCGGGGGCAAGGTTGACCGTCAGCTTTTTCATGGGCCAAGGATAGCCGCTGTTGGTGATGGCCGCGCGGATGCGGTCCCGGCTTTCCTTCACAGCGATGCTGGGGAGACCCACAATGTCAAACCCAATCATACCGTTGCTGATACAGGCTTCCACATCCACCAGAAAGCCTTTAATGCCTTCCAACCCACCGGAAAGGGTTCTGGCCAGCATCACGGATCCCTCATTTCAGGCAGATTCTCAGTAGTAAAGCTTGGGGAACCACTTGAGCCAATCCAGCCACCAGGTGGGGGTCAGGATACCCGAGGCGTAGGGGTAGAACATCGCAAAGAAGATCGCCGCCAGCGCCACGTAGGCAATCAGCACCGCGCGCAGCAGTTTTGGCCGGCGAATCCGGCTGAAGATGTATGTGGTTGCCAGAATAATGAAAGGTACGCTGGCAAAGTAGTGGTACATGTACATGGAGCGCGGCACTAGCACCCACGGCAGGTATTGGGTCAGGAAACCAAGCACAATCAGCGCCGGGGTCAGGTCGCCATTGCCCTGTCGCAATTGCAGGCCGTTTTTCAGGCGCACGTATTTGTGCAGCACCAGCCCGAACAGCGCAACCATGCAAACCGCGCCCACGTAGAAGATCAGCGGGTTGCCCATGCACATGATGGTGCTGGCAAAGCCCTCCGGCTCAAATTTATCCTGACAGAACCACATGGGCTTGAGAATCAGCGGCCACTGCCACCACGGGGAGTTGAAGGGGTGGTCCATACCCAAACCGGGCGTGCTTTGGTAGTTGTACATGCCGATCTGCGCCTTGATAATGCGTTCCACCGTGACAGGCCCGCTGGGCGACAGGTAGGGAATGTAGCTGAGATAGTAGATCAGCGCAGGCACCGCAATAAAAAACAGCAGACAGAACGCGCAGGTAATCAGGATTCTGCGAATGGTGAAATCCCTGGCCTGCCCCACGCGCAGGCGTTGCGCCTCCGGCATGGTTTCCGGGCAATCCACGTCAAACGCGACCAGCCCGGTGCGGAACTGCCGGTAAATGGAGATCAGGAACATGACCGCGAGGCCCACCGCCGAGTATAGGCCGATCCATTTGCTGGCGATGGAAAGGCCCATAAACAGGCCGCATAGCGCCAGCGGGATCAGCGTGCGCAGGAAGGCTTTGTTGAGCACCCGCGCCTTGGCCCCCGGTATCAGGTTGCCGGGCACGGCATAAACATCTGTTTGCAGATAGCGCACCATGCACAACGTGGACAGGATGATAAAGAACACCGGGAAACTGTCAATGGTTGCGATGCGGGTTTGGGTAAAGTGCATCAGGTCAAACGCGAACAGCAGCATCGCAAACGTTGCCAGATCGCGGCGCTTGGTCAGCTGCTTGGCGAGCAGGTACAGCGCGGGCAGCATCAGCACGCCGATCAGCGCGCCCATAAAACGCCAGCCAAAGGGCGTCATGCCAAAGAGGGCAATGCCGACCGACATCATCAGCTTACCCAGCGGCGGATGCGTAGTTTCGTAGGGCACCAGGCCGTGCAGGTGCTCGTAGGCCGTGCGCGCATGGTAGATTTCATCAAAATAGGTGCCGTTAAACCAGCTCGGTTCCCCTTGGAGGGTATCCTGCTCGTCAATCAGGTTTTCCGCCGGTTTCCCGGTTTCCAGCACATTCTTGGCGCCGGTGTGCTCCGTAAGGGTTACGGGAATCTGATTGCCGTTTTGATCCCGCAGAATCACTTCCCACAGGTTCAGGCCCGCGGATTCCGCGTTGATGCGCAGGTAACGCCCGGTCAGCCACAGGATGTTATCCGGGTTGTTATCGTTGAATTTGACGCTGCCCTCACCCTGATCCACGCTGGTAATAGCATAATTCCAACGGTAGCAGAGGCCCTCGCGCATTTCACAGGGATAAGCGTCCGACCAGTTGACCCCGTCGGAACTGACGGAAATGGAGAAGTTATTATAACTGACCCCCGCGTAGTACAGCGTTTTGAACGTTTGCTCCCGATCCAATTTCAGCACAACCTGCTCGCTTTCGCTGGTGGCTACCCACGCGGTTTGCGGCGCCTTGGTGCTGCCAAGGTTGGTAAAGGTGAGGCAGGCGTACAAAGCCATCGTAATGCCGATGATGGCGTAATCTTTGAGCGTCAGGTGCAGCCGAGCGTCCCGGGGTTCAAGCAGCGCGTCCCGGTAGCAGGCGTTGGTCCAGGCCGTTTTCCGCGTTTCCGTGCTCAGGTTTTCGGAAGGTTTAAGCCCGGTTACGGCTATCCAGCCGGCCGCAATGTACAGGAAAAGGTTGATGATGCACAGGGTATCATTCAGCGCCAACGTATCGCTGTTCAGGTGCCCCATCGAAGCGCCGAAAAGGATCGAGTTATCCAAAACAATGGCGGTGTTTAAAAACGTGGTAACGGAAAAGCCTGCGCACAGCCACAAAAGTCGCCTGTCGCGCGTGCGGATGTAGGCCAGCGGCAGCAGCGCCAAAGCCGCGAAAAGGTACCGCTCGTGGATTTTAACCCCCGTAACATATACGCCGATCAGCATCAGCGCAAGGTAAAACGGCAAAGCATCCGCGCGGCGGTCCGCAATCATGCCCACAAGCGCAAACAGATACGCGAAAACCATCCAGCAGGTGCCGTAGCTGATAAACGTGCAGGGAAACGCGGCTGAGACCGCAAACCCCACCCCAAAGAGCAGGCAAAGCAGACCGAGCGGCAACCGCCTCCGATCGCTGGTCGCGCCTTCGTCCGCCGTTTCCGGAGCGCGCAGGCCGCGCAGACGGGTTTTCACCGCTCCGACGCCCTGTTGCAGTTTGGCGGCAAAGAAGCCAAAGACCATCAGCAGCGTTCCGGTAACCGCAGGCACCCACCAGGAGAGCGTAACGATTTGCACGCTTCCGTCACTGCTCAGCGGGGACCAGTTGCCACCCAGCAGGTACATGAGGTTGGCGGTGTTCAGCGCCGCATAGTTATAGGAAGAAAGCGTTTTTTGGTAAAGCGTCAGCAACCATGCGGGATCGCTCTGGTTTACCGCGAAGGGCGCCACCAGCGCAAGCGCGCAACCCAGCGCGATCAGCAACCCCTGCCAAACCTGCCGCCACTGCGCTTTGCGGTTTTGCCTGTCCGTAACCAGCGCCATCACAAGCCAGATAAGGCCCACCGGCGCGAACAGCAGGGCCTGCGGCTTCATGAGCACGGCGGTCACAAACAGCGGCAGCGCCGCCCGCCAGCGGTTTTCCATCGCGGCCATCGCGGTAAAGAGCATCAGCATTCCCAGAACCGTATCCACCTGACCCCAGGCCGCGCCGTTTACCAGCACCGCGGGGTTCAGCGCAAAAAACAGGGCGACAAACACCGCGGCCTTGATGGGCAACCGCTTTTTGGCATAGGCAAACAGGGCGATAGCGACGCCCATATCGCACAGGATCGGGATGGATTTCACAATCAGCCGGATCATGGGGGAATCGGCGTACCCAACCGCGCGGATGAGCAGCCCTACCGGCCAGAGCAACAGCATATAGCCCGGCGGATAATCGCAGAACACATCCGGCGAATAGAACCCCCACGGGCCTTCGCTGGCCATTCGCAGGCTCCAGGCGGAAAAGCAGTTCATATCCACCGAATAACCCTGAACTGCCCCGCCCAAATAAAGCCGAATCGCAAACGCAACCAACAGGCCCGCCGCGAACGCGAACAGGACAAAACGGTTATGCTTCGGCTTCAACCCCGTTTCCGGCAGCAGCCCGCGCACGCCAAGCGCCACCAGCACCATAAACGCGCATGCCAGCAGCGTAAACAGCAGCGTGCTCTTGGTTTTGGAGCTGTCCGCGGCATCGTCGCCGGAAGCGCTGTCCGCGTTACCCGTATCGACGTTGTACCAGAGCGAAGCCGTAACGCCTGCGGGCAGGGTGGTCACTTCCACCACGGACAGATCGTCAAAGTACGCGATTCCCTGACTTTCCGCGCCGTAGCCGCCGATGCGCGCGTCCAATTGCACATCGGTTTGCCCGGGCTGCGTTTCTCCGTACCATTCAATATACTTCCACTCGCCCTGCGTGTCGAAAACCCGCTCGGAAAAGGAATAAACATCTTCAATGGAGAGGTTCGCGCCGTTGCCGGCTTCCCCCATTTCCTCCACCAGCACATAGCCCGAAAACCGGTACATCGTTTCGGGTTTCACAGACAGGGAATACACATAGCGCGCGTCGTTCGCGTTCGCGTTGGTGATTTTAGCGCTGTAACGGCCGGTATGCGCCTTTTCATCGGTAATTTCAAAACGGGTATACCCTTCCTGCGTGCGGTACGCGCTGGTATACCAACCGTCCGGCTCGCCGGAAACGCTCACCTGCTCAAACCCGCCGTTGTTCAGCAGATTGCTGTTTTCGGCGCAGGCGGCCACAAGCCACAGGCTCAACATTGTCAACAGCACCAGCAAACCGGAAAGAACTTTTTTCATGCTCAATCACACTCTGCTTCCGCAATCCATTTTTGAATGAACGTTAAGCGATGTTCCGGGCAGCGTCCAAAGCGGCGGATGGCTTCGATATGCTCGGCGGTTCCGTAGCCCATGTTGCGTTCCAGCCCATATTGCGGGTAGGTTTGGGCAAGTTCCGCCATCATGCGGTCCCGCGTTACCTTGGCAACGATGCTTGCCGCCGCGATGGAATAGCTGGTCGCGTCCCCATGGATCATCGGCTGGGTCGGAAAAGGCAAGTCCAACCCCTGCACGGCATCCACCAGGCAAAGCGTGGCGGGCGCGTCCTTGGCGGCGCGCCGCATGGCCAGCTTGGTGGCATTCAGGATGTTGACGCGGTCGATTTCCTCGGCGCTGGCTTGCCCGATGCCCACATACAGGGCGCAGGTCATAATTTGCGCGTAAACAGACTCCCGCCGGGTTGCGGAGAGCTTTTTGCTGTCGTCCACCCAGAGGATGGCTGGCTCGCTCGGCAAGATGACGCACGCCGTGACCACCGGGCCTAAAAGCGGGCCACGCCCAACTTCGTCCATGCCGGCAAGGCTTGTGCCAAACGCCGGGTAGCGTTGGTCAAACCCTACCAACAGCTGGGAACGCTCCGCCCGTTTCTGCTCATTCCTGTTCATTTTGCGTTACGTCCGTTTTCCGGGGCGATAGCGGCGGGTTTTCCAGCGTAATGCGCCCGACTTTCCCCTCACGAAATTCATCCAGTACCACGGAGCAGGCCCGGTCGTAATCCAGCTCTCCGCCTTTCAGCAAAAAGCCCCTGCCGCGGCAAACCTCGTCCAGCAGGGCGATGCTTTCCACGTCCGGGTTCTTAATTTTAAAACGCTCACAGGTTGGCTGGCGGCGAACGGCGAGCAAATCCTGCAGCAGATGGATGCAGAGCGCCTGCTGATCGTACACCGCGTCGCGGATGGTGCCAATATAGGCGAGCCTTGTGGCTGCCTTTTTATCTTCAAGTTTTGGCCACAGCATGCCGGGCGTGTCCATCACTTCCAGATACGGCCCCACTTTGACCCACTGGTTTGCGCGCGTAACCCCGGGGCGGTCGCCCACCTGTGTGATGGACCCGCCGTACAGACGGTTGATAAACGTGCTTTTACCCACGTTGGGCACGCCCACCACCATGGCGCGAATGGTTTTCTGAATGCCGCGCCGAAGGCCCCGTTCCAGCATCTCCTTCGCGGCGGCCTCAATCATTGCTCTGGCCTGTTTTGTTTTTTGCGGGGTTGTGTCGTACGCCATCGCCGTTACGCCCTGCGCGGCAAAATAATGCAGCCACTGCTTGGTGCGTTCTGGTTCCGCCAAATCCGCCTTGCAGAGCAACAACACGCGCTGTTTGTTTACAAGCATCCGATCCAGATCCGGGTTCCGGCTGGACAGCGGCAGGCGCGCGTCGCAAAGTTCCACCGCAAGGTTCACCTTGGTCAGTTGCTGAATCAGCAACCGTTTCGCCTTTGCCATATGCCCCGGGTACCATTGTATTTCCATAGAAATCGCCCTTTCCCGCGGTAAACGGCCGTCTGTAAGCGCACCATGTGCCGTTTGGCCGCCCGGGTTTGGACAAGCATACCGAAGCGCTCCGCTGTTTCAACATTGAAACCGGAGAGCGCCTCGCATGAGCCTGTCGCGTGGATTTCGTTTCAATTAAAGCATTCTTTACACAAAATAGCAAGGCCCATTTTTTACCGATTCGTAAACATTGGTTTCAAAAACCGTAAGAATCAAAGCGTTTTGCGGCTCCGCGCCGATGTTGTTACAACTGCAAATTTCTTAAGAAAAACACGTTTTCAGACCGCTTTTCGCCATTCGCGGCTGTATGCTCCACGGCGGATATTCCCCTGCCTTAACGGTTTATTCGCCCGGTTCGTCCGGCTCATCTGCCAAATCATCCAGCACGGCCCCGGGTTCGTCCAGCAGCTTTTTCGCTTCGTCCTCGTCCAGAGCTTCCACGCGGCGGAGCTTCCGTTCGATGCTGCGGGTGCGCACAAAGGCGGTATCGATGGTATCCGTTGCCTGCCGCAACTTCTCCTGTGTTTTTTGAAGCACCTGCGAAAAGTTGCCAAAGTCCGTCTTGACCGCGCCCAACAATCGCCACAACTCGGCTGAGCGTTTTTCAATCGCCAGCGTTTTAAAGCCCATCTGCAGGCTGTTGAGCATGGCGAGCAGCGTGCTCGGCCCCGCGACCACCACGCGAAGCTCCCGCTGCAGCTGTTCCACCAGTTCCGCGTTGCGCACCACCTCCGCGTACAGACTTTCCAGCGGTAAAAACATGATGGCAAAATCCGTTGTGTACGGCGGCTCCACATACTTGCCCGCGATGCGCTTCGCTTCCACGCGCACAGCGTTGGCCAGCGCTTTACGGGCGGCTTCCGTTTGCGCCACGTCGCCCAAATCGCTCGCTTCCACAAGCCGGGTGTAATCCTCCTGCGGAAATTTGCTGTCGATAGGCAGATACACCGGGCGTTCCCCGTCCTTGCCGGGCAGGCAAACCGCGTATTCCACCCGTTCGTCCGTGTGTGGGCGCACCTGAACATTCACCGCGTACTGCGTGCTGGTCAGCGCCTCCTCCAGCAATCCGCCAAGCTGGATTTCCCCCCACACGCCGCGTTTTTTCACGTTGCCCAACACCCGTTTCAGGTCCCCCACGCCTTCGGCCAGCCGGTGCACCTCGCCCAGCGATTGGTAAACCTGCTCCAGCCGCTCGCTCACCTGCGAAAAACTCTGCGCCAGCCGTCGGTCCAGCGTATCCTGTAATTTTTCATCCACCGTGTGGCGCATTTCGTCCAGCTTCTGCGTGTTTTCCACACGCAGTTCGCCAAGCGATTTTTCAAGCGTTTCGCGCAGGCGCTCCATCCGGGCTTCGTTTTGCGTCAGCTTCATGTTGAGCGTCGCGTCCACGTTCTGCATCCGACCCTCAAACTTGCCAAGGCTGTCCTCCGTCAGGCGGTGCAGGCTCGCTTGCTGGCTTTCCAGCGTGCGGTCGTGCTCATAGGTATTTTGCCGCCACACAGCCAGAAAATTGCTTTGCTGCTCGGCGCCCCGGTTCATCAGTCCCGCAAGGCTGTCGCCGATTCCCTGCAGCGTGCGAAGCTGTTCTTCCCGCTGGCTCAGGCTTTGCTGGTTCAGAGACGCTTGCAGGGCATGAAAGCCTTCCTCCAGCTCGTCCTGCACATCGCGCAGGTGGTGCGCCTCGTTGCGGTTGCGGCGGGTTATGGCCGCCAATACCCACAGAAGCAGCAGCACAATCAGCCCCAGCGCGCCCAGAACGATCCACTGCCACGGTTCCATCGTTTCAAACATCGTTGCCCTCCTCACGGAAAAAGCCGCCGCTACATTTGGCGGCGACCTTCCATTGCCTTTGCCAGCGTGATTTCATCCGCATATTCCAAATCGCTGCCCACCGGCACGCCGTGGGCAATGCGGGTTACCAGCACCCCGAGGGGTTTGACCAGCCGGGCGATATAGCTCGCGGTCGCTTCGCCCTCAATATCCGGGTTGGTGGCTAAAATCAGTTCCTTCACTTGACCGTCGGCCAGCCGGGTTAGCAGCTCCCGAATGCGGATATCATCCGGCCCCACGCCCTCCATGGGTGAAAGCGTGCCGTGCAGCACATGGTAAGTGCCCTGATAATCGCGCATGCGCTCGATGGCCGCCACATCACGGGGATCGCGCACCACGCAAATTTGCCCGTTCTGCCGTTGCGGATCGGCGCAGATTTCACACTGATCCTCGGTAGCGTAATTACCGCACACGTTACAGTAGCGGATTGCTTTTCGCCCCTGATAGATGGCCGAAGCCAGTTCCCGCACATCGTCCAGCGGCATGCTGATGATATGGTACGCCAGCCGTTGGGCGCTTTTCTGGCCGATGCTGGGCAACTTGGAAAGCTGCGCCACCATCCGCGCGATGGGTTCCAATTGCCTCGACATAGGTTAGAACATGCCCCCCATGCCGGGAGAAAGCTTACCCATTTCCGCCTCGCGTGCCTGTTCGCCGCTGCGCAGCGCTTCGTTGACCGCCGCGAGAATCAAATCCTGCAGCATATCCACATCTTCCGGGTCCACACATTCCGGCTTGATGTCAATCGATTTCAATTCGCGTTTACCGTTCACCACCACTGTGACCATCCCGCCGCCGGCCTGCGCGGTGTATTCGCGCGTTTCCAGATCCTCCTGCGCCTTGGTCATCTGCTCCTGAAGCTTCTGGGCCTGCCGCATCAGCTGTTGCATATTGCCCCCGCCAAAACCGCCGCCGTAGCCGCCGAACTGGTTCTTCCCCATGGAAAATTCCTCCCGTGTTTACGCCTTAGCGCAAATCAATTTCACATCCGCCGATACGCCGGTAACGCGCACAACGGGCGCATCCTTGGCTTCGGTGATCTCCACCCCGTCGGTGGAAACGCGGCCGCTGAGCGAGCGCATGGCAACGCTCAGCCGGCTTACCTGGGTAAGCATCGTAATGTCGCCGGAAACCGAGCGCACGTCCATCTGCTCAAAAACGCCTTTGAACCGCACTTTCTGTTCCCCGTTCACGGTGGTGCATTTGTAGGTTTTCGCCGCCACGTCGTCCAGCGTTACGTTTCCGCTCACGGTGCGCACGCTCAGGCTGTCCGAGGTGAGGTTGTCGGCATGCACATCGCCCGTGATCGATTTCAGCGAGATTTCCGTAGCGGTAAAGCGCGACGCCCGCACATCGCCGGAAACCGTGTCCAGCACAATTCGGCTTCCGTTGAGGCCGCGCGCGTTTAGAATGCCGCCAATGGTGTTGACGTGGATTTTCTGCTTCCATTTCCGGGGCACGCGTACGCATACCTGCATCCAATGGCTGTCGGTAATGTTTAAGGTCAGGCCGTACTGCGGCTGTTCCACCGTAAGCACATTTTCGCTGGTTTCAATGCGCAAATCTCGCACGGAACTTTCATCCCCGGCCGCCAACACCTGCACACACTCAATATCGTCCGCGAAAATTTCGACCTGCGCCCATGCCATATGAACCGCCAGATCGATTAAATTGTCAGCTACAAAGCTCTCGTTGCGTTCCAACGTGATCCGCCGCCTTTCACAATGAGATTTTCATATTTCATCATACCCTTTTTTGCTTCAAAATGCAATCCTCCTTTCCGGCGCGGGGAGCAGCGTTCGGTTTGCATTTGGGCGGAAATCCGTTATAATAGCCTCGCAGGGATCAAGGAGGTCGCTATGAACATACAGCATTTGCGCTATGCCGTTGAAGTGGAAAAGACGCGTTCCATCACCGAAGCCGCCGAAAACCTGTATATGAGCCAACCCAACCTTTCACGCGGCATCCGTGAGTTGGAGGGCGTGCTGGGCATCACCATTTTTGACCGCACCCCCAAGGGGATTGTCCCCACGGCGCAGGGCGAGGAGTTTTTGCATTACGCCAGCAGCATTCTGGCGCAATTTGACGAAATGACCGAGCGTTACAGCCAGAAAAGCGCGCGCCGCCGCATGCTGCGCCTCTCCGTGCCCCGCAGCAGCTACATCGCGCAGGCGTTCGCCCGCTTTGCCCAACTGGCCGATCCCAGCTTGACGCTGGATTATAAAGAAACCAACGCGCTGCGTTCCATCCGCAATGTCACCGAGGATGGGTATGATCTGGGAATCGTCCGTTTTCAGGCGGATTATGAAAAATACTTTACGGATACCTTTCGGGAAAAAGGGTTGCAGTACCGCGAGCTGTGGTCGTTCCGCTATCTGGCCATGCTGAGGGTCGATCACCCTGCGGCCCGGAAGGAGATCGTGTCCCTCAGCGATCTAGGGGATTCGGTATCCATCATTCAGGGCGATCTGTACGTGCCCGCCCTGCCGAGGGAAAACCGTGGCGCCGAGGACCGTGCGGCCCGCGTGATTCAGCTTTACGACCGTACCAGCCAGTTTGAACTGGTCGCGTCGCTGCCGCGGGCATACGCATGGGTTTCTCCGGTTCCCGAGGAAATGCTCAGCCGTTACCACCTCACGTTGCGCCCCTGCGCGGATTACCCCGCGCGCCACAAGGATGTGCTGATCTACCGCAAGCAATATATGCTCTCCCCAATGGACGACCTGTTTTTGGAGCAGCTTTCCAATGTGCAGGCGGAGCTTTCCCGTTATACCCGTTGACGAATATTCGACCGGTTTGATACCAGAACAGACAGGTCGCATAAAGTCGGGCGCAACATGCGTTTGACCGCAAACCCTTTCCATTGTTGTTTTTCCGACATCATAACTCATGGCCCGGCCACATTGTTAAATGTTTAACATATCAGAATTGATATATCGATATTCGAACGTTGAATTGTACAAATCCATCTTAGTATGTTAATCTTTTAACGAACCAAGAAAGGGGATGGGAAACCATGAGTGACACCCGCAAAACCGTTGACAGCGTTGAGCGCCTCGAGGAAGCCATCGCGCAGGTTCGCGCCGCACAAAAGGCGTACTCGAAGTTTACCCAGGAACAGGTTGATAAAATCTTCTTCGCGGCTGCTATGGCCGCCAACCGCGAACGGATTCCGCTGGCCAAGCTGGCAGTTGCGGAAACGGGCATGGGCGTAGTGGAAGATAAGGTGATTAAAAACCATTTCGCCTCCGAATATATTTACAACACATACCGCGATACCAAAACCTGCGGCGTTATTGAACGCGACACGGCCTATGGCATCACGAAAATCGCGGAGCCTATCGGCGTAATCGCGGCGGTCATCCCGACCACCAACCCGACCTCCACCGCCATTTTCAAAACCCTGATTTCCCTGAAAACCCGCAACGGCATTATCATTTCCCCCCACCCGCGCGCCAAGGACAGCACCATCGCGGCTGCGAAGGTTGTATTGGACGCGGCGGTCGCGGCTGGCGCGCCGGAAGGCATCATCAGCTGGATCGACGTACCCAGCCTGGAAATGACCAACCTTGTGATGAAGGAATGCGATTGCATTCTGGCCACCGGCGGCCCCGGCATGGTGCGCTCCGCTTACTCCAGCGGTAAACCCGCTTTGGGCGTGGGCGCCGGCAACGTGCCCGCGATCATTGACGACAGCGCGGACCTGCTTTTGGCGGTCAACTCCATCATTCACTCCAAAACGTTTGATAACGGCATGATCTGCGCATCCGAGCAATCGGTGATCGTGCTCAAATCCGTATACGCGAAGGTGCGCGACGAGTTTGCCAAGCGCGGTTGCTATTTCCTCAAGGGCGATGAGCTGGACAAGGTGCGCAAAACCATCCTCATCAACGGCGCGCTGAACGCCAAGATCGTGGGGCAGACCGCGTTTTCCATCGCGACGCTGGCCGGCGTGGCTGTGCCCGAGGCAACGAAAATATTGATCGGCGAAGTGGAAAGCGTTGATATGAGCGAAGAATTTGCTCATGAAAAGCTCTCCCCCGTGCTGGCCATGTACAAGGCCGCGGATTTTGACGAGGCAATGGCCAAGGCGGAGCGCCTGATTGAGGACGGCGGCCACGGCCACACCGCGAGCGTGTACCTGAACGCGAACACGCAGCGCGCCAAGCTGGACCTGTTTGCGGAAAAAATGGAGACCTGCCGCATCATCGTCAACACCCCCTCCTCGCACGGCGGCATCGGCGATCTGTACAACTTCAAGCTCTTGCCCTCCCTTACGCTGGGTTGCGGCTCCTGGGGCGGCAACTCGGTCAGCGAAAACGTGGGCGTCAAGCATCTGCTGAATATTAAAACCGTGGCCGAGAGGAGAGAGAACATGCTTTGGTTCCGCACGCCGCAAAAGGTTTACCTCAAAAAGGGCTGCCTGCCTGTGGCTTTGCAGGAGCTGAAGGATGTGCTGGGTAAAAAGAAGGTCTTTATTGTAACCGACTCCTTCCTGTTCAAAAACGGCTACACCAAGGCGGTTACCGACCGTTTGGACGAGATGGGCATCCAGCACGCCTGCTTCTTCGACGTCGCGCCGGACCCGACCCTCGCCTGCGGCCGCGAAGGCGTAAAGGCCATGAACGCCTTCCAGCCCGATTGCATCATCGCGTTGGGCGGCGGCAGCGCCATGGACGCCGGTAAAATCATGTGGGTGCTTTACGAACATCCGGAAGTGGATTTCATGGATATGGCCATGCGCTTCTCCGATATCCGCAAACGGATTTACACCTTCCCCAAGATGGGCGAGAAAGCCTACTTTATCGCCATTCCGACTACGGCCGGCACCGGCAGCGAGGTAACGCCTTTCACCATCATCACCGATGAAACTACCAGCGTTAAGTATGCCCTGGCGGATTACGAACTGTTGCCCAACATGGCGATCGTGGACGCGGATATGATGATGGACGCTCCCAAGGGCCTGACCGCCGCCAGCGGCATCGACGCCGTTACCCACAACCTGGAAGCCTTCGCCAGCATGCTTGCGACGGATTACACCGACGGCCTTGCCCTGCAAAGCCTGAAAATGATCTTTGAATACCTGCCCCGCGCCTATGACAACGGCCCCAACGACGCCGAAGCGCGCGAAAAAATGGCGAACGCCGCCACCATCGCCGGCATGGCCTTCGCCAACGCTTTCCTTGGGGTTTGCCACAGCATGGCGCATAAGCTGGGCGCGTTCCACCACCTGCCGCACGGCGTAGCAAACGCGCTGCTGATTGACGAGGTGCTCCGCTACAACGCGGCTGAGGTCCCCACGAAAATGGGTACCTTCCCGCAGTACGATCACCCGCACACGCTGGCCCGTTACGCCATGATCGCCGACGCGCTCAAGCTTGGCGGCAAAACCGACGAGGAGAAGCTTGAAAAGCTGATTGCCGCCATCGATGATTTGAAAGCCAAAATCGGCATCAAAAAAACCATTCGGGATTACGGCATCGATGAGAAGGACTTCCTTGACAGGCTGGACGCGATGACCGAGCTGGCTTTTGACGACCAGTGCACCGGAGCTAACCCGCGCTATCCGCTGATGAAGGAGATCAAGCAGATGTACCTGAACGCCTACTACGGCGTTGCAAAGTAAGGAGGCGACTGGGATGAAACTGGATAAGGTAATCGCGGTGCGCACCAACAAGACCGTTTACCGCGACGGCAACCTTGCCATCAAAGTGTTTGACGGCGATACCAGCAAGGCGGATGTTCTGAACGAAGCCCTCAACCAGGCCCGAGCCGAGGAAACAGCCCTGAATGTGCCTACGCTTCATGAAGTGACCAAAGTCGAGGGCAAGTGGGCCATCGTGAGCGACTATGTGGAAGGCAAAACCCTTGCGCAACTGATGGCGGAGAATCCCGACAAAAAGGCCGAGTACATGGACCTGTTTGTGGAAACGCAACTGCGCGTACAGGCGCAAACCTCGCCCCTGATGACGCTGCTGCGCGATAAGATGCAGCGCAAAATCAGCCAGAGCGGGCTGGACGCAACCACGCGCTACGAGTTGCATACCCGTCTGGAAGGCATGCCCAAGCACCGCAAGCTCTGCCACGGGGATTTTAACCCCAAGAATATCATCATCAAGGCGGACGGAAGCGCGTGGATCCTGGACTGGGCGCACGCCACGCAGGGTAACGCCTCCGCCGATGTCGCCCGCACCTACCTGCTGTTCTGGCTGGACGGCGACATGAAATCCGCCGACGAGTACCTCACGCTGTTTTGCCAAAAGAGCGATACGGCCCGCCAGTATGTTGAAAAATGGATTCCCATAGTGGCGGCCAGCCAGATTGTGAAGGGGAAGCCGGAAGAGCGGGAGTTCCTGCTCCGCTGGGCAAACGTTGTGGATTACGAATAACCTGCCGATATAGCACGGTTCCGCGTCCAATGTTACCGAAAGGGCGCGGAACCTTTCAACCTGTTACAACGGAACTGAAGGAGGGGTACGGCCATGGTCAAGGTAACCATTTGCATTGGAAGCAGCTGTCACCTGAAAGGCTCGCGCCAGATTGTGGAGGAGCTTCAGCGTCTGGTGGCAGCCGCCAACCTGAAGGATCAGGTAGAGCTTGCGGGCCAGTTCTGCATGGGCGATTGCCAAAACGGCGTTTGCGTATCCATTGGGGAAGAAAAGTTCTCCCTGAAACCGGCGGATACAAAGCGTTTTTTTGAGGAGCAGGTGGTGCCCCGCACCGCGTAACACGGCAAAGGCGCGTTTGCTTCTTTAGTGTGGAACCGTTCTCCTGTTTTGATTCGGGGTGTAAACCGTGTTCCAAAACGCAAACCCGCGGTTGATTCCTGAAGGTTTCGCTCAGCGTAACCCCACCCGGCATACTGCCAAACGCGCCCCGGCACCGAGGTTTTACAAATTGCCGCCAAACCGAAACGCTACTGACGGATTACGCTTCTATTTTTTATTCTAACCCACGCTGTTGAACGCTTTTCCGTCAGTCGCGCCAGATCACGCTGGTTTATGCGCGGGCATGTTTTGAATTTTACCAGCAATATGGCAACCCGGCGTCGCCCCGTCGGTTCCGGTTTCCGCACAGCATCACGCAGGGTTCGGAGTCCGGAGTCCAAGCGAGGTGTATTTTGTGATCGCATTTTACAGATTAACCCGCCGTTCCCCATGACCGCGCTTTCCCGCCGCACGCAAAGGAGTATGACCATGACGACCGATATACTGAGCCTGAAAGAGAATAACTGCAAGGATTGCTATAAGTGCATCCGCACCTGTTCGGTTAAAGCCATCAGCTTTGCGCACAATCAGGCGCAGATTTTGCCGGACGAGTGCATCCTCTGCGGCAGCTGTTTTGTAGCTTGCCCCCAAAAAGCCAAGCAAATCAGGGATGATCTTTCGCTGGTCAAGGATGCCATCGCCGCAGGCAAGCAGGTCGTTTGCAGTTTAGCGCCCTCCTTCATTGCCGATTTTCATGTGCACGGGTTGGAGGATATGGAAGTTGCGTTAAAGGAGCTTGGCTTTGCCGGCGTTGAGGAAACGGCGATTGGCGCGCAACTGGTCAGCGACGCCTACGCCGACATCCTTCGGCAAAACAAGCAGAACGTGCTGATTACCAGCTGTTGCCCCACCATCAACCTGTTGGTGCAAAAATACTATCCCACCATGCTGCCCTATCTTGCCAAGGTGTTAACTCCCGCGCAGGCGCATTGCCGCCTGATGAAGCAGCAAAAAGCCAATTGCTTTACCGTGTTTATCGGTCCCTGCATCGCTAAAAAGGAGGAAGCGGACCATACGCCGGATATCGACGTCGCCCTTACGTATGACGAGCTTCGCCTGTGGATGGCGGACGCTCACGTGCTGCTGCCCCGGGCTTCCGGCATCACGGAATCGGGTAAAAAAGCGCGTTTTTACCCCGCGACCGGCGGCATCCTGAAAGCCACGGAGCCTGTGCCCGGCTACCGCAGGGTAGCGATTGACGGCGTTGACAATTGCCGCATGGCGCTCAGCGAGTTGGAACGGGGCAACATCAGCCACGCATTCATTGAAATGAGCGCGTGCGAAGGCAGCTGCATCAACGGCCCCTGCATCCGGGAGCACCGCGAGCGCCGCATCAAGGGCGCGCTCCGGGTGGACGCGTACGCCGGCGACGAGCGGTTTGAAATTCAAACGCCTCCAAAGGATATCTGCCGCGTGTTCAGTTTTCAGGGCGGACGCGCCGTCACCGTCGGCAACGAAGCCATTCGCGCCATGCTTTTCAAAATGGGCAAAACCAGCCCGGAAAAGGAACTGAACTGCGGCTCCTGCGGATATTCCACCTGCCGCGACAAGGCGGTTGCCATTCTGGAAGGCAAAGCGGAAATTGAAATGTGCCTGCCCTTCCTCAAGGAAAAAGCCGAAAGCTTCAGCGACACCATTATTAACAACACGCCCAACGCGATCCTCGTGATGGATGAAAATCTGGTGGTGCAGCAAATCAACCGCGCCGCCGTGAAGCTTTTCAACCTAACGTCGGAAAATGATATTCTTCACGAGCATGTGATCCGGATCCTCAACCCGGAGCCGTATCATAACGCGGTGGTTTCCGCGCTGAATGTGATCGGCGCATGCCGATATCTGGCGGAATATCAGCGTTATGTGGAGGAAACCATCCTGTTTGACCGCCAGTATCGGGTGGTGATTGCCATCCTTCGGGATGTGACAGACCGGGAAAACATCCGTTTGCAGGATGAAACGCTCCGGCACCAGACTGTGGAAACGGCAGACCGCGTCATTGACAAGCAAATGCGCGTGGTGCAGGAAATCGCCTCCCTGTTGGGGGAAACCACCGCCGAAACCAAGCTTGCCCTTTCCAAGCTGAAGGATGCGATGAACCGTGAATGACCTTTGGACCGAAACGGGCTATATCAGCCTGAACAAGCAGGGTGAAACCCTCTGCGGCGACCGCGTGGAAATGAACGGCGGCGGCGAGCAGGACGCGACTCTGGTGCTTGCGGACGGCCTCGGCAGCGGGGTCAAGGCGAACATTCTGGCAACGCTCACCAGCAAAATTGTGTGCACGCTGGCCAGCGGCGGCATGCCGATTGAGGAATGCGTATCCACCATCGCAAGCACCCTGCCCGTTTGCAGCGTGCGTCAGGTGGCCTATTCCACCTTCACCATTTTGCGAGTCACCGAAAACCGAATGGCGCAGATTATCCAGTTTGATAACCCGGCGACCATTGTGCTCCGAAACGGCGATGTGTTTGAATATCCGATCACCACGCGCGTGATCTCCGGCAAATCCATCTGGGAAAGCTCCTTCCCCGTCCAGTGCGGCGATCTGTTCATTTGCCTGAGCGACGGCGCCGAATATGCCGGGATTGGCCAAGCCCTCAACTTCGGCTGGACACGGGACAGCATTGCGCGGTTTGCGAGCGCGAACTACGCGCCGGATATTTCCGCAAAAACCATGGCAGGGCTGATCGCGGATGAATGCCGCCGCCTTTACGGGGGCAAGCCCGGGGATGACGCGACGGTTTCCGTGCTGCGCGTGCGCAAGCGGCACCCGGTAAACCTCGTCGTTGGCCCGCCCGCCTCGCGGGATCAAGACATGAAAATGATGAACCTGTTTTTTGCCAAGGAAGGCGCGAAAATCGTCTGCGGCGGCACCACAAGCAACCTGGCGGCTTCTTACCTGCACCGTCCGCTGTTGGCTTCGCTGGATTACCCCGACCCCGAGGTTCCGCCGATCAGCCAAATCGAAGGGGTCGATCTGGTGACCGAAGGGGTGGTTACGCTTTCCAAGGTGCTGACTTACGCCAAGGATTTTTTAGCCAGCGCAAAACTCGCGCCCGCGTGGGCGGTTGGCGGCGACGGCGCGAGTCTGATTGCCAAGGAGCTTTTTGAAAACGCCACCGACATCAACTTTTTTGTGGGTTTGGCCATCAACCCCGCGCACCAGAACCCCGACCTGCCCATTACCTTTGGCGTAAAACAACAGCTGATCCAAAGCCTGGCAGAGTGTTTGGAAAAAATGGGCAAGCACATCCGCCTTTCCTATTTTTAGGAGGAGAATATGCGCTTATTTGATACGGACGTACAGAAGTTAAAATATGAAGTGCTGCGGGAAGTCGCCCGCCATGCCTATGACGGCCGGCTGGCCGACAGCTATCTGGACATTCCCAAGCAACTCGCCCCCGGACCAAAATCCACCATGCGCTGCTGCGTTTACAAGGAGCGAGCCATTCTGGCGGAACGGGTGAAGCTCGCGATGGGCGGCGACCGCAAGAACCCAAACGTTGTGGAAGTGATCGGCATCGCGTGCGATGAATGCCCGGTGAGCGGGTATCAGGTCGGGCAGGGCTGCCGGGGCTGTATTGCCCACCGGTGTATGGCCGCATGCCCCAAAGGCGCAATATCACTGGATGAGAACCGTCACGCGCAGATTGACCCCGCCAAGTGCGTGGGTTGCGGCAAATGCGCCGCCGCCTGCCCGTACAGCGCCATCGCCAACCACAAGCGCCCCTGTGAAAACGCCTGTAAGGTGAAGGCGATCCATATGGGCGAAAACAACTACGCAAGCATTGACGAAGCCCAATGCGTCGGTTGCGGCGCTTGTGTGTACCAGTGCCCGTTTGGCGCCATACAGGACAAATCCTACCTGTTGGATGCCATCCGCATTCTGCAGGCAAGCGCACAGGGGGCCGCGTACCGCACATACGCCATTGTCGCGCCCTCCATCAGCAGCCAGTTCGGGTATGCCAAACTGGGGCAGATGGTTACCGCGCTTAAGAAGCTTGGTTTTTACAGCGTAGTGGAAGCCGCGCTCGGCGCGGACATGGTTGCGTGGCGCGAGGCTGAGGAACTGGCTCAGAAAGGCTTTCTTACCTCGTCGTGCTGCCCGTCCTTTGTTCGTTACATTGAAACCGGCTTTCCGGACCTTCTGCCGCTCGTAAGCCATAACCGATCCCCCATGGCGGAGCTGGCCAGATACATCAAGCATACCGACCCGAGCGCCAAAACCGTTTTTATCGGCCCCTGCACGGCCAAAAAGCTGGAACAGCAGCGGCCGGAAGTGCAGCCCTATGTGGACTGCGTGCTCACCTTTGAAGAACTGCAGGCTTGGGTGGACAGCCGGGATTTTGACCTGAGCGCGTTGCCGGAGGATGTGCTGGATAACGCCTCGTTCTACGGCAGAATTTTTGCGCGTAGCGGGGGCCTGAGCGACGCGGTGGCAAACGCCCTGAAGGAACAGGGCAGAGATTTCGCCTTGCAACCCGCGGTTTGCGACGGAATCGAACAGTGTCGGCTTGCGTTACTCAAAAAGAGCAAGAACGTGCTCCACGAAAATTTTGTGGAAGGCATGGCCTGTCAGGGGGGCTGCATCGGCGGCGCGGGGTGCCTGACCCACGGCGACAAAAACAAAGCCGATGTGGATCGGTACGGCCAGCAAGCCTACGAAAAAACCATCGCGGAGGCTCTCGCACAGTGCAGCTATTCCGAGAAGGATTGACAGCCCTCTCGTTTAGCAAATACAGCATGAGGCCGCGCGGATTCATTTCCGAGCGGCCTCAAATTGATGAAAACCCTCGCTGCATCGAAAATGGGTCAAGGGCAAAGCCCTTGTGGGGTGCAGGGGCAAAGCCCTTGACCGCCGAAGGCCTTATATGGCAATCAATACAGCGTTAGCACCACGAGTGCCGAAGGCACAATGTGGTACGGCTTATGGACTCAATTCGGTTTGTCAATGGTCTGAGGCCGCGCGGATTCATTTCCGCGCGGCCTTGTGGCTATCTGGCAGCAGTCTATCCCCCGCTGCAGCAAAGATGGATCAAGGGCGAAGCCTTTTTGGGAGTGCAGGGGCAAAGCCCCTCGCCCGCCGGTGAACCGCAATTTCGAATACTTCCCCGATTCCGGGCCGTTATCCGCGCGGCCCCAATGCCCCCTACGCTTTTCCCTTTTTAAGCACAACGCCCGCCCGCGCTGGCTGATCCGCCCCGTTTTCCATTGCGAAAACGCCGTTCACCATGACATGGCAAATTCCGCCCGGCCGGAAATCGGGCTGTTCCGCCTTCACGCTCAGCGTTTCCGGGTCAAACACGGTGATGTCGGCATAGTTGCCTGGTTGCAGGATGCCGCGGTTCACAATGCCAAACCGGCCGGCAACCGCGCCGGTCATTTTGTGGATCACCCGTTCGGTCGGCACATTCCAGCGCCGCGCGTTGAGCAAAAAATTCGGATAGCACTGAAAAGCCGATGCGTTCTGCACGCCTTTTTCTTCCACCCACGCGTCCGTCATGCAAAGGGACAGATCATCCTGCATCAGGCGGCGCAGGATGGTATCATTATAGTATTTACCCAGGTAGACGCGGCCTTCGCCGTGGGACAGGTCGATCAGCTTCAAATACAGATCCAGCGGGTCCATCCCCTCCGTGGCCGCGATTTCCGCCACAGTGCGGCCCTCGTACCCGCGAGCGTCATCGGCAATGTAGGCCACGGTGATGTCCTGATAGCCTATACCCAGCGCCTTGCGGGTAATGTCAATGATCGCGCGCAGTTTCAGCCGGTTGAACGGCGAGCGCTTCTTTGGCTCGGTCAGCGCCATGTACCACGGCGGGCAAATCACGGTAATCACCGAAGCTCCATAGCAAAACGAATAATGATCGTACGCGATGTCAAACCCTTCGGCCCGCGCGGCATAGAATTTGTTCAGCATTGGGTCCAGACATTTCCATGACGATTCGCCCACAAAAATCAGGTGGGAGTATTGCACCCGCACCCCGGTGGCGCGCATGATTTCGATCACTTCATCCAGCGCAAGCTCAATGTGCGGCTTGGACAGCAGCGGATACCCGAGCGCGACCTTGGAATTGGCGCGCGGGTGCACCGTCAGGATGCCGTCGTGTTCCGCAATTTTGCGGGCAAAGGCAATCAGCTCTTCCTTGGGGATATACATGCCCGGCTCGTACATCAGGCCGTAACTGCCGCCAAACGCGCCGCCCGCCATGGCTTCCTCCACCGCCGTCAGTTCCGTTTCCAATTCCGCAGGGCCAGGCGCGCGGGGCGACAAGCCGCTCACGCCGATGCGCGCGGTTCCCTGCCCAATCAGCGGGGCGATGTTTACATACAGCTTCCCCTGCGCCCGCTCACAAAACTCCTGATAGCTTCCGGCATGCTCGGTATGGAACAGCCCAGCCCCCACCTTTTGCCGATGGGGCGAATCCGCCCGCACCCCGAACACGGAAAAGCCGCAGTTGCCGGTGATCTGCGTGGTAATCCCCTGCTGTAAAAACGGGCGGTAAAACGGTTCCGCGTGATCCAGATCGTAAAAAAAATCATTGTGGGAGTGCGCGTCAATCCAGCCCGGGGTTACGGATAATCCTTCACAGTTGACGGTGTGGTCCGCGGCGTTGGGCAGGTTTTCCCCCATGGCGACAATGCGGTCGCCCTCCACAAGCAGGTCCGCTTTGCGTGGCGGGTTGGCTGTGCCGTCATAAACCAAGCCGCCCTGAAACATTGTTGTCAATTTCAATCCCCCGCTTTCTGATGGAACCGCGCTCCGCAGCCGGAGGGAATCATTACAATATAATCACACAAAAAATGGCAGGCAACGGTCACGGTTCTACCTGACATTATACAGGCTCCCGGCGCACGGCGCAACGATATCCGCTAAATTGAACAGTTCCTTCGCAGCCTGCTGCCCCCATGGAATATCCCGCCCGGGCCGGCGTTTTCAACCGAACTTGATACGGTGATCTCCCGGTTACCTGTGGGGATAGATCGTTTGACAAAGCCATCCGTATGAAGGATCGATAGCGGCGCGCATTCAAAGCAGGCTGGTCGCCCCGCCGCGCGCGGTTTTTACCCCCCGATTGGCAAAAGCGCGCCATTCGCCTAAGAAGATTGATTTTTATGGCGTTTTGCTGTACACTACAGATGGACCATAGCATAAGGGAGGCACAGTGTATGAAGCTGATAGTCGCCATTGTACAGGACGAGGACGCATCCCGATTGATCAGCGAATTGATGACGGATGGTTTCGGCGTAACGAAACTGGCCACAACCGGCGGTTTCCTGCGCGCCGGAAACACGACGCTGTTGGTGGGCGTTGAGGACGACCGTTTTGACGCCGCCATGGCCATCATCGAAAAAGTTTGCCGTAGCCGCAAACAAATCGCTGCATCCCCCGTATCCATGGTTGGCGTACCCGGCGCCTATACGCCCTACCCCATTGAGGTTGTCGTAGGCGGCGCAACCATCTTTGTGCTTACCGTCGATCAGTTTGTCAAGCTCTGATGGAGGAAAGGATTCTCAGCGTGCCCAGGGATGAGAACAGCGCGGGCTTGTTGCCCGCGTTTGTGGATTATGCGAAGCTTGGCACCGGATACCGGCTGCTGACCGAACAGGTAGCGGCCCGGCAAACGGTGCATGCCTATCTGCTGGCCGGCCCGCGCGGCGTGGGAAAAGCGACCTTTGCCCGATATCTGGCGGCCACGCTGTACTGTGAAAGCGAAACCGCCAAACCCTGCGGCGTTTGCGCCGCCTGCCAGCGCGTGTTCACCCATAACGAGCCGGATTTGCTTGAGGTTTTTTCCACAGAGGATAAAGCCATCTCCATTGACCGGGTTCGGGAAATGATTTCGACCATTTCCCAGCATTCCTTCGGCAACGGCCCGCGGCTGGTGCTGATTGAGCCGATGGAAAAGCTGACCCCCTCGGCGCAAAACTGCCTGCTGAAATCCTTGGAGGAACCGCCGGCCGACGTGCTGTTTTTTCTGCTATCGCATGAGCCTTCCGCTCTGCTGGGCACCATCGCATCGCGTTGTTCCCTGATTAAGCTGACGCCTTGGCCGGATCCCGTGCTGTTTGACACGCTGACGCGGCTTGGATACACGCCTAAGCAGGCGGAAGCGGTGCTGCCCCGCGCGGGGGGCAACATCGGCGAGGCGATCACGCTTTTGCGCAACGAAGGCGAAGCCGGCGAAATGCAATCGCTGGTTCGGCAAGCCCTGAGCGCGGTCAGCGATGTAAATGTGGTCACGTTAAGCGGGAGCGTCAAGGATAACCGCGAAAGCGCGGAACGCATGCTTGCTGCGCTGGAGCAGGCGCTCCATCAGGCGTTGCTGGTGCGCACGGGCGTGTTGCCCCAAAGCGCCATCGAGGATCCCCAGATACTGGCCTGGGCCGAACATGCGACCTCAACCGCTTTAACCGAGCTGATTCAGGCGGTGTTTGAAACCCGCAAGCGCAGGCAAAGTCAGGTAAACTGGCAGGCGTGCTTTGACCGCCTGCTGATGAAAATAGTGGAGGCAAAATCTGCATGGCAACAATCATAGGCGTGCGTTTTAAAAACGCAGGTAAACTATACTACTTTGATCCCGGCGAGCTGTGGCCGGTGCCCGGCAATTTCGTGATTGTGGAAACCGCGCGCGGCATGGAATACGGGCAGGTTATTACCGGGGTGCGCGAGGTGAGCGAAGATCTGATTACCCCGCCGCTTAAAACCATCCTGCGCATTGCCAACGAGCGCGACGCGCGCCATTCGGAGGAGAACGAACGCTTTGAAAAGGAAGCGTACCAGATTTGCCAGCGCAAGATTGAGGAACATAAGCTGGATATGAAACTGGTAGGCGTAGAACAAACCTTTGACAACGCGAAACTTCTGTTTTACTTTACCGCCAACGGCCGCGTGGACTTTCGCTCGCTGGTGAAGGATTTGGCGTCGGTTTTCCGCACGCGCATTGAGCTGCGCCAGATCGGCGTGCGCGACGAGGCGAAAATGCTGGGCGGTTTAGGCCCTTGCGGCCGGCCCATCTGCTGCGGTTCCTTCCTTGGCGATTTTCAGCCGGTATCCATCAAAATGGCCAAGGAGCAAAACCTTTCGCTGAACCCAACCAAAATCAGCGGCGTATGCGGCCGACTGATGTGCTGCCTGAAATACGAAGAGGACAACTACGAGCAAACCCGCAAAAACATGCCCAAGATCGGCAAGGATGTCGAAACGCCGGACGGCTTTGGCACGGTTATCGACCTGAACGTGTTGAAAGAAACGGTGCTGGTGCGGGTTCGCAAAGGCGACAGCTCCGAGCTGAAAACCTATCCGGTGGCCGATATCCGCTGGTTCCGGCCGCCTGTTGCCGCAACGCCCAAGCCCGCCCCGGACGCCGCGCGCAACGAGCGGAGCAAGCCCCAGCAAAAGCCGGTGCCCTATGACGCGTACCCGCTTGAGGTGATTACGAGCGACGGCGCTTTTGACGAGGATTTGCCCACCGGCGACGACGCCGCCACAGAGGCGGAAACCGCCGACCCCCTGTACCAAAACGAGCCGCTCACCGAGGAAATTGACGAGGATGCTTCGCCTTCCTCCTGGCAGCAAGCCGTCGCGGACGCCTTGCGCAAAGCGCATGATTCGAGCCGCTAAGTATTGCCAAATGAGCTTTTGCGTGTTATGATGTCTGCGAGCGTTCGGCTGCGCTGAACGTGTAAAATGCTTTGGAGGTGAATCTTATGGCATACAAGATCTCCGATGACTGCATCAGTTGTGGCGCTTGCGCTTCCGAGTGCCCGGTGGACGCGATTTCCGAAGGGGATGGCAAGTTTGTGATCGACGCCGACAAGTGCATCGAGTGCGGCGCTTGCGCTGATACTTGCCCGGTTGGCGCTCCCGCTCAGGAGTAAAAAACAAAAGCGTCGGCTTCGGCACGGCGCTTTTTGTTTGCCCATTTCGAAGTGGGCGTTGGTTCACGGAGCGCGACCCTTCACAGGTATTTGACCAGGTTTTTCTGCTCCTTACGCAGGTGATAGCCGCAATGCTCGTAAAATGCGTGCGCCTGAACACGGTTGAAACCGGACACCAGCCGCACGCCTTCGCAGTGATCCTGCGCCGCCCAGCTTTCCACCGCGTTCAGCAAAAGCTTTCCAAGCCCCAAACCCCGGCAAGGTTCGTCCACCGCGAGGGAGACAATGTTTTTGAAGCTTCCGGAATGAATGGTTTCATAATCAGCCGCATGTAAAAAGCCGACGACTTCTCCGTTTTCATCGCAGACCACATACACGCGATCCGTAGCCCGCTTCAGCACCTTTTCCAGCTGAACGCGGGTTTTCTCCGGCGGATCATCGTACCCCAACGCGTTTCGGTTAATTTCGTTGATGCGCGCGCTATCTTCAACCGCTGCGATCCGAACGCGGTACCTCATAGGTTTCCCTCAACCACCGCGCGCACAAAGGGCAGGGGGTGCTGGGTCAGCAGCGCGGTTTCTTCCAGCGTTTTTCCCTGCGAAATCAGACGTTTGAACACCATGGGCATGCTTTCCCCAATTTCGATGATGTGATGATCCGGATCATAAATACGGATCACCCGCTGTTTCCAAGGGTATTCCTTGATGGGGTGCACCCATTCGATGCTCGCGTCGCCCAGCAGCTTCTGTTCCGTCTCGTCCAGGTTTTCGCAGTCAAAGTAAAGCTCCATGTTATGGGATTTTTCCAGCAGGCTCTCCTGCGGCAACCCAACCAGCTCCGGAAAATGCTCCTGCAGGGCAAGGCCGCCCTTCAGCCCGATGTTCCAGCCCAGATCCACCTCCACCTCCATACCAAACCATTTCTGGTAAAAAGCGAGGCTCTTTTTCACGTCCTTCACCGCGATCAGCGCGCATTGGTACCGCATACTATCCCTCCACCTTTATAGTGATGTGCCTCGGAATCCCTTGCCGATAATTTCGCCGGTATTGGCAATCAGGATAAAGCAACCCGGGTCCGTCGCCTTGGCATACTGTCGCAGTTTTACCGCCTGCATGCGGTTAACCACCGTCAAAATGATGGTTTTATCCTGATGGGAAAAAGCGCCTTCCCCATGAATGTTGGTAGCGCCCCTGTGCAGAACTTCCACAATGAAGCGGACAATCGGTTCCGGCGTGGAGGTGATAATCTGAAAGCTCTTATGCACATTGATGTTTTCAAGCACCATATCCACCACAACGGATTTAATCATCAGGCCCAAAATGCTGAAAAGCCCGGTTTCCATGCCAAAAGCTACGCAGGCCATCGCCGTAATCACAAAATCCGAGCACAGCAGGCTAACGCCGATATTCCACGAGGTATATTTGCGTAAGATCATCGCAACCACATCCGTGCCGCCGCTGGAGGATTGCAGGTTAAACAGGATCGCGCTGCCGATGGCCGGAAGCGTAACCGCGAAAATCAGTTCCAACAAGGGCTGCGTGGTGAGCGGGGCGCTCATTGGCACAATATATTCCAGCGCCCACGTAGCGCCGGACATCACCAGACTACAGTAGGCTGTGCGGAAACCGAAGCCGCGGCCAAAGATCATAAAGCCGACCACCAGCAACAGTTGGTTAATCACGAACATGAAGGTTCCGGGGCTCATGCCGGGCAGGTAATGGTTCAGAATAATCGAAATACCGCTGACCCCGCCCGTTGAAAAATGGTTGGGAAACTTGAAAAAGTAAACGCCCAAAGCGATCAGCAGCGATCCGAGAGTCAGCAGCGTATAATCCCGACCGGTCGATTTTTTAACGGTTTGACTCTTTCCGGCGCTGTTTACGGCGCTCGGCTGTGTTCGGCTGTCCATGCGATGCTCCTTTAGCCAAATTTGGGGTGCGGTTATCGCGCACACGCATGGCGCGCATAGGATGAATGATATGGCACTGAGCGGAGGGGCGGCAGTTCTCCCGCTGTAAAGGCCGCCTGCTATGCTGCGGCATGGTCAAGCGTCACGTTGACGGCCGCCCTACGGAGGGTCATGTTGCCGCAAGCCACGCATGAGGCGCTGCTCCAGACCGTGAACCGCTCCTGTCCGCAGGCAAAACGCGCCTCGGGCTGCCTTGCGTTACAATGGCTTTTCCAGATCGCCTTCGCTGAACCTGCGAATCAGCTCATACGCGATGCTGGACGGGCCGGCGTGCTCCGGCAGTTCCTCTTTGGTGAACCAGTGAGCCTCCGCCAGTTCGCTTTCCTGCAGGACAATCTCAGGCGAGCCGTCCAGCACGGCATGAAAACCGATCATCTGGCTCTGCGACAGCCCCCACGGCTGGTTTCCGAGATATCGGATATCCTTTACGCGCAGGCCAACTTCTTCCATCACTTCGCGTTGCACTGTCTGTTCCAGGGTTTCCCCCACCTCCACATAGCCGGCGATCAGCGAATAGTGCCGAAACACGCCCCGCGCATTGCGGGCCAGCAGCAAACGGTCGCCATCCGTGATCGCCACAATGACCGCCGGGGAAATGGTCGGGTACTGCACCGCACCGCAGCAATCGCACACCAGCGCGCGCTCCGCCGGGGCGGCTTTGGTAAGCCCGCCGCAGACCCCGCAAAACTTGCGCAAACGGTACCAGGTAGCCAAATGGTAAGCCGAACTGAGCAAAAAAGCGTCCGTTTGCGATGTAAGCGTCCGAAACACCCGGGAAGCTTCCAGCGTAAGCCCTGCCGGAAGGGTTTGCAGCTCCTTCGCCTCGGCCAGCGTTAAAAATACGCGCCGATTGCCTTGGGTAAACGCGTGCAGCGGTTTTTTCTGCAAACTGAGGTTCAGCAAATCCTCCCACCGGGGCAAGCGGGTTGAGCCTTCGCCTTCATCCCCATATAAGAGCACCTGATCCCCACAAAACACAAGCGCCGTATCCCCCGGCTCGCAAGGGCGCGCGTCGTACGCCAGTGAAAAGGCTTCCGGTCGGTCGTTCAGCAGCATGGACAACAAACACCTCGAATCCAAAAACGTTCTCATCTATCATAACGCGAACCGATCAAATGTCAATGCCGGCTTTCCCGCAATCGGCGCTTGCGGGAAAGCGGCAGCAAAATTCTTGGCGGACGGGTGAAATATCTATTGACAGCAAGGGGAACCCGTGATATTATATATCAGTCGCTGATGCTTAAAGCACAGTCGAAACAGGGTCTGTTGGCTCAGTTGGTAGAGCACGTCGTTCACATCGACGGGGTCACTGGTTCGAGTCCAGTACAGACCACCAAACAAAAAGCGCCCCCCGATGCACGAACAGCGTGGGGCGCTTCACTTTACCCATTTGCCTATTGATTCTCATTTTCTCGCTCAATCCTTATGACATCTCTACAGCGTCATCTCATACTGCCGATATACGCGGTAGCGCTTCGCGCCTGTGCGCTCGGTGGCCAGAATGCTCTGCAGGTTGGTCTCATCAATGGTGGAAGCCTCAACCTCCGTAACCCCAAGCTTAATGGCGCGGTCAAAGGCGGAAAGCGTCATGGCTACGTTGACCGCCTTGTTTTGGTAATCCGGCGTTACAAACATCATGCTGCAGCGTACGGCGCGCACCTTTTTGAAAAGCACCGAAAGCCAGCCCAGCGGCAAAAGCCTGCCACGACTGGCCTTCAACAGTCGGTTGTAATCCGGGAAGCAAACCAGTATGCCAATCGGCCGTTCGTCCGCATACGCCATCACGATCAGGTCGGTCTTTGTGTATCGCAGCAGGGATTTCATTTCGTCCAGTATATCGGCTTTGGTGGGCGGCAGGAGTTCCCACTCCTCCGGGAAGGCTTCGTCGATCACCTTTGCAGCTTCCGTCGCCAATTGATCCGCGTTGGCGCGGCGCAGGTCCGCGTGTTCCACCCGGAACCGAAACCGCTTCTGCGCAAGCTCACTCAGGTTTTGATAGGTTTTGCCGGGGAAATCGGCAAGGTTCAGGTAATAGGCATAGTGATCGCGGTGTTTCGCAAACCCATATGCCAAAAAGAAATCATTGTAGTACGGCGGATTGTACGGATTAAACACCATTGGCGATCCGTCAAACCCTTCCAGCAGCAGGCCCTTGCTGAAATCGTCAAAGCCGGGTGTGTTGGGGCCAACCACCTTTGTCATGCCGAGCTTTTTCAGGTAACCGGTCGCGGCGTCCAGCACCGCGCGCGCATATTCCAGATTTTGTTCGCTCTCAAACAGGCTGATGTACCCGCGCTTTTCACCGATACGCTGGTTCAGACGCTCGTCCACGCCTGCCAGCACGCGGGCTACGGGGCGGTCGTCCTCATAAGCCATAAAAAACGCATGCTCGCCGCTGAGCAGGGGGTTGTTCTCCCCCAGCAGCAGCCGGAGCTGCATGGTATACATCGGCGGAATCCAATTGGGATCCTTCCGGTACAGACGATGGGGCAGATTCATGAAGTCCCGAATCCCCTTCTTGGTTTTTTCGAGCATTTCCACATGGATCATGCAAAAACCCCCTTTACGAATCTTCCCTTACCCTCCAAGGCGGATGCCATACCGCGCGAAACCCCGATGCAGTTTCTCCGGATCGTCTATGCCTTGATTGTATCATAACCATCACCGTTACTCAACGGAGATGGCATGATCTGTTCAATTATTTGTAGCAGTTCCTCCCGACCGGTACCCTCTTCGCTGGAAAAAACAATCACATCCCACGGCTGCACCTGCATGGCGCGGCAGATGGGCGCAAGCTGCTTGCTGCGCGCTCCGCGGCTGATTTTATCGGCCTTAGTGGCCACAACGGTATATGGGATGCCCTGATTGCGAAAGTAGCTCCCCATCATTTCATCATCCGCTGTCGGCTCGTGCCGGATGTCCACCAGTTGCAACGCGTGTACCAGATGCGTGCTTTTATGAAAATACTGATCCATCATTTGGCCCCAGCGTTCCTTTTCCTTTTTATCCACCTTGGCAAACCCATAGCCGGGCAGATCAATCAGGTGAAACGCCTCATTGATTAAAAACACATTGATAAGCCGCGTTTTTCCGGGCGTACCGCTGATTTTGCACAGTTTTTTACGGTTGCAAAGGGTGTTAATCAGGGAACTTTTACCCACGTTGCTTTTGCCCACAACCGCCAATTGTGGTAACATAATCGGCGGTTGTTCGGCATAAGCCGCAAGGCTGGTCACAAAGGACGCGCTCTTGATTTCCATCTTCACAGCCCCTGATAGGTAGCCGCGCCTGTAGCGACGGCTGTCACAGGCAGTTCCGCGTTCATCGGCAATGCAGCCGGGGCTGTCGGCAGCGGGCCGGTAAGCGCGCGCGCCAATACCTCGTCCACATGTTCCACAGGGGTCACGCTCAGCTTTTCGAGCACATTAACCGGCACATCTTCCAAGTCCTTGGTATTTTCTTTGGGAATCAGCACCTGCGTAAGCCCAGCGCGGTAGGCGGCCAACAGCTTTTCCTTGAGGCCCCCGATGGGGAGCACACGGCCGCGGAGGGTAATTTCCCCCGTCATGGCCACGCTCTGCTTGACCGGCACGCCGGTGAGGGCGCTGGTGAGGGCTGTAATCATCGCCACCCCTGCGGATGGGCCGTCCTTGGGCACCGCGCCCTCTGGCACGTGGATATGGATGTCGTGCCGCTTATAGTATTCCGCGTCAATCCCCCATGGCTCGCTGTGCGCGCGCACCCAGGACAGGGCGGCTTTCGCGCTCTCCTGCATCACGTCGCCCAGCTTGCCGGTCAGTTGCAAAACGCCCGCGCCCTGCATCACAGAGCATTCCACCGCAAGCGTTTCGCCGCCCACGGAAGTTACGGCCAGTCCGTTTACAACGCCGATCAGGATCTTCTTTTCCGTAGGCTCACGCAGAAACTGAACCGCGCCCAAATATTCCTTCAATTTTTTATCGGTTACGGTGACTGTTTTCACGCCGCTGTCCAGCATTTCGACCGCCGCTTTACGCGCCACCTTTGCCAGTGTGCGTTCCAGCGTGCGCACGCCGGCTTCCCGCGTATAGCCCTCAATCAGCACGGCCATCACGCGGTCGCTGATGCGGATGCTCTTTGGGGGCAATCCGTGGGCCTTGATTTGCTTGGGCAGCAAATGTTTTTGAGCGATCGCCAGCTTTTCAAGGTCGGTATAGCTGGGCACTTCGATAATCTCCAACCGGTCCAGCAAAGCGGGCGGGATGGTGTCCATCGTGTTGGCGGTTGTGATAAACATGACTCGGCTCAAATCAAAAGGCAGTTCCATGTAGTGATCGCGGAAAGCGTTGTTCTGCTCCGCGTCCAATACTTCCAGCAGCGCCGACGCCGGATCACCCCTGAAATCGCTGCTCATCTTGTCAATTTCGTCAAACAGGAACACCGGGTTTACCGTGCCGGCCTGTTTCAGCCCCGCGATGATCCGTCCGGGAATCGCGCCCACATAGGTGCGCCGGTGGCCGCGAATTTCCGCCTCGTCACGCACGCCGCCCAGGGACATCTGCACAAATTTGCGGCCCACAGCATCTGCAATGGCGCGCACAATGCTTGTTTTGCCCACGCCCGGCGGGCCTACAAAGCAAAGGATGGGGCCTTTCATATCCTGTTTCAGGCGCAAAACCGCAAGGTACTCAATAATGCGCTCCTTCACCTTTTCCAGCCCGTAATGATCCTGATTGAGCACTTTCGCGGCACGCTTCAAGTCCAGATTGTCCTCCGTGGTTTTACCCCAGGGCAAGTCCAGAATCCACTCCACATAGGTGCGGCTCACGCCGATTTCCGGCGTTCCCGGCGCCATGTGGGAGAGGCGTTCCAGCTCGCGCTCCGCTTTCTGCCGTGCCTCGTCGTTCAGCGGCAGCTCCTTGAGCTTGTCCCGAAGCTCGTCCACATCCGTGGCTTCCTTGTCGCCCAGCTCGGTCTGGATGGCTTTGATCTGCTCGCGCAGGTAATAATCCTTCTGGTTTTTTTCAATTTGCTGCTTGATGCGGGCCTGAACGGTTTTTTCCAGCTCCGCAAGCTTGGTTTCGCGCAGCAGAATCCCGCAGAGCGTTTCGAGGCGTTCGCCTGCGTTCAGCTTTTCCAGAATCATCAGCCGATCGTCCAGCTGGGTCAGCACATTGGCGGCGATGGTATCCGCTAGCTGCTCCGGTTTGTCCATGTCCATCACGGAGTGCAGCGTTTCCTGCGATACGCGCAGGCTGGATTTGCTGTATTCTTCAAAATATTCATGCGTGGTGCGCACAAGCGCTTTCATTTCGTTGGTGATGCGCGCGTTGGTCTGCTTCACAGGGCGCACATCAGCCAGCAGGAAGGGTTCCTCCTGCGCAATCGCCTCCAGCGTGGCGCGACGCTCGCCTTCCACCAGCACGCGGATGCTGTCACCGGGCAGGTTCAGCACCTGCTTGACCAGCGCAATGGTGCCAACATGGCTGAGGTCCCCCATTTCCGGGTCCTCAATTTCCATATCCTTTTGGGTCACCAAAAAAATCTTCTGGTTGTCAAGCATCGCCCGTTCAAGCGCCGCAACGCTTTTCACGCGGCCAACATCAAAATGCAGCACCATATGCGGAAAGACCATCATGCCCCGCAGCGGCAAAACCGGGATGCGGGTCAGGGGTGTTTTTCGCGGTGTTTGTTGCATGTTTCTCCTCCTTGTGGGCGTATAGGCCGCCTGTTGCGCGGCCCCACCGGATTTTCATTATATCGGCTTATTGGTTTGATTGCAAGCCTTCGCGGTGCTTTGGGCGCTTGCCCGGCCTCCGGTATTGGGTTGCCTGAGGGTAGATCGGTCCGTTACCGCTTTCGCCGATGATTTGTCAAAAAAGCGGTTCCGTTGGGTGAAAACACGCCGCATCCTTGCAGATGCGGCGTTGAGGATATCCCGGAGCCGATGCAACGTTTGTGATTTTGCTCGCCGCAATTTTCGGGTCGTGCGCTTGTTTTAGCAATATGCGCATGGCTGTTAAACATTGCGCTTTCTCCCAGTGCCAGCCCGAGGGTTTGCTTCAATTCGGCTCCTTGCTTCACTTCTGCCCATTCCCGTTTTTAAGGGTGATTGCGGGTTGGGCTTTGCTGTAAGTTTCCTTTCGGATGTTCTCGGTTTACCCGTCGGGGGTGATGCTGAAACCGCTCAGCCGACGCTGGTGCCCTGTTTCTTTTTGGCAACCGGCGCCCTCGCGGTGCGGGGTTTGCGTACGGGAATATCACTGTTAACCAGTGTGGGCGCTTCCAGGCCGTCAACGCTTTTTTCCGTGATAATGCACTGCTTGATATCGCTGCGGCTGGGGAGTTCGAACATCGTTTCCAGCATCAGCTTTTCGATGATCGCCCGGAGGCCGCGCGCTCCGCTTTTGCGTTCGATGGCCAGATGCGCGATCTTTTTCAACGCCTCCGGTTCAAATAGGAGTTCAACCCCATCCAAATCCATCAGGTACACATACTGGCGTACCAGCGCGTTTTTCGGCTCAGTCAGGATGCTGACCAGATCGGTTTCGCTCAATTGGTCAAGGGTGACCACAATGGGCAACCGTCCCACAAACTCGGGGATCAGGCCAAACTTAATCAGGTCTTCCGGCCGCAGCTGGCTCATCAGCTCGTTGTTGTTCTGCTCCGCTTTGCCCTTGACTTCCGCGCCAAAGCCCATGGTCTTTTTACCCACACGCTGCTCGATAATCGGGGCCAGACCGTCAAACGCGCCGCCGCAGATGAACAGAATGTTGGAGGTATCAATCTGCAAAAATTCCTGATGCGGATGCTTGCGGCCGCCCTGAGGCGGCACGTTGGCCATTGTGCCTTCGAGGATTTTCAGCAGCGTCTGCTGCACGCCTTCGCCACTGACATCGCGGGTGATCGACGGGTTTTCGCTCTTTCGGGCAATTTTATCGATTTCATCAATGTAGATGATCCCGCGTTGCGCAAGCTGGATATCATAATCCGCGTTCTGGATCAGGCGCAGCAGGATATTTTCCACATCTTCGCCCACATAGCCGGCTTCCGTCAGGCTGGTCGCGTCGGCAATGGCGAACGGAACCTGCAAAATTTTAGCCAGTGTTTGCGCCAGAAAGGTTTTGCCGCAGCCCGTTGGCCCAAGCATGAGAATGTTGCTTTTTTGCAGCTCCACATCATTCTGGGAAGGGGGCGCGTCGATGCGCTTATAGTGATTGTAAACCGCGACGCTCAGCGCGCGCTTGGCCATATCCTGTCCAATCACATATTGATCGAGCACATCCTTGATCTCCTTGGGCCTTGGCACATCGACAGGCGCAATCTCGGTGCTGGCGGCAAAATCATCGTTAATGATTTCCTGACACAGCATGATGCACTCGTCACAGATATGCACATTGGGGCCGGCGACCAGCCTGCGCACTTGCTCGCTGGTCTTGCCGCAAAAGCTGCAGCGTTTGAGCTTTGGGATGCGTGGATTCATGTCGTCCGCCATTTAGTTCACCTCTTATTTTGTGGCTCTGGGCTGGTAAATCTCATCAATGATGCCGTATTTCAGAGCTTCCTCGGCACTCATGAAGTAATCGCGCTCCACATCCTGCGCAACCTTTTCCAACGGTTGACCGGTCATATCCGCAATCAGGCGGCTCATCTTATCCTTGGTCTTGAGCAGCCACTCCGCGCGGATTTGCACATCGGTCGCCTGACCGCTCGCACCGCCCAGAGGCTGATGGATCATCACTTCGCTGTTTGGCAGGGCCAGCCGTTTTCCCTTTTCCCCAGCCATCAGCAGAAACGCGCCCATGGAAGCCGCCATGCCTACGCACACGGTGCGCACATTGGGCTTAATATACTGCATGGTGTCAAAAATCGCCATGCCGGCCGTGACGCTTCCGCCGGGGCTGTTGATGTAAAGGGAGATTTCCGCGTCCGGATTTTCCATCTCTAAAAAGAGGAGCTGCGCAACCACCAGATTGGCAACGTCGTCATCAATTTCACCGCCCAGAAAGACAATTCTGTCCTTGAGCAAACGGGAGTAGATGTCAAAAGAACGTTCGCCGCGGTTGGTTTGTTCAATGACCATTGGGATTAAGGTACTCATAGGTTTTCTCCTGTCTGCCGGCACTGCGCAAGTGAAAACTTCCGCGATGGCCGGCGCATCATGGTAGATTGGGAAAAAGCGGCATGCCCGCGCATGTTCTTGCATCGTGAGCCGCCGCCTGCAAGCCGTTGTTGTACGGCTCATGAAATTATGGTGCTTTTGGGTTACTCAGCCTGATCCTGTGCCGCCTTTTTGGCAGGCGCTTTTTTCGCCTTGGCAACCGGCGCTGACGCCTGCTCGCCTTCGGTTTCCGCTTCCGCTTTTTCTGAGGCAGCCTTCTTGGTTACGGTCTTTTTAGCAGCCGGCTTTTTTGCGGGTTCGGCGGCCTGCTCAGGCTCTGCCGTCGGCGAGGGCTGCTCGTCGGTCACTTTGGCGCTGTCCCACATCATGTCCAGCACTTTATTGATTCTGGACCGGTGTTGGAAGTAGGCGATTTGCGCTTCGGTAAAATCCGCTTTGACCGCTTCCAGCGTTTTGCCCATGGCCTTGGCGTATTCTTCCAGCATAGCGTCGGTGTCTTTTTCGTCCGCCTCGATGTTTTCGCCTTTGATGATCTCCTCGATCACCAGCTCGGTTTTCAGGTTGTTGCGGGCCTCTTCGCGGTACATGTCGCGCATCTGGGCTTCCGTTTGCCCGGTCAGCTGCATGTAACGCTTGATGTCAAGCCCCTGCTGCTGCAAGCGCCAGTCCATTTCGTTGAGGATGTCGGACAGCTTCTCCTCCACCATCGGGGCGGGGATGTCAATTTCGGCAGCGTCCACAACCTTTTGAATCAGGCGCTGTTTGGCTTCCTCGGTGGCTTTCGCATCCGCAGTCACCTGAAGTTTTGCTTTCAAGTCCGCCGTGTAGTCGGCCAGCGTATCAAAATCGCTTACTTCGCTCGCAAAATCATCGTCGAGCGCCGGCAGTTCCTCGCGGGTGATGGCGTTTACCTTCACGTTGAAAACAGCGTCCTTGCCCTTGAGGTTTTCCGCATGGTATTCCTCCGGGAATTTCACTTGCAGGTCCTTTTCTTCGCCGACCGCCATGCCGAGCATCTGCTCCTCAAAGCCGGGGATAAAGGAATTGGAGCCGATCAGCAGCTTCTGACCCTGCGCGGTGCCGCCTTCGAACTTGACGCCGTCTACGGACCCGCTGTAATCCAGATTGACTTCGTCGCCGTTTTCAACGGGGCGGTCGGTGACCTCCACGCTGCGCGCGACGCGCTTTTGCTCCTGCTTCAAATGGTCGTCAATTTCGCTCTGGGGTACTTCGCGGACGGTGCGCGTCACTTCCAGACCTTTGTATTCGCCCAGCTTCACTTCCGGCTGCACGAAAACCTCGCAGCTGAAAGCTACGTCCTCGCCTTTGTTAATGGCGTCCACGCTCAGTTCCGGCTGGCTCACCGGATGCAGATCTTCTTTCTGAATGGCCTCCATGTACGCGTCGGGAAAAAGCAATTCCAGCGCATCGTCATAAAAGATCATTTCGCCGTACATCCGCTCAATCAGCTTCCGCGGCGCCTTGCCCTTACGGAAACCCGGCACGTTGATGCGACCCCGATTTTTCAGATAAGCCTTTTCAACGGCTGCCTCAAAATCAGCGGCCGGCGTTTTAAAAGAGATCTTGACTTTGTTGCCGGATTGTTTTTCCACCGTATATTCCATGTGTTTTCCTCCCAGGCGCGGTTTGGCTGCCAACCTTCGCCAGTTTTTCAAAGAGCACCATTTGTTAGTATACCACCAAATCGTCCGGCTTGCAAGTGTTGCGCGTTAATCCGCGCAGTTTGTGAATTGCAAGTTGAATTGCCGCCCCCCTGCCACATCATGCAGTCTTGAAG
>DAOPZY010000006.1:0-95138 GCA_035353615.1 Candidatus Limiplasma sp.
CCTTCAAGACTGCATGATGTGGCAGGGGGGCGGCAATTCAACTTGCAATTCACATTGGATGGATACGGCAAAAGCAAACTTGTTTTGCGCGCCGGTAAGGTTCCGCGCTGATCGAACCCAGACCTGCCGGGTTGGAACGCACTGGATGCAATAGATGCCGCCGAGGATCTCCTGATTTCGATAGGCGGTTTTCAGCTCGTTTTGATGGGCGCGATCCATGAAGATTACCTCACAATTTATAATTGGACGGTTGGTTTTTTTACATCGAAAACAGCCCGTGCTGGGTGCAATAGAAAAACAGAATGTTTCTGCCGGCTGGCGGAAGCTTGCCTCCCGCCAGTTTGGGCAGAAAGACCGACGCCTCCTGCTCGGGGTACAGCTTGACCAGCAAGACCCGGTCGTTTGCGACATACGCCACGAAGGAGAGAAAATGCGCCTTGCTCATCGCGTGGTTGAACGTCACATAGTATTGCCCGTCCGTATCTTCAACCGATACGGCGTGCTCTGCATCGGCAGGCTGTGCAATCAGCGGCGCAAGCTTGCGCCCGCAGCAGGAGATTTCCGACTTGCCGGTATTGTAAACAATGTTGCCGCAAACAGGGCACACGTAAAACCGGACGCGCTTCAGGTTTCCCGCTTCAAGGCGGTTAGCTTCCAGATTGCCGCCCAAAATGCTTTCAATCTTTACGCCGTATAAAGCGGACAGCTCCGAAAGCAAGCTGACATCCGGGAAACCCAAACCGCGTTCCCATTTGGAAACGGCTTTGTCGCTGATGTTCAAATACTGCGCAACCTGTTTTTGCGTCATGCCTTTTTCTCTGCGCAGCCCATACAGGAGCGCGCCAACCTTACCGCAATCCACTGTAGATTCCCCCAATCGGGAACAGTGTATACGATCTTCCCGGGTAAAGCAATCCACGTTCCGTAGAGTCGGGGCAAGCAAAGAGGGATTTTGACACGCCCGCGTTCGGCCCCGCCTGTGGGAATAAGGATAGCATAAGCAATGGGAAACCGTTCTGTTAGCGTTGACACATAAGCGAGGCGGAACCTGCCGGTTCCGCCTCGCTACATACGATGTTCAACATGAAATTATCCTGCGCCGCTCTCCAACAACTGCCTGAGCGGCAGATGCGCCGGTCGAACCAACGCACACTGCATTGGCTTTGGAGGTTTTTACAGCGTTACCCTTTTACGGCGCCGGCCGCAAGGCTCTTTTGCACCTGCCCGCTCATAGCCAGATAAATTGCCAGCGTGGGGAAGGTCGCAACCACCAGGGCTGCGCCAATGGGGCCCCAATCCGTCTGATATTGGCCATACATGCTCTGGATGCCGGCGGTGAGGGTTTTCACGTTTTCCTTGCTGATGAAGATTTGCGCGAACAGCAATTCATTCCAGGATTGCAGAAAGGTGAAGATCATCACCGTCGCAACGGCGGGCATCAGGATGGGGAAAATGATCCGGAAAAAGATCTGGTAGATGTTGGCCCCGTCAATGCACCCGGCCTCCTCCAGTTCCCTTGGAATGCCTTCGATAAACCCGGCGATAATCATGATGGCCATCGGGATGGCAAATCCGGTGTAGGGGAGAATTAGCGCCATCAGCCGGATCATGGAAATCACGTTTTCATCGCCGTACAGCCTCGTATTTTCCCCGGCGTTCATGCGCAGGATGTAGTATCCGTTTTGCGCCAGCGCGTCCGGATACCACGGCGCGTTCTCCAACTGCTTAAACGAGAAAGTGTGCAGGGTGTAGTTATCCATGCCGTACCGCTGGCCGATGGTGTTAAACAGGTATACCCCCGACGTGTGGGGCTGAAGGTTGGTAACGCTGGCCAGCAGCGAGCGAAGCACCTGCATCACGGAGGTCGAATTGAAGCTGCGGTGATCCACCAGAATTTCCTGCACGCTTAAATTGGTGATAATCATTTTGGTAACATAATTGGCGTTGATGAGCATCGCGTCAATGTTATTGGCGATCAGCTGCGTGTTTTGCTGGGCGATACTGTTAAACTCCGCGTAGCGCAGATTGTTTTGTTCCACGCTGAATACCGTAAACATCAGCGCCGTGGTCAGCAACAGCACAAAGGAAAACATGGCGATGATCTTCACGGACAGCCGGCAACTGCGGAAACGCTGGATGACGGTATTCATGCGCAACCCTCTTTTTTCCCAACCGGCTCTGGCCGCGAAACACGGCGCGCCGCCTCTGCCCATGATTATAGCATACTGTTGCGGGCAACGCCAAGCCGGCCGACAGAACCGTTTATCATTGATGCGGCTGTTTAATCATCGTTGCTTTGGCAAACGGCGAATAACGGCATACGCGATTGCCGCCCAACCTCCGGGGATGGCAACGGCTCCCGGCATCACCGGTTCAAACGAAGAGCATAAGCGGCAGACCGTTGCTCAAAAGCGCTGCACATAAGGAAAAGGCCGTGTGACGGAAACCCTATACCCACAGGGTTGCCAGCGCGCGGCCAATATTTATGCATACAAAATGGAACAGTTGCCCCCGAAGGAGCGGGACGAGATCTGGGACTTACCGCCTGACCGTTTAGCGCCTGCGCGGCGAATGGAGGGTGTACTGCCGCACAAGCTGGCGGTAACCGAGCCTGGTTACGCGGGAATCCGCTTGCGTGGCCTGATATCCGGACGGATCGGCGATACGGCCGCTCATCAGCGAGCGTTGTCTTCCACTTTTTGAAAAGCGCCCATCGGGCAATACCGCATACATTTGCCGCACACCACGCACTTGCTTTCGTCAATCACGGGCAGGGCAAAGATATTCTTTTGTGAAATCGCCTGTGTGGGGCAAACCGACATGGCGGGGCAGCGGTGGTTTTGGGGGCAACGGTTGGCATTGATGACCAATTTCATTCGAGGTTCCTCCTCTGATGTTAAAATGGCGCTCCGGGTCAAAACCGGAGCGGGGGAAAGGCAGCGGTGAACAAGGGGGAATTTTTTCGCCCGAAAAACGGTGACGAACCCGCCTGTTTTGGGTGGGAAACACCGAGCGGTTGAGCAGATCGGTCGGGCGCGCGGCACAGGGAAAGGATTGCGCTTGGCAAACCGGCTGCCGATGGGCGCGGTTCCAGACCGGGACGTAGAAAGCTTGCCCGCGAACCTGCCTGTGTCAGCCGAGGGATGGTTTGTCCGGAGGCGTAACCGGCGACGCGCGATGCTCGCAGTAGTTGCGTTTGAGCACCGCGATCACTTCCTCCACCCGGCGGTCCGCAATGGAGTACGTAATGTTCTGCCCGGTTCTGTGGTCCTCTACCACGCCGTGTGCTTTCAGCAGCGCAAGGTGCTGTGAAATGGCGGATTGCGACAGGCTGTTCAAACGCTGAACCAGCGTGCCGACGGTTTTAGGCCCTTCGATCAGCTCGCAGAGAATTTGCAGGCGAGTTTCGTTCGCCAGCATTTTCAGCCTGTCTGCAATCTTTCGCACATCGCTGTCCATGGTTGCGCTCCTTTTCCTTATCGGTTGGCGGCCGCGTGGGCGCGCTGCGGCGTTGTGGGGTCGTCATGGTTTTACGCTTGGGGCGTCGGCTTGGCCCTGCGGCTGTTTGAAGGCGCAATTGGCTTCCCGGAACCCGGTTTGCCAATCCTTGCCGCGCTATATATTAGCATATTCTAATATACTCATATTATTTTGTTTGTCAAGAGTTTGAATGCTTTTTTTTACAGTGGTCGCATGAAAAGGCGGCACACCGACCAACCGGCGTGCCGCTTGGATGGAACAAACCTCCAAAAGCTGTTCAGGGCATTCTCGCGCTACCCCGGCTGAGTGCCCTCCGCTAGGTTACACCCGCGAGCCGGTCTTCCGCCGAGGGCGGCTTTTACGTCATCAGCCGTGCAGGGCTGTGGATGTCGGCTCCGCTACATGCAGGGTGAAACCGTTGGTCACCACTTGCAAAAGATCGCCGCTGAACGTGGAGACATACGCGTCGGCGGTCAGCGTCCATGTGCTGGTCGCGTCCAGTATCACCTCAACCGTGCCTGCTTGCCCATCCGGGTTTACAGTGCCGGTAAAGGAGGAACCGTTTTGCAGCGCGAGCGTCAGGGCGCTGATGGAATCGACGGCAACGGTGCCGCTCAGCGTTTGCGAATCTGCCGTGAGGATGCAGTCGCCGCCGTTGCTGCCCTGCCGGCCCCAGCCAACGCTTGCGTCGTTGCCGGCCACGGTGAGCAGGTTGACGTTTTCAAGCGTCAGGGCTACGCCGGTCAGTTCCAGGGTGCAGGCTGTATTGGTAATGTAAAACAGATCCCCAGACTGCGCGCTCAGACTGCCCCCCGTCATGGAAAAATCGCTGCGGCCCATTTCCGCGTTGCTGCTTTGGCTCCGGTACAGCATCACAGCATGGAGGTTCGCCTCGCTGTCGGCATCGCCCGCAACCTGCATATCGCCGGTCACGGCGCAATCCGTCAGCGCCGCGCTGCCGGTGCCCTCCACAACGATCGCCGCGCTGGCGGCGGCGCTCAGGGTCGCGCTGTTCACGGTCGCTGCTGCCATGGCGTTAAGCGCAGGAGCATCCGTGCCGTAGGTTGCGTAGGTTCCGCCGTTAACCGTGATGTTTCCGCCGCCCTGGTTGACGCGGATGGCCGCCGATGCGTCGCCGTGGGTTTCAACCGTCAGGCTGTCCGCGTTGAGCGTGCCGCCCCCCGACACAAGCATGCCGTCCGAATGGTCCATCTGCGTTTGAAGGGCGCTGTCCGAGATGTGAATGGTGGTGCTGTCGCCGTAAGCAAACACGCCGTTTGCGCCGGAACCGTCCGTATGGACGGTCGCGCCGGTTACGGACACGCTCGCGCCGCCGGTTGCGAGCAGCCCCGCGTTTTGTCCGTACTCCCTGCAAGCGTCGCTGTTTTCCGTGTTGCCGCTTTTTTCAACGCTGATTTGATCCATCAGCGCGGTCACGGGGCCGGCGATGCGCACGGCGTTTTCATCGGTGTTTTGGGAAGCATACATTTCCGCGGTGACTGCCGCGTCGGAGTCGATCAGCACCGAGGTGGCGCCCTGCGAAACCTCCCGCGCGCCGCCTGCCTGCACGGTTCCGTACGCGTCGTTTGCGCCCTGCGGGTTACCGGTCGGTTGACCCGCAAGTTGCGCAAGGCTGGGCAAGGCAGGCAAACTGCCTGCGCCGTCGGCGGTTTGCGCGTCGCCAGCCCCAAACAGCACGCCAAACAGCAAAAAGCCAGTGACGCCAAAGAGCGCCGTCCGCTTCCGGTTCATATCCCTCACCCTTTCCACCGCATTCCAGGCTTTCATTCCAAAACAGAGGATATCCGATTTTTGTGAAGAATAGATGAAATGTGTTTGAGCCTTATCTGGATACATCCTGAAAAAGGGGGACTCCGCTTTGAGTACGCTCAGGGAGGACGCGCAGTTTGTGATTAACTCCGCCGTAACCGATACCCACCCACGCAAAGCGGTTCGGCAGGCGATTGGCAAACTGGCCTTATACGGCGGCAAACTGCGTGTGCTTGCGGTAGGCAAAGCCGCGTGGAGCATGGCCGAAGCGGCGGCCGAGGTTTTAGGCAACCGGATCGATTGCGGGCTGGTCATCACCAAATACGGGCATTCCGGCGGTGCGATTCCGAAATTTCGCGTGATGGAGGCCGGACATCCCGTGCCGGACGAAAACAGCGTGCGTGCCGCGGACGCGGCCATCGCCATGGTTCAGGGGCTTGGGGTGGAGGATACGGTGCTCACCCTGATTTCGGGAGGCGGCTCCTCCGTGTTTGAAAAGCCGCTGATTCCCCTGCCGATGTATGCGACCACCACCAACGCCCTGCTGCATTGCGGGGCGAGCATCACGGATATCAATATTATCAGAAAACGGCTATCCGCCATTAAAGGCGGTCGCTTTGCCAAGCTGTGCGCGCCGGCTGGCGTGGTGGGGCTGATTTTGTCCGATGTGCTGGGCGACGCGGTGGAAACCATCGCTTCCGGCCCCATTTCCCCGGACCCGACCACCGCCGCGGAAGCCGAGCGCACGCTGCTTCGGGTGCTCCCGGACGCGCCGGAGGTGCTGCGCTCGCTGATGCGCCGCGAAACGCCGAAAACATTGCCAAACGCGCAAACCCACGTCATCGGCAACGTGAGCATGCTGGTGCATTCGGCTGCGCGCGCGTTGCAGCGTTTGGGGTATGAAACCTGTGTGCTGACCGACCGGCTTGCCTGCGAAGCCGCCGAAGCGGGGCGATTTTTAGGCTCGGTCGCGCTTTCCCATCAGGGGGAGAGCCGTTCTGTCGCCTACCTTGCAGGCGGTGAAACCGTGGTGCATGTAACCGGCAGCGGGCTTGGCGGGCGCAGTCAGGAGCTGGCGCTGGCCGCGGCCCCCGCGCTAGACGGGCTTCGGGACACGGCTGTTTTCAGCTTTGGCAGCGATGGCACAGACGGCCCGACCGACGCGGCCGGCGGCTATGTGGATCACCGAACCATGGGAAAGCTGCGCGCGTGCGGTCTGGATATTGAAAACGCTTTGCTGAACCATGACAGCTACCACACGTTGCGCGCGTGCGACGGGTTGATTGTCACCGGGCCAACCGGCACCAATGTAAATGATATTTACGCGGTGCTGATTCGTCGCTGACGGAGCAAAACGCAAATAGCGCAAACAGCCGCCGCTTGCCTGGCCGGGACCGATGATCCGGCGGGCGAGCGGCGGCTTTGCTGTGCGGGAGGGATGTTCCCTGCCGCCCCCTTGTTGTCAATCAATCGCCGTTGGTTACTCGGCTTTCATCGCCACCGGCTGCAACTTGTGCTCAATCACATCCAGCGACAGCTGAACGGAGTCCTCAATCGCCGCGTTGATATCGTCAGGGGTCACGCCCAGCGGCTCGCTGCCCAGCGCCTTGTCAATAAACAGGTTGGCCGTCTGCACCGCCGTATACTTGACGATGTTCAGCCCGCCCTCCTGATGCTTGGCTCGTTGCTCCGCCATGATCTTTTTACCGGTTAGGGCAAACGTCCAGTCCGGAATGGTTACCACCCGGCGGTTGGGGCGCCCGAGGGCTTTGTTGATAACCCCGAGCAACTGTTTCCACGGCATGTTGTAATACCCGATCGGGTAGCAGTTGCCGCCCCTGTTTTTTTCAAGCGCGCCCGCGACGGCCTGCCCAACCTGCCGCACTGTGACCATGGTGGTGCCGCCGCGCGTGTACAGGGTTACCCATTTCATTTTCAGAATGTTTTCCACAAGGAATACCCATACGGGTTTGCGCCCCGGCTGGGTGCCGAAAATGTAGGGCAGTTCCAGCACCGCCACATCAAAGCTCCCATCCGAGAACGAGAGGGCTTCCCGCTCCTGATCGCGGCGGCTGCGGATGTAAGGGTGCCAGCGGGAAAGCTCCATTTCGGGCCAGAGCTTGTCAAAGTAGGAAAAATAGGAGCCGAGCACCACCGCGTGCTTCACCCCGGCTTCCTTGGCAAGGGTCAGCAGCCGACGGATCGGGTCGATGTTGTATTTCTTGAACAGATCATAAATCGGCGCGGGGCCTTCCACGCGTTCATCCACGCCCGCCGCGAACACAAACCCGTCGCAGCCGCTCAGGTGCGCGCGCAGGGCGTCGTCGCTCAATTCCAGATAGTTGCCCAGCTCCACCTTCATTTGCTCAGGTAAAACCGCGCCTGTCGGAATGGGCGGCAACGCAATCGAGCTGACTTCGTGCCCCCTGCGGATCAATTCCTTAGCGGCTTCGCTGCCTAAAAGGCCGGTGCCGCCGATCATGAAAATTTTCATATAGCTTGCCTTCCTCCCTTAGTTTACCAGGGATGGGTTTGGTGGATACTGCCATTGTGCCGGGTTCAGGGGCATCGGTTGCCGGGCATCCGCGCGGTTGTTTTCCTGTGCCGGATGGCCAAAGGCTGTTCGCTCATCGACTTTTCTGAGCGGAGCGGGGGAACGCTGACCCTGTTGAGGCTCCCGATTGGCGCGGTCGGCAACCAGCCCGCAAAGGGCTTGGCCGGGAAACAGGGAAAAGTCTCTCGCCCGGTAGCCTTTACCCATTCTACATTTCCAAAATGTGTGCGTTTGAAACCGAAAGAAGGCGAATTGCTCAAACTTACGGGATCAGGGGGAAAGGGCCGCGGCGTCCGCTGATACGGAAACCGCAGCCCCAATGGGTTAGCGTCTTAAATAGGCGAGGTTTTTTTCGATCAGCTCGCAGCGGGCCTTCACGCAGTCCACCGAGCGCAGGGGATCGGCTGGCGTTTGAAACACGTAATCCGTCAGGCGTTCCACGTCCGTTTGAGCCACATGCAGGCGGGTATCGCTGCTAGCGTAATAAATGTAGATTTCTCCGCTTTCATTGACAACCGCGCCGTTGGTAAACACAACGTTGCTCACGTCGCCCACTCGCTCGCGGCCCAACGGGCCTAACAGCATCCCGCCCGGCTCGGCGATGACGCGGGCCGGATCCTCCAATGCGGTCGCAAAGGCATAGAGCACATAGCGCAGGCCGGCGGCTGTGTTGCGCACGCCGTGGGCGATGTGCAGCCACCCGCGCGGGGTTTTGATCGGCACAGCCCCCGCGCCGTTTTTCGCCTCCGTTACGGTGTGGTAACGGCGCAGCGAGATAATTTTTTCCTCATCAATGACCGCGTGGGTGATATCCGGGCATAGGCCAAAGCCGATGCCGCCGCCGGAGCCGGTTTCGATGAAGCCGTCCATCGGGCGGGTATAAAACGCATACTGGCCGTTTACGAAGGCCGGGTGCAGCACCACGTTGCGCTGCTGGGGCGAGCGAAGGGTAACCAGATTGGGTAGCCGTTCCCAGGTTTTGCAATCCCTGGTGCGCACAATCCCGGCGGCCGCCACCGCGGCGGACAGGTCGTTCACGGTGCGGTCCTTGCTTTCGGAGCAGAAAACCCCGTAAATCCAACCATCCTCATGCTGCGTGAGGCGCATATCGTAAACGTTGGTTTCCTCAGGGCAGGTGTCGGGCAACAACACGGGATAATCCCAGAAGCGGAAGCCTTCCGTGGGGCTGTCGCTTTCCGCAACGGCGAAAAAGCTTTTGCGGTCCGAACCCTCGACCCGCGCGACCAGCAGATACTTGCCATTGAGCAGGATCGCGCCGCTGTTGAAGGCGCAGTTGACCCCCATGCGCTGCATCATGTAGGGGTTGCTGCTCGGGTTCGCGTCATACATCCAGAAGGGCGGGGTATGCTCGCGCGTGAGCACGGGGTAACGGTACCGCTCGTACAGCCCGTTGTAAAAATGCTGGTTTACCTCATTAGGGCGGGCAATCAGGGTTTCATACTCCGCCATCAGCACGGAAAAAGGTTTGCTTTTCATAACCGTTCCATTCCTTCCCTTCAGCGAACGCCCAGTTCGGCGTCGCTTTCGCAGACAACGCTGTTTTGTTTGATATAGGTTACAATTTCATCCACCGTGGTAAAGGCAAGACCGACGACCGTATCCGCCGCGCCGTAGTAGATGGCGATGCGGCCGGTATCCGCGTCCTGCAAGGTTGCGCACGGAAACACCACATTAGGCACAAAGCCGCGCTCCTCATAGCTTTCCTCCGGGGTGAGCAGGAAATTGCGGCAGCGGTACAGCACGCGGCTTGGCTCCTTCAGGTCCAAAATCGCGCCCCCAATGGAATAGACAAACCCGCTGCAGGTGCCGCTGACGCCGTGGTAAAACAGCAGCCAGCCTTCGCTGGTTTCAATGGGCGCTGCGCCTCCGCCGATTTTTACGCTTTCCCACCACGCGTCGCCCCTGCCCATCACATGGCGGTGGCGGCCCCAATAGACCATATCCGGGCTTTCGGACAGGAAGATGTCGCCAAAAGGCGTATGACCGCTGTCGCTTGGCCGGCTGAGGAGCTTGAACATCCCGTCAATCTTGCGGGGAAAGAGCACCGCGTTGCGGTTGAAGGGGATAAACGGGTTTTCAATGCGCGTAAAGGTTTGAAAATCCTTCGTTTTCGCCATACCGATGGCCGCGCCGTAAAAGTCGGTGCACCACATGATGTAGTACGTATCCTCCACCTTTACCAGACGCGGGTCATAGGCATAGCGGGGCATGAAGGGCTGGCCGCGCTCATCCACAAAGTGAATTTTTTCACTGGGGATCGACCAGTGAATCCCGTCCTCGCTTTTACCAAGGTAGATGTGCGGAATACCGTCCACCTGCTCGCCTCGCAACACCGCGATAAAGCCGCCCTGCCAGGGGGCGACGGCGCTGTTGAAAACCCGCGCCACGCCCGACGCAGGGTTACGGCCGATGACCGGGTTGCCGCTGAACCGCCAAACAGGAGCGTGGTGAGGGTCCCCCTGCGGCCGCGCCTCCCACGGCATATTGGGCAGACTGCCGGCCGCAACCATTTGAACGCGTTGGCTCATAGCTGTTCTCCTTTGTATGTGAATCCACAGGGCTGAGGCCGAAGCCCGCAGTATGGACGGATCGCCGCCTGATAAAATAAGCAAAAAAGGGATGGAAACGCCGCGAGAGCCTGCCCGCAGGGACAGACGCGCGTTTGAACCCGAAAACAGCCCGATGGCCGCTCCCGGCTATCGGGAAACCCGGTGGGCTTAGCAATCTACACCTTGCCGGGTTCCAACGGGCGCGCGCTGGCCCGGTACACCATCTGCCCGCCGACCACAACCCGCCCCATGCGGTTGGCGGATTCCTGCATGCGCGCGATGATCATTTCCGCAGACTCGCGGGCCATCGCGTCCTGATCGACCGCAAAGGTGGTGAGCGCTGGTTGGTTGATCGCGGACTCCACATAATCGTCAAAACCGACAACCGATACGTCCGCTGGCACATTCAACCCCATGCCCTGCAAACGCCGGATCAGTTGCAGCGCGGATTGATCGCAGTTGCACACAAACGCCGTGGGCAAAGGCGATGGGAGCGGATACTCCGCGTAAACGCCATGCTCGTCACGGTCCGGCACAACCCAGGCGGGATCGATGGGCAAATCGTGCTGGAGCATGCTTTTGTAGTAACCGAGGTAACGGTCCATGATGGAGCTGGTCGCCCGGATGGAGCCGACAAAGCCGATCCGGGTATGCCCCAGATGAATCAGGTGGCTGGTCGCCCGGTAACTGCCGTAGAGGCCGTCGCTGACCACAGAGCCGGCGTTGGAACGCTCGTCGTAAAAATCCAGACAAATGTAAGGCACCCCGGTACCCACGTTTTCCAGCATCTGAACATAATCGCGTCGCACTTGCCCCAGGATCACCAGCCCGTTGACGCGCCCGCCGCCCAAAATGACCGGATAGTCGCAGGCTTTTTCCTCCGCCTCGTTCAGGATGGCGAGCACCCCGTAGCAGTTACGTTCCGAAAGCTGCTGCACCAGTTTTTTGCACAACGACGCGTAAAAACTGTTGCCCTGCCCTAAAAAATGCTCGGGTACCAGTATGCCCACGTCGCCGTTGTAGTTTTTGGAGGGCTTTGGCAGCAGATCGTAACGGTAGCCAAGCTCCTGCGCCCTTTGGACCACGCGCTCCCGTACAGGCTCGCTGACGCCGCTTTTGCCCGCGAGCGCCTTGCTGACCGTTACGGCGCTGACGCCAAGGTCCCGCGCGATATCCCTCATGTTTACGTTTTGTTTCATGCCATTACTCCGATCGTCGCACCGAATGCCGACTTCCCTTCCGCCGTGCCCAGAGGGTTTCCGTTGGTAGCCAAGGGGATGTTCCGCCGTATGAGGAGGCTTCGCCCGCCGGGCGCCGGTAGAACCGAGCTGAGGTTTTCTGGCCTTAACGCAGGGGATTACCTGCTTGGTTCAGGGCCGATCAGCCCAACCAGCAGCGCGCATCGGCTTCCATTAAATCCAGCATTGCCTCCGTTTGCGCCTCGGTCGCGCCCTGCGCGGAGAGATACACCTTCACCTTGGGTTCCGTGCCCGAGGGGCGCACAATCGCCTTGCCGCAGGCGTTCGCGTAGGCCAGCACATCGCTGGCCGGGAGGCCGTCCACCCCGTTCAGATAATCCTTGCGCGCGGCGATCGGCTGGCCCGCAAGCAAGGCCGGGGGTTGTGCCCGCAGGGTTTCCATGCTGCGGCGCATTTCCGCCATCGGGTCCGCGCCGGCAATGTCAAAATTGAGCAGCCTAGTGCCCATGCGCCCATACCGGGCATACAGCGAGGCAAGCAAATCCAGCAGCGTTTTTCCTTCGCCTGCGGCAAACTGCGCAAGCTCGCAAACGAGCATCGCGGCCATAACGCCGTCCTTATCGCGCACATGCACACCCGCCAGATACCCGCAGCTTTCCTCAAAGCCGAACAGGTACCGTTCCGTTTGCCCCAGCTTTTCCAACCGACCGATTTCCTCGCCGATATACTTAAACCCGGTGAGGGTTTCGCAAACCGCCACGCCGTATGCTTTGGCAATGGCGAAGGAAAGATCGCTCGTCACGATGGTCTTGACCACCTCTGCGTGAGCCGGCAAAGTCCCGGCGGCCTGCCGCGCGCTCAGGATGGATTCCATCAGCAACAGCCCGACTTCGTTGCCGGTCAGCACGGTAAAGCTTCCGTCCGTTGCCCGCACGGCCACGCCGATCCGGTCGCTGTCCGGGTCGGTGGCAATGACCAAACCCGCGCCGCTTTGCTGCGCGGTACGGATTGCCAACTCCAGCGTAGGCTTCAACTCCGGGTTCGGCTTGGGGCAGGTGGGAAAATCCCCGTCGGGGGCCGCCTGATCGGCTACCACAACTGTTGTGACGCCGGGCATGGCGTTCAGGGTTTTCAGCACAGGCTCCATTCCCGCGCCGTTCAGCGGCGTATAGCAAACGGTTACCGGCGCGCTTACGCCGGGATGCGCCCGGCATGCCAACGTTTTTTGCAGGTAACTCTCCAGCACGGTTTCAGGAATATCGCTCAGTAGCGTTGCGGCGCGCGCTTCCGCCTCGGTCATCCAGGAAAGCGTTTCGTAGGGCACGGCCTCAATCGCCCGGGTGATCGCGTCGGCGGCTTCTTCGGTAATCTGGCACCCATCCGCGCCATACACCTTGTAGCCGTTGTAAATAGCGGGGTTGTGGCTGGCGGTAATCATCACGCCCGCGTCGGCCTGCAATGCCCTTGTGGCAAAAGAAAGCACTGGCGTGGGCATCAGCCGGTCAAACAGCATTGCCTGAATGCCCCGGCCCGCCAGCACCCCCGCTGTAACCAGCGCAAATTCCCGCGAGCCGTGGCGGGAATCGTGCGAAATGGCAACCCGTTTGCCTCCCCGGCTCAGCAGGTAGGCCGCCAAGCCTTCGGTCGCCTTGGCGACCGTATACACGTTCATCCGGTTGGAGCCGACCCCCAACACACCGCGCAGGCCGCCGGTCCCAAAGCTCAGTTCATGCCCGAAGCAGCGGGTCAGCTCATCTTCGTTGCGCAGGATACGCGCCGCTTCGGCACGGGTTGTTTCATCAAAACGGGGGGAGTTTGCCCACAGGGTGGCGCATTGGTTGGCTGTCATGTCAATCGTCCTTTCAAGATGGGTTTGGCACGGGTTACGGAACCTTTCGCCTGCGATCCGCGGCGCTGTCTTTGGCCGCGCTGCGCTTAGAAATGCGGTAGCCGTCACCGCCCGCAAAACGGAGTTCTGACAGGGGTTAGCTTGCAGGCTTTGATGCGTTTGAACCGTCCGTACCTTTTTACGCACCTGTCAGAGGCGAGCCATCAGCTCAAGGCACATGCGACCGTTGTGGTATGGGCATTTCCACGGCTCCACAATCGGCTTGCGCTCCGGCGTCCCATTCGCGTCCACGCACCAGTACCACTCCGAACCCTCGCGCGGGTCCACCAGCGTGGTTTGAATGTAGCGCCATTGCTGGTCAAGCATGTTGAGGAGGCAGGCTTCGCCTGTTTTTTGCCACAGGTTGACGATGCCGACCGCGGTTTCCGCCTGCACCCACCAGATGCGCGTTGCGTCCTCTTCGCCTTCGGCACATTCATTCAGCAGGCTTCCGTTGCGGAAGGCGCGCGTCAGCACGCCGTTGGCCAGCCGGCTGGTCCACAGCGCCGTTACCGAGCGTTCCTCCGGGTCCAGAACGGCACGCGCCGCCAGATCGATCAGCCAGGACGCCTCAATATCATGCCCATAGCTCTGCATGTTGAAGATAGAGTGCAGTTGCGGATCAAAAAAGACTTCCAGACGGTTATCCCTGCGATTATACACCTTTTCGCCAATGGTGAGCAACAGCTTGCGCAGGCTGGCTTTGACGCGTTCGTCCCGCCCGGCCTCGTACAGGGACGTATAGGCTTCCAGCACGTGGAGCATGGTATTCATGGTTTTTTCGGCCACAAGGCCGCGTGCCATCAGTTTGGGATTGTCGCTGAGCTTCTGATTGTCCAGAGGCTTAAAACTGCGGTCAAACGCTTCCAGATAGCCGATTTCATCCTTCATGCGCGTTTCGATCAGCTCATATAGCGCCATGGCGCGGCGCAAGGGTTCCGGCTCGCCCGTGGCGACCGCGAAGGCGGAAAGCGCATAAATCGCAAAGGATTGCGCATAGGTGTGCTTCATCGTATCTAGCGGCTGGCCGCTATATGTGCAGGACCAGTACACGCCGCCCTGCTCGCGATCCCAGAAAGAATCCATAAACGCATAGGCGTGCCGCGCGCACCGCAACAGCTCGCCGCCGCCCAGAGCGGTGTAGGCGCGGGAAAAAAACCAGAGGATGCGGCTATTGAGGATGCAGCCTTTGTCGGCCTTGGGGTCCGGATGCAGGTCAAAATCCACATAGCCGATATAGCCGCCGTTCTGTTCATCCAGCAAGCCTGCCCAAAAGGGAATCAGCTTGCGCGTCAGATGTTCTCTGGCTTCCTGTTTTACGTCCATGGTACCGTCTCCTTCGCTGTGAGGCTGCCTGCGTACGCGGCTCATGGGAGCCGAAGCATGCCCGTTTTGTGATGCGGACCGAAGCGGGGGGCTTAGCGCCGCAGATGGAGTGCATGCGGCTTGGCTTAACCGATGGCTCAACTTTGCGCCGAACCCTTTTGCGATAACGGATAATACGATGCGCCTGAATCCTGTGCATGCGGATGAAGAAACCCGAATGTTTACTCCGTTCTGTTAAGCTAACGAAAAACCTAACAGTAATTATACCTTGATGCGTACGGTTGTCAAGAGCCGTGGTCACGTTCCAGGTGATACGTTAAACCTTTTCAAATGTCGCCAATGACTGTACTTTGAGGATTGTTGTAATCGCTTGAAAAACTGCGATTGCGCGAAATTTTACCAAATCATATGCCTGCGTAAATTGTAAGCATTTGTTAAGTAATAATCTGCTTACAGATCGGGAACATCGCGCCGCCATACCGGCAGTGAAAACAGTTGAAGCTGGCGCACGTTTCAGATGAGGGTAGCTGAGGCGAGCGCTTTTTTTGGCACAACAGACCCATTGCGCCGGGAGTGAAATATGCGGATCGCTCATCCGCATGTTTTTAAGCTAAAGAAAGGCCGCGCCTGTACAGACCGGCCTTGGGCAACCATTAAAAGCCGCAGAATAAAAGAAGCGGCGGTTAGGCGTTCTATTACAACCCCGGCAGGCACGGCGCCCCTGCGCGCCACTGGAGCTTAGCACGCGAACCCTTGTCGTTGCGTTGTGCGTAAAAAACATAGAGGCCGCCCCCGAAGGGACGGCCTCTGAATGGAAAGGTAGATTACTCGATGCTCGCGTACGTCCAGATCACATCGCCGGTGTTCAGGCAAATGAGGTTCTTGACGCTCGGCTTGGTCATCTGGGGCTGCGTGTAGTAATACATCGGAGCCACAGCGCCGGTATCCATCAGCACTTGTTCCGCCTGAGCGGCCATCGCGGCGCGCTTGGTCAGGTCGGTTTCAGCCTTGATGGCGGTCACAAGCGAGTCATAGGCATCCGCCCAAGTCTGGTTGCCGTTGAGGCCCCAGTAAGCGCCCATGCCGGCATCCTTGGTAACGGCGGTCGCCTTGGTGTATTCGCCCAGGTCGCGGCCAACGCGCGGGTAGTTGTTGCCGCTGTCGCTGATGAAGATCTCAAGGAAGTTGACAACATCGTTGAAGTCCGCGATCCAGCCCATACGAGCGGCCTCGGCGTTGCCCTTCTTGAGCTTATCCTGCAGGGTGGACCAAGCTTCGGTGTTGATGGTGCTCTGAATGCCGAACTTGTTCCAGGTCTCCTGCACGTACTGAATCACCAGAGCGTTGGCGCCCGCGTTGTTGAAGGCGAACTCAATGCCCGGGAAATCAGTGAACTTCAGGTCGCCGGTCGCCAGGGAGCCGGTGTACGCATAGCCCAGATCGATGAGGGTCTGCGCGGCGGTAGCCTGATCGGCGGTGTAGTTGGGGTTCACAGTGGAAGCGTCCTTGGTGCCGGTGTACCAGGTGCCGTAGCCGGTCGCTTCGCGCACGTTGGCGTTAAGCGCGTCGGACAGGCCCTGCGGATAGAAACCGGTCGCGGGGATTTGACCCCCCTGGGTTACGTTGGTGACCAGTTCATAGCGGTTCACCATCTGGCCAAGCGCGAAGCGGGCTTTGCTCTGCTCCTGCACGGTCAGCTGTTTGCCAAGGGGAGAGATGTCCTTGTAAACGTTGAACAGCAGGTACCAGGTGCCCAGGTTGTCCGCCATGACCAACTCGCCCGGATAGGTCTTGTTGAGGCGCGCAAACTCGGCGGGATCGATGGACTGGATGTACTGCACGGTGTTGTTTTCATAAGCGGTCAGGATGGCCACGTTGTCCTCGGACAGGTAGCAGTTCAAGCCGCCGAGCACAACCTTGCCGGCATCCCAGTAGTAGGGGTTCTTTTCGAAGGTGATAACGTCATCCACGGAGTACTTCGTCATGCGGAAGGGGCCGGTGCCGATGTAGGTTTTCGGATCGGTCGCCCAGGCGCCGCCGTTGTCGGCAAGCTCCACCTTGACCGGGTAGAACGTGGTGAAGGCGCACAGATCGAGGAAGTACGCGCAGGGGTTCACCAGCGTAACAACCACCGTGCCGGCGGTGTCATCGGTGACCACGTTGAGCGTGCCATCCGCGTTCTTGGCGATGTAATCAAACAGGAAGCCGTAGTCGGCGCCCAGATCGGGGGACGCGGCGCGGTTCCAGCTGCTGGCCACTTCGCTGGCTTTGAAATCGCTGCCGTCGCTCCACTTCAGGCCCTTACGCAGGGTGAAGGTGTAGGTCAGGCCATCGGCGGAAGTGTCAACCTTCTCCGCCAGTTCGGGAGAAAGCACCACTTTGCCGTCTGCATCGTAGGAATGGCCCATCAGGCCCACGAAGGAGTTGCGGATGTAGTTGCCGCTGACGCTGGCGCTGTTGAGAGCCGGGTCCATGGTCAGGGGCGTGCCGCCGCCAAACATGGTGCTGGCAACTTTACCCTGCGCAGCCTGCTGCGGGCGGGTGAGGAGGAATACCGTCAGACCGACGGCGATAACGAGAATGATAGCGATGATCCAAATGAGAACCTTTTTCTTCTTCATTCGTTTTCGACCTCTCTTTATATATTTTTCCCCGTGATTGATTTCATCCTATCACGAGAAATTGTGAACGTCAATCAGGAAAACGCGTTTTGTTCACAGATTGTGGCAGGCTACAAAATGGTTGGGGGCTACTTCCAGAAACTCGGGCATTTCCTGTGCGCAGCGCTCGGTGCACCGGCTGCAACGGGTGCGGAAGGGGCAACCGCTGGGCGCGTGCAGAGGGCTTGGGATATCCCCGCCAAGCACGATGCGCTTCTGCTGTTTGGCTTTGATGGGGTCGGGGGCCGGGATGGCGCTCAACAGGGAAATGGTGTAGGGATGCAGCGCGTGGTGGTGCAGCTCGTTGGAGGAGGCAAGCTCCACCATATGCCCAAGATACATCACGGCGATGCGATCGGAAATATGCTTGACCACGCTCAGGTCATGGGCGATGAACAGGTAGGTAAGCCCAAGCTGGCTTTGCAGATCCTCCAGCATGTTAAGCACCTGCGCCTGAATGCTTACATCCAGCGCGGAAACAGGCTCGTCGCAGACAATGAACTCCGGGTTGCTGGCCAGCGCGCGCGCGATGCCGATGCGCTGGCGCTGCCCGCCGCTGAACTCGTGGGCATACCGCGTGGCATGCTCGCTGGACAGGCCCACCACGGACAAGAGCGATTGGATGCGTTCGCTGCGTTCTTTTTTATTGGCGCAAAGCTTGTGCACATCGATCGGCTCGGCCACAATATCGCCGACGGTCATGCGCGGGTTCAAAGAGGAATAGGGGTCCTGAAACACCAGTTGGGCCTTTTTACGGAAGTCGGCCATGACAGTGCCTTTTTCAATTTTGCGGCCGCCGAACCATACCTCGCCGGAGGTTGGCTTGTACAGGTGCAACATGGAACGGCCGACCGTGGTTTTGCCGCAGCCGCTTTCGCCCACAAGGCCGAGCGTTTCGCCTTTTTTGATATCGAAGCTCACGCCATCTACGGCTTTGAGCATCGTGGTTTGCACAAAGCCCGTGCTGATGGGAAAATACTGTTTTAAATCCCGAACCTGAACCAGATACTGCGGATCTGGCTGAAAAGCATTCATCTCGCTCATTTCGCTGCCTCCTCTCCCTCGACGCCCGTCGCGGCGTCCTGACCGCCGAGCGCGCTCAGCGGGGCGCCGACGTTCTCCAGCACATTGACCCAGCAGCTGGCGATGTGATCTTTGGCGACCCAATATTCCACCGGCAGTTCGTTGAGGCAGACTTTCATCGCGCGGTCACACCGGGGGGCGAAGGGGCATCCGGTGGGCAGGTTCAGCAGATCAACCGGGGTGCCGGAAATGGGGATCAGGCGCGTTTTCTCGTCGTTGTCGATGTTGGGGATGGAGCGCAGAAGCCCGCGGGTATACTCATGGCGGGGGTTGTAGAAAATTTCTGGGGCGGTGCCGCGCTCACAAACGCGACCCGCGTACATGACGATCACCTCGTCGCACATGTTGGCGATTACGCCCAAATCGTGCGTAATCATGATGATGGCCATGCCGAGCTTCTTTTGCAGGTCCATCATCAGCTCCAGAATCTGCGCCTGAATGGTAACGTCCAACGCAGTCGTGGGTTCATCCGCAATCAGGATGTCCGGCTCGCACGCCAGCGCCATGGCGATCATCACACGCTGGCGCATGCCGCCGCTCAGCTCATACGCGTACTGGTGGATGCGTTTTTCCGGCTCGTTGATGCCCACAAGGCGGAGCATTTCAATCGCGCGTTCCTTCGCCTGATCCTCGTCGCGGTTGGTGTGCAGGGTAATCACTTCCATCAGCTGGTTGCCGATGGTAAACACGGGGTTGAGGCTGGTCATCGGGTCCTGAAAAATGATGCTGATCCGGTTGCCGCGCACCTTGCGCATTTCATCTTCAGAAATCCCGACCAGCTCCTGGCCGCTGAGCTTGACGCTGCCGCCTACGATGCGGCCCGGGTGCGTCAGGATTTGCATAATCGAGTAGGCGGTTACGCTTTTGCCGCTGCCGCTCTCGCCCACAATGCCGAGCACCTTTCCCTGGTCCAAATTAAAACTGACGCCGCCAACCGCTTTAACCTCCCCGTTGGGGGTGAAAAAAGTGGTTTGCAGGTCTTTCACTTCTAGCAAATGCTGCATCTGAGGGGCCTCCTTAAGAACGAAGCTTGGGATCAAAAGCGTCGCGCAGGCCGTTGCCAAGGAGGTTAAACGACAGCACGATCAGGAAAATGGAAAGCGACGGGAAAATGAGCAGGAACGGATAGCTGTTCAAACCCGCACGGGCGTCGGAGGCCAACGACCCCAACGACGGCATCGGAATGGATACGCCAAGCCCCAGGAACGAGAGGAAGCTTTCGGTAAAGATGGCGCTTGGGATTTGCATGGCGGCCACGATAATAATCACGGATACGCAGTTGGGGATCATATGCTTACGGATGATGCGCGCGGGGGAAGCGCCGATGGAGCGGGACGCGAGCACATATTCCTGCTCCTTGATGGACAGGATTTGCCCGCGAACCTGACGCGCCATACTCACCCAGTACAGGAGGCCGAAAACAATGAATATACTCACCATGCCTGCCCCCAAACGGGTGATGAGCGCGTTTCGGGAGGTGCTGACGATGTCCTTGATGGCCACGGAAAGCAGAATCACGATCAGCACATCCGGCAGGGCGTAAATGATATCGACGATACGCATCATGATGTTATCGACCCGCCCGCCGAAATAGCCGGAGATCGAGCCGTAAATGATGCCGATAATCACAACGATTAAAGCGCTAAAAATGCCAACCAGCAACGATATGCGCGTGCCGTAGATGACACGGATGGCATAATCGCGCCCCAGGGCGTCGGTGCCCATAATATGAGGAAACACAGAAACGCCGCTGGCAATCAACGCCTGCTCGCCCTCGGAATACTGAAAGGGGCTGAGGTACTTGCCGGTTACGTTCTGGTCGGTATAGCTGTAGGGGTAAAAACCCGGCACAATGAAGGCGATCAGCGCGACCACGACGATCACGATGATGCAGGCCACGGCCATGCGGTTGTGGAACAGGCGGCGCAGCGCGTCCTTCATAAAGGATACGGACTCGCGGGTTTGCACCTTCTGCGCTTTTTCCTCCTCAGTGGCGGGCTTGAAAAGCTCCGGATCAATTTGGAGGCTGAAGGGATTCTTAAAAGGCGTTTTCTCGTTTTGCATCGTCATCTTCCTCTCTCTCAGGCCAAATCGATCCGGGGATCCATTACCTTGTACAGAACATCGCTCAGGAAGTTCATCAGGATAATGATCGCCGCGAGGAAGATGGTGACGCCCATAATCATCATGTAATCGGTCGTGAGCATGCTGTTGGTAAACAGCCGCCCAAGGCCGGGCACGCTAAAGATGTTTTCTACCACCATGCTGCCGGTGAGGATGTACGCCATCATCGGGCCGGCATACGTAATGACGGGGGACAGCGCGTTTTTGAGCGCGTGTTTATAAATAACCTTGTTGGCGGTCAAACCCTTGGCCCGCGCGGTGCGGATGTAGTCCGCGCCCAATACGTCCAGCATGCTGGAGCGCTGCAGGCGGGTGATGTAGGCCATGGGGTACAGGCTCAGGGAAACGATCGGCAGTATCATTCCCCCGGGCTGCCCGCCCATGGAGGGCAACCACCCGAGTTTGAAGGAAAACAGCAATAAAAGCAGCGTCGCAATCACAAACGAGGGGACGGAAACGAGCGCCGTTGTGACAATCTGTATAATTTTATCGGGCCACTTACCCCTGTTGAGGGCCGCGATACAGCCCAACAGCACGCCAAGCAGGATGGCGATCAGGGCCGCTGAAAGACCAATGCTCGCGGAATACCCGAATGCGTTCATAATCAACGTGGTAACGGTAAAGCCCACGCGCGATGTGGACAGGCCGAAATCAAAATGCAGGGCGTTCCAAAGATAATTCAAAAACTGAATGCCGACGGGCTTATCGAAACCGTATTTCGCTTCCAGCGCCTTGATGACCGCGTCGCTTTTGGCTTTTTCACTGCTGAAAGGGCTTGCCGGTATAGCGTGCATAACGAAAAAGGTGATCGCAATCACCAGAAAAATCGTTAATATTGCCATGCCAAAACGTTTTAGTGTATACACCAGGAACTTTGAATTCATAACCATCCTCCCACTGTGGAAACCTGCGCTTTTCCATGAAATAATACGTTTCATTATACCCACGAGCTTAACAATTGTCAATTCTCGCAAGGGTCGGGAAGGAGCGCGCGGCATACGGAGCGCCCGATGAACCGGGGATTGCCGAAGGCAGGCATCGCCTTCTTTTGAACCGCGCGCCGTTGTCAATGCGTGCCAAAGGGGCCTGAACCGAAAGTGAATTGCGATGAAAAAAAGTTGCAAAAAAAACAATTGAAAGTGAACTAAAACGGTGGCGCGGCAAAGGAACGCAGCATTACAACGCTAAAGCGTCGCGCGCTCAAAAGGGACAGAACACCGCCGCCCAGCATGCGCCGGAAACCGGTTTGATTCAATTGTTCTGCTGCTGATGGGGCAAGGGGGCAGAAAGCCCGACTGGAAAGCTCAGTTTATAGGAGCGCACTGAAAAAGCGAAATGGAAACAAACCTGTAGCGGCAGCCCGGGCGGCTGAGGCGCATCCCAGCCGCCTGAAAATTTGTCCTTGAGAAAACTCTCAAAAGCGATGGATTTGTGCAAAGGCAAAGCGTAGCCCGGCCAGATGCGGAGAAACATTAACCGTAAGCCTGCCGGAAGGGAGAAAACCGGTCAGTCGAATTTCGCGGAAAGCACCGCGTCCGTAATCGATTCCTCAAACGTGGGGTGCGGCCGCAGCGGCCGCAGAAGCGCTTCGGCGGTGAGGCCGTTTTCGATTGCCACCGTCAGTTCGCCAATCATATCGGTTGCCCGGCCGCAAAACAGCTGAGCGCCGACCAGCTTTCGCGTGGGGCGGTCAAACAGCAGCTTGATGAACCCACGCCCCAACCCTTCGATCAGCGTGCGCGCGTTTTGCGTGGTCAGCGCCTTTCCGACCACTACCTCAAGCCCCCGTGCCTTGGCTTCCTCCTGCGTCAGGCCGACGGAGGCAATCTCCGGCGCGGTATAAACGCAGCTGGGCACCAGACTTGGGTTGATTGGGGAAATAACCCCCGCGAAGTGGCTGACTGAGGCTACGCCCTGAGCGTGCGCCGCGTGCGCAAGCTGGAAAACCCCGTTCACATCGCCAATGGCGTAAACGCCTGCGATGGATGTGCGAAAATGCTCGTCTACGGCGATGGCGCGCCGGTTCATCGCAAGGGATACCCCTTCGCCCAGCAGCCCGTCGGTGACGGGGCGGCGGCCGGTGGCCATCAGCGCGCGCTCGGCCCATGCCGACCCGGACGCGTTATCCTTTCGGTAGGTTGCGGTAAAACCGCCGTGAAGCGCGTCGCTGTCGATGCGTTCCAGATGCGCGTCCGTCAGCACGGTCACCCCCAAGCCCTTGAGCAGAGCCTCGGCGCTGCGGCTGATTTCGAGGTCCATCATCGGCAGGCACCGCTTTTCGGCCTCTACTACGGTGACCGCTACGCCTAACCGCGCGTAAACACATGCCATTTCCACCCCGATGACCCCGCCGCCGACGATCAGCAGGCTTTGAAAAGGCTGCGCGCCGGCTTCGCCCAGCAGATCGTCGCTGGTCCACAGGGCGGGATTGTCGCAACCCGGCAGAGGCAAACGGGACGGCTCGCTGCCGGTTGCGATCAGCACAGCCCGCCCCTGAAGGGTTTCCGATGCGCCGTCCCGTCGCATAACCTGTACGGAAAACGGCGATTCGGCATTTAATAGCGTTCCCTGACCCTCGTAAACGGCCACTTTGCCGGCTTTCATCAGCAGACCAATCCCTTTGACCAGCGTATCCACCGTTTCATTTTTACTTTTCAGCATTGCCGCGCGATCAAACTGGGCCGGCAGACCGGGTGCGAAAGCCGAAGCCTCCCGGACGGCCTCGGCGGTGTGGAGGTAGGCTTTGGTTGGCACGCAGCCACGATTGAGGCAGGTGCCGCCCAAACGGTCACGCTCAACTAACGCGACGCCAAGCCCCAGACGGGCGGCATATTCCGCGGCCCCATATCCGCCGGGGCCGCCGCCGAGGATCACAAGATCATACATCATAAGCTGAAATTCCTTTCGGTCAATGTCACAAAGCCGCGCACGGAAACGGCGCGGCGGTCAATACGCTCCGCCGTTTGCCAGCGCGGAAGCCGCGCGAAACAAGGCGGCCCGTCAAATGCCTTCATGTAAAAATCAATATGGGTTAATACAAATTGAAAGGAAATGGCGCTTAGCGAAGCTTACACCGCCGCCGCAAGGCAAACCGCGTTCTGACCGCTACGGAGGAATCGCTTCCATCCATTATACCGTATGCGGAAAAATTTCTCGCATTACGTTTCGCTTGGGGATTAACCGTTTGCGGGGTTGGCCGCCGCGCCGGCTTCCTGCTGGGCGTTGCGATCCAGCTCCCGGATTCGGCCGCAGATCAGCACGCCCACATCCCCCGCCATCTGCAACAACTGATGGTCGCGTAACAGCTCCAGCTTTTGCCGAAGCCGACCGTTGATGGCGGATATCAGGTACGGGCAGCCGGTGAGCGCCTGTTCCAAAAGGGTGAAAAGCCCAGCCTCCATCGCGTCCGTAAACAGGCGGGCATTGCGGATAACGCCGTTTTCCACCAGCAGCTTCACGGTTACGCCGCCCCATGGGAAGCGTTCCGTAACGGTGAAGGTGTAAGGCAAGGCCTGCGGGTAAATCCATTCCGGATCGGAAAACTGCTCGGTAAGCCCGTGCAGCGTGCGCTGGTCGAGCATCCGCTCGTCCAACACGGCCGGTTTTTGCTGGTATACATCCGCAAACGCCTGAAACAACTCGCCTTCCAGACTGTCGATGGTGATTTCCGGCGTCAGGCTGCGCAGGTTAACCACGCGGGACTGCACGCTTTGCACGCCGTGGTACTGCATCTTTTTTTCACTGGGGATCAGGTAACTGCCAAGGAGCGCCATATCGCAGTCCACCAGCAGCGTGCCATGGTGGTATGCGCTGTGCCCGGCTTTATAAAACGCGTTGCCGCTGAATTTCCGATCCCCGATCAGCAGATCGTTTCGGCCGCTTGGGAAGGCTTCCAGATCAAACGCCGCGACAGCCCGGCGGATCACCGTCAGCTGTTTGGGAACATCAAAATCAGTTTTTGGCAAAATGAAGGTGAAATTCAGGTTGCCCATATCGTGGTATACAGCGCCCCCGCCGCTCAGGCGACGGGCGATTTTGCCGCCGGATTCCAAAAACTCGTCCACACGGCACTCATACCAGGGGTTCTGGTTGCGCCCGACGACGATGGTATGGCTGTTTTGCCACAGGTACAGGATGGCTGTTTCTTCCGGCAGCGTATCCATCAGGTGTTTTTCAATCGCAAGGTTCCGAAAGGGATCCGTTTGCCGGGCTATCAGGCAGGCCGTGCGTCTAATCATCCGTTTTCACCGCCGATTGATCTGGCATCCGAGGGCGCTGAGCGCCCGTATAGGGGCGGCCCTCGCCGCGCCTTTACGGGCGGATGCGCGGCGAGGGCGCGGAACCTTCGGATACCGCAGGGTACCGCTGAAAACGGCGCGGCGCTCGGGCCGGCTGTTTACGCGGCGGGTCAGGGGTTGGGAGTCCAGCGCAACACGGGGTTGCGCGCGGCTTTCACTTCGTCCGGTCGGCCGATCACGGCGCTGTGGGGGGCGCTGTGCATCGCCTCGGGGTTTGCCTGGAGATCTTTCAGTATCTGGGCCATCGTTTCCGCCGCGTGGTCTAGCGTTTCCCGGGTTTCGGTTTCGGTCGGCTCGAACATGAGCGCCTCGTGCACGATCATCGGGAAGTACATCGTCGGCGGATGGATGCCGTAATCAATCAGCGATTTGGCCACGTCCAGCGCGCTGACGCCGTACTGTTCGCGGATGCTTTCCAGCGTGAGCACAAACTCGTGCATGCAGGGCACGTCCTTGGCGGGCGCATAGCCGATGGCCTTGAGGCGGTTGAGCAGGTAATTGGCGTTGAGCACCGCGTGCTCAGCAACCGAACGCAGGTTGTTGCTGCCCAAGGCCTTGAGGTAGGCGAGCGCCTTCACCATCACGGCAAAGTTGCCGTGGAACGCCTTCATCTGCGGCCGATCCTGATCGCCAAGGCTTGCGACCCCGGGCAGGAAAGGCGCGAGCAGCGCCTTGACCCCGACCGGCCCGCTGCCCGGGCCGCCGCCGCCGTGCGGAGTGGAAAAGGTTTTGTGCAGGTTGAGATGCGTAACGTCAAAGCCCATATCGCCGGGGCGGGCACAGCCCAGAATGGCGTTCAGGTTCGCGCCGTCGTAATACATCAGCCCGCCCGATGAATGTACCATTCGACTGATTTTGAGAATATCCTTCTCAAAAAGGCCCAAGGTGTTCGGATTCGTCATCATCATGCCGGCCACGTCGTCGCCCAGCAGGGTTTCCAACGCGTCCAGATCAACGCAACCGTCGGCGCGGCTGGGCACGTTCACCACTGTGAAGCCCGCCATGGCCGCGCTGGCGGGGTTGGTGCCGTGCGCGCTGTCCGGCACGAGCATGCGGGTGCGCTGATTGGCTTCCCCTCGGCTGTCGTGGTACATTTTTACGCAGAGCATGCCGGTCAGCTCGCCGTGCGCGCCGGCGGCCGGTTGCAGGGTAAAGGCGTCCATGCCCGTAATTTCGCACAGGTCCTGCGCAAGCTCGTCCATCACGGCGCGGCAGCCCTGCACGGCGTGCGCCGGGGCCAGCGGGTGCGCGCCGGCAAAGCCGGGCAGCGCGGCGGCGGCTTCGTTCACGGCGGGGTTATACTTCATGGTGCAGCTGCCCAGCGGATAAAAACCGCAGTTGACGCCGTATGCGCGGTGGGCAAGCGCTGTGTAATGGCGGTCCACATCGATTTCCGAAAGCTCCGGAAGGGTGGGCGGCTGTTTGCGCAACAACCGATCCGGCAGGGTATAGCCGGACGGGTCCGGCTCGGGGATGACGGCGCTGTACCGTCCGGGCACGCTTTTTTCAAAGGAAAGCCATACCGTTTCGCTCATTTCGCGCACGCCTCCTTCACCAATTGTGCCACATGCTGCAGCTGGGCCAAACTTGCTTTTTCCGTAACGCACCACAGCATGCCGCCCTCGATGGGCAGGCCGCTGAGCACGCGCTCCTTTTCAAGCGCCGCCTCCACCTTTTCCGGGGCAACGGGGAGGTCGGTCACAAACTCGTGGAAAAATTCGCCCGGGTAGCGCAGCGATACGCCGTCGATGCCGCACAGCATCTCCGCGAAGGCGTGCGCCTTGCTCAGGCACTGGCCTGCCACCGCGCGAAGCCCCCGAAGCCCAAGGTAGGTTACATAGACCGAAGCGGTCAGCGCGCAGTGCGCCTGATTGCTGCATATGTTGCTGGATGCTTTTTCGCGGCGAATGTGCTGCTCGCGCGCCTGCAGGGTCAGCACAAACGCGCGACGGCCCTGCGCGTCCTCCGTTTGCCCGACGATCCGGCCGGGCAGCCTGCGCTGCATGGCGGCGGTCGCGGCCATATAGCCAGCTGAGGGGCCGCCGAACGCCATCGGCAGGCCAAAGGGCTGCACATCGCCGCATACGATATCCGCGCCAACCTCCCGCCCGCTGGGCAGCAGCGCGAAGGTCATGGGGTTGGCCCCAAGGATGCACTTGACTCCGCGCGCTTTGGCGGCGGCAAACAGCGCGGGCACATCCTCCAGAATGCCGTAAAAATTGGGTTGTTGAATGTACAGGCAGGCGACGTCCTCCCCTAGCATTGGGAGCAGAGCGTCCAGATCGGTACGGCCGTCCCACTGGGGCACCACGCGCAGCGCGTCCCCGGTGCCGTAACCGTAGGTGCGCATTACAGCCAGCGTGTCGGGGTGGACGCAGGCGCTGACCAGCGTTACGGTGCGTTTGCGGTCGCGGCACATCACCGCGCTTTCGGCTGCCGCCGTGGCGCCGTCGTAAACGCCCGCGTTGCTGGCGTCCATGCCGGTCAGCTCGCACACGATCGTCTGGTATTCAAAGATGCTTTGCAGGATGCCCTGGGACATTTCCGCCTGATAGGGGGTGTAGGCGGTCACAAACTCCTCTTTGCCGGCAATCTGTTTGACCAGCGGGGGGATGACATGATCGTAGCAGCCCGCGCCGCGCAGCGTGAGGCGATAGGGGGCGTTGCGCTCCGCGAGCGCTTCCATGGCCTGCAGGGTTTCCATCTGGCTCAGCCCTTCCGGCAGGGCGACGGGCGATGCCAGCCGCACGCTTTGGGGCACATCGGAAAACAGCGCCTCAACGTTTGCCAGGCCAAGCTCGGTGAGCATCGCCTGCGTTTCAGCCTGAGTATGGGGCACATATTGGCTCATCGGCGAAAACCTCGTGTTCTTCAATTTTCAGGCCCCGTTTCGGGGGCGGGGAGGGGCGGGATTTATTTCTCGGTCAGGGCGCGGTAGGCGGCGGCGTCCATCAGCGCGCCTTTGGCCGTAATGTTTTCCACCTTCACAAGCCATGCGCCGTAAGCGTCCTCGTTAATGGTCTGGGGCGCGTCCAGCAGCGCTTCGTTGATGGCGGCCACGGTGCCGGTCACGGGACTGTAAATGTCGCTGACGGCTTTCACGCTTTCCACATCGGCAAAAGTTTCGCCCACGGTCACGGTATCGCCCACCTGCGGCAGATTCACAAACACAAGGTCCCCCAGCTCACTCTGGGCAAAGTCGCTCAGGCCGACGGTCGCGGTTGTTTCGTTTTCAAACAGCACCCACTCGTGGCTTTCGGCATAGAGACGATCATTTTTAATTTCCATAGGGGCAGCCTCCTTTTTATTGGGAAAATCACATTCGCGCAGGGCCGCCGCGCAGCCGTGGCGGTTGCGGCGTTCAAACGGTTATGCGCTACTTTTTGCGGGCGTAGAAAGGCAGGGGTACAATTTCCGCCGCCACGCGCTGGCCCCGGATTTCCACGACCAGTTGCGTGCCCACGGTCTGGTACGGGGCTTCCACCAACGCCATGGCGACCGGCCCGACGGTCGGGCAGTGCGTGCCGCTGGTGGTTTGGCCGATCCTGCGCTCGCCAGCGTACACGGGGAAATGCTCGCGCGCGATGCCCCGGCCGATCATTTTCAGCCCGATCCGCGCGCGTTTCGGTTCGCCGGCGGCAAGCAGCGCTTCCCGGCCGATAAACGACGGTTTATCCAGCTTGACATAATGGCCCAGGCCGGTTTCCAGCGGGGTTACGGTATCATCCATTTCATGGCCGTACAGCGGCATCGCGGCCTCCATGCGCAGCGTGTCGCGACAGCCCAGGCCGCACAGCTGCAAACCGAAGGGTTCGCCTGCCGCGCAGAGAACGTCGAACAGCGCCTCCGCCTGTTCCGCTTTGGCGTACAGCTCAAACCCGTCCTCGCCGGTGTAGCCCGTCCGGCTCAGAAGCACCGGAATGCCGCCCACCTGAACCTCGGGGATAAAGCTGTAATATTTTTGCGGAATTTGCTCCGCGGGCACAAGCGTGCGCAGCACCGCTTCGGCCTTTGGCCCCTGCAATGCTAGCTGGCAGAGCTGATCGGAAATATCGGTGACGTCCGCCTGACCGAAACGCTCGGCGAGGATGTGGGCCACATCCTTATGGCGGTTGGCCGCGTTGACCACCATGAGATATTTTTCCTGCGCGTAGCGGTACACGAGCACATCGTCGATGACGCCGCCCTGCGCGTTGAGCATGGGGCTGTAGCGCACCCTCCCGTCCTGAAGCGTTGCGTAATCGTTGCACAGCAGGCGCTGGATGTTGGCCAGCGCGTCCGGCCCTTCAAACAGGACCTCTCCCATGTGGCTCACATCGAACAGGCCGACATTTTCCCGCACAGCCTGATGCTCCCGGATCACGCCGGCCTCGTACTGCACGGGCAGAAGATACCCCGCGAAGGGAACGATTTTGCCGCCGTGGGCGACATGTTTTGCGTATAGCGGCGTTTTGAGCTCCGTCCCGGGCTCGGTCATGATGGCTCCCACTCCTTTCAGTTGGAACCCCGAAAGGAACGCGCAACGATCGGACCCGCCGGCAGTCTTTGCCAACGCGCCCGATGGGAACGTTCGGATTTACGGGGATTTCCCGGTGCAGAAAAACAGGCGCTTAAGAAAGGGGACGATCAATCGTCACTTTCTTCGCGCCTCTGTCCGTTTACCTGAAAGTTTCACCGCTGCGGGCCGACCGGCCGGGCGGATTGCCTCTTCGGTGCATTGCTGCTTTCCAGAGATTCGTCGGGTCCGGGTCCTTTTGCCTGAGAGCTTGTGCGAGCTTGCACCTTCGGCGGCGAAACCGCCTTTCGGCGTTCCGCGCTCTCCCCTGACCGTCAACCGAGCCATTTCTCTATTCTTCTGTCAGGGCTAGTATAAGGCAGGCGGAGGCGGATGTCAAACAGAAAAAAGGGAAACGCGGCCCGTAAAAATGAGGGCGGCATAGGGCCTGAAAGCGAAGCGCCGCCCCGCACGACAAGAAAAAAGACGGCGCATGCACAAGAAAAAATACGAACATAAAACAAAGTGTAAGCGAAGATGTTCGAGCTTTTACTTTGGCCCGTATCGCAGCCCGGGTTGGAACCTCCCGGGCGGCGCGCTGTTCAAAAATCGTCAAACACGCTTCCAGCCCTTGTCAACAGGGATGTTTCGTTTTATAATGACTTAATGCCGCCGGCGACACCGTGCCGGCCGCATCATTGAAAGGAAGGCGCATACGAATGGAAACACCCGCGAAGAAAACCAATTTTATCTGGGATATGATTGAGGACGATCTCGAAAGCGGACGTTACCAGCGCGTGCACACCCGGTTTCCGCCAGAACCCAACGGTTACCTGCACATTGGCCACTGCAAGGCGCTTGTGGCGGATTTTTTAACGGCCGAGCGCTTTGGCGGGCTGACCAACCTGCGGTTTGACGATACCAACCCCGCCAAGGAAGAAACGGAATTTGTGGAAGGCATTGAGGAGGATATCCGCTGGCTGGGCTTTGATTGGAAGGGCGGTCTGTTTTTTGCCAGCCAGTATTATCAGCAGTGCTACGACATCGCCGTGGACTGGATTCAGCGCGACCTTGCCTATGTGGACGAGTTGACGCTGGAACAGGTGCGCGAATACCGCGGCACCCTCACCCAGCCGGGTAAAAACAGCCCTTACCGCACGCGGCCCATGGAGGAGAGCCTTCGCCTGTTTGAAGAAATGAAAAACGGCAAGCACCCCGAGGGCAGCATGATCCTGCGTATGAAAATCGATATGGCCAGCCCGAACATCAACATGCGCGACCCCGCGATGTACCGCATCCTTTATAAAGAGCACCACCGTACAGGCAACACCTGGTGCATTTACCCGATGTATGACTTTGCCCACCCCATTGGGGACGCGCTGGAGGGTATCAGCCACAGCCTTTGCAGCCTGGAGTACGAGGATCACCGCCCGCTGTACGAATGGGTGGTGGATCACGCGCAGAACATGCTGCCCAGCCATCCCCGCCAGATTGAGTTCAGCCGCCTGAACCTGACCCGCACCATCATGAGCAAGCGTTACCTGCGCATGCTGGTGGAAGGCGGTTACGTAACCGGTTGGGACGATCCCCGCATGCCCACGCTGTGCGCCCTGCGCCGCCGCGGTTACACGCCTGAGGCGATCCGGGATTTTATCGACCGCATCGGCGTTGCCAAAGCGGATAGCGTGGTGGACCTTGCCCTGCTGGAGCATTGCGTGCGTGAAAATCTGGGCGCTATCGCCCCCCGCGCGATGGCGGTGCTGCGCCCGCTCAAGCTGGTCATGACCAACTGGCCCGATGGCAAGCGCGATCCCCTGCCGGTGGAAAACCATCCCGACCATCCCGAAATGGGCACGCACACGAGCGTGTTTACCCGCGAGGTGTATATCGAGCAGGAAGATTTTATGGAAGTGCCTGTGAAAAAGTACTTCCGCCTGTTTATTGGCGGCGAGGTGCGGTTGAAAGGCGCTTACATTATCCGCGCCGACCGCTGCGACAAGGATGAAAACGGTCAGGTTACCTGCGTTTACTGCACGGTGGATCTGGATACCCGCAACGGCAGCGAGGGCGCAAACCGCAAGGTGAAGGGCACGCTGCACTGGGTGAGCGCGAGCGAAAACCTGCCGCTGGAAGCGCGGCTGTACGAGCCGTTACTGATGGAAGAAGGCGCTGAAACAGCCGCCGAGGAGGCGGAGGAAAAGCCCGAGGAGGAAGCCGCAGTATCCAGTTCCACGCTCAAAAAGGATTTTTTAAAGCGCCTGAACCCCGAAAGCCGCACGGTTTGCCGCGGCTATATGGAAAACGCGCTGGCCGACGCGAAGGTTGGCGAAAAATATCAGTTCCTGCGCATGGGTTATTTCTGCAAGGACCCGGATTCCACGCAGGAGCTGGCGGCGTTTAACCGCGTTGTGACCCTGAAGGACAGCTTCAAAAAGGAAGTGCAGGCATAACCCGCCGGGAAATGCCGTAGCACCCCCCGCGCCGGCTGTAACCGGCGCCGTATCCGATAATGATCTTAACAACCTGAAAGGAACCTGCGCATGTCTGACGTTCGCACCCGGTTTGCCCCCAGCCCCACGGGCTATTTACACCTTGGCGGTTTGCGCACGGCGCTGTATACGTACCTGTTCGCCCGTAAGAATAAGGGCAAGTTTATCCTGCGCATTGAGGATACCGATCAGGAGCGCGAAGTGCCCGGCGCGATCGACCTGATTTACAAAAGCATGCACGAAGCCGGGCTGGATTACGATGAAGGCCCGGATATCGGCGGCGAATACGGCCCCTATATCCAGACCCAGCGGCGCGATCTCTACCTGCCCTATGCCATACGGCTGATCGAAACCGGCGCGGCCTATCCCTGTTTTTGCACCAAGGAGGAGCTTCAGCAGCGGCGGGACGCGGCCACGGCGCGCGGCGAACAGTTCAAGTATGATAAGCACTGCCTGCACATCGACCGTGCGGAGGCCAAGCGCCGCATGGAAAGCGGCGAACCGTACGTGATTCGCCAGAACGTGCCGTTAAGCGGCACCGCCAGCTTTGACGACGCGCTGTTCGGCCATGTCGAGGTTCCCTGCGACACCTTGGACGATAATGTGCTGATGAAGGCGGACGGCCTGCCGACCTACAACTTTGCCAATGTGGTGGACGATCACCTGATGGGCATCACCCACGTCATGCGCGGCACGGAGTATTTAAGCTCCACGCCCAAATATAACCTGCTTTACGAGGCTTTTGGCTGGCAGGCGCCCGTATACGTGCATCTGCCGGTTGTGATGAAAGACGCGACCCGCAAGCTGAGCAAGCGTTACGGCGACCCCAGCTTTGAGGATTTGCTCGCGCAGGGCTTTGTGAAGGAAGCGATTATCAATTTTATCGCGCTGCTCGGCTGGTGCCCCAAGGAGGACCGAGAGTTCTTCACCCTTGGCGAGCTGGTGGAGGCGTTTGATCTGGACGGGCTTTCCAAATCTCCCGCCATTTTTAACATGGAAAAGCTGATCTGGTTTAACAGCGAGTACATTAAGAAAATGGATTTTGAGGATTATCTGCGCAGGGCGACGCCCTGGTTTGAGCAGGCGTTGGCGGGCAAGGGCATGGACTATCGGAGGCTGGCGGAGCTGATGCACGGCCGCACCGAGGTGTTTGGCCGCGTGCCGGACATGGTTCGTTTTTTGGCGGAGCTGCCGGAGTATGATCCTGAGATTTATACCCATAAAAAAATGAAAACCGATCCGGAAATCAGCCTGCGGGCGTTGACGCTGGCGCGGCCCGCGCTGGCCGCCCTGCCGGAATTTGCCGAGGAGCCGCTCAAGGAATGCCTGATGGGCTTGGCGGAGAAAAACGAGCTGAAAACCGGACAGATGATGTGGCCGGTGCGCATCGCCATCAGCGGGCTGGCCAACACGCCGGGCGGCGCGACGGAAATCGCTTATCTGCTGGGGAAAGAAGAAACCCTGCGCCGATTGGATGCGGGCATCGCTATACTACAGGCCATGGCCTGACCGGAACCCGCGCCGCCCGTGGCCAAACCGACGCACCGGTGAGCAGAACCTTTGATGAAACCGAATCGCAATAGATTGCCGCGACGAATATAAGGAGCAAATGATATGAATCAGGACCAGCGTCCCATGTACAACCCCGAAAGCATCGAAACAAAATGGCAGCGGAAATGGGCGGAGGAAGGCACTTTTCATGCCGCGTTTCCCTCGGATAAGCCGAAATTCTTCGGGCTGGTGGAGTTTCCTTACCCCAGCGGCGCGGGGCTGCACGTGGGGCACCCGCGCAGCTACACGGCGATGGACATCATCAGCCGCAAGCGTCGCATGGAAGGCTACAACGTGATGTACCCCATCGGTTATGACGCGTTTGGCCTGCCCGCCGAAAACTACGCCATCAAAAACCATGTGCATCCCTCCATTGTAACGCAGGAGAACATTCGCCATTTCCGGGAGCAGCTGCAAAAGCTCGGCTTCTCGTTTGACTATACCCGCGAGGTGGATACCACCGACCCCAAGTACTACAAATGGACGCAGTGGATTTTTCTGCAACTGCTGAAAAACAATCTGGCCTACAAGGCGGAAATGCCCATCAACTGGTGTACCAGCTGCAAATGCGGCCTGGCCAACGAGGAAGTGGTCAACGGCGTTTGCGAGCGTTGCGGCGGCGAAGTGGTTCGCAAGGTGAAAAGCCAGTGGATGCTGCGCATTACGGATTACGCACAGAAATTGCTGGACGGGCTGGACAACGTGGACTTTATCGAAAAGGTGAAGGTGCAGCAGCGCAATTGGATTGGCCGCAGCGAAGGCGCGGAGGTGGATTTCCAGATCGCCGGCGCGCAGGATCAGCTTCGGGTGTTCACAACGCGCCCGGATACGCTGTTCGGCGCAACCTATATGGTGGTAAGCCCGGAGCATCCACTGATTGAAAAGTACAAAGCCTCCATTAGCAACTATGCCGAGGTGACGGCCTACCGGGAAGCAGCCGCGCGCAAGAGCGATTTTGAGCGCACTGAGCTGAACAAGGATAAAACGGGCGTTGAGTTGATGGGTCTGCGCGCGGTGGACCCGGTGAACGGGAAGGAAATCCCCATCTGGGCCAGCGACTATGTGCTCATGAGCTACGGCACCGGCGCCATCATGGCCGTGCCCGCGCACGATACCCGCGACTATGATTTTGCCAAAGCGTTCAATTTGCCCATCATTGAGGTAATCGCCGGCGGGGATATCGAAAAGGAAGCCTACACCGACGTGCAGGACGGCGTGCTGGTCAACAGCGATTTCCTCAACGGCCTGCGCGTTGCCGACGCGAAGCGCAAGATTATCGACTGGCTGGTGGAGAAGGGTCTTGGCACTCGTAAGGTGAACTATAAGCTGCGCGATTGGGTGTTTAGCCGCCAGCGCTACTGGGGCGAACCGATCCCCGTGGTGCATTGCCCCCACTGCGGCGCAGTGCCTGTGCCGGAAAACCAACTGCCGGTGCTTTTGCCCAATGTGGAAAACTATGAGCCTACCGACAACGGCGAAAGTCCGCTGGCCAAAATGACCGATTGGGTGAACACGACCTGCCCTGTGTGCGGCGCGCCCGCCAAACGGGAAACCGACACCATGCCCCAGTGGGCCGGTTCCAGCTGGTATTTTCTGCGCTATTGCGACCCGCATAACGACGAGGCGTTCGCATCGCCCGAAGCGCTCCGGTATTGGATGAATGTGGACTGGTACAACGGCGGGATGGAGCATACCACGCTGCACCTGCTGTACAGCCGCTTCTGGCACCTGTTCCTGTACGATATCGGCGCGGTGCCGTGCCACGAGCCGTACCAGAAGCGCACCAGCCATGGGATGATTTTGGGTGAAAACGGCGAAAAAATGAGCAAATCCCGCGGCAATGTGGTCAACCCGGATGATTGCATCGCCGAAATCGGCGCGGACGCGACCCGGCTGTACGAGATGTTCATGGGCGCGTTCGATCAGGCGATCCCGTGGAGTACTAACGGAGCGAGGGGTTGCCGGCGCTTTCTGGACCGCGTGTGGCGCCTGATGGATACCGTGCGGGAAGGGGATGGCTTTCAGGCGGACTTGACCCCCCTGATGCACGAAACCATCAAGAAGGTCGGCGAGGATTATGAGGCGATGAAGTTCAACACCGCCATCGCCGCCATGATGACCCTCGTGAACGAGTTTAACGCCGCCGGCGGTTGCACCCGGGACGAGTTGAAAACGCTGATTTTGCTTCTGGCTCCTGTGGCCCCGCACATCTGCGAGGAAATGTGGGAGGAAATGGACTTTGGAAGCGGCATTGCCTACGAAGCATGGCCTGCGTACGACGAGCAAGCGATGAAGCGCAGCGAAATTGAAATCGCCGTACAGGTCGGCGGCAAGGTTCGAGGCCATATCCGCGTGCATCCGGACATGACTAATGAGCAGGCGCAGAAGGAACTGCCTCAACGCGCGGATGTTCAGGCGTTTATCGGGGACAAGGCGCTGGTCAAGCTCATTTTTGTGCCTGGGCGGCTGTGCAACCTGATTGTGAAATAATGGCTGAGTCCTAACCAAGCAGATCATGAATACGGATGTTCCGCGCCATGCGCGTGCGGAACGCCCGGAGCGCCCAACCTGTCAGTACCTTACTGATGGGGTGGGCGCTCCTTTTTAATTCAGACGGCGACGCGCGTGCCGCCTATTGGAATCCGCTTCTGAGTTCCGGTTTCGCTGAGGCTAGGGTTAGGGGTTCGCTTGTTCAGCACCGTTTGGGCCGCAACTGGGGGTTTCAGACAGCCATGGTGAGGTTTTCAGGCAGCATGGGTTCCCATCGGAAACATTCCGGCGTATAATTCAAATATATCCGGTTGCCGGATCAATCCAATTTGGAAAAGGAGCCGTTATGCAAAAGAATGGAGAAATGGGCGCGCCCGTGGCCGATAAGGCGATTTTGCGCGTGAACGGCGTCAGCCGCCGTTTCCGCGCCACACAGGCGCTGGATGCTTTGAGCCTGAGCATTCCCGTCGGTGAAATTGTTGGGCTGCTGGGCCGCAACGGCGCGGGGAAAAGCACGCTGCTTCGCATTGTGGGCGGCATGCTCAGGCCGGACCTCGGGCAGGTGACCCTTGACGGGGAAGCGGTGTTTAACCGTGCCCGCGCGCTGGGCAAGCTTTGCATCATCGGGGATACGCCGGATTTTGGCCATCTGGCAAAAATCGGCGACCTGTTTTACGTGTGCAAAGGGCTGTTTCCCGCCTGGGATGAAGCCTATGCCCGGGAATTGATCGGACGGTTTGAACTGCCTTTCAACAAAAGAATGAAAACGTTCAGCCGAGGCATGCAAACCGGGCTGATGCTTACGGTGGGTTTGGCCAGCGGCGCGGAGCTGACGGTGTTTGACGAGCCGAGTTTGGGGCTGGACGCGGTTTTGCGCGAACGGTTTTACGATTTGCTGCTTGCGGATCGGCAGCGGATTCCCAACCGCACGTATCTGATTTCCACGCACCTGATTGACGAGGTGGCGCGCGTGCTGGATTCCGCCGTGCTGATCGACGCCGGGCACCTGCTGTGCGCAGGCACGGTCAGCGAACTGCAAAGCGGGTATCTGAGCGTATCCGGAGCGCCGGATGCGGTACGGGAGCTGACCGGCGGCATGGTGATCCTCAAGGAAGAGGACGCGGCCGGCTCGCTGGTGCGGCATGTGAAACTGTCCGACCCCGGCGACCAAACCCGAATCGAGGCGGACCCGCGCGTGCGCACCGCGCCGGTGGGCCTGCAACGGCTTTTTGTGTTCCTGACGGAAGAAAAGGAGGCGGAGCGCCATGCAACCAACGCTTGAACGGACCTGGTGGCAAAGCGCGCGCCTAAACGGCGTTTTGCGGTACCAATGGAAGGCGCTGAGCCGGGGCGTAGGCTTGGTGATGCTCATCCTGATGGTTTCGCAGGCGATCTCCTTCCTGATGCCGCTTGCGCTGGACATGACCTATCCCTTTACGGGCATTTATGCCGATCTGGGGGTTACGCTCGTTGTGGCGCTCATCAGCGCCTGCGTGGCGGCCGGCAAATCCACGCGGTTTCTGCTGCGGTTTGGCACGTCGCGCCTGTCGGTGTGGCTTGGCAATCTGATAGGGCTTTTCGCGGGCATGGTCGGGCTGCTGCTGGGCACGATGCTCCTGAGCATGCTCATGGGCGCGCTAACCTTAGCCATGGCCAACGCGATGCCCCGCAAATATGTGTTTCAGCGCTTCTTTGGTGAACTGGAAGGCGCGACGCTTTACGGCGAATCGCTCACGGAAGCGCTGAAAACCCTGCCGACCTATATTCTGTACACGCTGGAATGGACTTGCATGTTCTACCTGCTGGGCTGCTGCCTGCGCCGCAACCGCGCCGCGACGCTATTTGTGATCATCGGCGTGCCGATGCTGCTGATGATCCTGACACTGATTCCCGCTGTGCGGCAGGCCGCGCGTGTGATGGAAAATGCGGACGACCGGCAAATGATGCTGCTGGGGATTCAGTGGCTCAAGTACCTGACCGATTTTGTGCACTTTGTAGAGCATGAATGGCCAACGCTTCAGCTGGCCGGCGCGGTGGTCAGCCTGCCGCTCAGTTATCTTTGCATGCGGGGCACGCCGCAACCGTAAACTAAACGGGCCGCGCCGGGGGAGGGAATTTCTTCTCCGCGGCGCGGCTTTTATTTTGCTTAACAACCGGCGGCAGATTGGCGAACCCGTTGCGGGAATACCGAAGCGGAGGCGGGTTTTCCGACCGTGCTACGCCGCGCCGAAAACAGGGCAAAGCTGAGAAACCCTGTCAGCGGGTCAGGCTTGATACCGCCGGGGCTGGGTATTCAGGCGCAACCCCATTGCCCGGCGGCGCAAAACCCCGGCAACAGGCGCGGGCTGTCCGCAGGCTCAAGTGTGCGTGGCACAACGTTCTGCGGCCCCTTTGAAAAGACTGATTATATTTAGGCCGATCCGTTTACAAAACCGGAACGGCATGTTACAATATAACCTGTGCTTATATGGCATACGGTGAACCGTTCGCGCAGACGTTCGAAGGCCAACGGCGGACTATGCGAGCGGCGATTACCAGCGGGGCGCATTCGCGCTACCAAATCATGGAGGCGTTGAACATGGAAAAGTCGGAAATCATCAAAACATATGCCCGTCACGAGGGCGACACGGGTTCCCCGGAAGTGCAGATCGCGCTGCTGACGGAACGCATTAACCACCTCAACGAGCACCTGCAGATCAACAAGAAGGATCACCACAGCCGTCGCGGCCTGCTGCTGATGGTCGGTAAGCGTCGCGGCCTGCTGGATTATCTGAAGAAAACCGACATCGAGAGCTACCGTACCCTGATCGCTCAGCTGGGTTTGAGAAAGTAAAGCATTGGCAACACACAACCGCGTCCACGGCGAGTCGGTCGTTACGGCCCGCCGTAGCGCGGCTGTTTTGCAAAACGCGAGGGATGTTTCGCGTTCAAAGAGGCCGCGCAAGGGGCGCGGCCCATGGATGTTGCGGCGGGCAACGAGGTCCGTGCGCAGAGAAGAGGAGTAAGGAATGGATTACAAGGTTTTCACTACAGAGCTGGCGGGGCGCCCGCTCTCCGTCGAATTTGGAAAGTATTGCCAGCAGGCGGCCGGTTCCGCGTTTGTGCGCTATGGCGACACCGTTGTAATGGTGAACGCCACCATGAGTGATATGCCCCGCGAGGGCGTAGACTTCTTCCCGCTTGCTGTAGATTTTGAAGAAAAGCAGTACGCCATTGGCAAGTTCCCCGGCGGCTTCATCAAACGCGAAGGCCGGCCGACGGAAAAGGCGACCCTGACCTGCCGCCTGATTGACCGCCCGCTGCGCCCCCTGTTCCCCAAGGGCATGCGCAACGATGTGCAGGTTGTGGCGACTGTGCTCTCCGTTGATAAAGACATTCCCCCGGAAGTGCCCGCGATGATCGGTTCCTCCGCGGCGCTTGCGGTGAGCAATATTCCGTGGAACGGCCCCACGGGCACCGTTGTGGTTGGCTGTGTGGATGGCAAGTATGTGCTGAACCCGGACGACGCGCAGCGCAACAAGAGCAGCATGCACGTGTTTGTGAGCGGCACCAAGGACGCGGTGCTGATGGTGGAAGCCGGCGCTAACGAAGTGTCCGAGGAAGAAATGCTCGGCGCGATTCTGTTTGCGCATGAAGAAATCAAGAAGATCGTCGCCTTTATCGAAGGCATCGCCAAGGAAATCGGCGTTGAAAAGAGCGTTGTGCCGCTGGTGACAACCGGCGACGATGTGAAGCAGGCGGTTCGAGAGTTTGCCTACGATAAGTGCGTGTGGACGTTTGCGACCAATGTGCGCGCCGAACGTCAGCAGCGCGAGGAGCTGGTTAAGAAAGAAACGACCGAGCACTTTGCCGAGCAGTTTGCCGGGCGCGCAGGCGAGGTAGCCGATGCGCTGTACTACCTGAACAAAGAAATTATGCGCCGGAAAATCCTCGATGAAGGCATCCGCGCGGATGGCCGCGGCCTAACCGACGTGCGCCCCATCTGGTGCGAAGTGGGCATTCTGCCGCGCACGCACGGCAGCGCGATCTTCACCCGCGGCGAAACGCAGGCGTTGACCGTGACCACCCTCGGCTCCATGAGCGATGTGCAGATGCTCGACGGCCTGGGCACGGAGGAATCCAAGCGTTACATTCACCATTACAACATGCCGCCCTATGCCACCGGCGAAGCCGGCCGCCTGAAAAGCCCCGGCCGCCGCGAAATCGGCCACGGCGCTCTGGCGGAACGCGCGCTGTTGCCCGTGATCCCCAGCGAAAACGAGTTTCCCTATTCGTTGCGTCTGGTGAGCGAAATCCTTGGCAGCAACGGCTCCAGCTCCATGGCGTCGGTGTGCGGCAGCACGCTGAGCCTGATGGATGCCGGCGTGCCGATCAAAGCCCCTGTGGCGGGCGTCGCCATGGGCCTGATTAAGGATACCGCAAGCGATAAGATCGCTGTGCTTACGGACATTCAGGGCCTTGAAGATTTCCTGGGCGATATGGATTTCAAGGTTGCCGGAACCGTCAAGGGCATCACCGCCATCCAGATGGATATTAAAATCGCCGGGATTGACCGCGTGATTCTGGAACGCGCGCTGAACCAGGCGAAGGTGGGCCGCCTGTACATCATGCAGGCCATGCTGAAAACCATCGCGCAGCCCAACGAGCACCTGAGCAAGTTTGCGCCCAAGATTATCCGCTTCACCATCAACCCCGAAAAGATCCGCGAGGTCATCGGCCCGGGTGGCAAGATGATCAACAAGATCATTGCCGAAACCGGCGTGAAGATCGACATCGAGGATGACGGGCGCGTTTACATCGCCACGCCGGATGAAGCCGCCGCCAACAAGGCCAAGAAGATCATCGAAGGCATCGCCAAGGATGTGGAAGTTGGGGACGTGTATCTGGGCAAAGTGGTCCGCATCATGAACTTTGGCGCCTTCATCGAGCTGACCGGCGGCAAGGACGGCATGCTGCACATCAGCAAAATGGCCGACCACCGTGTGGAAAAAGTGGAAGACGTGATGAACATCGGCGACGAGGTGGAAGTGAAGGTCAACGAGATTGATTCTCAGGGCCGCATCAACCTGATCCGCACCAACATCGCGTATCCATCCGCGCCGGAAGGTGGCTTCCGCAGCAATAACCCCGACCACCGTCGGCCTCCGCGCCGGGATGGGCGTCCCATGGGCGGTAACGACCGCAACTAAGGCGGCTTACGGCTGTCGCAAGCGCTAATCGCCCGGGAGGCTAGCCTCCCGGTTCCCTTTGGGGGATTCCTCAACGCTCGGGCAGGGTCGCCTGCCCGGTTGCGGAAGGACGGTTTCAAGCGCCTGCGGCAGCTTTTTGTTTATATAAGCCACGAACCGGGTATAACCCGCATGTTTGTTACCGCAATAATCCATGCGCGTTGGGAAAGCCCCGCGCAATTGAAACAGCCGAGAGAATGCCCGGAACAAGAAAGGAAACCGACATGTTCGATCAAATTACGCTCCCCAATGGGTTACGGATTGTTGGAGAAAAGCTGACGCACGTGCGCAGCTGCACGGTTGGCGTTTGGGTGAAGGTCGGTTCCATGAATGAACGGCCGGACGAAAACGGCCTTTCCCATTTTATTGAGCATATGGTGTTCAAGGGCACGGCAACGCGCACGGCCCGGGATATCGCCGAGGAAATGGATGATGTGGGCGGGCAGTTGAACGCCTTTACCAGCAAGGATTGCACCTGCTTTTACGCCAAAGTGATCGATGAGGATTTGTCGCTTGCGGTGGATATCCTGAGCGACTTGACCCTTCGGCCAAAGTTTGACGAGGAAGAACTGCAAAAAGAACGGGGCGTTGTGCTGGAAGAAATCGCCATGGTGGAGGACACGCCGGAGGATTTGGTGAACGACGTGCTCTGCGAGGCGCAGTTTGACGGCTCCCTTCAGCGGCCGATCCTTGGCACAGCGGAGCTGATCCGCCGCTACGCGAGGGAAGACCTGGTGCGTTACTGGCGCAGGCATTACCACCCGCAGAACATGGTGCTGGCCATTGCCGGCAATTATGACTGGGAAGCGTTTCTCGCGCTGGTCGATCGGTTTTTCCATGACTTTCCCAACGAACAGCCGCCGGTGACGGTAATCGAAACGCAAACGCTTCTGAGCGGCCGCAAGGCGCGGGAAAAGGATACCGAGCAATTGCAGATTTCGCTGGGCTATCCCGGCGTGTCATTGGGGTCGGACGATCTGTATGCGCTGTCCGTTTTTAACAACGCGATCGGCGGCGGCATGAGCAGCCGGCTTTTTCAGCGCATCCGGGAGGAACTGGGCATGGCGTACAGCGTGTACACGTTCCCCACCAGCTATCCGGGGTGCGGAACCTTTACCATTTATGCGGGCACATCCCCGGAAAACGGGGAAACGGTGCTGCGCGAAATTGAGCAGGAACTGGACAAGGTGCTAACGCACGGTTTAAGCGAAAAGGAGCTGAAAAGCGCGAAGGCGCAACTGAAAGGCGGCTTCCTGCTCGGCTTGGAAAGCTCGTCCGGGCGGATGCAATCCATTGGGCGCGGCACGCTGCTGCTCAACCGCCTGACCCCGCCGGAGGAAACGCTGGCTAAAATTGAAGCGGTTACGCTGGAGGATGTGCTCCGCATCGCGCGCGCATCGCTGGAAGCCAAACCGAGCGCCGCGATTGTGGGCAAAGTGGCCGAGCGTTACCTTGGCTTGATTGGGGGAAAAGCCCGTGGATAAGCTGGAAGCGATTTTTGCCTTGCAGCTGGGCTTTCAGGAAAAGCTGAAACGGGAACGAAACCTGCAGGATATCCCCATGGAACAGTGGATCCAGAAGCAGACGCTCGCGATGCTTAGCGAGCTGGCGGAGCTGTTGGAAGAAGTCAATTTTAAATGGTGGAAAAACCCGCATGAGCTGAACACCGGCAACATCCGGGAGGAACTATCCGATATTCTTCATTTTTTTGTGAGCATGTGCATTGAAGCCGGGATGAGCGCGGAGGACCTGTACAACACCTATGTGGGCAAAAACAGGGAGAACGTGCGCCGTCAGGATGGGCTGAGCGAAAAGCCGGGTTATGCCGTCCATCCGGATACAGTGGCTTCGATGCAGAATACCGAGCAATCCTAAAACGGCACAGGGCCGCGTCACCTTGACGTGCTCAAAGAACCGGTGCGACGAAAACGATCCGTATAGCAGCAAACAGGGCCGACGCGCGGGAGCTTTCCCGCGCGTCGGCCCTGTTTCGATTGTCTTGCCCGGGTGAATGCAAACCGCGCGAAGCTGAGGTGCGGGTCGCGTTCGGGCAATGGGATGCCGAGCTATTTGAATTGAACGATTTTAAGGGTACTAATCAGGGAAAGGGCGATATTGATCTGATCGTCGGTCAACACGGCGTAGTTGTCGTTCCAAACGGACATCTGGATGAAATACCCGTTGAACAGCAACACGATCATCGCGGAATCGGTGAGGGATTCATCGTTAATCAGCATATAATCGTAACCGGCGGTTGTCTTTGCAATGGTATAGGAGGGATCGTCCAAATCCGCGCTGAACACGGAAAACAGCGTATCCTGCTCGTCCTTGGACAAATCCGCGATGGACGATTCGGTATATTCCTCCGTGGGGGCGACGCTGATGTACAGATGGGGCATCGTGGCATCGGTGAAGTTGATGAAGGTATAAGGCACATCACTGTTGGTTTCAACGCTGACGGTGGCGTCACTGGGCAAATCGATGGTCAAATCAAATCCGCTGGCATTTTCCGTAAGCTTCACGGTTTCGGCTAACGAGAGGGGGGCGATGGTTAAAAGCATCAACGCCAACAGGATCGCAATCGCCTTTTTCATATACATACCTCCGTATTTATTGATACTGGGTTAGTTTGTGGCGGATAAAAACTCTGCCATCATGAAGCCGGAGCTTTCATTCAGTTCATCGTAAACCTGGCACCATGTGCCGTTTTGCGAAATGACAACCAGCTCGCTGCCGTTATAGTAGTCGCTTTGAACCGGCTGGCTTTTGCTGGGCGCCCAACGAAGGTGCACAAAGCCGCCGGGGGAGGAGGGGCGAACGGTTGCGGTGTAGTAGCACTTGGAAAAGTTATCGTACAACCCGGAGGATTGGGTCGGCGTGGCGGACTTGGTCGGTTGCGGGTTGGGGCTGGGCTTGTCGGTGCTCAGGTAGCGGAACATGCAATAACCGTCGCTGTTTTTATAGTAGACATGCGCCCATGAGCTGCCCACAAAGCCGTCGTCCACTGTGACTTTGGCGCCGTAAGGGATGCGGGTAATCACGTTGCCGTCCATGGAGGGGTAATCCCGCATGTTCAGGGATTTTCCGTTGCTGGTGTAAACGTACATGGTGGTATCGGCGAACGCGCAAACCGTCGGGATGAAACTTGCGACTAGCACCAATGCGAAAACAATGGCCCACACTCTGTTTCTCATAGTTGACCCTCCTGTTTGATTGATCGGCATAGCCGAAACGTCTGTATCCACATTATACCATCGCATGGGATAAAAGACAAACACAATCGTGCGCAAAATGAGGCCGGTTGAGGGATTGGCCGGGTTGCGCGGAGGCGGGGACCTGTGGGAGGAGGCGGAAACGTGTGGGAGGCGCGGGGTTCAGGGGATTTGCGGCGGAAAGTAGAGCGCGCGCAGGAAACTGATGCCGGTTTGCGTGCGGAACAGGTTTTGCTCAATCTGGCGGATCGAAGTCTGCGAAAGCCCGTCCTCATGGATGTTCACCAGAAAATCCGCCTCTACGAGTATCTGGTAGTCCGCATCCCGAATATCGGCGTAGGTGTGGTGATGCGCGATCAGCCAACCAACCCGGCGGATCACCTCCGAAGGGATCGAAAGCGCCGTGAGCAACCGCTCCGCTTCCGCGGGCCCCTCCAGCTGCTGATATTCGCCGGATGCGCTATGGTACTTCTGCTCGCTCAGTTTGATACCGATATCGTGCGTGAGCGCGGCAATCTCCAGCGTGCGTTGCGCCGCTTCGTCCAACCCTTCCAATTCGCCAATCGCCTTGGCAAAGCCGTATACCTTCAAAAAATGGTTGATGCGGCGCACATCTCCGGCAAAGTAGGCGATCATGGCCTGTTCAACCTGTGCGACAGGATTCATTGGCATCAGTCCTTTCGGCGGTTGCGGATCAAACCGGGCGGCGATGGAAAGGTTCTGCGGCTATTATACCATAGTGGATGCCGTGCACAAGCCGCCAAGGTGTAACAAACAGGCGAGAGATTAACAAACGCCGCAGGGGGCCGCGCGGCGTTTGCTGCCGGATGGCCCAGCCGGTGTGAGCCAAGATAGGAATAAGCCGCACGGCGAATACCATGCGGCTTTGCGGTTCGGTGGACCCTAGACAACCTTACGGTTCGACCGTAATGACCGTTACGGGGCAGTTGTCGGCAGCTTCCTGCGCCGAGGCTTCCTCCCCGGTCGGGACGGGGTCGGTGTAGACTTCGGCCAGCGAATCATCCGCCATGCGGAACACGGCCGGACAGGTCGAGGCGCAAAGCCCGCAGCCAATACAACCGGTGCGATCGATCGATGCTTTCATGGGGTTACCCTCCTTCATTGGGTTGTAAAGGAAACGGCCTGTTGCCTGCGGTTCGCGGCTACGTGGCTGCGTGGCTGCAAAGCCGACGTTTAGCCGGGACACCGCTCAGGAAAAGACCGCGCAACGCGCAGCCGGTGGGTTGCGGGCGTTGCCAATGCAGGCGTTGGGTTCCGCATGGCCAGCTAAGGGGACTGATGCGGAACTCACAACCTCAGTATAACACAAAACGCAGGGATGTATGTTGGAAAACCAACAAACAACCCTGCGCTTTTTGAAATGCCGGTATCATTCGGGTACCTGGATGGCCGGAAGGGGCGCGCCGGTTTACACGCCCAGATAGGCTTTGCGAACGCGGTCGTCCTCCAGCAGATCGGATGCGCTTCCGTTCATCACGATACTGCCCGTTTCCAACACATACGCGCGGCTGGAAATGGAGAGCGCGATTTTCGCGTTCTGCTCCACCAGCAGGATGGTAATTCCCTGCTCATGAAGGGTTTCGATGATATGGAAAATCTCCTTCACGAGGATGGGGGAAAGGCCCATGGAAGGCTCGTCCATCAGCAGAATCTTGGGGTTGGTCATCAGCGCGCGACCAGTCGCCAGCATCTGTTGCTCGCCGCCGGACAGCGTGCCCGCCACCTGCTTGGCGCGCTCCTTCAAGCGGGGGAAGCTCTTAAACACCGTTTCGATGTTATTCTTGATGCGCTCGTTATCGAACACTGTGTAAGCGCCCATTCGCAGGTTTTCCATGACCGTCATTCGGCTGAAAACATGCCGGCCTTCGGGAACGTGCGCCATTCCAAGGGTAATGATCTTGTTGGGCGCGGTGGCGCGCAGGTTGGCGCCGTTATAAACGATCTCGCCCGACGTAGCCTTGACAAGCCCCGTGATGGTGTGCAAAATGGTGGTTTTACCCGCGCCGTTGGCGCCGATCAGGGATACGACCTCCCCGTCGTTCACCTCCAGCGATATCCCCTTGATGGCGTGAATCGCGCCGTAATGAACATGAAGATCTTTAACGCTCAGCATTGCAACCCCTCCTACTCGCCCAGATAGGCCGCAATGACCTTCGGGTTGTGAGATATCTCCTCCGGCAGCCCTTGGGCGATGATTTCACCGTAATCGATCACAATGATCCGCTCGCACACGTTCATCACCAGGCTCATGTCATGCTCGATCAGCAGAATGGAGATATTGAATTTGCGACGGATGGTATTGATGCAATCCAGCAATTCGGCGGTTTCCGTCGGGTTCATACCGGCGGCAGGCTCGTCCAGCAGGAGCATTTTTGCGCTTGTGGCCAGCGCGCGCGCAATTTCAAGCTTGCGCTGCTGCCCGTAAGGCAGGTTGCCCGCGTTCCAATCCGCCTTATCCTCCAAGTGGAACACCGAGAGCAAATCCAGCGCTTTTTCGCGGATTTCCTCCTCCTCCCGAGCAAACGCGGCGGTACGGAAAACCGCGCTGGTCAGGTTATACTTCATATCCTTGGTGAAGGCGATCAGGACGTTTTCCATCACCGTCATGTGCTTAAAAAGCCGGATGTTCTGGAAGGTGCGGGCAATACCGGCAGCGACAATTTCATGGGTCTTTTTCCCGTTCATCAGCTGCTTGCCAAGGTAGAACTTGCCTTCGGTCGGCTTATACACACCGGTAAACAGGTTGAAAACAGTCGTTTTTCCCGCGCCGTTTGGCCCGATCAGGCCAACGAGTTCGCCTTCCTTGATATCAATTTCAAAGTTGCGAACGGCCTTCAAACCGCCAAAGGAAATTCCAAGCTGATTGGCTCTCAAAATGCTTTCAGGCATGGTCAGGTATCTCCTTTCGTAGCGGTTTGGTCCGGTTGAACCTTCTTTTTACGGATGCGCTTCATCAGCGTCTGGTACAGCGAAAATTCGTAATTTCCAAACAGGCCGATGGGGCGGAAGATCATCATCAGCACCAGAATTACGGAGTAGATCAGCATCCGGTATTGGGAGAACGCGCGCAGCGCCTCGGGGATCACGGAAAGCAGGATGGCCGTCAGCACCGACCCCGTCATGGACCCCATGCCGCCCAGCACCACCATGATAACGTATTCTGTGGATTTCATAAACGTGAAATCCGTATGCTGAAGCGTGCCCAACCCCCGGTGCGCGTAGATCGCGCCCGCGATGCCCGCGAAAAACGCGGAAACGGTAAAGGTGAGAACTTTGTAATACGTTGTGTTCAGGCCCGCGCAACTGGAGGCGATATCATCCTCGCGGATGGCGATGATGGCGCGGCCAAATTTGGAACGGACGAATGCCAGCATCACGCCGACGCATACCACCGTGACCAGAAAGATCACATAGATGTCGTTCATTTTCATGATGCCGATCAGCGCCTGCCCGGCTTGGCCGCTGGAAAGGCCCTTGCCCCCGGCGAAGGGGAGGTTTTGGATGATTACGCGGATAATTTCGCCAAAGCCCAGCGTAATAATCGCCAGATAGTCGCCGCGCAGGCGGAGCGCCGGAATGCCCACGATCAGCCCAAACAACGCGGCAGCCAGCGCGCCGCAGAGCATGCCGATAAAGAACTGCGCAAGCGGCGGGATGGCAGCAATCGTGCCTGCCTTAATGCCAAGTCCGATAGCTTTGGTGACCAGCGCGGACGTGTACGCGCCAACCGCCATAAAACCCGCGTGGCCAAGGGCAATCTGCCCCAGATAGCCCATCACGAGGTTGAGCGACGTAACCATGATGATCGCGAAGCAGCACTGAATAAAAATGCCGCGGATATAATTATCCATCAGGCCAAAGGTATCCGCCGCGTAAATCAGCAGCGCAAGCCCGCAAATCCCAATCAGGGTCACCCATAGGCGCGGGGCTCGGTTCTTCTTAGTCAGCATATCCGGCACCTACACTTTCTCGCCGGTATTCTTGCCCAAAATACCGACAGGTTTCACCAGCAGCACGACGATCAGGATACTGAACACGATGGCGTCCGAAAACGCGGACGTGATAAGCCCGCCGGTCAGAGGCGCGATGTAGGCTTTGGAAAGGCTTTCGATGATGCCGATGACAATGCCGCCGAGCATGGCGCCGGGGATGATGCCGATGCCGCCCAGCACCGCGGCGACAAACGCCTTGAGGCCCAACATGGAACCCATCATGTTGGTCACCTGATTGTACTGCGCAACATACATCAGCGAAGCGATGGCCGCCAAACCCGAGCCAATGGCGAAGGTCAGCGTGATGGTTCGGTTGACGTTGATGCCCATCAGCAGCGAGGCGTTTTTATCCTCCGACACCGCGCGCATGGCCTGACCGCTTCGCGTGTATTTCACAAACAGCGAAAGCCCCACCATCACCACAATGCCGATGGTGATGGTAAGCAGCGTGTTGCCGCTGATGCCAAACACCATGGGGAGATCAAAAATGGTCTTTACCTGTTTGGGCGAGGCCCCGAATAACGTTTGCGCAAGGTTCTCCAAAAAAAGGCTCATGGCGATGGCGGTAATCAGGGCGGACATATTGTTGCCCCGCGCGCGCACCGGGCTGTAAGCCAGTTTTTCCACCAGCACGCCGGTAAGCGCGCACACAAGCACCGCGGCCACAACCGCAAGCCACGCGGGCATCCCGGCCGCAATCATGAGCGGAACGGTGAAAAACAGCGTATAAGCGCCCACCATGATAAAATCGCCGTGAGCAAAGTTAATGAGCCGGATAATGCCGTAGACCATTGTATATCCAAGCGCGATCAAAGCATAAACGCTACCGACACGCAAGCCGTTAATGATCTGCTGAATAAACAGCGTTAGCCCATTCATGCCTAACATCTCCCTTCTATTTTCCGATACGTTCGGACGGATAGCCACCGCGGATCGGTCCGGCCAATGGGTTATATGAACTGTGCCAAGCAATGGCATAGATAAACGCGCATTTGACGGGCAGGCCCCCTTTCGGCCGCCCGTGTATCCCTGTGTTCCAAAAAAGACAGAGCGGGGCGGACTTTCGTCCGCCCCTGGCTCCGGCGGATAGATACGTGGACAATGACTATTCGCCTTATTTTTCGGGGTTTACTTCTGGTAGTACGCGTAGAAGGTCGGGACGCCATCCTTCAATTCGATCACGGAGATGGTCTTATCGGGGGTGCCCGTTTCGTCAAGGGTGAAGGTACCGGTTACGCCGGAGAACTTGATGCCGTACATCGCGGTGATGATGGCGGCGGTGTCATCCGTGCCGGCGGCGTCGATCGCATCCTTGAGCATGTAAGCGGCATCGTAGCCCAGCGCGGCCAGAGCGGTCAGGCTCTCGGCGCCAAAGGTTTCGGTGTACTTGGTTACAAAGCCCTGCACCAGCTCGGAGGGATCGTCCGGCGCATAGTGGTTGGTGAAGTAGCACTTGTTGTAGAGGGTTTTGTCCTCCACCATGGTGTTCTGCGTGCCATCCCAGCCGTCGGCGCCCACAAAGTAGCCGGTGAAACCCGCGGCGCGGGCCTGCGGCACAATGTACGGCCCAATGGAGTCATAGTAGTAGGGGGCGTAGATCAACTCCGCGCCGGAGGCGACGATGTTGGTCAGCTGAGAGGTATAGTCGGTATCGGAGGTGCTGGAAGAGCTTTCGGTAGCGACGATCTCCAGGCCCAGCGTATCGGCGGCGGCCTTGAAGGCTTCGTAGAGGCCGGCGGAATAGGTGTCGCCGGAAGCGTAGAGGATGGCGACTTTCTTCACGCCCAGATCGGCGGCCAGTTTGGCGCCCATCTCGCCTTGGAAGGAGTCACGGAAGCAGGCGCGGAATACGCCCTTGACGCCGTCGGTAACGGTGTTGGCCGTGGCCGTGGCGGTCAGCAGGAGCATGCCTTCGGAATCGGCCAGCGTAGCCAGACCGGCGGTTACGCCGGAGGTCACGGAGCCGATGATCGCTTTGGCGCCGTCGGCAACCAGCTTGTTGAAGGCGTTCGCGCCTTCGGTGGAATCGCCCTTATCATCCATGTAGGAGATGACCTGCAGCTCGCGGCCACCCAGCACGCCGCCGGCGGCGTTGATTTCGTCGATGGCCAGCTTGATGCCGTTGGTGGTGGATTCGCCGTAGGTGGCAAGGCTACCGCTCATGGGAGCGATAACGCCGATTTTCACCGGATCGCCAGCTGCCATGGCCGGCACGATGAGCGTCGTGAGAACCATGACGAGCGCCATCAGGAAAGAGACCTTCTTTTTCATGCGGTGGTACCTCCTTTAATGTGGTCTGCCAAATTCCAAACCGTGTTGATTTAGAAAAAGCAATGAAGGGGAACGGTACGCGCAGTATCATTCTCAGCTCCATTGCTTTGGTTTCTATTGTAACGGCGCGTCGCGCCGCTGTCAATTCATCGAACGCTGATTTTCGTGGATAGTACAGGAAAAGTGCAGACTCAGGGCACGTAAACCGTGAAAACGCAGGCGCTTCCACATATTCTACAAAAACGGTAGAGATTGGGCGGAAACAGGGGCGCGCGAGGCTAATCCTACCCAAAGGGAAGGCCGGCATATGATGGGTTTTCCCGGACAGATGCCCGCGCCGAAACGCGCAAACAATGCAAACGCAGTTCCGTTTCATCCCCCCGACCGTACCAGATCAGGAAAACCCCGCAAAGCCGCCTTTATGCCTGGCCGGCAGTCTTTGTTACCAAGGGAACAAACGCGCCATAGCCTTCGCGCTCCATATCCGCGAGGGGCACAAACCGCAGGGACGCGCTGTTGATGCAGTACCGCAGGCCGCCCAGTTCCTTCGGGCCGTCCCCGAACACATGCCCCAGATGGGCGTTTCCAACCCGGCTGCGAACCTCGGTACGTTCCCGGCCCAGCGTATGGTCGGCGCTTTCTGTAAGCACGCTGGGATCAATGGGCTTTGCAAAGCTCGGCCAGCCGCAGCCGGATTCAAACTTATCCGAGGAGGCAAACAGCGGCTCGCCCGTTGTGATATCCACATAGATGCCGGGCCGGAAAACCCCGTGGTACTCGTTTTGAAAGGGCCGCTCGGTAGCGCTGTGCTGGGTAACCTCAAACTGTTCCGAGGTCAGGGTTTGCCGCAGCGCTGCCGGATCGGGCGGGGCATAGTCGGCCGGGTTGACGATCGCGGCGGCGGCCTTGGCAAACTGGTCCTGCGGAATGTGGCAGTAGCCGCCGGGGTTTTTGTCCAGGTACTGCTGGTGATAGTCCTCCGCGGGGCTGAAGTTTTGCAGCGGCTGCACCTCGACGGCCAGAGGAGCGGCGAATTTTTGCTGCAGTTTTTGAAGCGAGGCCTGAATCACAGGCAAATCAGCCGCGTCGGTGTAATAAATACCCGTGCGGTACTGCGTGCCGCAATCGTGCCCCTGCCGGTTTATGGAGGTAGGGTCGATGACGGCATAGTACAGCTCCAGCAGAAAACCGAGCGAGATTTCCTCCGGCCGATACTCCACGCGCACGGTTTCCGCGTGACCGGTGTTGCGGCGGCACACATCCTCGTAGGTGGGGTTTTCGGTGCGGCCGTTTGCGTAGCCAACCTGCGTCGCCTGCACGCCATGAACCGAGGCGAAGTACTTTTCCGTTCCCCAGAAGCAGCCGCCCGCAAGATAAATTTCCGCCATGATCAACTCTCCGTTTTCGGGGCGCGCATTTACGCGGCGTTTGTGTGCGCGGCGCGTGCGGCGATGCCCCGGATGCTTGACCCTTCCATGAAAAATGGGAGGCGGGCGAATGCCGACCTCCCATTGAATGGCTTATTCGGGCTGTTTGACATCTTTGATGGGCTGCTTGACGTCCTTGTAGGAAATCACCTTGCAACCCTGATGCTTAATCAGCGCTTTGGTGCCGTGCTCGCTCTTTTTAGTGGCGCCGGAACCGCTGGCGGAAACCATCAGCACCTGCACATTTTTATTTTTCGGCAACAGTTTGACCATGGAATTGAACGCGGGCGTGGGATAAGAAGCCCAAACGGGCGATGCCAGCGTAATCAGGTCATAGGCGCTCAGGTCTTGCGTGAGCGGCTCGATGGCGGAGCTTTTCCGCATCATCGCGCGGGGGCAATCGACCAGATAGGTCAAAAACTTGCTCTTTCTCGTCTGGGTTTGTACTTCCACCAGTTCGGCGCCCTGCGAACGGGCGAATTTTTCGGCAACCTTCTTTGTATGGCCGTTGTAGGAATAGTAAAGGACGATCGCGTTCATATGTACCTCTTCCTCTCGGCAATATCCTTGATTACGACGCCGGATATGCCACATGTCTAAGCTCATTATATGTATGGGATAATCGCCTGTCAATAAGGGATTTCAGAGCGACGCCGCGTTTTTTGAACGCGGGGGCGGGGGAATGGCCGAAGGGACGGGGATGGGCGAAAGCCGGAAAGCATGCCTGCAAATCGGGCCTTATTTACGCCGCAAAATCGGTTGAACCGCGGCGCAAGCCTCGTGCCTTACTCCGCCTCACACTGAAAGCCGGAGATCCGGATGGCGTGACGCTGATAATCCGACGGGTCCTGATAGCCGCTGAGCTTGTAAACGGAAATCGCGTCGGGAAACCGAAGCGTGAAGCTCACCAGCCCGCTGTCGATCGCGTCGCCGGGGATGGAAAGGCTCAGGCGGGGGTCGCCCGTTTGCAGCGTAACGGTATCCACAAGCGTAGTGCCGCAGAGCAGCTGCACGCGCTGCGAACCGTTGGTAACGTCCGTTACGTTGAACGTCACGTTCAGCGTTTCCGGCTCCACGCCGTCCGGCAACTGCCACTGAAAACGCTGCCACGGGCCGTTGAGCGCTACGCCGTTGGACTCGTCCTGTTCAAAATTGCGGCAAATTTCATCGGTGTAGGGGGAAAGCTCGCTGATGGTGGCGGTTTGAACGGCGTCGCCGGGGGCCAGCGTCGGGGTTTCCACCTCATACACGCCGTCGGTCCGGTACTGTTGCCCCGTGCGTTCGTACAGGGCTTTGCCGGTATCGTCCACCGTTACGGTATATTCGTTGAAAATATCGCCGTCCGTCCAGCGGAAATCATAATGCGTGCCTTCCCGGTAATCATCCGGCGCAAGCGACAGGAGGTTTTCGCCGTAGCTCAGCTGAGCGTCGATGCCCATGGCCGCCAGCAGGGTCTGGTGCAAATCCTCCTGCGTGGCCAGCACGGGGTTGGTTTGAAGCGCGCCCGTCGCGTTGGCGGGTTTGATGAGCAATACCGGGGAATGGTCCAGCGCGATGTTGCCGTGATCGGCGGTAATCACGATGGTGGAACGGTCATAAACGCCCTGCGCCTTCATCTGCTCAAGCATGGAAAACACGCCGCCAAACACCGCGTGCAGCTGATCGTCAATGGTCACGGTTTCGCCTTCCGCTGCTCGCGTGCCGTCCGCCCGCAGCGTTGTGGGCACATGCGCCCCTTCCAGATGGTACAGGGCAAACACGGGCGCGGTATCCGTGCACTTCAGCCCCCCAGCTTTTAACTCGGAAAGAAACAGCGCATCATCCGCCACGTAGACGCTGCCTTCCTTTAGCGTGCGCAGGCTGTTGAAGCCGTCGCTGTAGAACCACAGGGAGGGCTTGAGCAGATGCGGCGCGTAACGGAACCCGGCGAAACGGTACAGCATCCCGCAAAGCGCGGCCACGCTGGTCGGGGCGGACTGCTCGTGCGCCAGATTGTCCACCGTGCCCTGCATGCCGTCCAGCGCGAAGCCGCTTTCGGTATACAGCCGTATGGAATAGCCGTCCTTTTTGAGCGTATGAAAGAAGGTGTCCGCATTCCAGCTGCTTTCCAGATAATTGCCGTAGCTGGTTTCAAACAGGAACGGCGTCGCGGTGAGCAGGTAGGGCACCGCGTACTTGGTTACCGGATAGGCGCAAACGGAATTGGGGTACAGGGTGAACCCGTCCAGCGGCGAAAAAAACGAAGCGTCGCTGGCCAGCATATCCTCCACGGTGGAGGTATCGACGGTATCCAGAATGAAAACCACGGTATTCTGCTTTGCGGAAAGGGTAAACTCATCCTGCTTGCTGAAACAGTAGCCGGTTTCCTTTTGCGGCAAGGGTTCCAGTGAAACGGTCACCAGCGTGGTCAACTGAACCAGCGTGAGCACAACGCACAGGAAGCGGCTCGCGCCGGCAAAGCCTTTGGCCTTCCGGAGGGCCAGCCACACGCACAGCGCGGGGATCAGCGCCCACAGGGCGGTATTCCATACGGCGTAACCGGTGTAAGCGGCCCAGTCGATCGCTTCGCCGTTAAGCACGCCGTAGGAGGGGTTGAGAAAATTGCCCTGAAGATACAGCATCACCGCGAGGCCGAACAGCACGGCGCAGCCGACGACGCGCACCTTGCCCCGCAACAGGAGGCACAGCCCGAACAGCGCGGCCCATACCGCGATAAACGTGAGCGCGACCCCGCCGGCGATGTCCAAAAGGCTGAACCAAAATTCGCCCGCGTTGCTGAAGTACAGTTCCAGCGGGGCAAAAACGCAAAAGATGAAGCTGAACAGCAGACTGATTAGCAACGGGGACACCCATGCGCTCGGTTTGCGGTTTTCATTGATTTCGGGGATCGGGTTTGCCTGCTCCATTTCGGTTGCTCCTTTGGGCGGCGGTACCCTGCGGCAAGCCGCAAGAGCGGCCGGGAAAAACGCGATCACCCGGCTGGAACCGCCTGATATAATTGGTAAGAACGGCGGCCCGCGACCGGGCGCGTCGGCATGGGGGACGGAACGCACAGGCTATGCCGGATGCGCATGCCCGCTGATGATTGGTTTACGCGGGGCTTGAGATAGGCCGGATGCCCAAGCCTGCCTGATGTCGGAATGTACGGACGCTATGGAAAATACCGGAAGCGGGAGCCTAAGAAAGGCCCAGGCGCGCGTGCTGCGGCGTAGCCGCAGAAAGGACGGGCTATTCCTGCCGCGCCGTGGGCTTAGCGGCCTTCGGCCGGGGCAGCCATCGCAAGCGACAGGGCTTGCGCCAGCCGCTCGTTATCCTCATCGTTGCGGATAGCGATCCGGACATATTGCCCTTCCGGAATTTTGCGGCTCAAATCCTTGATCAGGCAACGGGAGCTTTCAAACAGGGAGGACGCGAGGGCTTTCGCGGTTTGGCCGTTGACCAGCTCGCACAGGAAATAGTTAGCCTGCGAGGGGATGACGCGAAGCCCCGGGATTTCGGAAAGCCGCGCCTGAAAACGCTCGCGCGTCGCCCGGAAGCGCGCCATGGCTTCCTGATAGTCGCCGTGGTATTTTCCCTCAATCTGCATATAATATTCCGCGATGGAGTTAATATTCCAGATGGCGACCTTCCCGCGGAGCGTGTGGATCAGCTCGGCATTTGCGCTGGCGGCGATTCCGAGCCTGAGCCCCGGAACGCCGTAGGATTTGGAAATGCTCTTGACCACAATCAGCCGGTCGTAACGGTTCAGCGTTTCCTCTGTGAGCAGGGTCGGGTCCGGCTCGTCGCTGAAATCCACAAACGACTCGTCCACAATCAGCCAGCAACCTTTGCGCTTGGCCCAGTCGATCAGGCGAAGCAGCCCGTCGCGGCGGATCATGTTTCCGGAAGGGTTGTCCGGATTGATCAGCGTCAGCACGCCGATGGGTTTGTGCTCAAAAAAATCCATAATTTCCTGCCCGGTATAGTGGAAATCAGGCGCGGACGGAGCAAACACACAGGTTTCCCGCGCGCGGTTGGGGTATTCCTCAAAGGTTGGACGAATGACGCCCACGGGGCCGGGCAGGTATTCGAGCAGCGCCTTAATCAGCTCGGACGCGCCGTTGCCGACGGCCATGCGCTCCGGCCGCAGGCCGAAAGCCTTGCCGGCCAGCAGCGCGTTAACGCCCATACCGGAAGGGTATTGCCTTAACAGGGTTTCAAAGTTCAGTTGAAGCTCGTCGATCATCCGGCCGGAGGGATAGTAGGGGTTCACCAGATAGCAGAAATCCAAAAGCCCCGGGAAACGCCAGTAGCCGCCGTAGCGGCTGCTCAAAAGCGCGAGCCTGCGCTCCGGGTCCGGCTCGAACATGACGGTTGCGATGTCGAGGTCCTGCGCATCGTCAATTTCATACCACTGGCGGTTTTCCAGCCTTTTGGCGCGGATGATGGGCTTATCCAGCATGGCGATCACGCGCAGTACCTGCTCGTAATACTCGTTTTCCCCCAGCGCGTGGGTATAGGCTTCCAAAAACGGGATATAGTGCGTGCTGGAAAACGACCGGGAGAATTTGTAGATGTTTACGGTTTTATACACGTCCCCCGCGTCACAAAAGCGAAACCGCTTGCCGGGAATCATTTCCAGAATCGTATCGTCCGACCCGAGGCGCACGACGGTGCCGTCCATCCACGACTCGTACCGCGCCACAAGGGCCAGCGTATCGTGCGGATCGTCCGTCAGGTCGCGCAAAAGCCCATCCTCAAACACGAGATCGCTCTCCAGCAGGAGGGTATCGTCCTCGGCGAGTTCCTGCTTGGCCAGCGACAGGCTGTAAATGTTGTTCGTGCGGTCGTATATCGGGTTATGAATAAACACGACCGGGGTATGCAACGGCAAGGTTGCGATATGCTTTATCAGGTTTTGTTCCTGATAGCCAACCACGATCACAACCCGACGGAGCGCCAGCGCATCCAGTTGACGGAGCATGCGCTCAATCAGGGTGACCCCATTCAGGCGTACCATACATTTGGTGTTGTCACGAGTAAACTCGCCGAGGCGCTTGCCCATCCCGGCGGCCAGGATGATCGCTTGCATACCCTATCCTCCATAAACATTTCCTGTATCCTATCACAAGGCGCAAGCCGTGTCAATTTATGGCTTGAAGCCTTGACATCGCAAGGGGGTTTGGCTATACTGGACGGGAATTGAAAGAGGTGTTGGGCTTGAAAAAGGCGCTCATTTTTGTATACTTTTTTCTGTTGACGATCCTGACCACTTGGGCGTATGCCTTCGCGTACCTGGATCCATCCTCCATGACGTATGTTATCCAGATTGTTGCGGGCGTTGCCATTGCCGCCAGCGCGGGCATCGGTTTTTATTGGAAGCGCATTCGCCGGTACTTCCGCCGTAAAAAGAAAGAGCGCCTTGAACGCAAAGCTGACGGAGAAACCGCACATGAAACGGATCAAACCACCGTCCAGTAAAAGCAGGCGCAGGTCGCCACAGTGGTTTTGGATCGCACTATCCGCCGTGATCAGTGCGATCCTTTTTACCACATGGCTGGCCGTAAACGCGATGGTGCCGACGGCCTCCATGGCGCCGACCATCCGCGCCGGACAGTTTGTGTTTGGCTGGCGACCCGCTTACCTACATAACGCGCCCGCGCGTGGCGATATCGTGATCCTGCGGCACCCCGAACTGACCGATCAACTGTTGGTAAAGCGCGTGGTCGCGGTTGGCGGCGACACGGTTGCCATCAGAGGTGGCGCCGTTTACGTGAACGGTTTACCGCTGAGCGAGCCATACGCGACGCTTTCCAAAACGCAGAACGTTCCAATTTTGACCGTACCGACGGGTTTTTGTTATGTGCTGGGGGATAACCGCGCCGCCTCCAACGATTCCTCCTGTTGGGCAGACCCCTTCGTGCCGGTTTCCGAACTGGTGGCGAAAGTATTATGGATATATGGGTGAGTGAATGCTGGATACGATCATCAGCGCCATTGGCGTCGCGCTTGGGTATGTGATGTGGGCTTGCTACCAGTTTGCGCATAACTACGGGCTTGCGATGCTCCTGTTTACCGTGGCGGCCAAAGCGGTCATGTTTCCCTGCAATATTCTGGTGCAAAAAAACTCCATAGCCATGGTGCGCATGAAGCCCAAACTCGACCAACTGAAATACCAGTATGTGGACGATAAAGATCGCCTGCTGGACGAGCAGGTGGCGCTGTACCGCCGGGAGCACTACCACCCCATGGCGGGCACCATACCGCTGTTGTTTCAAATCCCCATCATTTTTGGGCTGCTGGATGTTATTTATAAACCCATGCAGCACTTGCTGCATTTTTCCGGCGCGACAATCAGCCAACTGTTGAGCCAGGCGGAGCGCGTGTTCGGCTCGCTGGGCGATTACCCGCAGCTCAGGCTGGTCGAGCTGCTTAGTGTTACCGAAACCGCCGGACGGCTCGATGCCTTTGGGGCGACTTCTCCGGCGCTGATGGGCGCAATCGCCGCGATCAAAGGGCTGAAACTGAGCTTTTTGGGAATCAATCTGGCGGCGACCCCCAGTTTGGGAGCTATGGACAATTTATTGCTGATCCCGCTGTTAGCCGGGGTGAGCGCGTGGGTCATGTGCGTGATCCAGAACCGCATCAATGTATTGCAAGTGGAACAAAGCAAGTTAAGCCAATGGGGGATGACAGTTTTTCTCATTGCTTTTTCGACCTACTTTGCGTTTTTAGTGCCGGCAGGGGTAGGCTTGTACTGGATTGCGGGCAATTTGCTGTCCATCCCGATCATGTATCTGCTGAACATTCTCTACGACCCCAGAAAATACATCGACTACGCGACGCTGGAGCGTATGAAGGCGCGGGCGTTGGAAGCCGCGCAAAAAGAGAAGCGCAACAGCAAACGGGAACGCGCGGACTACCGCCGCTTTTGCAAGGACGAAAACCAGGAAAACATGCGCATCCTGTTTTACAGTGAGCAAAGCGGCTTTTACAAGTATTTTGCGGGCATTATCCGCGAGCTGCTAAACCGTAGCGATGTGGTGATCCACTATGTGACCGGCGACCCGGACGACGTTGTTTTTACCCTGAACGAGCCAAGGCTGACGCCGTATTACGTGGGGCAGAAGCGGCTGATTCCCCTGATGATGCAGGTGGAAGCCGACGTGGTGCTGATGACGGTGCCGGACCTTGAAAAGTATTACCTGAAACGTTCCAAGGTACGCAAGGATGTGGAATACATCTTTCTGGACCACGGAGGCATGTCGCTGAACATGATGTACCGCCCCGGCGCGCTGGACGCGTACGATACCGTGTATGTCGCCAGCCAGACGCAGGCGGCGGAAGTGCGCGCCATGGAAAAGCTGCGGGGCCTCAAGGCCAAGCGGCTGGTCGAGACCGGCTATTTCTTGCTGGACGACCTGATCGCCGCCTACCGCGCGATGCCCGCCAGGGCGGAGGAGGATCGCACCATCCTGATCGCGCCATCCTGGCAGGAGGATAACCTGCTGGAAAGCTGCATTGAGCCGCTGTTGGAATCGCTTCAAACGCTGGGTTGCCGGCTGATTGTCCGCCCGCACCCGCAGTATGTTCGCAGGTTCCCGGATCAGGTTTCGGCGCTGATGGAACGCCACCGCGACCAAATTGGCAAAGGCCTGACGGTGGAAACTGATTTCAGCTCCAACGCCAGCATCTATACCGCCGACCTGCTGATTACGGACTGGTCCGCGATTGCGTATGAATACAGCTTTACCACCGACCGGCCTTCGCTGTTTATCAACACTAAAATGAAGGTTGTCAATCCGGATTATCAAAAAATCGGCATTACTCCGCCGGATATCGCCCTGCGCAGCCAGATTGGCCTTGCCATTGAGCCGGGCGAGGCCGGCAACGCGGCGCATGCCGCGAGGGAGTTGCTAAACACGCGCGAAGCCTACGCCGCACGCATCCGGGAGATCAAAGAAACTACCTATTTCCATCTGGGCCATACGGCGCAAGTCGCGGCGGATGATCTGCTGGAACGGATTCGCATCAAACGACCGCCCGCCTGATGCGCGCGGACGCTTCGCGCCGGATTTGCCGGGTTCGGCTGCGCTAAGGTATCATCGACCGGTAACGAGGATTTTGATAGTCTTGGGGGCGCTGGCATGAATCGGACCCGGGTCGGAAAAGTTTTAAACAACCTGAACAAACTGAAGTGGGATGTGACCTATAAGGGGATCCTGATCGGGATCGCCGCAGGCATTTTAGTGGTGCTGTATCGGCTGGGGATTGAGTTTGGCACCGAAACGGCGGTCGGAGCCTATGCCGCGCTCCGGGCAAAGCCGATTTTACTGTTGCCGTGGGTGGCGCTCATCGCCGCCGCGAGCGTGGCGCTGTATTGGCTGATCCGCTGGGAACCCTACGCCAAGGGGAGCGGCATCCCTCAGGTGGAGGGCATCGTGCTTTTTGGCATGAAAATGCGCTGGTACACGATTCTGGCGGTGCGGTTTCTCGCGGGGCTGATTTCCTCTTTTTTCGGGGTATCACTGGGGCGCGAGGGCCCTTCCATCCAGATTGGCGCGGCAGGGGCGCAGGCGATTGCCGGCAAGCTGGGCAAAACAAAGCTGGAAAAAAACTATCTGATTACCGCCGGGGCCTCCGCAGGGCTTTCGGCGGCCTTTAACGCGCCGCTTTCCGGCATCCTGTTTTCGTTGGAGGAGGTGCACCGCACCTTTTCCCCCAACATCCTGATTGCCGCCACATCCGCGGCGCTCACGGCGGATGTGGTTTCCAAGTACTTTTTTGGGCTGAAACCGGTGCTGAGCTACTCGGCTATCCCTCAGCTGCCTATACGATTTTACCCGCTGCTGATTGTGCTCGGCGTGCTCTCCGGGCTGGTGGGCGCGGCGATGAACAAGGGCTTGCTTGGGTTGGGCACCCTGTATGAAAAATTGCCGGCGGTTTTGCGGCCCGCGATCGCGCTTTTGATCGCGCTGCCCTGCGGGCTGTTTTTGCCGCAGGTTTTAGGCGGCGGGCAAGGGCTGATTAAACTTTCGGAGAACGCGCAGGCAGGGCTTGTCATGATGGGGCTGTTCCTCACGGTGAAGCTCGTGTTTACCTGCACAAGCTTTGGCAGCGGCTTGCCCGGCGGCATCTTTATGCCCATCCTGTCCGTGGGCGCGCTGACCGGCGGCCTGTTTGGGCAGTTGCTGATGGGCGTTGGGTTGCCCGCGGATTGCCTGCCGGCGTTTTGCGTGTGCGCCATGGCGGGCGCAATGGCCAGCTCGGTCAAGGCCCCGGTGACCAGCATCCTGCTGATGGCGGAAATGACCGGCTCGCTGATCCATCTGCTTCCCGTGGCGACGGTCGCGTTTATCGCGCTGCTGACTTCGGATTTGCTCGGGGTTTCGCCCATTTATGAAGTGCTTCTGGAGCGCATCCGTGGCAATCAGGAGGATAAGCAGCATAAACCCGCCCGCCGCAATACACTGGTGGAAATGCCGGTCGAAATGGGCAGCCCGGTGGATGGGCAGCTGGTGCGGGACATTCCGTGGCCGGATGGCGCGTTGATTATTGCCATTCACAGGGGGGACAAGGAGTTTATCCCCAATGGGAATACGCAGATTTTGCCCGGGGATTATTTGGTGGCGGCTTCCAGCAAACAGCGGTTTGAGCAGATGAACCAAGGCCTGATGAAGCTTTGCCGCACGCCGTAAGGCGGGAAATACCCTCCAAACAGGATACCCTGGCGTAGCACAACCGGGGGCAGGGCGTTCAACCTTGCCTCCGGTTTTTTGTTGGGCTGACAGGAGCAATTCCGTTCATCGTATTGCCGTGCGGGCTGCTTGCTCGCTTTGATTCCAATGCCGCGGCATCGGCTTTGGGACGTCAACCCAAACCATGCCAACGGTTTTGCCCTTGGAGCCTGACAGGGGATTTCGCTTTTGACCTGATTTTTTTCAGAGTAACACCGGACTTCCCCGGCGCTTTTGAAGGGGCCGCAAAACCAGTATGCCGGTATGGCGCGTCAGAATTTTGCATCCAAAGAAAGCGAAACCGATCCTGAATTTCATATCATGGAACATCAGGGAGCCAGAACAAACAAATATGCCATGATTGGCTCCGGTTCGTTTTTCTTTGGTATTTTATGCCGCTTAGCTTGGATGCACGGGATTTTCTGGTTGACATCTGTGCCAAAACGCTGGTAAAATGGCGGGGTTTGCTGTCGTGCTTTGCGATCGGCCGCAAAAGAAATTTATAAAAAAATGAAACCTCAAAGAAAGAAGCCTGTCACAATGCAAAAGCTCGAACCCAAGCTGATCCATGCGCTCAAGGGCTATACCCGGGAACAGTTTATCAAGGATGTCACGGCGGGCGTAATCGTGGCGATCATCGCGCTTCCGCTTTCCATCGCGCTGGCGCTGGCCTCGGGCGTGCAGCCGGAGCAGGGGCTGTACACCGCCATTGTCGCGGGGTCTATCATTTCCCTGCTGGGGGGCAGCAGGGTACAGATCGCCGGGCCGACGGCGGCTTTTGCGACCATCGTGGCCGGCATCGTTGCCCGCAGCGGCATGTCCGGGCTGATGATCGCCACTGTGATGGCGGGGATTATCCTTGTGCTCATGGGCATTTTTAAGCTGGGGACTCTGATTCGCTTTATCCCCTTTACCATTACGGCGGGTTTTACGGCGGGTATCGCGGTGAGCATTCTGGTTGGGCAAATCAAGGACTTTTTAGGCGTCGCCTACCTGCCGGGGCTGGAAACCGTTGAAACGCTGGATAAGTTGCATGCCCTGATTGTAAGCTTTGCCAGTTTCAACTGGCAGGCGCTCGCGGTGGGCGCGGCGGCGCTTGTTGTGCTTTGCTTCTGGCCGCGCGTGAGCCGGAGAATCCCCAGTTCGCTGGTGGCTGTGCTGGCGGGGGTTGCGATGGTGAAAGGGCTTGGCATGCACGTGAATACGATTGGCGATCTGTACACCATCAGCGGCGGCTTTCCGGCGCTGACGCTTCCCGCCGTCAGCTATGGTAAAATCGCGGCTATGTTCCCGGACGCGGTGACCATCGCGCTGCTCGCGGCGATTGAATCGCTGCTTTCCTGCGTGGTGGCGGACGGGATGATCAACAGTCACCACAATTCCAACATGGAGCTGGTCGCACAGGGGTTGGGCAACATTGGCTCGGCGCTGTTTGGAGGCATCCCGGCGACCGGCGCGATTGCGCGCACGGCGGCGAACATTAAAAACGGCGCGCGCACGCCTGTAGCGGGGATCGTGCATTCGGCCGTGCTCCTGCTGATTTTGCTGGCGCTGATGCCCTACGCGGCCCTGATCCCCATGCCTGTGATTGCCGCGATCCTGTTTGTGGTTGCCTACAACATGAGCGGTTGGCGCACCTTTGTTAAGCTGTGCAAAACCGCGCCTAAAAGCGATATTTTGGTGCTGTTGACCACGTTTGTGCTTACCGTGGTGTTTGATTTGGTGGTGGCCATCGGCGTTGGGATGGTGCTGGTGTGCATCCTTTTTGTGAAACGCATGACGGAGGAAACCGACGTTCGCGCATGGGTGGATGCGGACAAGGTTGAAATGGGCAACGGAATCGAGGTACCCAAGCATACGCGTGTGTTCGAGCTGGACGGGCCGCTGTTTTTCGGCGTATCGGACAAACTGAACCGCAGCCTTTTTACCTATGACTGCCAGTGCATGGTGCTCAGGATGCGCTCGGTCAATTCCATTGACATAACAGCGCTGCACGCGCTGGAACAGCTATTTGCGGGCTGTCAGAAGCGCGGGATCACCATGGTGCTTTCCCACCTGAATACCCAACCGGAAACCATGCTGGCCAAAGCGGGCTTTTTGGAGAGGATCGGCGCGCAAAACTGTTGCAAACATCTGGAAGATGCGCTGGCCAGAGCGCGTGACATTGTGGCCGAAACCGCCGAGAAGCCCGGAAGCTATTCCGAGTGCCTGTAAGGGGTTGGACGGCGGATGGAAATCCTGCCGGCCTGCGGGAAACGCCGCAACCGTCCGGGCCTGCATCGCGGGCAAATGAGCGGGTTGCCATGACAAGACAGGCGTTTGGAACGCTGAACCTTTGGGGTAACCCACAAGCGAAGCAAAGGCTTTCGCGGATGAAATCGGCTCATTGAGGATAGGGGTGCGTGCCCGGAACCCATGCGGGGTTCCGGGCAGTTTTTTTGCACGAGCGCAGGCAAGCCTCCCCGCGGTCGGCGAACTGCTGTTTCACACGCCGGATCGGGGGTTATACCCCTTAGGAATCAAACTGCGTTATTCCGGGGAGGAGATTGCCATGCGGATACTCAAACGAAACGGAACCGTTGCGGATTACCGAGGCGATAAGATAATTCAGGCTATGGAAAAAGCCTTTCACAGCCAGAACCAGCGCCCGGAACAGGAGGAACTGAACCTTTTGCTCCGCTTGGTGGAGGATCAGTTGCCTGCGGAGGGGGAAACATCGGTCGAGGACCTGCAGGACCTTGTGGAAAAAGCGTTGATGACGCGGGGCCATTACAGCGTCGCCAAGGCGTACATTCTGTACCGTGAAAACCGTACCCGCCTGCGCAACGCCTGCCAAAGCCTTTCGGGCAGCGTGAATGTTGACGGGTTGGACGCGTGCCTTGCGGGAATCCAGCAGGATTATCCGGGGGAGGAGTACGCGCTGAGCCGCTTGCGGGACAAATTTCTTTCTTTTGACAAGCCGGATATGGATGCGGATCGGCGGCTTTCCGCGCTGGTACGCGCGGCTGTGGAGCTGACTACGCAAGAAGCGCCCCGTTGGGAAATGATCGCGGGGCGGCTTCATTACTTTCGGTTTGAACGCAACCTGACGCGGGAGCTGGCCAAACGCAATCTGCACACCTTTGTGGAAAAGCTGCGCTACCTGACCGACGAGGGGCTGTACGGCGCTTATATTCTGGAGCGGTATACCGAGCGGGAACTGGCTGAGGCCGCGACCTTCATGGACAACCGCAGAAGCGCGCTTCTGAACCACTCGGGGCTGGACCTGCTGCTTTCGCGGTATGTGATCCGGACTCATCAGCATATTCCGCTGGAAACCCCGCAGGAAATGTATCTGGGCATCGCGCTGCATCTGGCGATGGAAGAAAAGAAGGACCGGCTTCATTGGGTGCGCAAGTTTTACGATATGCTGAGCCTTTTGCAGGTGACCATGGCGACCCCCACGCTGGCCAACGCGCGCAAGCCGTATCACCAGCTATCCAGCTGCTTTATCGACACCGTGCCCGACAGTCTGGACGGGATTTACCGCAGCGTGGACAACTTTGCCAAGGTGAGCAAGTTCGGGGGCGGCATGGGGCTGTATTTTGGAAAGGTGCGGGCGACCGGTGGCAGCATCCGTGGGTTTGAAGGCGCGGCCGGCGGAGTGATCCGCTGGATCAAGCTGGTCAACGATACCGCCGTGGCGGTGGATCAGCTGGGCATGCGGCAGGGAGCCGTCGCGGTCTATCTGGATGCGTGGCACAAGGATTTGCCGGAGTTTTTACAATTGCGCACCAACAACGGGGATGACCGAATGAAGGCACACGATGTTTTCCCCGCGGTGTGCTACCCCGATCTGTTTTGGAAAATGGTTCGGGATCATCTGGATCAGGATTGGTATCTGCTTTGCCCGCACGAGGTGCTTGCCGTCAAGGGCTACGCGCTGGAGGATTATTGGGGGGACGAGTGGGAGAAACGGTACCTTGACTGCGTTGCGGACGGTCGAATTACCAAACGCCCCATCCCGCTGAAGGATTTGGTGCGCCTGATCCTGAAATCGGCGGTGGAAACCGGGACGCCCTTCATGTTTAACCGGGATACCGTCAACCGCGCCAACCCAAACAAGCACCGGGGGATCATCTATTGCTCCAACCTGTGCACCGAAATTGCCCAAAACACCAGTGAGATTGAGCTGCTGGAACGTACCCTGACAACCCGGGATGGCGAGCCTGTGGTGGTTACCGTGACCAAACCGGGCGATTTTGTGGTGTGCAACCTGGCCAGCCTCTCGCTTGGCAACCTCCCCGTGGAGGACGACGCCGCTATGGGCGATGTGGTCGCAAGCGCCGTGCGCGCGCTGGATAACGTGATCGACCTCAACTTTTACCCGGTGGAATACGCGCAGGCGACCAATCGGAAATACCGTGGCATTGGTCTGGGCGTGTCGGGGTACCACCACATGCTGGCCAAACGGAAAATTCCGTGGGAAAGCGAGGAGCATCTCCGCTTTGCCGACGAGGTTTTTGAACGCATCAATTACGCCGCGATTGCCGCCAGCCATGCGTTGGCGGTTGAGAAAGGCGCGTATTCTCAGTTTGAGGGCAGCGAATGGCAAACGGGCGAGTATTTTACGCGGCGCGGCTACGCATCGCCCCGGTGGCGGGCGCTCGAAGCCGGCGTTCGGGAAGGCGGCCTTCGCAACGCCTACCTGATGGCCGTAGCCCCCACCAGCTCCACAAGCATCCTGTGCGGCACCACCGCGGGGCTGGACCCGATTATGAGCCGGTTTTTTCTGGAGGAGAAAAAAGGGGTCATTTTGCCCAGGGTCGCGCCGGAACTGTCGATGGAAACCTACTGGTACTACAAAGCCGCCCATGTGATCGATCAGCGTTACTCCATCCGCGCGGCCGGCGTTCGGCAACGGCACATCGATCAGGCGCAAAGCATGAACCTGTACATCACCACCGAGTTTACCCTGCGTAAGGTGCTGGATTTGTACCTGCTGGCGTGGCAGGAAGGCGTGAAAACCCTCTACTATGTTCGCAGCAAAGCGCTTGAGGTGGAGGATTGCGACAGCTGCACCGCCTGAACGGGGTTGCGCGGCGGCGGGCGAGGCCTACGCGACCCGATTGGCGCATGCCGGTTTGTGCCGCAGAGGCCGGTTACGGTTTGAAAATGGAGAAATGGGGTTTGACCATGGCGCAGTTAACAAGGAGACCGCTTTTTAACCCGCAGGGGGACAGCGATGTTCGCCTGCGGCGCATGGTGGGCGGGAACACCACCAACCTGAACGATTTTAACAACATGAAATACGCGTGGGCGAAAGATTGGTACCGACAGGCCATGAACAATTTCTGGGTGCCGGAGGAGATTAACATGAACCCGGACATCCGGGATTATCCCCGCCTGCCCAAGGCGGAACGAACCGCGTATGATAAAATCCTGAGTTTTCTGGTGTTTCTGGATTCGATTCAGACGGCGAACCTGCCGGCGGTCGGCGAGTATGTGACCGCCAATGAAGTGAACCTTTGCCTGACCATCCAAAGCTTTCAGGAGTGCGTGCACAGCCAGAGTTACAGCTACATGCTGGACACCATCTGCAGCCCTCTGGAGCGGGACGAGATTCTCTACCACTGGCGAAACGACGAGCACCTTTTGCGCCGCAACACGTTTATTGGCGAGCAGTACAACGCCCTGCAAACCGATCCGGAACTGTTTACCCTTCTGAAGGTGATGATGGCGAACTACATTCTGGAAGGAGTATACTTTTACAGCGGGTTCATGTTTTTCTACAACCTGGGCCGCAACGGAAGAATGCCCGGCTCGGTACAGGAAATTCGCTACATCAACCGGGACGAAAACACACACCTGTGGCTGTTTCGCAGCATCATTTTGGAATTGAAAAAGGAAGAACCGCAGCTGTTTACGCCGGAGCGGGAGCAAATTCTCCGCGCCATGATGGAGGAAGGCGTGCGGCAGGAGATTGCGTGGGGCCATTATGTGATTGGGGACGAAATTCAGGGTCTTAACCGGCAGATGGTGACGGATTATATTCGCTACCTTGGCAACCTGCGTTGGACCAGTTTGGGTTTTGGCACGCTGTACGAAGGCTGCGAGCAGGAGCCGGAGAGCATGGCATGGGTGAGCCAGTACGCCAACGCGAACATGGTGAAAACGGATTTCTTTGAGGCGAAAAGCACGGCGTATTCCAAAAGCACCGCTTTGGTGGACGATCTTTGAGTTTGTTTATAGGTGGGTTCTCGCGTTTGCAGGTTTTGCTATGGCGAGGGGATCGATTGGCTTGTTTGGATAACTGTACAGTGCGCCATGCCGCTCGCCTCATAGCCCTGCGGGCTGTTCGCTCGCTTGGGTTTGCATGCTGCGGCATGGGGCTTTGGGGTTCCACCCCAAGCCCCGGAAGGGGTTTCACCCCTGCGCCCTGACAAGGGCTTCGCCCTTGACCCTTTTTCGCTGCGGCGAGGGGATCGATTGGCTTGTTTGGATAACTGTACAGTGCGCCATGCCGCTCGCCTCATAGCCCTGCGGGCTGTTCGCTCGCTTGGGTTTGCATGCTGCGGCATGGGGCTTTGGGGTTCCACCCCAAGCCCCGGAAGGGGTTTCACCCCTGCGCCCTGACAAGGGCTTCGCCCTTGACCCTTTTTCGCTGCGGCGAGGGGATCGGCTGCCTGACGCCTCCGGTTTTTACCGGGGGTGTTCCATTTGCCGCCCGATGCGGTATAATAAAACCGAGTACCTTGGCAAAGGCGGAGGAATACGCGTGAGGAAAACATACGTGACCACCATGCCCGACCATGTCGGCGCTTTTTTGGAAGCCAGCCGCGCAATCGGCGCGCTGAGCCTGAACATCACCAGAGTCAGCTATAATAAGGCTGTGGATACCCATACCCTTTTCATCGAGGCGGAAGGCGCGCCGGATCAGTTGGCTCAGGCGGATGAAAAGCTGACCGAAATCGGCTACCTGCAAAGCGATGGTTCCGAACAGAGCATCGTTTTGTTGGAGTTCCAACTGCGCGACGTGCCCGGCGGCATTACGGATGTGCTGGAACTGATTCAGAAGTTCAATTTCAACATCTCCTACATGAGCTCGCAGGAAAACGGCACCGATTACCAGCGCTTCAAAATGGGGCTTTTTGTGGAAAATCAGGACAGCGTAAACGAGTTTCTCACCCAGGCGGAAAAACTGTGCGCCGTGCGGGTGATCGATTACAACCACGCGGAAAAGAATTTTGACAACAGCATTTTTTACCGCTCGTTTGCCACGGCGCTTACGCGCAGGATGGACCTGTCCGACACGGCGCGTCAGGAATTGCTGATCCATGTAAACCTTGCCATGCAGGTGCTGGACGAGCAGGGCCTTTCCCCGTACCGCACGTTTGACAGCATCAGCCGGTTTGCGGAAATGCTGATGCTGCACCGGGGCGCGATGTTCGCACCGCGAATTTCCACGCACCGGATCACCGAACGCACGCAGATTACCCTCATCGAACCGCCGTGCGGCAGCAACACCGCCATCATCTGCAGCGGAGAGGAGTATCTGTTTGTGGATACCGGCTATGCCTGCTTTCAGGAGGAGATGCTGCCGATTTTCCGCCGGCTGGTGCCGGGTTTTGACGATCGGCCCCGGCACGCGCTCATTACCCATGCCGATGTGGATCACTGCGGCCTGCTGCCCCTGTTTGATACGGTGGCCATGAGCCAAAAAAGCAGGGACTGCCTCAGCGCCGAATATGAGGGGCAAGACGGATACCGCGAGCGCAACCCTTTGCACCGCCCTTATATCAAAATCTGCAAAACGCTCACCGGTTATCAACCCCTCCCGCCGGACCGCGCGCGCGTGATCTGCGGGGATTCGCAACCCCTGCGCCAACCGCTCGCGCCAGTTGGATACTACGAATTTGGCGAGTTGCGCTTTGAGCTGTACGAAGGGCAGGGCGGTCACCTGCCCGGGGAGATTGTGCTGATCGACTATACGCATAAAATCGCGTTTACCGGCGACATTTACGTTAACCTGAAGGATATGACGGCGGAACAGGCCGCCTACAACCAATACGCGCCCATCCTGATGACCTCCGTGGATACCGATCCGGAACTTTGCGCGGCGGAACGCGCGGAGATCATCCAGCGCTTAGGCGTAGGGGAGTGGCGCATCTTTGGCGCGCACGGCATGAAGAAGGATTACCGTGTGCACGCGTAACCCGCCCTGTTTAGGAGAGGGTGAGCAACGCCCGACCGGAAAGGAGAACAAATCATGAATACCATGGAAGCGATTCTGGCCCGCGCCAGTTACCGGGGGTTGTACCTGAAAGAACCGGTGCCGCGCGCCGATCTGGAAACGATTCTTCAGGCGGGGCTGAGCGCGCCTTCCGGTTGCAACCGTCAAACCACAAGCCTGATTGGGGTGGATGATCCGGAACTGCTCCGGCGGCTGTTTGGCGTGCTGGGGCATTGCGTGGGGGACACCGCGCCCGCGATGGTTTGCGTGCTGGCCAAGCGCCTGATCGCGTACCGTGACCGCAGCTTTTGGGTGCAGGATTATTCCGCCGCCATCCAAAACATGCTGCTGGCCGCGGTTGAGCTAGGCTATGCGAGCTGCTGGGTGGAAGGGTATGTGACCGACGCCGACCAACTGGGCCGCCAAATGGCGGATATCCTTGGCGTGCCGGAGGATACCGAGCTGGTGTGTTACCTGCCGGTTGGCCGCGCCGCCGAGCCTGTGAAACGCGCCGTGAAAAAACCGGCTGACCAGCGCGCGTGGCTGAATGGGTTTGGGAAGCGCCCGAGCGGGGATCCGGCTTAACCCCAAGGCAGGCAGTCGGAACCCGCGCCGCCGCCTGCGGAGCATGAAATCGGCCCGAAAGCTTTTCATTTGCGCGGGGATGTGGTATAATCAAAGGTAACCCCATAGGGAAATGTTGTAAGCGGAGGGATGAACGTCCATGCTCAGCATGACGGGATACGGACGCAGCCATGTCAGCCGCGACGGACGCGACCTGCTCATGGAGCTGAAAACGGTCAACCACCGCTTTTTGGATGTGAGTTTGCGGCTACCCAAGCCGCTGGCCTTTCTGGAGGAACCGTTGCGCGCCCGTATCGGCGCCGGCCAACTGAAGCGCGGGCACATTGACGTGGCCGTGGTGTATCAGAACAAACGGCCGGACGCGAACACCATTGCCATTGATCGGAGTCTGCTGCTCCAATGCGCGGCGGAAACGTGCGCCATAGCGGAGGAACTGGGGCAGGCGAGTTTGTCTGTGGCGGAGCTGATTCAGCTGAGCGGCGCGCTGAGCGTAACGCAGGCGGATGAGGACGCGGATGCCGTGACCGACCTCGCGCTGGTTGCCTACGATGAGGCGATGGCGCAATTGCAGACGATGCGCGAACGGGAAGGGCTGGCGCTGGCCGCCGACCTGGCGCAGAACCTGACGCTTACGGAAAGGCTGGTCGCGCAGGTGGCGGTGCGCGCCCCGGCGGTACCCAAGGCATACCACGAGCGGCTGAACGCTCGGCTTGCGGAATGGAACGTGCCGGCGGTAGACCCGCAGCGACTGGCGCAGGAGGTCGCGGTGCTGGCCGATAAATGCGCCATTGATGAGGAGCTATCCCGCCTGCGGAGCCATTTTTCGCAGTTCCGCGAGTGTATTGCCGAGCCGGGCGAGGTGGGCCGCAGAATGGATTTTTTGCTTCAGGAAATGAACCGCGAGGCAAACACCATCGGTTCCAAAGCATCGGACGCGGAAATTGCCCAGTATGTTGTGGAAATCAAGTGTCTGCTGGAAAAACTTCGGGAGCAGGTCCAGAACGCCGTTTGATGGGAGGGCTTGGATGAAGCTGATTAACATCGGGTTTGGCAACATGATCGCCGCCGAACGAATTGTGGCGGTGGTCAGCCCGGACAGCGCGCCTGTCAAGCGCCTTGTGCAGGAAGCCCGCGACGCCAAGCGCATTGTGGACGCGACGCAGGGCCGGCGCACCCGGGCGGTTATCATAACCGACAGCGATCATGTGGTGCTCTCCGCCATCCAGCCTGAAACCGTAGCCAGCCGCACCGGCGGGCGCGAACTCGCGGCGCAAACGGAAGAAAAGGAGATCTAGCATGGGTGTAGTCGTCAAACGATTGGGAATGTTGCTGATTATTTCCGGACCATCGGGAACCGGCAAAGGCACGCTGGTCAAAAAACTGATGGAAAGCGATCCGAGCTTCGGCTTCTCCTGCAGCGTAACCACAAGGGCAGCCAGACCCGGCGAAATCAACGGGGTACATTACCACTTCATCGACGATGCGGAATACGACCGGATGCTTGCCAACGACGAGTTTCTGGAACACGCCACCGTGCACGGGCACCGGTACGGCACCCCCAAAAAGCAGGTGGAAACCTTGCTCAGCACCGGCAAAAACGTTCTTCTGGACATTGATCCGCAGGGCGCGCTGAGCATTATGAGCCATGTGCAGGATTATGTGAGCATTTTTATCCTGCCGCCGAGCTTCAGCGCGCTTCGGGTACGGCTGCATACCCGCAACACGGACGACCCGGTTGAGATTGAACGCCGCCTGCGCAACGCGCGCAAGGAGGTGCTCAACATCGGCAAATATCAGTACGCTGTGATTAACGATGATCTGGACCTTGCGTTTTCGCAGTTGCAGAGCATTGTGAATGCCGAAAAACAGCGCACGAACCGTTTTTTTCCCATCATACTCGAGGATTGAGGAGGAACGACCATGGCCATTGTGAATCCGACGATTGTTGAACTTTCCGAAAAGGTGGACTGCCGTTATACGCTGGTGGTGGAGGCGAGCAAGCGCGCCCGTCAGCTGCTGGCCGGCGCCCAGCCCATGATTGACGCAAAGGATATGAAGCCGCTGAAGCTGGCGGTGGAGGAGATCAATCGTGGTCTGCTGACCTATTCCCGCGACCCCGACATGGAGGAGTAAGTGAACGCAAACATCGTTGTGGGCGTAACTGGCGGCATCGCGGCCTATAAGGCCGTGGAGCTGGTGTCGCGCCTGCGCAAACTGGGCGCGGGCGTGGATGTGATTATGACGCGCAACGCCATGGAGTTTGTAACGCCGCTCACGTTTGAAACCGTCAGCCACAACCCCGTAACAACGGATACGTTTGTGCGGGAACGCAGCTGGGAGGTCGGCCATGTCGCGCTCGCGCACAAGGCCGATCTTTTTGTGGTTGCGCCCGCAACCGCAAACCTGATGGCGAAAATGGCCTGCGGCCTGGCGGACGACATGCTCACCACCACGCTGCTCGCAACCAAAGCGCCCATCTTGCTCGCGCCTGCCATGAACACCGGTATGTGGACGGCCGAGGCAACCCAGCGCAACCTGCAAACGCTGATCGCGCGCGGCGTGCATACCGTCGGCCCGGGCAGCGGCCTGCTGGCGTGCGGCGACGTGGGCGAAGGGCGCATGAGCGAGCCGGAGGAGATTGTCCGTGAGGCGGAGCGGCTGCTTTTCATGAAGCATGACATGGAAGGGCTTCATGTGCTGGTGACGGCAGGCCCAACGCGCGAACGCATCGATCCGGTGCGCTATATCAGCAACGATTCCTCCGGCAAAATGGGGTACGCCATCGCACAGGCCGCGCAGGCCCGCGGCGCGGCCGTTACGCTGGTTTCCGGCCCCACGGCGCTGCCTGCCCCAGCCGGGGTTACGGTGGTGCCGGTGCAGACCACGCTTGATTTGTACCATGCCATGCTGGATTTATGCGAGGCGCAGGACCTGGTGATTCAGGCGGCAGCCCCGGCGGATTACCGCTGCGCGGCTCCGAGCGACCAGAAGCTTAAAAAGCAGAACGGACAGCCGCTCACGCTGGAAATGATCGAGAACCCGGACGTTGCCATGGCGGTGGCGCAGCGGCGCAAGCCGGGGCAAACGTTGATCGGCTTTGCGGCGGAAACCAATGATACGCTGGCAAACGCGCGCGCCAAGCTAAACAAGAAGGGCTTGGATATGATCGTCGCCAACGATGTAACCCAACCCGGCGCTGGCTTTTCGGTGGATACCAACATTGCGACGCTGATAACGGCCGAGGGAGAAACCGCCTACCCGCTCATGGATAAGCGGGCGTTGGCGGATCATATCTTAAACGCCGCGTTGGCGCTGCGGCAGAAAGCCCGCTGACAGCCGCGAACAGGCCTCTGCCGGGCGGCCTCATACGGGCAGGAATATTGCGTCAGGCCGTCTGGGAACCGCGCGTTTGGGGGTGTCAAGGCTCATTTTCGAGCCATCCGGACGGGGCGGCGGATGCCTGAAAAGGTCGCTGCCTTCCCATGCAAGTTTTTTGGCGGATTTGCGTAAATTGTTCTTGACAAAACGAGTCAGGGAGGTTATGATATATCACGTCGCCGCGCTGGAAAACCTGCGGCCAGTGAACAGCGGTGCCCGGATTGACCAAGGGAGCATAGCTCAGTTGGGAGAGCATCTGCCTTACAAGCAGAGGGTCACAGGTTCGAGCCCTGTTGTTCCCACCAATCCATATGGCCAAGTAGTTCAGTTGGTTAGAATGCCAGCCTGTCACGCTGGAGGTCGAGGGTTCGAGCCCCTTCTTGGTCGCCATTTTTGCCTTGGTAGCTCAGTCGGTAGAGCAGGAGACTGAAAATCTCCGTGTCGGTGGTTCAATTCCGCCCCAAGGCACCATAGTGTGCGGTAGTAGCTCAGTGGTAGAGTGCCACCTTGCCAAGGTGGATGTCGCGAGTCCGAATCTCGTCTACCGCTCCACACTCGGTGCCATAGCCAAGCGGTAAGGCGAAGGTCTGCAAAACCTTTATTCCCCGGTTCGAATCCGGGTGGCACCTCCAAATGGCTAACCCCTGCAAGGTCGGCACTAAAAAGCCCTTCTTCCATGCGAGAAGGGCTTTTTGCTATTCTCAGATGCTTCGGGCGCCGATTGGCGAATCACGTTTCAGGCCAAGGCAACCCGGCTGGCGCGAAAACCCGCGCTATGCTATAATCGGATTCGGAAAAATGTTGCGACCGGAAAATTGCATCGGCACAGCGAAGGCGCGGCCTTTTTCTGCGCATTGCGGCACAGGACGCAGGCCGACGGCGATTGGAAAGCATCGCGGAGAAGGAAAGGATGATATTCGGATGAAAAAGGTGAACCTGTTCGAGTTGGAAGGTATGGAATTTCCGGCAGGTCGGCGCACGCGCGTAATCCTTGGCGAAAACGGCGCTATCAACGGAGACTATTTCTGTCAGGGATATGTGGTGATTTACCCTAACGGCTCGGTGCCGCTGCACGAACACATAACGGTGGAATCCTACACTATTTTACAGGGCACAGGCGAAATGACGGTCGATGGGGAAACCCAACCCGTAAAACCCGGCGACGTGGTGTACATGGAAAGCGGGAAGCCCCACAGTCTGAAAAATACCGGCGATACCGACATGCACATGATGTTTGTGTACGCGCCTAAAATGATTGTGGATCACTGGGCGCAGGAAAGCAACGGCACCCTGAAATAGGAGGGGGGGCAACGCGCGAAAACCTGTGAAACCATACTTGATTTTGCAATCGATTTCATATACAATATCCCCATCAACGGAACAGCGCTCTGTTTGGCAAAATTGACGGAATAAAATGTACACGCAACGGGAAACGTGGGAAAAGGAGGAGGATGTGGACAAGGTTTTAGCCGCGATGCGGCGTTGCGGCGTGCTCCCCTGCCTATGCGGGGGAAAACGGGAGGCTGTACCCTACACGGTAGAAGCCCTTCGGGAGGTTGGTTTTCCCTGCGCGGAGATCGACCTGGACTGGCAAAACGGGATGGACGACCTGTCAAAGCTGTTTTTGGAAGAATGCGGCGTTTGGCTGGGCGCACGGGCGCACAGCGTGCAGCAGGCGCAGTTGGCGTTCAGCGCAGGCGCGCGGTGGGTTTCACTGGAGCAGGGGGCGAGCCGGGAACCGGCATGGCGCAAGGCTCTGTTTACTGACCGGAACAGCGCGGACGCGGCTGAAGGTTCGGCATGCCGGAAAGCGTGGGTTTATCTGCGGGGAGCCGGAGCGGAGCCGGCATGGACAGCCACGGCAGCGGATGGGTTGATCGTATCGGAATGCCCGGACGCAAACCGCCGCAGGTTTTGGCTGGCGGAAAAAAACGCGATCGCGGTCGCCGAGCCGGCGATAGCGTATCCAATGGGTCAAGCCAGGGAACAGGCGCGTGCGCTGCTCGCCGTGTGGCAGGAAACGCTTGGCTTTTCGCTGGCGCATATCGGCTTGAATGGTGAAAACCCGGAGCAGGCGGAACAGACGGCGCAGAGCTTTTCAAAGTTGCTGGGCCTGCCCTACCGGTCAGGGGAAGCATCGGCGTTTGCCGGCACGCTGGTGGAAGTGATGAAAACCCCGGGGCGCGGCGCGTACGGGCACATCGGCATCCTGACGGACGATCTGGACCGGGGCATGTATTTTGCCGAACGGGCAGGGTTTGCTTTCGATCCCGAAAGCCGCAAGAACAATGCCGCCGGGCAGGCGATCCTGTATTATCTGGACAGGGATATCAGCGGTTTTGCGGTGCATCTGCTACAAAAATGAAGGAGCGTGTTTGCTTGGAAAAAATCGTTGCTTACTTTGCAGCCTCGCGCTATTGGCCGGATCGGCAGCAGTTGGAGGAGGTGATCCGCGATTTTCATTTGGGATTGCAAACGATTGCGGGGAAAAGCTGCCTGATTGTGGATGGCGAGGGAGTGGACGAATTACCCGTAACCCCCGGCGCAACCCTCGTGATTGTGCCCATGAGCGGCGCGGTGCAAAAGGATATTCTGCGCGCGGCGCAACGCTTTGACGCGACGGTGCTGTATGCCGGCTATGTGACGGGCAACGCGGACGAGCGGGCAACCGCCCTGATGCTCCGCAATAACGCGGCTCCAACGCTGATGGATTGCTGGAGCGTGCTCCGGAAAACGCACCCGCGCGCCTTGCTGGCCTTAAACGCAGCGGAACTGACGCAACGCCTGCGCGTGCTTGCCGCCTATCAGAGCCTGAAGGGTGCAAAACTATTATTGATCGGCGAGCCGGAGCCTTGGGTGATCAGCGTAAGCCGCAATCTGGAGGCTTACCGGAAGCTCGGTATTGAGGTGGAACAGATTGCCCAGCAGGAGGTTGGCGACCTGTACGCGGCTACCTCCGAGGCGGAGGCAATGCCCTACTTTGAAAAATACAGCCGTGGGGCGAAAGCCTGCATGGAACCAACGCGGCAGGATCTGATCAACGCATCCCGCATGACTGCCGCGCTTGTGAAAACGCTGGAACGCCACCATGCGGACGGCATGGCCATCGCGTGCTTCAACCTGCTCTCGCTGGGCACCACCTCCTGCATCGGCGTCAGCTACATCAACGATTGCACGGATCAGATTGCCGCCTGTGAGGGCGATCTGGACAGCGCGGTCACCATGCTGATGCTCAAACGCCTCACCCATACCAAGGTGTGGATGGCCAACCCCGGGCTTCACCCGCAGGGCATCGTCAACTTTTCCCACTGCACGGCCCCTGTGGCGGTGGACGGAAGCGAAGATTGCCCCTTTGTGCTGCGTAACCATCACGAAAGCGGCATCGGCGCGTCCCTGCAGGTGGAAATGCCTGACGGCGTGCGCCTGAGCGCATGCCGAATCTCCGGCGCGTGGGGCACCTATACGGCGCAAAAGGCGACGGGGGAAACCGGGCCGCGGGAGGAATGCTGCCGTACGCAACTGTATGTGCGCTTTGACGATTTTGACCGGTACCTGAAAACGGCGTTAGGTTGCCATCAGGTGTTTTGCTTTGAGGATGTAACGGCGGACTTTGCCCTACTTGCGCAATGGATGGGGCTTGCGCCGGAGGGGGAAACCTGCCCCTGAAAAGGGGAAAAGCAGGGCCAAAAGCGCGAAAAAAGCCTTATTACAAACCTTTGCAATGGTATTTGAAAAATTCTGATTTTTTCGGCTGAAAGCTTGACGCAATGTTCACAATATGATATAGTGCTGTCAAGAAACATAGGAAAAGCTGCCGGATGTGAAAGGCCGATTGAATCAGGAGGTTATGGAACCGGTTTTATTTTGCCCGAAATTGCAATCGATTGCAGCTTTGAATTGTTTGCGAGGTGAAACCCCCGCACAACATAAAAAACAAACTGGAGGGAAACGACCAATGAAAAAGGTACTATCAGTGATTCTCCTGCTGGCAATGCTGGTTTCAACGACAGCCGCCTTCGCCGACGGCGAAACCATCAACCTTGGCTGCCTGCAAGACATCAGCGGCCCTACGTCCAGCCTTGGCAACATGGTCACTGCCGGCGTGCAGTGGGCTGTGGATGAAATCAACGCCAACGGCGGCGTAGGCGGAAAGCAGATCAACCTGATCGTCTACGACACCAAGGGCGATGTGACCGAGGCCATCAACGCCTATACCCGCGCGGTTACCAGCGACGCGGTCAGCGCCATCGTAGGCCCGCCCGTTGCCAACATCGCGCTGGCGATTGCTCCGGAATCCGAAAACAACGACGTGCCGGTTCTGGGTTTTGCCATCGATACCAAATGCCAGATCAAGGCAGACGGAACGCCCTACAAAAACATGTTCGCTTTCCAGCCCAACGCGGTGCAGCAGGCGACCATCATGGGCAAGTACGCCATCAAGAACGGCTTTAAAAAGTTTGGCGTGATCTACAACGAAGGCAACGCCTACTCCCAGTCCCTGCAGGCTCCCTTTATTGAAACCGTAACCGCGGCTGGCGGCGAAGTAGCCAAAGTGGTTACCTACACTTCCAACGATAAGGATTTCAAGAGCCTGCTGCAACCCCTCATGGATGCGGGCGTGGACGCGATTTTTGTGCCCAACTACACGCAGGAGCTGATCCTGATTGCCCAGCAGGTTCGCGCGCTTGGCTTTGAAGGCGGCCTGATCTGCGGCTTGGATGCCTGCCCGCCGTTTAACACGCTGTTTGGCGAATCCTGCGACGGCATCTACTTCATTAACAACATCGACGGCACCGAGGCGAGCATCCAGACCATGCTGACCGCGGTGAAGAAAAAGACCGGCATTGACGCGACCAACAAGTTCTTCCTCGGGTACGACGTGGCCAACATCCTCAAAGGCATCTTTGAGCAGGTGGGCACCAACCCGGTTGACGTGCGCAACGCCGTGGAAAAAGTCACCAACTACCCCGGCCTCACCGGCAACATCACCATCGACCCCGCGACCCATATGCCTACCGGCCTGGAAATGGTTATGTTCAAGTATGAGGACACGACCCCTGTGATGCTGGAGCGCTATTCCGCCGACCAGTAGACCGGGCAGCGCCCGCGAGCGCAACCGCAGGAGCCTGTGCCCCCCTCAACAAGGCTCCGCGGTCGCGCCTCGGGCATGACCGAGGCCAGAGCGCACGGCGGTTGACACGGGGCTCCCCCGCCCGGCTTTGATTGGCTGCCCGGAGCGGGAAACCCGTCCGTCCGGCGGTCGCGTCCCCTGCGCGGAACAGCGGACGTGGGCCGTGACCGTGCCGGACGGCAGTCGGCATCCGCCGCCGGTTGATACTGCCCTCCCTCATCCTTCGCGGCGGGGGAGGGCTTTTGACAGAAATTTTCGGACACTCCGCAGATTGGCATCCAGTCTGGCGGCACAGGAGGTTCCTCCATGCAGATATTGCAGTACATCATCAACGGCATCGCGCTTGGTTCCGTTTACGCGTTGATTTCGACCGGCTTTTCGGTGATCTTCAACGTTTTGAAATTTTCAAACTTTTCGCACGGGGCCTTGATGACCCTGAGCGCCTTTGTCGGCTATTTTATTGCCGCGTCCAACGGGTGGGGGCTGGTGCCGACGATCATCGTGGCGGTGATTACCGGCTGTCTGGTGGCCCTCTTTGGCGAACTGCTGGCATTTCGCCGGATTTTGATCCGCAATACCTCTCCGATTTACTTCTTTGTTTCCTCCATCACGCTGGGCACGCTGTTTGAAGGCATCGTGGTGCTCAAGGTGGGGGCGAACTTCTACAATTACCCGCGCTTTTTTGGCAAGCCCCTTCATCTGGGCAGCCTGATTATATCGCAGTCGGACATCATCATCTTTTGCATCAGCGCGTTTGCGCTGATTGTGCTGGCGTTTGTGATCCAGAAAACCAAGCTGGGCCGCGCGCTGCGCAGCGTGAGCTTTGACCGAGATACGGCAAGCCTCATGGGCATCGACGTAACCCGCACCATTCAGTTTGCGTTTATTATCTCCGGCGCTTTGGCCGGGCTGGCCGGCGTGTTTCTGGGGATCAACTATACCCTGTACCCGACGCTTGGCTCGCTGGTGGTCAAGGGCTTCATCGCATCGGTCATCGGCGGCCTGGGCAGCCTGCCGGGCGCGATCATCGGGGCGATGCTGCTGGGCATCATGGAAACGGCCCTGATTTCCACCATCGGCTCCGGATACGCGCCGGTATTCACGTTCCTGATTATGCTGGTGTTCCTGCTGGTTCGCCCCCGCGGCATCGCAGGCTCCAACATTCAGGAAAAGGCATAAGGGGGGCAGGCAGATGTCGCTGTATACACACATCCTGACACAAATTCTGATCACGGTGGTCAGCGTGGCCGGCGTGTTTGTCCTCACCGGCATGACGGGCATGTTCAGCCTCGGGCAGGCCGCTTTCATGGCCATCGGCGCTTATACGTCCGGCATTCTGGTCACCAAGCTGAGCCTGCCGGTGTATGTGGCGTGGCCGGCGGCCGTGGTGCTTGCGGTGGCGGTTGGTTTTATCGTGGGCCTGCCGACGGTTCGCCTGCGCAGGGACTACATTTCGCTGGTAACGCTCGGGTTTGGCGAGGCTATCACGGCGCTGCTGAACCGCGCGACCGCCATCACGGGCGGCGCGTCCGGGTTGACGGGCATCCCGAAAATCACCACGCTGCCCATGGCGATTGTTTCGGCGGTGCTGGTGATCGCGCTCATCATGTTTTTCAAACGCTCCAAGTACGGGCGGCAGTGCATCGCCGTACGCAGCGACGAACTGGCGGCAAAGTCGATGGGCATCAACGTGCCCAAGGTAAAAATGATCGCGTTCCTCATCAGCGTTGCGGTCACCGCTTACGGCGGCTGCCTGTACGCCTTCTACACCGCCTATGTGGACCCGACGCTTTTTGGCTGGAAAAAAAGCGCGGAGTGGGTCATCATGGTTTTTTTCGGCGGCGTCAACAGCCTCACAGGCTCGGTGCTTTCCACGTTTGTGCTGTCCGGCCTGCCGGAGGTGCTGCGCTTTTTGCAAAACTACCGCGCCATCATCTACGCGGTGCTGGTGCTATTAATTATCAACTTTAAGCCCGCCGGGCTGCTGGGCGAGTGGGAGCTTACGCCCGCCAACGTGAAGCGGCTGATTGCCCGCTCCGGTCAACCGAAACGCACCAAGGAGGTGGACTGAGTGGCTCTTTTGAAAGTGGAACATATCTATAAGAGCTTTGGCGGCGTCAAGGCGATTCAGGATTTTTCCATCGACGCCAACCGGGGGGAGATTCACGGAATCATCGGCCCCAACGGCGCGGGAAAAACCACGATTTTTAACGTAATCTCCGGTATTTACACGGCGGACGAGGGCGCTGTGCTGTTGGATGGAAAAGACGTGACCCACATGGAGCAGCACCTGATAACCCGCGAGGGCATGGGGCGCACGTTCCAGAATATCCGCCTGTTCAAAGGTCTGTCCGTATTGGATAACGTGATGTGCGCCTTTGACCCGCAAAGCCGCTACGGCGTTGTCGGCTCGCTTTTGCCCCTGCCCAAGCGCTTTGCGGAAGAAAAGCGCGGGCGGGAAATCTGCATGGGATACCTGAAAATGGTCGGTCTGGAAGCCTACGCGCAGGAGCGGCCGGAAAACATGTCCTACGGGCACCGCCGCAAGCTGGAAATCGCGCGCGCGCTCACCTGCAACCCCAAGGTGATGCTGCTGGACGAACCGGCCGCCGGGCTTAACCCCGTGGAAGTGGGGGAGCTGACCGAGCTGATTCAAAGGCTGAGCCGGGAAATCGGCTTTGTGATCCTGCTGATTGAGCATCGGCTGGAACTGGTGATGAACATTTCCCAGTTTATCCATGTGCAGAATTTTGGGAAAACCATCGCCGTAGGCACGCCCGCCGAGGTGCGCAGCAACCCAGAGGTGATCGAAGCCTATCTGGGCAAGGAGGAATGCTGATATGGCCATGCTGGAAGTCAAGGACCTGTGCGTAAACTACGGCCACGTGGTGGCGCTCAAGCATGTGTCCATCGAAGCGGACGAAGGGGAGATTTACAGCATTATCGGCTCCAACGGCGCGGGAAAAACATCGCTGCTCCGAACCATTTCCGGGCTAGTGAAGCCGCAGTCCGGGCATGTGGAGTTTTTGGGGGAAAAACTGCCCCCCAAGCCGCACCAGATTGTCAAAAAGGGCATCGTGCACGTGCCGGAAGGCCGAAAAACATTCTCGGGCCTGTCCATTCAGGATAACCTGCTGGTGGGCGGCTACCTTTACAATGACCTGAACGAGGAGCTGGAGGCGCAGTACAAGCGCTTTCCCATCCTGCGCGAGCGCAAGCACCAGTTTGCGGGCACGCTGTCCGGCGGGGAGCAGCAAATGCTGGCCATTGCGCGCGGGCTGATGTCCCGCCCCCGCATCATGCTTTTAGACGAGCCGAGCCTCGGCCTTGCGCCGATCATCGTGAACCAGATTTTCGAGCTGATTCAGGAAATCCGCGAGTCCGGCATCACCATTTTTCTGGTAGAGCAGAACGCGCGCAAGGCGCTTTCCATTTGCGACAAGGCCTGCGTGCTGGAAAACGGCGTGATCACCGTTTGCGGCACCGGCAAGGAGCTGCTCTGCTCCGACGTGGTTAAAAAAGCCTATTTGGGTGCGTAGGAAAGGAGAACGCCTTATGCTTCGAGAATGGAACGAGGAATCGCTGGATCACCGCAACGCGTTGCTGTATGCGATGGGGGTCAGCGAGGAGGACGCGAAGCGTCCGATCATCGGCCTCATTAACAGCTGGAATGAAATGAACCCCGGGCACTTTCCCCTGCGGGACGTGATCGGGGAAATGAAAAAGGAAATCTACGCCGCCGGGGCGCTGGCGCTGGAACTGCCCATCAGCGGCATCTGCGACGGCATTTGCAGCAACACGCCCGGCGACCGCTACACCCTGCCCGCGCGCGATATGGTTTCCAGCGAAGTGGAAACGGTCGCGGAGTTGAACATGCTGGAAGGCATGGTGATCATGGCAACCTGCGATAAGGTGGTGCCGGGGATGCTGATGGGCGCGCTGCGCGTCAATATCCCCACGGTCATGTTTACCGGCGGGTACATGGCCCCCGGCGAGCTGGACGGGCGCATGCTGACCCTCACGCATACCAAGCAGGCATACGCGGCTTACGTTGGCGGCGACATTACCCGCGAAGCCTACAAGGCGGTTGTGCGCCACGCTTGCCCCACCCCGGGCGCCTGCCCCTTTATGGGCACGGCCAACAGCATGTGCGCGACGGCGGAGGTGCTGGGCTTTTCGCCTCACGGCAACGCGAGCGTGCGCAGCCAGACGCCCGCGTGGCACGAGCTGGCCAGGCAGGCGGGCCGTACCATCGCGCAGGCGGTGAAGGAAGGGCGCAGGCCGCGCGATTTCCTGACGCAGGCCAACTTTGAAAACGTGGTGCGCTATATGATGGCAACGGGGGGTTCCACCAACTGCCTGCTGCATATTCCGGCCATCGCGCGTCAGGGCGGGTTTGACGTGACGCCCGAAACCTTTGACCGCATCAGCCGGGAGGTGCCGGTCATCAGCACCATCTACCCCAACCACCCCAGCTACACCATGGCGGATTTTGACCGCGCGGGCGGGCTGAACGCGGTGGTGAAGGAACTGGCGAAGGCGGGCCGGATTGCGACCGAGGCGGAAGGAATGTTCGGCACCATCGGCCAGATGGCGGACAATGCGCAGAACGTAAACCCCGACGTGATCCATACGGTCGCGGAGCCGATTCACGCGCAGGGCGGGCTGGCGGTGCTTCACGGCAACATCGCGGCGGACAGCGCGATTGTCAAGTTCAGCGCGGTGGAGGAAGCCGCGTGGACGTTCTCCGGCCCGGCGAAGGTGTTTGATTCGCAGGACGACGCGTGGCACGCCATGCTCAAGGATGAAATCGTGGCCGGCGACGTGGTGGTGATCCGTTACGAAGGTCCCAAAGGCTCGCCGGGCATGCCGCATATGGAAACCTTTATGGCGGCTGTGCTGGGCAAGGGGCTGGGCACAAAAATCGCGCTGGTCAGCGACGGCAGGTTCTCCGGCGCAACCGGGGGGCTGGCCATCGGGCATGTGAGCCCGGAGGCGTACGAGGGCGGGAACATCGCGCTGCTCCGCAACGGTGATGTGATCCATATCGACATTGCCGCCCGCAGGCTTACGGTGGACGTGGACGAGGTCGAGTTTGAACGCCGCAGGGCCGGCTGGATGCCGCTGATGAAGCCGGCGACAGGCTGGCTTGCGCTCTACCGCAAATGCACCACCAGCGCGCACCGCGGCGCAACGGTTTATTGGGATTGATAGAACGGAAGGGGCACGGGATCATGGTGAGTTTGAAGGATGTGGCCGAAAAGGCGGGGGTTTCCGCGAGCACCGTATCCCGCGTGCTTTCCGATAAACCTGTGGTGAATGAGAACACGCGCATGCGTGTGATGGACGCGGTGCGCCAGATGGATTACCGCCCCAACGAGCTGGCTAAAAGCCTGAAACTGGGCCGCAGCAACACCATCGCGCTGATGGTGCCAAGCATCCAGAACCTGATTTTTCCAACCATCGCGCGCGGCGTGGAGGATACGGCGCGCAAGGCGGGCTACACGGTGATCCTGTGCAACACCGACGAGGATGTGGAGGTTGAAAAGCGTTACATAACGCGCCTGCGCACGCGCTTTATCGACGGCTTCATCGTGGCTTCCATGCTGCCCAACTCCGACCATATCCGCAAACTTTGGCAGGAAGGGTTTCCTGTTGTGCTGACCAGCCGTATCTACGATGACACCATCGACGCGGTGGGCATTGACAACGAGGGCGCGGCGTTTGACGCTACGCAGTACCTGATCCGCGCGGGCCATAAGCGGATCGCGTTCGCCATGGGCCGGGAGGAAATCCCCCTGTATATGGACCGCTACAAGGGCTATTGCCGCGCGCTGGAAAGCGCCGGTTTGCCGTACGACGAGCAGCTGGTGATCCACGAAACCAGCGGCACGGGCAGTTTTTACTACCTGACGCGAAATCTGCTGAAACGCGGCGTGCAGATGGACGCCGTGCTGGCCAGCAGCGATCCAAAGGCGTTTGTGGTCATGCGCGCCCTGCATGACGCGGGCGTCGCCATCCCCGGTGAAATTTCCGTGATGGGGATTGATAACGTGGAAACCAGCGCCCAGATTGAGCCGCCGCTTTCCACCGTGGCCCAGCCTTTGTACGAAATCGGCGCGTTGGCCGCCAACAAGCTGATCCGGCAAATCCATCACAAGGAAAAGACGGGCAAACTGGCCGCGCCTCAGGTGGATATATTAAAAACCGATCTGATTATTCGGAAATCGACACGTTAAATCGGGAGGTATCGCAATGTCGTCGCATGAAAAATTCCATTTTGACAGCTTGAAGCAGTTGCGCGATAAAATTGACGCGCTGCACGTGAGTATAGACCTCGCGGAGGACCTTTCTCCCCTGAAAAAGCCCGTGCGCGTGGGGGGAAAAACCGCGCCGAACGCTATCGCCGTTTTGCCCATGGAAGGCTGTGACTCCAACGCCGACGGCTCCCCCAGCGAGCTGGTGGAACGCCGCTACCTGCGCTTTGCGGGCGGCGGGGCCGGCCTACTGTGGTGGGAAGCCTGCGCCGTGGCGGAGGAAGGGCGCGCCAACGAGCTGCAGATGATGCTGACGCGCGATAATCTGGGGCAGTTTGCCAATCTGCTGGCCAAAACCAACGCCGAGGCTGCAAACCGCAACGGCGCCGATCACCGCCCGGTGAATATTTTGCAACTGACGCATTCCGGCCGTTATTCCCGCCCGCACGGGCACAAACCCGCGCCGCTGGTGCCGCAGCATGACCCTTATCTGGACCCGCGCGTTGGGCTTGCGCCCGATGCGCCTGTCGTGACCGACGCGTATCTGGACGATCTGATCGGCCGGTATGCCCAATCCGCTAAAATGGCAAAGGAAGCGGGCTTTGACGGGGTGGATTTGAAAAGCTGCCACCGTTACCTGCTCAGCGAGCTGCTGGCCAGCCACACCCGCGAAGGAAAATATGGCGGAAGCTTTGAAAACCGCACCCGCTTTTTGCGGGAGGTGATCGACGCCGTTCGCCGTGAAACCGGCGAGGGCATGATCATTGCCTGCCGATTCAATGTGTTTGACGCGCACCCCTACCCGTACGGCTTTGGCGAGGATCAGCACGATTTCTGGACCTTTGACCCAACCGAGCCAATGGCGCTGGTGCGCATGCTCTGCGAGCGGGGCGTAGGGCTTTTGAGCAACTCGGCGGGCAACCCATACTACATTTACCCGCAGGTGACCCGGCCTTTTGATTCATCCAGCATGGGGATTCCTGTGCCGGACGAGCACCCGTTGGAGAGCGTTGCGCGCCTGTTTGCCTTTACCCGCAGCATCCAGCGGGAAGCCGGAAACGTGCCGGTGGTGGGCAACGGATACTCCTGGCTCAGGCAGTTTGCTCCCAATGCCGGGGCCGCGAACCTTGCCAGCGGAAGCTGCAGCTTTATGGGGTTGGGGCGTTCCAGCTTCGCCTATACCGACGCGCCCAGGGACCTGCTCACCAAGGGCGCGATGGACCCGCGCAAATGCTGCATTTCCTGCTCCAAATGCACGCAGATCATGCGGGACCATGGGCGCACGGGTTGCGTAATCCGCGACGCGGAGGTTTACGGGCCTTTGTACCGGCATTACCGTGAGGAAACGGAAGCGAGGGAAAAAGCATGAGCGAGCCGTTGATGAGCCGCGTGGGGCGCGTTGTGGCCGAAGGGCAGACCGATTTTTTCACGCGGCCTGTGCCGCCGCCCGCGGTGGACGCGGTGGTGATTCGCATTCAGGCCAGCGCGCTGTGCGGCAGCGATTTGCACATTTTTAAGGCCAAACACCCGAGCGTGCCGCTGCCCGCGACCATCGGGCACGAGTTTTCCGGCGATATCATCGCCATGGGGCAGGAGGTGCGCGGCCTGTCGATCGGCCAGCGCGTAACGGTGGAGCCTTGCGTTGCCTGCGGCCATTGCGAGGCTTGCCGGCATGGCGATTATGGCTCCTGCGACGAGCTGTCCTTCATCTACCGCAAGGGCGACGGCGCGATGGCGGATTTGATTACGGTCAAGGCATCCAGCGTATTTCCCCTGCCCGATTCGCTCAGCTATGAGGCCGGCGCGCTGATCGAACCGCTCGCGGTGGCGGTGCACGCTGTGCGCCGCGCGGACGTGCGCATGGGGCACAAGGTGCTGGTGCTGGGCGCGGGCGCGATTGGCCTTCTGGTGGCGGCGCTGTGCAAACGCACGGGTGCGGCCGAGGTGCTGGTGTGCGATTATTCCGCTTTCCGGCTTTCCATGGCCCAAAAACTGGGCGCGACGCGCACCGTGAACCCGCGCGAAGGGGACAGTCTGGAGGCCGCTGTCCGGGCCGCCACCGACGGGCTGGGCGCGGACCGGATTTTTGAATGCGTTGGCCGGGAGGAAACCTTTGTGCAGGCACTGACCCTGCTACGTAAAAAAGGACTGGCGACTGTGGTTGGGATTTTTGAGCAGCCGCAGATCACCATCCCCGTGATGCAGCTGGTGAATAAGGAAATTTGCGTGCAAGGCTCGCAGGGCTATTGCTGGGATTTCCCCATCGCGTTGCAGCTGGCCGGCGAAATTGGGCTGGAACAGCTTGTAACGCATCGTTTTCCGCTGGCGGAGCTTCAGCAGGCGCTGGAAACGGCGCTGGACCGTACCCAAAACACCGTCAAGGTCGTGCTCAAACCATAACGAGGGAGGATGTTCTGGGTGAAAAAGACAGCAATCGTCACGGGCGGAAGCCGCGGCATCGGTTTAGCCATTGCCAAGCGGCTTGCGACGGATGGGTACAACCTCTCCGTTTTGGCAACGCAAAGCGCGGAAGCACACCGCGAACAAATCGACGCGATCCGCGCGCTGGGCGCGGAGGTGCTGTATGTGCAGGGGAATATGGGTTCCGCTCAGGATCGCGCCCGTTTGGTGGAGGAAACCGTGCAAAGGTTTGGCGGCATCCATGTGCTGGTGAACAACGCGGGCGTAGGCCCCAAAGTGCGCAATGATCTGCTGGACATGACAGAGGAAAGCTGGGATCATGTGCTGGGCATCAACGCCAAAGGTACGATGTTCCTCACGCAGGCAGTGGCCAAACAGATGATCCGGCAGGAACCGGTGGGTAAAAAGCGCGGTACGATTGTCAACATCAGCTCCTGCTCCGCCGTGGTATCCTCCGTCAGCCGCGGGGAATACTGTGTTTCCAAAGCCGGGGTCAGCATGCTGACGACGCTTTTTGCGGATCGGCTTGCGCCGGAAGGCATTCTGGTGAACGAGGTGCGCCCCGGAGTCATTTCCACGGATATGACCAGCGGCGTAAAGGAAAAATATGACGCGCTGATTGAGGCGGGCGTGTTCCCCATCGCCCGTTGGGGTACGCCGGAGGATGTGGCGGACGCGGTTGCCGCGCTGGTGAGCGATTCGTTCCTCTACACCACGGGAAACTATATCGATGTGGACGGCGGCTTTCACATCAAAAGGCTGTAACAAAGCTTCGGATGCCGATGGCCTCCCTCGCGGCGGAGAGGGTTACGGACAAAGCCCTAGCTGCGTTTGGGGTGGAGCGCTGCAGCCTTGAACCAAGGCCTTTTGGCACAGGGTTCGAAAGCCAGAAGGGCTATGGGGCAAGAAAAAAAGCCGCTCCGCACGGAACGGAGGCGTTACTACGCCCATGCGAACACAGCCCGCGCATGAAACTCACATACCCAAAAGGAGATAAGCGTCATGACGCAAAGCACCCTCGCCATCGGGCCGTATACGCTTCCGGTTTATACCCTCAACACGGTGGTTGTGGGCACCGGCGCCGCCGGCTACAATGCGGCGGATCGGCTGGCGGGTTACGGGCAAAAGGATATCGCCATGGTAACCGAGCATATTCTGGCCGGCACGTCGCGCAACACGGGCAGCGATAAACAGACCTATTATAAGCTGACCCTTTCCGGCGGCGATGCGGACAGCGTGCGCGATATGGCGGACACGCTTTTTTCCGGGCAATGTGTGGACGGCGATCTGGCCCTGTGCGAGGCGGCGTTGTCCACCCAGTGCTTTTTACGGCTGGTGGAACTTGGAGTGCCGTTTCCCAAAAACCGATACGGGGAGTACATTGGCTACAAAACCGACCATGACCCGCGCCGACGGGCCACCAGCGTAGGGCCTTATACCTCCCGCACCATGACCGAATGCCTGCAGGCGGCGGTGGAAGCAAAAGGAATCCGCGTGTTTGACAGGATGCAGGCCGTACGGATCCTGAGCGACGGCCAAAGGGTGTTCGGGTTGCTTTGCCTGGACCTGAGCCGCGAGCGGGAACCCCACGAAGCCTTCGTGCTGTTTAACTGCGTTAACATTGTGTACGCAACCGGCGGCCCCGCCGGGATGTATGCGGACAGTGTGTACCCAAACGGGCATTATGGGGCGACTGGGCTGGCGTTTGAAGCCGGGGCCGTCGGGAAAAACCTGACGGAATGGCAGTACGGTCTGGCTTCGCTGCACCCGCGCTGGAACGTATCGGGAACGTATATGCAGGTGTTGCCGCGCGTTTTTTCCACCGATGCGGCCGGGGGAGACGAGCGGGAGTTTTTGAATGACTTTTTCAGCGACCGGGGAGAAATGCTCAGCAAGCTTTTCCTGAAGGGCTACCAGTGGCCGTTTGACGTGCGCAAGGCGGCCGACGGCTCCTCGGTGATGGATATTCTCGTCTATCTGGAAAGCGCCAGGGGGCGCAAGGTCTATCTGGATTACCGAAAGAACCCGGGGGGCGGAACCGTTGATTTTAACAGCCTGAGCGCCGAGGCGCGCGATTACCTGCAAAAGGCGGGGGCGTGTTTTGGCACGCCCATTGAGCGCCTGCGGCATATGAACGCCCTGGCTGTGGATTTTTACCGGGATAAAGGCGTGGATTTAAGCCGGGAACCTTTGGAGATCGCGCTTTGCGCGCAGCACAACAACGGCGGTCTTGGCGTGGATTGCTGGTGGCAAACCAACCTGACCGGTTTTTTCGCGGTGGGGGAGGTGTGCGCCAGCCACGGTGTTTACCGCCCGGGCGGAAGCGCCCTGAACGCCGGGCAGGTGGGCAGCACGCGCGCGGCGCAGTACATCGCCGCCCGCTGTGCCGACGCGCCCAGGGAGATTGAGGCGTTCCGGCAGGCAACCGATTGGCAAGTCGAAGCGTTGTTAACCCTTGTGGACGGTTTTTGGGGCCGGGAGGACTCCGCGCAGGCCCTGTGGGACGAGGCGGCAACGAGAATGAGCCGCATTGGCGGCGCGTTCCGCAACCGCGCGGAGATTCGCGAGGCGCTTCTGTGGGTGCGCCAAAAACTGAAAGCCTTTGCCGACGAGGTGAAAATCGCGGACCCTTCCGGGCTGCATCAGGCATTGCGACTGCGGGACATGCTCCTGTGCCAGGAGGCATATCTGGCCGCCATGGAGGATTACCTCGCGAAGGGCGGGAAAAGCCGCGGCAGCGCCCTGTATACCGATGAAAACGGCGCGCGTTGCGATGAACGCCTGCCCGAGCGGTTCACCTTTACGCTGGATGACGGGAGCAAAGCCGGCTGGGTGCAGGAAGTGGAACGCGGCGCGCAGGGCCTTGTTTTCAACTGGCGAAAGGTTCGGCCCATCCCGGAGGATGACAGCTTTTTTGAAAATGTGTGGCGGGAATACCGTGAAAACGGCAACGTGTACTGATGGGATGCAGCGCGGAACGCCGCCGTCGCAAACGGCGCGCGCACTACCGCGCCGCATACGCCTTAAACAGGCGCAGAGGAACGCGCCGCATACGGTGCTCGGAGAAAACGCGCCGCATATGTCGCAAAACTGCCCAGAGGAACGCGCCGCGTGTGCCGCAAACGGTGCGCGTAGTACCGCGCCGCATGGAACGTACCATCGGGGGTATGCTCAAACGCGTCAGCCACCCAGTTAGCGGGAAATACGCCCGCGCAACAGGGTGGCTGTTGTTTTATTCTTCGCTTTCCTGCTCGGCTGCCCGAAGCGCGCGCGAGGCCTCCGCGTAGCTGTAACCGCGCCTGAGTAACGCGGCGGTGGCCTTCTGCGCGGCTTCGCGCGGGGGCAAACCGGCATAGCGTTTTCGCAGCTTTGCGGCTTGCAATACGGCCTGCCCGTCCTGCTCGTCCGGTTCCAATGTAGCCAGCGCGGCCTGCGCGATGCTGTCCGCCACGCCCTTCAGGCGCAGTTCCTGCATCAGCCTCGCCTTGCCCAGCCCACGGGACGCCCGGGCTTTGACCCACTCGCCCGCAAAAGCCTCGTCATCCAGCAGGTTTTCTTTTTCCAATTTGTATAAAACCATTTCAACCGTGTCGGCAAGGTAGCCCCGGTCGGTCAGTTTCCGCTCCACCTCGCGGCAGCTGCGGGCACGGACGGCCAACAACGCCACCGCTCGGTTTAACGCCTCCGGGTACTGATGCACGAGCAGCGCCTCCCGGTAGGCTTTCCAATCGAACGTCTGGGCAGGCTTCAAAGGGAACGCGCGGTACTCCGCAGGGGTCAGGTGAAACGCCTCGCCGCTGTTGACGGTCACGCGAAAGCCGCCCCGTTCCTCCCGAAGATCGGTAACCTTATCGTTCATTCAGAAACCCCCGGAATGCAAAGCGCGATCAGATCGCGGTTTAAGCAGCTCAGATGGCCAAGCCGCCGCTCGCTTGCGCCGCTGTTCAGGGAGGCAAACCCGTTGCCGTGCTCATCAAAAAAGACGCCGTTTACCGCCCCGTAGGCAAAGCCCTGATGTCCGTGCAGGCAGTGGGGATGGATACGGGGATCGTCCATTTCCAAAAGCCCCATTCCGTGGCGCATGCGCACGGCGGGTTCCGGCCATGCGGCTGTGGGCGTGAGCATGGCACGGCAGGCTTCCGGGTTCAGGAAAGGGGCGCAGTCCGGAGCGGCTCTTTGGATCAACGGCAAAGTCAGGCGGGCCAAGCCTTCCGCGGTGATGAATAGACTGCCGGACGCCAGCAGGTAATGGGTTTGCGGATCGGGCGTGTCGAGGGGGGACGCGGCCTGAAAACGCGCCTGCGCGTTAAAGGACGCGGATTTTTGCGGGGGAAGCACGCGGTAACTGTCCGCCATGCTTCGCCCGCACAGGGCGCTGATATCAAACGTGGCGTCCGCGCCCAAAGGCAAGAAAAGTTCACGCTGCGCAAGGGTTTCAAACGATTCACCAAAGCGCTTTTCCAACAGGCAACCCACCAGCCCCGCCGCGAAATTGCTGTACTGGAACCGTGCAAAAGGCGGGCGGTTGGCATAGGTGGCCGGATCGGCAAGAAGCTCCCGAACCGGAACCGTTTTTTGAAAGGAAGAATAATAGAGGGCCGAGTCCACAATCCCGGAGGTGTGGCTCAGCAAAGCGGACAGGGGAATGGGCGTATCCGGATAAAGGGGGTTTCGAATGCGATCCCCCCAAAGGTCAGATATGTCTATGTTTACGTCAAGGCGGCCGAGTGTTTGCAGGCGAAACACCAGCAGCGCGCACGCCATTTTGGCAACCGAAGCCGTGCGAAAAACCGTATCCGGCCGCGCGGGCCGATCCGGTTCAAGGGTCGCGTACCCGGCGGAATAGCATTCCGCCAGTGTGCCGTTACGGATCAGCTGCACGCAACCGCCCACGACATGGTGTTTGCGCAAAGCGCGCGTGATGGGCCGGGTCAGGTTTACCCCGGCGACCCCGTGGCCGGTCGCGGTTTTCCAGTGGCAACGCTTGCCGAACACAGGCAAAGCCATACCATAGAGCAGGTTTTTACGATTGCCGACCGGCATGTGACGCCTCCTTGAGGGTTGCCCCTTCATCCGCGGCCTCTAAGCGCACATAGACGAGGGCCAGATAAGGCGGGATGGAAAGCCCCGCGTACAGGAAATAAGGGGATTGCCACAGCCAGCCCAGACCGAAAAGCAACAGCGCGAGGTAGACCGCCGCGTCCAGCAGGACCCACAGCCGCGCCCACAGCGGCGTTTGCCGGTCCAGCCACAGCAGAGCGGAACCGACCACATACAGCGAAAGAACCAGTTCCACGCCGGTAGGGCTGGTGGCAACCAGCGGCCGAAGGAACGCGAGAACCGTGACCGCGCTGATTCCCGCAAACTGTATGCCCCGGAACCGGCGGGCAAAGCGTATTACAAAAACCGCCGCAGTCACGCCGCACAATAGCAGGCTCAAATACTGGCTTACGCGGAAACCCATGAAGTAAAGGCTGTCCATGCGCAGCTGTTCCACCAGAAAACGGCCGCAACCGTACAGCGCCAGATACCATAAAAACAGGTCGCCCCTGCGCTTCATGTGCTTGCGCATGCACCACAGGGCAATGAATACGCCAACGTCCCACACGGATTCGTAAAAAAAGGTCGCCACATGCCACACCGGAGCGCCGTTTTCCGAAATCAGCACGCCGGCGGGGAAAAACTGCCACGCAGGGTTGGCGATCACCGGGCCGAACGCCTCCCGGTTGAAATAATTACCCCAGCGCCCAATCGCCTGAGCCAATGCCAGCCCGGGCGCGGAGATATCCAATAGCGCCGCAAAGCTCCGCTTGCGTTTGCGGCAATAGAGCCAAACCCCGAGCGCGCCGCCTAAAATGGAGCCGTAAACGGCGATGCCGCCCTGCCAGATGTACAGTACGGATATGGGATTGGCGGCAAACTCGTCAAGGGTCATCAGCACATAATACAGACGCGCGCCTACAATGCCGCAGGGCACGGCCACAAGCACCATATCCAGCATGGAATCCCTGGGCATGCCGAGGCGTTTCTCCTCCCGCGCGCCCAATAAAAAGGCGATGAAAATGCCGCTGACCATGAGCACACTGTACCATGGAAGCGAACCGACGATATACCGGCTGTATGGGATCGCCAACGGCTTGTCACCTCCTGAACGAAAGCGCAGGGTGGCGCGTTCTCTTTATCGATTATAAGCAAGGGCCGTTTCGCTGTCAAGCGATGCGGGGCCTCATGCGGGTAGCTCGGAATGCCGGAAAGCGACAGTCCGCCACGGTTTCAGGCTGCGTTTGGTCGGCAGCGTAAGCGATAATCCGCCTGCGGGCTGCAAAAGGCGGCAAACGTTGCACAGTGGTTCAAACCGGTTGAAACCATGTGAAAACACCCTGTGCCGCCGCCTTTTCCGCAAACTTTTTAGGCCCTTTCCTGCAACAAAACGCGTAGCGAATGTTGCGTTTTCACAAAATTTGCCCGCCTTGTATTGCGATTTTTCGGGGTTCCATGTATAATCAATAAGATAGTAAGCAGGATTAGAAAATCAGCGTACCTGTGACTGTCCTCAAAATCAATGAGGGGGAAGGCAAACTCATGACTAAGTACGTGTACCTTTTCAAAGAGGGCAATGCCGACATGCGTGAACTGTTGGGCGGCAAAGGCGCGAACCTTGCCGAAATGACCAACATCGGGCTACCGGTGCCTCAGGGCTTTACCGTAACAACGGAAGCTTGCACCCGTTACTATACGGACAACCAGAAGATCGGCGACGATATTCTTCAACAGATTGACGCCGCTTTGGCGGAAACCGAAAAAATTTGCGGCAAGAAGTTTGGCGATCTGGAAAGCCCCTTCCTGGTTTCCGTGCGTTCCGGCGCTCGCGCTTCCATGCCGGGCATGATGGATACCATCCTCAACCTGGGCCTGAACGACGTCGCCGTGAAGGGTATTGCCAAGCAGACCGGCAACGAACGCTTCGCGTTTGACAGCTATCGCCGTTTTATCCAGATGTTCTCCGACGTGGTAATGGAGATCAAAAAGAGCTTCTTTGAAGGCGCTTTGGACGAAGTGAAAAAAGCCAAGGGCGCGAAGTATGATACCGACCTCAACGCCGAGGACCTCAAAGAGGTGGTCGCCAAGTTCAAGGCGATCTACCTGCGCGAGAAGGGCGAGGAGTTCCCGCAGGATCCCAAAGTGCAGCTGATGGAGGCCATCAAAGCCGTGTTCCGCAGCTGGGACAACCCCCGCGCCATCTACTACCGCCGCATGAACGACATCCCCGGCAACTGGGGCACCGCCGTAAACGTGCAGAGCATGGTGTT
>DAOPZY010000007.1:0-17142 GCA_035353615.1 Candidatus Limiplasma sp.
CTCAAGCGAGCTTGACTATAATACCATTTGAACCTACCCTTGTCAACACCTTTTTCAAACTTTTTGAACTTTATTTGAGGAATTGCGGTCGATTCCGGTCGCTTCATCTATATATAGTATCAGCATTGTACGCCGGAGGGTTCAAACGGAAAAATCCCGCCCTTTACCCCCGAAAAAGGCTTGCTTTCTTCTCTGGCTTGACTTTTCCCGCCCGGTTGTGTATGATTGCTGATACGTCCAGCCGTGCGGCGCGCGTTCGCCGCCAAACGGGTCGGTACACAGAAAGGGGTGGGGATATGCAGGAAGCGGGTTTCGCAGCAACAGAGCGTTTGGCGATCCGTGCTTTCTTGCCGCCGGTTGCGGCAAGAGCTGCGGATTCCCATCCGCGTGCAGCAGCAAGGCAGGCAAGCCCCCGCGCATTGGCGGGCCGCCCCTGCCCGGCGCAGGCTCCTTTGCCGCAAGGGAGCGCACGCGTTTTAAGCTCCTTGCCGACCCCCTCTAAGCCGCATACCGTCACCGGCCCCAGCATTCGGGCCGAGCTGGCGAAGGCCGTCGCGGTCCCGTTTGCAACCGCGCTCCGGCAGGTTTCTCCGCAAGCCCTCCGCTAAACCAATCCTTTGATTGGCTTACTGGCGCGCGCCGCGTCGCTGTGGGGATCAGGTTCCCAAGGCTTCGCCGCAGGCTTACCGGTGTTTCGCGTCGCAAACGCGACCGTTTCCTGTGCAAACATCCATTTCTTCCGCATTTTTGAATAAGTACCGATCCGATACGCAATTTGAATAAACCGGCTTTACACGCCGCGCACGGTTGCATGGCCCGCACGGGTGGCTCAGGTTAAGCGTTGTCCCTCGCATGCGCGCCTGCCGGCCCATCGCGTCCATCGATCCCGCAACGTGAAAGTCTACCATAGAGCCAAATACCGCGCGGCGCTTCCCCCAGATGACGGGCGCGCAGCCCTCCGGCCCACACAATAACAGCTGTGCCGGCCGATGCTTCCTCATCCGCTGGCGCGCGTGCGGAATGGCTCTTCGACCCTGCATTCGCAGGCATACGGAGGTTCCTTTGTTCATCAAACATAATACGTATACACGCCTGACTACCTTCCTAAAGGAATGTTTCCGCTGGGATTCCGTCTTTACCAAATGGGTCGCGGCGGTCGCGCTGCCCATCATCCTTCAGGAGCTGATCGGCGCGTCGCTCCACATTATCGACAGCCTGATGGTTTCCGGTCTGGGCGACGCGCCCTACTCCGCCGTTACGCAGGCCAACCGGTTTTCCTTTCTGTTTAACCTGTTCTGCTTTGGCACGGTATCCGGCGGCGCTATTTTCATGAGCCAGTACTGGGGCGCGCACGATATCCCCCGCATGCGCCAGTCCATGGGCATCTGCCTGATTACCGTAACGCTGCTTTCCGGCCTGTTCACCGCAGCGGCGATGCTGTTTCCCGGCGTGATTATCTCCTTCTTTCTGCCGCCGGACAGCGCCAGCCACAGCTACGCGGTCACCTACCTGGTCACGGTCGCCCCAAGCTATGTGCTGGTAGCCATCAGCACCGTATATTCCATGTGCCTGAAGGCGGGGGAAAAGACCTACATTCCCCTGATCGCGGGCGTTACCAGCATCGCAACCAATACGGTGCTCAACTATGGCATGATTTACGGGCACTTTGGCCTGCCCGCCATGGGCGTGTACGGCGCCGCCGTCGCCACCGATATTGCCGCGATGGTGCAGTTGGTGGTTAACCTTGCCTTCGCGTATGGCAAACGCCTGCCCGCCGGCGCAACCTTCCGACAGATGATGGGCGCCGACCGGGGCTTTGTGCGCCGGTTTGCCAAAACGGTTACCCCCGTGATCTTCAACGAAGGGCTTTGGGCGCTGGGCGTTACCATGTACGGCGTATTCTACGGCCACATGGGCGATACGGCTGTCGCCGCCACCGGGCTATGCTCCACCATCGACAGCCTCGTGTGGGTGTTCATTTTCGGCATGATGCACGCGACCGCCATCATCGTAGGCAAAACCCTTGGCGCGGGTAAAAAGGAAGAAGCCTACCTGTACTCCAAGCGGATGATCGCCGCCGCCATGCTCATGGGCTTGCTGCTGGGCGGCGTGCTCATCGCTATCCGTCCGCCGATTCTTGCGCTGTACAGCGGGCTTTCGGCCGAGGTTCTGGCCAAGGCGCGCGTCATTCTCCTGTTTGGCGGCCTTACGATGTGGTTCCGCGCGTTCAACTGCATCAACGTTGTCGGCATCCTCCGCAGCGGCGGGGATACGGTGTTCAGCCTTGTGCTGGACGTTGGCAGCATGTGGGCGATCGGCGTGCCGCTTTGCGCGCTGGCCACCTTTGTGTTTCATTTTCCAGTGGAATACGTCTACCTCTGTTCCTTCGCGGAAGAAATCGTCAAGATGCTCATTGGCATACCGCACTTTATCGGTCGCAAATGGCAGCGAAATCTGACGGAAAAGAAAGGGGATTCTGTCCTTGAGGCCCATTGATCTGGTTATCAAAATCGGCAGCATGGCGCTGGTGCAGCGCGACGACGGCGCAATCGACTACAACATTTTTCAGCGTCTGGGGGATGATCTGCACCCCGGCATGGCTCTGGTGACCAGCGGCGCTACGGAAATCGGCCGGCTGGATTACATCCACCGCACAGGCCGGGAACTGGTGGGCGACCCTGAACAGGACAAGGCCGATTATGCCGCGCAGGGCCAGATTGTACTGATGGATACCTACCGCCGCTTTGTGCGCCCGGAATACGGCGTTCGCCAGCTGCTGGTGGAGCATACCCATTTTAACGACCCCATGAAGCGCGAGCACATCCAAAAGCTGCTCCTTCGGACCGCCGAGCAGGGCTGCATCCCGATTATCAATTACAACGACCCCGTGAGCGACGAAGAAAACCGCAAGATGGAGCTTGCCAGCCGTCGGCTGATCGGCGAGCAGGTGGTGGAATGCGTGGATAACGATGAAACCGCCGCCGTGATCGCCTCGCTTGTGGGCGCGAAAACGCTGATCCTGCTCACCAGCACGGAAGGGATTTATCTGGACCGTAACGACCCTTCCACGCTGGTGCGCAGCGTGATCTGCCCGGATATCGAAACTCTGCGCGCCAAGGTGGCGGAGCTGATGACCCACTGCACCGGTGCAAGCCGGGTCGGCGCCAACGGCGCGAGCGCCAAGCTGGCCTATGCGCTGCGCGCCGCCGAAAACGGCAGTCACGTCATCATCGGGCACGCGCGGCATCATATCGCCGCACTGATGGACGGCCGCGCGCCCTGCACGCACATCGGCGTGGAAACACCCGCCGCTTGCTGATTTCCCAAACCTAAAGGAGGGTGCGCTCATGAACTGGTTGTGGATCGGGATCACGCTGATCTCCGCGCTTGGGATGGGCGGGTTTTACTACCTGATGGAGCTTTCCCCCAAGGGGCTGCGCGGCATGCAGGTTGAGGGCAAACCCTTCCAAATGCCCGATATGCGCCTGCATTACGGGGCCGAAGCCCTGTACGCCGGCTTTGCACAGGCGGGCGACAACCGCCCCCGCATGCGCCGCTACTGGCTGCTCGACTTTGGTTTTATCGTTTGCTTTCTGGGCGTCATGCTGGCCATTGGCCGCAACATTGCGCACGCAAACGACACGCTGCGTTGGTGGATGGCGGTCGCCGCCTGTGCGCGCGCCGCGCTGGACATTCTGGAAAACCTGCTGCTGCTCTCGCTCCTGCGCGCCTACCCGGCCTGCCGGGACGGGTGGGCGGCGTTTGCGGGCTGGGTGACCACCGCGAAGTATCTCTGCCTGTTCGCATGGGTCGCGGCGCTGTTTGTGAACCTGTTCGGATCCGCGTTCGGCATCCAGCTTTAACCCGGGCAACTGTGCCCGCATCCGGGTGTTACGCAATTCCGCGCCTCGCAAAATCTGCCGGTCGCATGAGCACGCAAGGGTTCAGCGCCCCACCGAAAGTGCCGCCCGGTCACGGTTTTCATGGCATTTTGCACCCAATGAAAGCAACCCGTGCGTGCCTGTAGGGCAGCGCAACGGGTTGCTATTTCATTTACAGCGTTTCTCCGCCCCTAACGCCGCACCACGCGTTGCTTTGCTTTTCCAGCGCGGTGGCCAGCACGATCAGCACGCGGTGGATGTCAATGGGTTTGGCAATGTGATCGTTCATCCCGGCTTCCATCGCCTGCCGGATATCCTCGGCAAACGCGTCGGCTGTCATGGCGATAATCGGAATGCGCGCCGCGTCCGGGTGGCTGCTTGCGCGGATGGCGCGGGTAGCCTCGTAGCCGTCCATCACCGGCATGCGAATATCCATCAAAATCGCGTCATAGGTTCCGGGCGGGCTTTGCGTAAACCGATCGAACGCCTCGCGCCCGTTGCTGGCCCCGTCTATCTGGAAACTTCCCTCCTGCTTGAGCAGTTCGGTGGCGACTTCCATATTCATATCGTTATCCTCCGCCAACAGCAGGCGTTTGTTGGCAAAACAGAGGTTGCTGTCCGGCTGGGCAGCTACCAGATCCTTCTTTTCGGTGTCGATGGCAAAGGGCAGCTCCACCGTAAACGTCGTCCCCTGCCCAACTGCGGACTGTACAGAAATTTCTCCGTCCATCAGAACAACCAAATCCCTGGCAATGGTCAGCCCCAGCCCGCTCCCGCCAAAATGGCCGGCGATGCTGGCGTCCTGCTGCGTATAGGCGCTGAACAGTCGCTGTTGAAATTCCTCGGACATGCCGATGCCGGTATCGCGCACACAAAAGCGCATCCGCACGCGGCCCGCCCCATCCGGCGCCTGGCTTTCGCTGAGCGTCACGCTCCCGCCGCGGGGCGTAAATTTCATGGCGTTGGATAACAGGTTGACCACCACCTGCTTTACGCGCAGGTCGTCGCCAATCAGGTAGCGCTCAGGCAGATCGTCCGCCTCCACCGTATAGCGGATGCCGCGCACGCGCGCCTGCGCGTTATAGATGGAAGCCAGCGTATCCATCAGCGCATGAACGTCAAAACGGTCGCGCGCAATCTTCAGCTTGCCGCTGGCGATGGACCGCATATCCAGCACATCGTTCACCAACGCCAGCAGATGGTTGGCCGCGTATTCGCTTTTCGCAAAGCAATCCAGCAGGCGCTCCGGCTGCCCGATGCTGTTTCTGGCAATGTTGAGAAACCCCAGCACCGCGTTGAGCGGCGAGCGGATTTCGTGGCTGATGTAGGCGGTAAAACTGCTGTTGGCCGTGCTGGCGCTTTCCGCCGATGCCAACGCCTCCTTCAGCTGTTGGTTTTTCAACTCCTCGGCGCGCACGGTGTCGTCCACGTCCATAATGTACACCATCAGGCACATGGGGTGCCGCTCGCTTTGCAGCATGCTTTGAAACACAATGCGCGTCCAGCGGTACGCGTCGCCGATCATCAGGCGGCACTCCAGCCGGTCCTTCCGCTGCGCCTTCACAAATTCCTCGGAGATGGTTGTGCGGATACGCTCGTTCAGTTCAGGCGCATCGTCCGGGTGCACAAACCGGTCGATCACTGCCTGCGTCAGGGGCTGTATGGGGGTGCGAACCACCTCGTTGTTTTCGATCCGGTAACGCCAGCGTTTTCGGGTCAGCACGTTCAACTCCCACACATCGTCGTTGATGCGGTTGGCGTAATCTAGAAACGCCACAATTTCCGTGGCGCGCGCGTGTTCCCTGTGTGCGCGAACATCCCGAAGGATCACCAAAACCAGCAATATCAGTAAAATCGCGGCAATCGCCATAAGCGCCGCCGCCACGTCCGAAGGCATGCGGTCCGCGATCACGGAAAGGTTGATCGCCTCGTTGTCCAGCGTGGAGGCGATGATAAAGCTGTTCATTTCGGAAACGCTGGTATGCCCGATCAGCTTATTCAGCGTGCTGAGCAGCTGCGGCTCGGCGTCGGCCCGCACGCCAAAGCAGGCGTTCGTATTCGTGCCTTCCAGCCGGTGGGAAACCATTTTAGCGTAGCGGTTGTTCTGGAGCAGGTTGGCGGTTTCGTAACTGTTGAGCAACGCCGCTTCGCATTCGCCGGTAAGCACCGCGTCCAAGCACTCGTGTGCGCCATGGTAGCTGATCCGCTCAGCCTGACGCACAATCGGATCAGCCGTAGCAATGTCGATAGCCGCCCCTTCATCCACGGCGAGGGTTTGCGGAGTACTTACCGTATCCTGAAACACCAGCATCATCGGCAACGTTAAAAACGCGTCGGATTTCACCCAGTCTGCGCTGTCCGATTTTGCGTTCCCTTCCGAAACCCCGCACAGGATGTCGCCCCGGTCAGCGTTTTCAAGGGGCACATAAACCATCTGCACGCCCGTCAGTTCCTCCAGATGGCGAAGGATTCGCGGCGCGACGCCCGCGGGTTCCTGATTCGGCTCAGCTTGCAGCACCGGCTCCCAAGGCTTGCCATAGACCACGGTTAACACCGGGTGTTCGGCAAAATACGCCTTTTCCGCCGTGGTCAGCGTAAAGTACTCAGAGGTTTTGCGGTTATATTTTTCCTGCAACTTTTGCTGAAAGCTCGGGTTGGTCAGGCGAATCTCCGCCATGGCGGCATTCAGGGTCTGCATCAGTTCCGGGCGCTTTTCCGTGGTCGCAAAATAAAAATCGCGCAAGGCAAAGCAGGAAAGCACGCGAAAAGCTTCCGATTCCACAAAGGCCCCGGTTACGCCCGCGTCCGCCCTGCCGCTGCGAACCGCCGCCTCCACCGCCTGCAAATGATCGCAGTAAACGGGCGTTACAGTAATTCCTTTATTTTTGCACAGGTCCAGCAACGCTTTTTCATCGGAGGAATTGTTCACAACCGCCACGCGCATGCCCTGATAGGCCGGGTAGTCGTTCTCCCCCAACGGACTGTCCGCCCTTGTAAACAGCGTGGAGTGGAACTCCCCCGCCGCCTGATCGCTCAGCTGGATGGACTGGGGCAGGCGGGTTTGCGCAAATTGCAGGCCGAGGATATCCAGCTCGCCCGATTGCAACGCGGAAAGCAGCGTGGCGTAATCCCCCGTCACAAACTGATATGTCCAGCCCGTTTGCTGCGCGATGGCCTGAAGATATTCGTACACATAGCCGCTGGGCCGTCCGGTGTGGTCTAGCTCCATGTAGCCGGGCTGGTTAAACCACCCGACCCGGAGGGGTTGGTCCGCCGCGCCTTCCGCGCCGCCCGCATATGCCTGAGCGGGCGCGGCCGCCGCAAACAGCAGAGCGAAGCAGCACAGCAGGCACAGCGCGCCAAGCGTTTGCCGGCCGCGAATCCGATGCTTCACGGCGTATCGCCCCCATCCAGGATCGGCTGATAAGTAATGAAGAAAAGCGAGCGCACATTATCTCCGGTCAGATACCGCACCTTAACGTGGTAACGCCGAATTTGCCCGTTCTCGGATACTCGCTTATACTCCCCGTCCACAGCGCCCTGGGATTCAAACGCCTGGTGGAACAGTTGTAGCAGGTAGGGCATGGTGCCTTCCGCCGCGAGCCTGCGCATGATAACATCGGTGGAATAAACGCGGTCGGGACTGTCGCCGGTCATGGCCATGTATTCGTGGTTGGTGCGGAGAATTTCGATGTTGTCCTTGTAAAGCTCGCACATGCTGGCTGCGCAGGGGATGGTTTCCAGCATCAGGGAAAAATCGCCGTCGATGCTCCAGACGCGCCGCACAGCCGCGCCGGGGAAGGAATCCGGCAGGTCGGTAATCGGCCGGATCGGGTGGGCAGCCAGCAGGCGCTCAAAATCTTCAACCGGCATCGGCGGGTAGTAGAAAAATCCCTGCGCAACCGTGCAGCCAATCGAGCTGAGGAACTGCGCCTGCTCCGCGTTTTCAACGCCCTCCGCCACAATGGGCAGGGACAGATACCGCGCCATGCGCACAATGCTGCTCAGGATGGTGCCGCCGCGCCCGTCCTGATCGTTGCCCAACAGGAAACGCATATCCAGCTTCAGCACATCGACGGAGATTTCTTTGAGCATGTTCAGGCTGGAATAGGCGCTGCCAAAATCGTCCATTTCCACAGGAAAGCTTTTCGTGCGCAGTTCCGTAATCAGGTCGGCCAGCTGTTTGGGGTCTTTGGCGTAGGCGCTTTCCGTAATTTCCAATTCCAGCATGCCGTGCGGAACGCCGTACCTGTCCGCAAGGCTGCAAAGGGTCCCCACCAGCGCGGGGTTGTAGATATCCACGCGCGAAATGTTCATGCTCACCGAAATCGGCGGTTTGCCGCCGTAGCGGTTCATCCAGCTTTGAAGCAGGATGCACACCTGCTCCCACACAAACGCATCCAGCTTCATGATAAAGCCGTTCTTTTCAAAGATGGGCACAAACGCGCCCGGCGAAAGCACGCCGCGGGTGGGATGGTTCCACCGCACAAGCGCCTCCGCGCCCACAATTTCCCCCGTGCTCAGCCGGCATTTCGGTTGCAGATAAATTTCGAACTGGTGTTTTTGCAGCGAGGCGGTCATGTTGTTCACAATATCCAACTCGTCCAGCAGCTCCTGACGCAGCTTCGCGTCATAATACGCGTAACGCTTGACATAGTTGCCCTTCACGGTGCGCTTGGCCATCTCCGCGCGGTCGTGCATAATGCTGACGGGCAGGGTTCGGTCGTCGATAATGTAGAGGCCGTAAACAAGCAGAATTTCAAACGGCAGGTCATACTCCTTTAACTCCGCCTCGTTTTCCTGCATGCGATGCTTGATGGCCAGCCGGTTGTACGGCAGGCACAGGGTAAAGTTATCCGCGTCAATACGGCTGTAGGTGGCGTTGCTGGCATAGAGAATCTGCATGCGCTGGGCAATGTAGCGCAGCAGCCGATCCCCTTCGTCATGGCCAAAAATGTCGTTAATCACCCTGAATTTTTCAATGTCAAAGGCGATCATCACATACGCCGTGTCGGGGTCCTTGTCGATCATCAGGCGCGTTTTATGGTAGAAGGTCGCCTTGTTGCAAATATTGGTCAGGGGGTCATGCTCGGCAATGTAGCGCAGCTCGTTCTGGTGGCGGCTCTCCTCGCTTTTTTGCACCAGCAGGTAGCGGTTCTGCGCGCGAAGCTCGTCCGCCTCCCGGCGATGGATGGCGTTCTTGACCCGCAGGCGCACCAGCACCGGGTCAATGGGTTTGCTGACAAAATCGGTCGCGCCAAGCTCGATGGCCTTGAGGCTGTACTCCGCTTCGTCGGCGGAGGAGGTCACGATCACCGGGATCGACGCAAGGTAAACGTCATTCTGGATTTTTTCCAATACCTTAAGCCCATCCATGCCGGGCATCATTAAATCCAACAGCACGGCGGAAATGGGATGTTCGCTGTTTTCCATCTGCTTCAGGCATTCCTGACCGCTTTCGGCCGTCAGCACCTGATATTCGTCCCTGAAAATTTCGCAAAGCATGTCGCGGTTCATTTCCACATCATCCACGATCAGCAGCGTGTGCCGGATTTCCAGCTGCGTTTCCGTGAGGGCCTCCATATCGGCCGGCTCGGTGAGCATGCCATGGGTCGAAGGGGCGTTCGTATCGCCGGTTAACAGCCCGTCATGGTAGAAGATGAATCGGTTTTTTCCGTGGTGCTTGGCGTAATAGAGGGCTTTGTCCGCCTTCTGGTACAGCGTGTCAAAGCTGCCGCCATCCTTGGGGTAAATCGCAAGCCCGGCGCTGCCGGAGATGGCCACGTCGTTGCCATACTGCTTGTTGAGCGTCTGGCAGATCAAAGCGGCGCGCCTTTCCAGAAAGCCGGTGCCGTCCCGCACGTTCTTCAGGCACACCATGTACTCGTCCCCGCCAATGCGCCCGATCAGGTCATCGTTGCGCATCATGGCGCGCAGGCTGTTGGCGATATCGATCAGCACCCGATCCCCAAACTGATGGCCGTAGCTGTCGTTCACCCGCTTAAAGCCGTCCACGTCGATCATAATCAGGGCGTGCACGTTGCTTTCTTCCGTTTGCCCCAGCAACGCGGTAAACTGCTCCTCAAAAGCGCTGCGGTTCAGCAGACCGGTCAGCGGATCGGTATTGGAGCGTTCGCGCACGCGCATTTCGTCCCGTTTGGCCGCGTCCTCGTCCTTCAGCAGCAAAAACGCCTGCACATCGCCGGAAAAGGGGTCGGTAATTAGCTGTACGCCCGCCGAGGTCCACAGCTGGTGGTTTTGGCCGTTGGCGCGCAAAAAATCCATCGTATCATTGCGTTCTCCGTGCGCAAAAGCGTTCAGCAATCGGTTCCGGTTAAAAAACCTGACAAAGCGTTCCACATCGCCGGGGGCAACGAAGTGCTCCGCCATATATCGCACGGCCGCCTCTATCGTATGCCGGGCTTCCTCCGGCAGGGCGGGCAGCATTCCCCCCGCCTCGCTGGCAAACGCGTCCCTCGTGAGGTTGTATTCGTAGTAGTTCATGCTGGTCGCGGGCATTTCAGCATACATCTGCTTCCATTTTTCATAGGCCAGCTCGCGTTCGCGCTGCTCCGAGATATCATAAAACGAGATTATCGCCTGCAACGGCTGGTGGCTGCTGGTGTAGATCATGGTATAATCCCCGCGGTACCAGGCAAAGTGACCGTCCTAGTTTCGCAGGCTTGCCGTCACCGCGCCCTCTTCCTTGCCGGCGATCATATCCTCAAAAAACGCCCTGAAATCGGCAATGCTTTCATCGCCCACCAAACCCTGCGCAATGGCGGATTCCGGCATATTGTTCAGGTCGAGATCCGGGTCAAATACCGGCGCCAGGCTTTCGCCCGGCAGAATGCTGCGGTTGGCCACGTCAAACCGGATCACGAACTTGTCGCTCTGCTGCACGGCAATCCGGTATTCCTCCTCGTGGATGCGCAGATCCTCCAGGTTTTGCATCTGCATCACCACATCCACATTGGCGTGCAGCACGCTGCCGGTGAGCGAAATGACCATCACCACCGTGCCGAAACGGAACACCGATACATTGTCGCCTAACGGGAACAGGTAAAAGCACATCAGGCTGACGCACCAGGAGCCGGTGAGGATCGCGGTGCCCAGAACCAACTCGATGTTGATGCCCTTTTTCGCCCTGTACATGAAACGCACATAGGCAAGCAGCGTGCCGAGGGTTGCGAGCAACAGCACGTGCGATTGAATGGCCGCGCGCCACAGCACAAAGCGGCCTGTTGCCAGTAAATAAACCTGCACAGCAAGCCCCGCAAGCTGCACGCCAATCAGGCTCACGCACAGGCGGCGCATTCTGGGCAGGGTGCTGCATACAAACAGCAGGAACATCAGCGGCATTAAAAAGTAACTTCCTACATATACATACAGGTAGATCGGATTTGCCAGATAAAACGCCCCGGACACGTCCGAGTCGGTAAAAAACCAGGTGCATGCCAGCGCCACAAAGCCCATGAGGTAATAGTAGCTGCGCGAAATGCGTTTTTGGTAGCGCCGCGCTTCCATGATGGCAAACGTAAGCATCGCCAGCGAAAACAAGCTGATGAGGATGCTGAGAATCATCGAAAACATCCCCGCGTTGGATAGCGCCAGCTGCACCTTCGCCATCGGGCCAAGGCGAACGGAGTACACTTCCACAAAGGGTTTAAGGCCCGCGCCGTTAAACGTGAAACGCAAAGCGCGCCCCGCCATGTCAGGCGTCAGGCGAAGCGCCACCCAAGGCAAATCCGCATGCCAAAGGTTGCCGGGCAGCGATGAAAGCCCGACAACCGCAAGCGCCTGTCCGTCCACATCGGCGGTCACGGCCTGATAATCGGTTTTGATATACACATATTCATCGCCCGTCAGGTTTTCGGGCAATGTTTTGATCACGGAACGTTCCCCGGCATTCAGGCGCGCCGGCAAAAGAACAGAACGCGTATGGCCGTCCTCGGCCACCGCCTGCCAACCGGCGCTCCATTGCATGGGATCGTTTTTAGCGCTCTGCAACCGCGCGGGGGACTGGTCAGAAACCGACAGCCATGCCAAAAGCATCGCTACCAGTGCAAAAACGATTGGGAAATACCAATTTTTCTGTTTCATGCCTATAGCTCCACGATTCGCTTTGCGATAGCGCGCGCTGGCGCTCTGATTGCACGATGGAGTACGCACCGGCATTTTTTCATGAGCCTTATCGGTTTCTACCATTTGATTATACCGAACCGACCGCCGAAAAGCAAGGGTCATCGCGGGGGCCCGCGCGCATGGCCGTCTGGGTTATTGATGTTTGAATGTTCATTTACCCATGGCGTAGGCCGCGGCCAAAAAGTGGGGGCAAAGGGGTAAAAAAGCGTTGACACACGGCCTCCCGTATGGTATAGTTACCTTTGTAAGCAGAAGCCACCCGCTTCTCACCGCGCGAACATGTTTTGCGCAGGTCGCGGCACAAAAGACCGCGTCGGTGCGTGAATACGGCGGGTAGCATGCCCGGCGTTTTTTATTTTGCAGTCGCGGCAACCGCCGCGCCACAGCGAAAAGGAACCGTCCCCAACAAATACGGAGGTGTATGGATATCAACAACGAGCCGATGATTAACGAAGAAATTAACGACCGCGAAGTGCGCCTGATTGGCCCCGACGGCGAGCAGCTGGGCGTAATGAGCACCCACGCGGCGCTGGAAAAGGCCGAAGCGGCAGGGTTGGACCTGGTCAAAATTGTGCCCGGCGCCCAACCGCCCGTTTGCAAGCTGATGGATTACGACAAGCACCGCTTTGAACAGTCCAAACGCGAACGCGAGCTGCGCAAAAATCAGCGTATTGTGGAGCTGAAAGAGGTCCAGCTTTCCGCCACCATCGAGGAAAACGACTTGCAAACCAAGCTGAAGAACGCCATCAAGTTTCTGGAGGATGGCGACAAGGTCAAGGTGACCATTCGTTTCCGCGGCCGCCAAATCGCGCACACAAGCATCGGCATGCAAATCATGCTGGATTTTGCCAAACGCATTGAGGAGATCGGCAACGTGGAACGCCGCCCCTTGCTGGAAGGCCGCCACATGATTATGATCCTGGCCCCCAAGGCGGAAAAGAAGAGCTTTGCCGAGCGCTCGCAGGAACGCAAGGCGCAAAAGGAAACGCCCGCTTCGGAAGCCGACCGTCAGCCGGTCGCCGATGAAGCCGAGGACAAGCTTGCGCCCAAGGAGCAACCCAAGAAAAAGGTCAAGCGCGAAAGCGAGAATATGATCTGACCTAAGGAACCGTCGCATTGCCGGTCGCCGGCCCGCGCACGGAGCCTTCCGTAGCCGGGCGTTTGCGCCCGGAGCCGGAACCCATACGGAGAGGAGGAAAACCCCCATGCCCAAGCAAAAATCCCATCGCGGTGCTGCCAAGCGTTTCTCCTTCACGAAAAATGGTAAGGTGAAGCATAAGCAGATGAACGCTAACCATCAGGTGCATCTTAAAACCACCAAGCGCACCCGCCATCTGCGTGCGGACGGTATTGTGGATAACAACGCCGAAGCCCGTACCATTCGCAAACTGCTACCGTACCAATAAGCTGTTTGGCTGATTTTTCAAGGAGGAAAGAAACATGGCACGCATTAAAAGAGCCGTGAACGCCCACAAGAAGCGTCGCAAGGTGCTTAAACTTGCCAAGGGTTATTTCGGCGCTAAATCCCGGCAATACCGCGCGGCAAGCGAGCAGGTTGCCCGCAGCCTGCGCTATGCTTATGAAGGCCGCAAACTCCGCAAGCGCGATTTCCGCCGCCTGTGGATTACCCGTATCAACGCCGCGGCACGGCTCAACAACATGAGCTATTCCGTATTGATGAGCGGGCTTAAAAAGAACAACATCACCATCAACCGCAAGATGCTTGCGGATATCGCCGTAAACGATCCCGAGGCGTTCGCCAAGATCGTCGAGAGCGCCAAGTGATGCGCCTTTGGGCAACACAGGGAATCCGATAAAACCGCGGCATGGCAAATGCCCGGTTTTTTTATGCCCTCAGGCGATGCTATGGAGGCATAAAAATAAGCGAAGCGCTGTTCCGCTCGCCTCATCGCCCTGCGGGCGATTTGATTGCTTGTTGGGGAAACGCTGCGGCGTTAGGCTTGGGGTTCCGCCCCAACCCCCGGCAGGGGCCTCGCCCCTGCACTCCACAAGGGCTTCGCCCTTGACCCGGTTCCGCTGCGGCGGGGGTAGGTGTGCGCTTACCTTGGCAATGCGTTTTGCCGTTCGCCTCATAGCCCTACGGGCTGTTCGCTCACTGGATGGTTTCACGCTGCGGCGTTAGGCTTGGGGTTCCGCCCCATACCCCGGCAGGGGCCTCGCCCCTGCGCCCTGACAAGGGCTTCGCCCTTGATCCATCTCCGCTGCGGCGGGGGGTGCTCAAACAGTCAGGCTTGGGGTTCCGCCCCAAACCCCGGCAAGGGGCCTCGCCCCTGCACTCTGACAAGGGCTTCGCCCTTGACCCATCTCCGCTGCGGCGGGGGGTTGCTCAAACAGACAGTTACTCCATCAGCGCATAATTCTGACTCGGGGTCATATCATACACCACACGGGTCACCTGCGGCAGAGTATGCAGGATTCGTTCCACAACGCGCTCCAGTAAATCATATGGCAAGCGGGATGCGCAGGCGTCGCCGCCGCAGGCCTGACAGGCGCGCAGCACCGCTACGTAGCCTTCCTGCCCCTCCCGGTTCTCGCCCAGGCTGGCATAGTATTGCCATAGCCGCCGCTCATGGCCGCCCGCGCGCACTTCCTCGCTGAATATCGCGTCCGCCGCCCTGAGCAATGCCAGCCTTTCCTCGGTAACCTCTCCGTAAATCCGCACCGCAAGGCCGCTGGCGGGAAACGGTTGCCTTTCGGCGATGCTGCCGGGCAGGGACAAAGCTTTGGCAATGCGGCGAATTTCATCCTTAAAAAGCACTCGAACCGGTTCGGTAACCCTGAGCGCCGCGCCGCCTGAAGCCTCGGGCAGAAGGGCGGCGGGCTGCGCGCCGTACAGCGTGTCGTTATAATTGGTACCCAGCACCAGCGTGCGCGCGTCCGGTATCTCGGTCAGCTGTTTATAATAGACCTGCCGAAGCAGAGAGGAGACGATCCGCTCCTTCTCCAAAACGGCGGTTACGCCTTCAAGCGCGTGTAAAAAGGCTTTTCTCGCGTCCACACGCACAACCGGAAGGCCCAGCGTGTCCAGATAGTTTTGAATGACCTCGTCCGGCTCGTCCCGGCGGAACAACCCGGTATCCACAAACACGCACGTCAGGCGATCCCCAACGGCCTCATGGGCCAGTTTTGCGCACACGGCGCTGTCCACGCCGCCGGATACGGCGCACAGCACGCGCCCATCGCCCGCGATGTTTCGAAGCGCGTCCACCGCCTGCTCCACAATGCGTTCCTCCGTCCAATCCGGGGTAACGCCGCAGATCAGGCAGGCGAAATTGCGCAACAACTGCACCGCGTCGGGATCGTTGCGCTCAATGGGGTACTGCACGGCATACAGCTTAGCCGGCACGTCGTAAAAACCAATGCAGCGCTCGGTAGCGGTAGCCAGACAGTTCAGGCTTTCCGGCAGGGATAAATCGCTGAAGCTGTGAAACACGCGCTCGCCGCCGCTCATGCCGTCAAACAAAGGATCTTCCGCAAGGCCAAGGGTGATGCTTTCATTTGGCCCTTCCTGCGTTTGCGTGGCGCCCCCGAAATGGGCGCACAGCGCCGGCACCATGCCGCCCAACGCAAGCACCGGAAGCCCGGCTGAAAGCAGCGCTGTGTCAAAGGCGGAAAGGTCGGGGGCGGGGTCGGCGCGCGCGGCAATGATGATGCCGCAGGGCGCGTTTTGCAAAGCCGCGTCCTTCCGGATGCCAAACGGCGCAAGCTCGCAATAGACTTGCTGGCTGCGCAGGGTACGGGCGATCAAACCGGCCAGCGCCGTGTCCTGATCCAGTATTAACACTGCGTTTTGCATTGTCAGCCTCCGATGATTGGTATCGTTCGCTTATGCGTTCCACACACAGAAGGGAAAACCCTCTTTTGCCGCCCGAAAGACGAACGGGAAGCCAAAAACCGTCCGTTTAGTTCGGTTGCCGTGAGCAGCTTCCAAGCCGTCGCCCGCATTGCGGCGGGGATGGCGCGGCACGGCAGAATAGGGCTATTCAGTTGACGCGCCTGCCTGCGCCCGGTATAATCGTTTCAGAAAGCGCGACCCACAGTAGCGTACTGACGCGGCGGTTGGCGATCCGCAGCGCAGGAATGCGGGCATGCCTCTGGCTTTCGCGGCTTGGCCGTTTTCACAATCACGCGCGCCCGACGGGTGCGCTTCGCACAGGGAGGAAACGCTATGAACGAGATCATCCAAAGCCTATATACCCGAAAATCCGTGCGGGTGTTTGAGGAACGCCCCATCGCGCCGGAGGAAAAGCAGGCGATCTTGCTGGCCGCCGCGCAGGCGCCGACCGCGGGCAACCAGCAACTGTATACCATTCTGGATATTACCGATCAGGCGCTCAAGGATCGGCTGGCCGTAACGTGCGATCATCAGCCGTTTATCGCAAAAGCGCCGCTTGTGCTGATCTTTTGCGCCGATCCGCTGAAATGGACGCAAGGCTATGCGGATGCGGGCTGTCAGCCCCGTCCGCTAGGGAAAGGCGATCTGATGCTGGCCGTAACGGATGCGGTGATTGCGGCGCAAAATGCGGTGGTCGCGGCATGGAGCCTGGGCATCGGCTCGTGCTATATTGGAGATGTGATGGAAAACTGCGAAGAACACCGCGCGTTGCTTTGCCTGCCGGATTCGGTTTTTCCGGCGGCGATGCTGGTGTTTGGGTACCCAACGCCGCAGCAGCAGGCGCGGCCCAAGCCTGCTCGGGCGGAGCTTCGGCACATTGTGCAGGAAAACGGCTACCGTGTTTTGGAGAAAGAGGAGCGTCGGGCGTTGTTCGGCGGGCATCTGGAGGGGCAGGAGTATGCCGAGTGGATGCAGGCGTTCTGCAAACGGAAGTACGGATCAGATTTTGCGCGGGAAATGAACCGCTCGGTCGAGAAATATCTGGAGGCTTTTCCACCGGCGGAGAATAGCTGACAGAGTTGCCCCCTCCCCCCGCCGCGGCGGAACCGGGTCAAGGGCGTTAGCCCTTGTCAGAGTGCAGGGGCGAAGCCCATGCCGGGGTCTGGGGCAGAGCCCCAAGCTCCACGCCGCAGCGTGAAGTTAACAAGCGAGCGAACAGCCCGCAGGGCTATGAGGCGAGCGGAACCGCGCTTTGTTGTT
>DAOPZY010000007.1:17242-90401 GCA_035353615.1 Candidatus Limiplasma sp.
TCAAGGGCGTTAGCCCTTGTCAGGGTGCAGGGGCGAAGCCCATGCCGGGGTCTGGGGCAGAGCCCCAAGCCTCCATGCCGCAGCCTGAAAAGCAAAGCGAGCGAACAGCCCGCAGGGCTATGAGGCGAGCGGAACCGCGCTTTGTTGTTTCCAGCCTGCCCCCACCCCCCGCCGCAGCGGACCGGGTCAAGGGCGTTAGCCCTTGTCAGGGTGCAGGGGCGAAGCCCATGCCGGGGTCTGGTGCAGAGCCCCAAGCCTGCATGCCGCAGCCTGAAAAGCAAAGCGAGCGAACAGCCCACAGGGCTATGAGGCGAGCGGAACCGCGCTTTGCGGCTCAAACCAAACCGTGTCGATAAGCTCCGCCGCCTTGTAGCGTCGCATCCGAAGTCCCCGTCTGGCCAGGAACAATCCCCCATTGCTCCCCTTCCCACCCTGACCGTGACTTCTCAGCCATCCGCGCCGCAAAGCATAACGCTTTACGGCGTTTTTCTGACCCGCCTTCCGCCTGTTCACCAGCGGCTGTTGCATCAATTCAGCTTTCATAAAAAACAAACATAAATTATGTATATCAATAAATCGTTCGGATTTATGTTGACATCAAAGCAACCCTCCTGTATAATGAAAACTGTTCGTTTCCCGCGTTGGCATTTTTTATGGGTTCTTGAACCGTGCTGCCCAAGCCCTCAAGATCGCCGTGAACGAAACGAACCTGAAAACACGAACAAATAGCGGCCTGTACATACAGGCTGCGCTGTTTTGGAGGGATTGCCAACCATGAAGAAGGTCGCCGTGATTATGGGCTCGGATAGCGATCTGCCTGTGCTGAAACCGTGCTTTGAACAGCTGCGCGAACTGGGCATCCCCTTTGAAGCGCACGTGTTCAGCGCCCACCGCACGCCCGACGAGGCGGCCGCTTTTGCGATGAACGCCGCGGGCCAAGGCTTCGGCGTGCTGATCGCGGCGGCCGGCAAGGCTGCGCACCTCGCGGGGGCATTGGCGGCGCGCACCGTGCTGCCGGTGATCGGCATCCCTGTGAAGGCCTCCACCCTTGATGGGCTGGATGCGCTGCTTTCCACCGTGCAAATGCCCGCCGGGATTCCGGTGGCGACCGTTGCCATCGACGGGGCGGCCAACGCCGCCATTCTGGCCGCGCAGATGCTCGCCATGGCGGATCAGGATCTTTACGCAAAACTGCTGGCTGCGCGGGAAACCATGCGCCAGGCCGTACTCCAAAAAGACAGCAGGCTCGCCGTGGATTGATACGCGGCGGGCTTTCCTAACTGTGCGGTGAAACGCCGCAAACCATTTGAAACAACAGGAGGCATCCCCATGGAAAAGCGGGAACAGCTCTACGAAGGCAAAGCCAAAAAGGTGTACGCAACCGACGACCCCACGCTGGTGCTGGTGGATTACAAGGACGATGCAACCGCTTTCAACGGCCTCAAAAAAGGCACCATTGAAGGCAAAGGCGCCATCAACAACCGCGTAACCAACCACCTGATGAAACTGCTGGAGCAGCACGGCGTACCGACCCATCTGGTCCAGGAGCTTTCCGCGCGGGAAACGCTGGTGAAAAAGGTGCAGATTGTGCCTTTGGAAGTGATCGTGCGCAACGTGGCGGCCGGCTCGCTTTCCAAGCGCCTTGGCCTTGCGGAAGGCACACGCCTGCCAAAAACGGTGCTGGAATTTTGCTATAAAGACGACGCGCTGGGCGACCCGATGGTGAACGATTACCACATTGCCGCCATGGGTTGGGCCACACAGGAGGAAATGGCGACCATCTGCCGTTATTCCCTGAAGGTGAACGAAGTGCTCAGCGACTATCTGAAGGATCTGAACATTGAGCTGATCGACTTTAAGCTTGAGTTTGGGCGCACTGCAGACGGAACCATCGTGCTGGCGGACGAGATTAGCCCCGACACCTGCCGTTTTTGGGACACGGTCACGCATGAAAAGCTCGACAAGGACCGCTTCCGCCGGGATTTGGGCGGCGTGGAAAACGCCTACCACGAAATTCTGAAACGCCTGTTGGGCGAGTGAGCCGGCCGCGAGGCCCGCGCAGGCGGTGAAACCGGGCGTTGCCTCCGCTTACCGAATCGTACCGGAAAGAAAGGGCGAACCAATGAGCAAGCTCCACGAGGAATGCGGCGTTTTTGGCGTTTTCCTTCCCAACGGGCAGCAGGGCGTTGTGCACCCCGCCTACCACGCGCTGTACGCATTGCAGCACCGCGGGCAGGAAAGCTGCGGCATTGCCGTCAATAACGACGGCGTGATCGATTGCCATAAGGATGTGGGCCTCGTAGGGGAGGTTTTCACCCGCGATGTGATGGAAAAGCTGACCGAGGGGTCCATCGCGGTGGGGCACTGCCGCTACGGCACCACCGGCGCGCAAAACCGCGGCAACGCTCAGCCTTTGTTGGTGAACCACCTCAAAGGCGGCATGGCGCTTTGCCACAACGGCAATTTGGTGAACGCCCACGAACTGCGCGATAAGCTGGAGCGCGGCGGCGCGATTTTCCACACCACCAGCGACAGTGAAGTGATCGCCTACACCGTAACGCAGGAACGGCTGACGGCGGAAAGCATTGAGCAGGCGGTGCTCGCCGCCATGAAGCGCATCCAGGGCGCCTACTCGCTGGTGGTCATGAGCCCCAGCAAGCTTGTGGCCGCGCGCGATCCGCATGGCTTTCGCCCGCTCTGCATGGGCGCTTTGGAAAACGGCGGCACGGTGTTTGCCAGCGAAAGCTGCGCGCTGGACGCGATTGGCGCGGCCTTTGTGCGCGACATCCGCCCCGGCGAAGTGGTAGTGGTAGATCAGGACGGAATCCGCTCCCTGCAGTTGGACGAGCCTTGCAAAAGCGCCCTGTGCGTGTTTGAGTTTATTTACTTTGCCCGGCCGGACAGCGTGATCGACGGCAGCGCCGTGCACACGGCTCGCTTGCGCGCGGGCGCTTTCCTCGCGCTGGAACACCCGGTGCAGGCGGATGTGGTGATCGGCGTGCCGGACAGCGGCATCGACGCGGCCATCGGCTACGCCCGCCAGAGCGGCATCCCCTACGGCGTGGGGTTCATCAAAAACCGCTACGTCGGGCGCACGTTTATACAGCCCGGGCAGCAGGCGCGGCAAAACGCCGTGCGCATCAAGCTGAACGCCGTGCGCTCCACGGTTGCGGGCAAGCGCGTGGTATTGATTGATGATTCCATTGTGCGGGGCACTACCAGCGCGCGCATTGTGAGCCTGCTGCGGGAGGCGGGGGCGACCGAGGTGCATATGCGGCTGAGTTCGCCGCCTTTTCGGCATCCCTGCTATTTTGGCACGGATATCGACTCCACCGATCACCTGATCGCCGCCAACCATACCGTGGAGGAAATCCGGACGCTGATTGGCGCGGACAGCCTTGGCTACCTGCCGGTGGAGTGCCTGGATAAACTGGCGGATCACAGCAGCTGCGGCTTTTGCAAGGGCTGCTTCACCGGCAGTTACCCCGTGGAACCGCCCCGGGACGCAAGCAAAAACAAGTTTGAAACCCATATTGGCCAAAACAGACGGGATGCGGAGGGCGAAGGCGAATGAAAAGCGAAAGCGAAAGCTACAAGGCCGCCGGGGTGGACATCACCGCCGGTTACCGTGCTGTGGAACTGATGAAAACCCATATCGCGCGCACCCTGACCGCGGGCGTGCTGGGCGATGTGGGCGGGTTTGGGGGCCTTTTTGAGCTGGACGTAACCGGCATGTCGCGCCCCGTGCTGGTCAGCGGCACCGACGGCGTGGGCACCAAGCTCCGGCTCGCCTTCCTGATGGATCGCCACGATACCGTGGGCATCGACTGCGTGGCAATGTGCGTGAACGACGTGATCTGCTGCGGAGCCAAGCCGCTGTTCTTTTTGGATTACATTGCCTGCGGTAAAAATGTGCCGGAAAAAATCGCGGCGATTGTTCAGGGCGTGGCGGAAGGCTGCGTGCAGGCTGGGTGCGCGCTGGTCGGCGGCGAAACCGCTGAAATGCCAGGCTTTTACCCTGTGGACGAGTATGATTTGGCCGGCTTTGCGGTCGGCGCGGTGGATAAGGCGAAAATTCTGGATAAAACCGCCATGCGCGCGGGCGACGCAGTGATCGCGCTGCCGTCCAGCGGGTTGCATTCCAACGGCTTTTCGTTGGTGCGCAAGGTGTTTGATGTGGAAAACGGCGGGCTTGCCGCAACCTATGCGGAGCTTGGCGGGGAAACGCTGGGGCAGACGCTGCTTACCCCCACGCGGATTTATGTGAAGCCCGTGCTGGCTTTGATTGAAAAAGTGGACGTGCGCTCGCTGGCGCACATTACCGGCGGCGGGTTTTACGAAAACATTCCGCGCTCGCTGGCGGCGGGCTTTACGGCCAAGCTGGAACGCGGAGCCGTGCGGATTCCTCCTGTGTTTGACATCCTCGCGCGAGAGGGCAACCTGCCCGAGCGCGATATGTTCAACACCTTCAACATGGGCGTGGGCATGGTGGCGGTGGTGCCCGCCGGGCAGGCGGACGCGGCCCTTCAGGTGCTCAGCCAAAACGGAGTGGCTGCCTATACGCTGGGCGAGATTGTCGCCGGCGAGGGAGGCGTGCGCCTGTGCTGAACATTGCCGTGCTGGTCAGCGGCGGCGGCACCAACCTGCAAGCCTTGCTGAACGCGGAGGCGAGCGGCGCGCTGCACAGCGGGCATATTTCGCTGGTGGCGAGCAACCGGGCGGACGCCTACGCCCTCACCCGCGCAAGCCAGGCGGGCGTTGCGACGGCCACGCTTGAAAAGCAGCGGGGTGAAACGGCAGAGGCGTACGGCGCGCGGCTGGTGGCCCTGCTCAGGCAGCACGGCGTCGGGCTGGTGGTGCTGGCGGGGTTTTTGCTGATTTTAGCGCCCAACGTGATCGCGGCGTATCCGGACCGGATTGTGAACATCCACCCAAGCCTGATCCCCAGCTTTTGCGGGGAGGGCTACTATGGCCTCAAAGTGCATGAGGCGGCGCTAAAACGGGGCGTCAAAATAACCGGCGCCACGGTGCATCTGGTGAACGAGGTGCCGGACGGCGGGCGCATCCTTGCGCAAAAGGCGGTCGCAGTGGAACCGGGCGATACCCCGGAAACCCTGCAACGCCGTGTAATGGTTGAGGCGGAATGGGTGTTGCTGCCGCAGACCGTGGAGTGGCTGTCGCAGCGGATTGCCAGCGGGCAGGAGGCGTGAGCGGAAACCCGCGATGCTAACCGCTCCCGGCTTGGGTTTGGCTGCCCTTCCCGCCGGGCGGTTTTGGCATACAGGGCGGCATTCCCCGGCGAAAACCTTGTGAAGCCTTGGGCAAAAGTGCTATGATATCAGGGGGCATACGGGGGTTTTCCCTGCCGGGCGGCGTTTGGCCGCACCGACCCCGATACCGAAGGAGGCGCACCTGCATATGAAACGGACAGACCCTTGCGAATATTTGGCAAAGATCGACTATCCCGGCCGGGGTATCCTGCTGGGCCGCAGCGCGGACGGTGAACGCGCGGTGATGGCTTATTTTATCATGGGGCGGAGCGAAAACAGCCGTAACCGGGTGTTTACCCCCAAGGATGGCGGCATTGTGACCGAGGCGGCCGATCCCTCCAAAATGACGGACCCCAGCCTGATTATCTACGCGCCCGTCCGATTGGCCGGCAACCATATGACGGTTGTCACCAACGGCAACCAGACGGATGCGGTAGCGCGCGGGCTTGCCGAGGGCGAAACCTTTGAAGCGGCCCTGCGCACCCAAACCTTCGAGCCGGATGCGCCCAACTACACCCCGCGCATTTCCGGGCTGATGGAGGCGGGCGACTGCGCCATGAGCTATCAGCTTTCCATTGTTAAAAGCGATGACGGCAACCCGGACAGCGTGCAGCGGTTCTTCTTTGACTATCCGCAGCCCCGCGCCGGGGAGGGGCACCTGATCCATACCTACCGCGAAAACGGCGACCCGATCCCCAGCTTTGAAGGGGAGCCGGTGGGCGTCAGCCTTTGCGGCGCGGACATCGACCAGCTTGCGCTGGCGCTGTGGAACGCGCTGGACATGCAAAACCGCGTAAGCCTGTTTGTGCGCACCGTTGACCTTGCGGATGGGCACACCGATACCCGCATCATTAACCAACGAAGCTGAGGAGGCCATACCGCCATGACGGAGCTGGAACTCAAGTACGGCTGCAACCCCAACCAGAAGCCCGCGCGCATTTTTTCGCAAACGGGCGCGCTGCCTTTGGCGGTGCTCAACGGCAAACCGGGCTACATCAATTTTTTGGACGCGCTCAACGGCTGGCAGCTGGTGCGGGAGCTGAAACGCGCAACCGGCCTGCCGGCGGCCGCGTCCTTCAAGCATGTAAGCCCGGCCGGCGCGGCGCTTGGCCTGCCGCTGACAGCCACGCTACGCAGCATCTACTTTGTGGCGGAAAACGCGGAGCTAAGCCCCCTCGCGTGCGCCTATGCCCGCGCGCGGGGCGCGGACCGCATGAGCAGCTTTGGGGATTGGATTTGCCTTTCGGACCTCTGCGACGTTTCGACAGCCCTGCTGATCAAGCCGGAGGTGAGCGACGGCGTGATCGCCCCGGGTTACGCGCCTGAAGCGCTGGAGATTCTTAAAGGCAAACGGCAGGGCAACTACAACATTGTGCAGATCGACGAAGGGTACGAGCCGCCCGCGCTGGAACGCAAGGATGTGTTCGGCGTTACGTTTGAGCAAAACCGCAACGAGCTGCGAATTGACGACGCCTTTTTTGCCAATGTGGTTACGCAAAACCGCGAACTGCCCGCCTCCGCCAAGCGCGATCTGGCGGTGGCGATGGTCACGCTCAAGTATACGCAATCCAACTCCGTGTGCTATGTGAAGGACGGGCAGTGCATCGGCATCGGCGCGGGCCAGCAGAGCCGCATTCACTGCACGCGGTTAGCGGGCGACAAGGCGAACAACTGGTGGTTGCGACAGCATCCTCTTACGCTGAGCCTGCCGTTTTTGCCCGGGATCAAAAACCCGGACCGGGACAACGCCATCGACCGCTACATCAGCGACGAGAGCGAGGAAACCGTGCTTTCCGAGGGGCGCTGGCAAACGCTGTTCAGCCGCAAACCGGAGCCGCTAACGCAGGCGCAGAAACGCCTCTGGCTCAAGGAGCTGACCGGCGTCAGCCTTGGCAGCGACGCGTTTTTCCCCTTCAGCGACAATGTTGACCGCGCGGTGCAAAGCGGCGTGCGGTATATCGCGCAGCCCGGCGGCAGCAAGCGCGATCAGGAAGTGATTGACGCCTGCGACGCTTACGGCGTAACGATGGCGTTCACAGGGTTGAGGCTTTTCCACCATTGAGCCGGGCCGCTCAGGTTCGGCGGAGGCATCGCCCATTCTCCCGAAAAGCAGGTAAGGAGAGGATCCCATGAAGGTGCTCGTTGTGGGCGGCGGCGGCCGCGAACACGCCATCCTCCAAAAGCTGAGCGAAAGCCCGCTCGTTAACCGACTGTACTGTGCGCCCGGCAACGGCGGCATTGCCGCGCTGGCGGAGTGCGTGCCGATCCGCGCCACGGAAGTGGAAGCCATTGCCGACTGGGCGCAGGTTAACGGCATGGAGTTTGTGGTCGTCGCGCCGGACGATCCTCTGTGCCTTGGGCTTACGGATCTGCTGGCCGCGCGGGGCATCCCCGCGTTTGGCCCCAGCAAGCTGGCCGCGCGCATTGAGGGCAGCAAGGTGTTTGCCAAAAAACTGATGCGCAAGTACCATATTCCCACCGCGGAATGCGAAATTTTTTCAGATATGGAGCTGGCGCTCCGCTACATCCGCATCGCGCCCTGCCCCATGGTGGTGAAGGCCGACGGACTGGCGCTGGGCAAGGGCGTTGTGATTTGCCAAAACCGGGACGAGGCCGAGCAGGCGGTGCGCGATATGATGGAGCGCCGCAAGTTTGGCGATTCCGGCAGCCGCGTGGTGGTGGAGGAGTTTTTGCAGGGGCCGGAGGTGAGCGTGCTCGCCTTTACCGACGGGGTTACGCTGCGGCCGATGGTTTCCAGCATGGATCACAAACGGGCGAAGGATTTCGATCAGGGGCTGAACACGGGCGGCATGGGCGTGATCGCCCCCAACCCCTGCTACACGCCCGCCATTGCCGAGGAATGTATGCGCACGATCTTTTTGCCGACGCTGGAGGCCATGCGCTTGGAGGGTTGCCCCTTTCAGGGTTGCCTGTATTTTGGGCTGATGCTGACCGAGAACGGCCCGAAGGTGATTGAGTACAACTGCCGTTTTGGCGACCCGGAGGCGCAGGCGGTGCTGCCGCTGCTCAGCAGCGATCTGTTTGCGATCATGCGCCATGTGGCGGCGGGCACGCTCAGCGAGGCGGAGGTTACTTTTTCAAGCGGGGCGAGCTGTTGCGTGGTGCTGGCCTCAGGCGGGTATCCGGAAGCCTACCGCACGGGCCTGCCGATTACAGGCATTTCGCAGGCCGAGGCCATGCCGGGCGTGAGCGTGTTCCATGCCGGCACCCGCCTGACCCAAACCGGGGAGCTGGTCACCGCCGGGGGGCGCGTATTGGGGGTAACAGCCGTGGGCGATACGCTTTCGCAGGCGATCCGTAGCGCGTACCTCGCGGCGGAGGCGATATCGTTTGAAGGCGCGCATATGCGCGGGGATATCGGCGCGCGGGCGTTGGAAGCGGTGGCTTTGGCGCAGCCGGAAAACGTGGAGCGCGTTTAGCGGCCATTGGCCGGCCCGTCCCCTGACGAAACGGAACGGGGTCAATGGCAAAGCCCCGCGGGGCGCAGAGGCAAGGCCCTTTGCCCTGCCGGAGGCCCACAGCGCGGCGAGGTTGAAACAGAAACGCCGCGAGCGCCGAAGGCGCAAGGGTCAGGGGCCGCGCGCAGGGTTTTCTAAACGCCATGGACGGCGGCAATGCCCCAGCCGGCGAAGGTTTTGCGCATTCGACTGATAATGTTTCAGGAGGTAGTTATGGCCGTTTTTCGCGTTTATACCGAAAAAAAACCCGACTATGCCGTGGAAGCGAAGGCCCTGCTGCACGAGGTGCGGCACATTCTGCAAATCCGCAGCGTAACCGGAATCCGGTTGCTGAACCGTTATGATATTGAAGGCGTGGGCCGGGCGCTGTTTGAACAGTGCCTGCCCATCGTTTTTTTTGAGCCGCAGCTGGATTTGCCTACCTTCGACCTGCCCCGGACGGATGCCGCCGTGTTTGCGGTGGAACCGCTGCCCGGGCAGTTTGACGCGCGGGCAGCGTCCTGTGAGGAATGCGTGCAGCTGGTCAGTCAGGGGGAGCGCCCCACGGTGCGCGCGGCGCGCGTGTACCTGATCGAGGGCGCGCCCAGCGCGGAGGAACTCAACCGTATCAAGAAATACGTTGTGAACCCCGTGGAAAGCCGTGAAGCCGATCTGGCGGAAAAAGCGACGCTACAGCAGAGCTACCCAAGCCCCGGCGCGGTGGAAACGCTTACGGGCTTTTGCGCCATGGACGCCGCCGCCGCCGAGGCGTTTGTGGCCCGCTACGGCCTCGCCATGGACGCGGACGACGTCGCCTTCTGCCGTGACTACTTTGCCACCGAGCGCCGCGACCCCACGCTAACGGAAATTCGCATGATCGATACCTACTGGAGCGATCACTGCCGGCACACCACGTTTTTAACCACGCTGGACCGGGTGGAAGCGAAAAAACCGGCGGTTGAAAAGGCATTCGCGCGCTATCTGGCTCTGCGGGCGGAGCTGGGGCGCGAAGAAAAACCCATGAACCTGATGGATATCGCCACCATCGGCGCAAAGGCCCTGCGCGCGCGGGGCGGCCTTGCCAACCTGGACCTGAGCGAGGAGATCAACGCCTGCTCCATCGTGATTGACGTGGAGGTGGACGGCGTTGCCGAGCCGTGGCTTTTAATGTTCAAAAACGAAACGCACAACCACCCCACGGAAATCGAACCCTTTGGCGGTGCGGCAACCTGCATCGGCGGCGCGATCCGCGACCCGCTGTCCGGGCGCACGTATGTGTATCAGGCCATGCGCGTAACCGGCGCGGCCGATCCGCTTGTGCCTGTGGCGGAAACCATGCGCGGCAAACTGCCCCAGCGCAAGCTGGTAACCACGGCGGCAGCCGGCTACAGCGCCTACGGCAACCAGATTGGCCTTGCGACCGGCTTGGTGGACGAGCTGTACCATCCCGGCTATGCGGCCAAGCGCATGGAAATCGGCGCGGTCATCGGCGCCGCGCCGGTTCAGAACGTGCTGCGGGAGCAGCCTGTGCCCGGGGATATCATCATCCTGCTGGGCGGGCGCACGGGGCGCGACGGTTGCGGCGGCGCGACCGGCTCCAGCAAGAGCCACAAGCTCGAAAGTCTGGAAACCTGCGGCGCGGAGGTACAAAAGGGCAACCCCGTGGTGGAACGGAAGCTGCAACGGCTATTCCGCGACCCAAACGTAACGCGCCTGATTAAGCGTTGCAACGATTTTGGCGCGGGTGGCGTAAGCGTGGCGATCGGGGAACTGGCGGATGGCCTGATGATTGATTTGGACCTTGTGCCCAAGAAATATGAAGGGTTGGACGGCACGGAGCTGGCCATTTCGGAAAGTCAGGAGCGGATGGCCGTTGTGGTGGCCCCCGGGGACGCGGAAGCACTGATTGCCTTTGCCAACGCCGAAAACCTCGAGGCAACCGCCGTGGCAACCGTTACGGAGGAGCCGCGGCTGCGCATGCGCTGGCAGGGCCAGACCCTTGTGGATATCAGCAGGGATTTTCTCAACTCCAACGGCGCGGAAAAGCACGCGAGCGCTTTGGTGCCGGACGACGGCGTGCGCACGGTGCCGTTTACGGGGGAAACCTTCGGGGAGCGGCTGTTTTCAATGGTTACCGATCTCAACATCTGCTCCAAACAGGGGCTTTCGGAACGGTTTGATTCCACGGTGGGCGCGGCAACGGTGCTGATGCCCTTTGGCGGGCGGCGGCAGCTGACCCCCGCGCAGGCGATGGCGGCCAAGCTGCCCGTGCGCCGCGGTGAAACGGATACCGCCAGCGGGATGGCCTACGGCTTTCATCCGCAGATCATGGAACAAAGCCCTTACGAGGGCGCGTACCTGAGCGTAGCTGAAAGCCTTGCTCGCCTGACCGCCACCGGGTTTGATTTCCGCAAGGCCTACCTGACGTTTCAGGAATATTTTGAGCGTATGACGGCTGACCCCCTGCGGTGGGGCAAACCCCTCGCGGCGCTGCTGGGCGCGCTGGATGCGCAGTTGAACTTCGGCGTTGCGGCCATTGGCGGCAAGGATAGCATGAGCGGCAGCTTCGAAACCCTGAACGTGCCCCCGACGCTGGTGAGCTTCGCGGTGGCCCCGGGGTTGGCTTCGCAGGTGATTTCTCCGGAGTTGAAGGCCGCTGGGCACACCCTGCGCTACCTCTATGCCGATCCGTTTGACGCGCCCGTTTTTTGCGCCAACCTTGACCTGCTGTACCGCCTGATCCGCGAGGGCAAGGTGGTTTCCGCGTGGGCGGTGGGTTTTGGCGGCGTGGCGGAGGGCCTGTTTAAGATGGCGCTGGGCAACGGAATCGGCGTGCGGGTTTCCGACGCGTTCACGCGCGATATGCTGGCGCAGCAGATTGGCGGCGTGATTGTGGAGCTTTCGGACGGCGCGGCGGACGCGGCGCTTACGGCGGCCAGCGAACCGCTTGGCGAAACCGTGAGCGACTACGGGCTGACCATGCGGGGCGCGCGGTATGCGCTGGCCCCGTTACAGGACGCGTACGAGGGAAAGCTGGAAAAGGTGTTCCCCTACCGCAGCGCCGGCGGGGAAGCAAACCCGGAAAAAGTGCCCGCTATCGCCGCCGGGTTCTCCGGCTGGGCAAAGCCCGCGCTTCGCACGGCAAGGCCGGTCGCGGTGATCCCGACATTCCCGGGCACCAACTGCGAGGTGGACACTGCCCGCGCGCTGGAACGCGCCGGCGCGGAGCCGCGCATTGTGCTTGTAAACAACCTGACCCCCGCGCATGTGGCGCAGAGCGTGGCGCGGATGCGGCAGGAAATTCTGAACGCGCAGATGATCGTTTTCCCCGGCGGTTTTTCCGGCGGGGACGAGCCGGACGGGAGCGGAAAATTCATTACCGCGTTTTTCCGCAACCCCGCCATGACGGAGGCCGTGCATGCGCTGCTCAGGCAGCGCGACGGGCTGATCTTGGGCATTTGCAACGGCTTTCAGGCGCTTATCAAGCTGGGGCTGGCGCCGTTTGGCCAAATTGTGGATACGGACGAAACCTGCCCCACGCTCACCTACAACACCATCGGCCGTCACCAGAGCATGCTCGTGCGCACGCGGATTGCCAGCAACAAAAGCCCGTGGCTGCAAAAATGCCGCGTGGGGGATGTGCACACCGTGGCCGTCAGCCACGGCGAAGGGCGGTTTGTGTGCGGACGGGAGATGCTTGAACAGCTGGCCCGGAACGGGCAGATTGCCACGCAGTATGTAAACGAGGCCGGCGAACCGGGCATGGACCTGCGGCTGAACCCCAACGGAAGCGTGTGGGCAGTCGAAGGCATCACGTCGCCGGACGGGCGCGTGCTGGGCAAAATGGGGCACACCGAACGCGGCGGCAGCAACCTGTTCAAGAATGTTCAGGGCAATCAGCTGCAAAGGCTTTTTGAAGGCGGCGTGGAATATTTCCGGTAAAGGTCGCCCTCCGGTTTGCCGCGCTTTTCCGGCAACCGCGTTTGCGCGCGCGGCGCGGAAGCTTGCCGCATAACGAACAACGCGTTGCTACCGGCGCGCGGCAGATTGCGGCCCGCATAAACGCGGCGGTTGCATTCCGGCCCTGTTTTTGCTAGTATGGGTTCGGCGGGCCGCGCCGATTCCCTTGCCTTTGGCCCGCGCCGGCTCGCCCGCGCGTTCGCCCCAAACCCAACGCTGTTTCCACACAGGAGGTCACTATGGACGATCATTCTTCGTATATCAGCCCCTTTTCCACCCGCTATGCCAGCGCGGAAATGCAGGCGGTATTTTCTGAGGATCACAAATTCCGCACCTGGCGGCGGCTGTGGATCAGCCTTGCCAAGGCGGAGAAAAAGCAGGGTCTGCCGATTACCGATGAGCAGATTGCCGAAATGGAAGCTCACCGGGACGATATCAACTACGACGTGGCAACCCAACGCGAGCGCGAGGTGCGCCACGATGTGATGAGCCATGTGTACGCCTACGGCGTGCAGTGCCCAAGCGCGAAAGGGATCATTCACCTTGGCGCAACCAGTTGCTACGTAGGCGACAATACCGATGTGCTGATTATGAAGGAAGGCTTGGAAATCGTAGGCCGCAAGCTTCTGAACGTGCTCGCGGAGCTGCGCGGCTTTGCCGTTCGTTATCGCGACCTGCCCGCGCTGGCCTACACGCACCTTCAGCCGGCGCAGCTGACCACCGTGGGCAAACGCGCCACGCTGTGGATGAACGAGCTGCTGATGGATTATGAAGAGGTGGAGCATCGCCTTGCGAGCCTCGCGCTGCTGGGCAGCAAGGGAACCACCGGCACGCAGGCCAGCTTTATGGAACTGCTGAACGGGGACAGCCAAAAAATCAAGCAGATTGAACGGGACATCGCCGCCGATGTGGGCGTGAACCGCGTGGTGCCGGTAAGCGGGCAAACCTATAGCCGCAAAATGGATTATCAGGTGGTCAGCGTGCTGTCCGGCATTGCGCAGAGCGCCAGCAAATTCAGCTATGATCTGCGGCTGCTGCAAAGCTTCAAGGAAATGGAGGAACCGTTTGAAAAAAGCCAGATTGGATCCTCCGCCATGCCCTACAAGCGCAACCCCATGCGCAGCGAGCGCATCAGCGGCCTGAGCCGCTACGTGATGGTGGATACCTTGAACGCCGCCATCACCGCGGGCGCCCAGTGGTTTGAGCGCACGCTGGACGACAGCGCCAACCGCCGGATCGCCGTGAGCGAGGCATTCCTTGCGACAGACGCGATTTTAAACCTGATGCTGAACGTGTGCGACGGTCTGGTGGTGTACCCCAAGGTGGTGCGCGCCCGCGTGATGGCGGAGCTGCCCTTTATGGCAACGGAAAACATCATGATGGACGCCGTGAAAAAAGGCGGCGACCGGCAGGCCCTGCACGAGCGCCTGCGCGTGCACAGCCAGGAAGCGGCCCGCGTGGTCAAGGAGGAAGGCGGCCTGAACGATCTGGTGGACCGGATCGCGGGCGACCCGGCCTTTATGGTTACCCGGGCGGAAATTGAAGCGATTCTGGAGCCAAGCCATTTTATTGGCAGAAGCGCGGAGCAGGTTTCGGAATTTGTGGAGGATTGCATTGATCCCCTGTTAGCGGCGCATGCGGCGCAACTGGGCGAGAAAGCCGTTTTGCAGGTGTAAGACGCGGGCGCGCAACCTGTCTCGCCTTTATCCAAACAGAACCCCGGCCGCAGCGGAACCGGGTCAGGGGTATAGCTCTTGAAAGTTAAGAACGCGCGGAGGCGAACCCCCTGCCGTGGCTTGGGGTGTACCCCAAGCGCAAACGCCGCTCTGAAAAAACAAGCCGCACAAACCGTCCGCAGGGCCAGGAGGCGCGCGGCTTAACGCTTAGCCGACTTGTTGACGCCCTCGCGCGCCCCTTCCTTGAACATGCGCCCGCCCCCTGAAAAAACCGATAATGCCTTTTTCAACGCTCCGCTGTGCCTTCAAGCGCCCGGGGCGCTTGTGTTTTAATGCGACGGCGCACAGCTTCCGGCAGGCGACGGGTAACGCCGCCCAACCGGCAAGCGCGCACCCCCGCCCCGCCCCTTCAGCGCCACGTGGAGTTTGGCCGCTAACCCTCGCGTTTTCAGCGCTTTGGGCATGGCTTTTCAAACCGGCGGTTTTTTGCTATACTATCGCGTATGAAAGCAGGTGATGAAATGCTTCGCTTTACGAAAATGCACGGAATTGGGAATGACTATATCTACATCAACGCCTTTACGGAACAGCTTCCGGAGGATTTGCCCGCGTTGGCGGTGCGCATGAGCGACCGCCGCTTCGGTTGCGGCGGCGACGGCATCATCCTGATCGCGCCCAGCCGGCAGGCGGATTTCCGCATGCGCATGTTTAACTGCGACGGTTCCGAAAGCGAAATGTGCGGTAACGGCATCCGCTGCGTCGCCGCGTACTGCCATGACCGGGGGCTGACCGAGCGCACGGAGTTTGACATTGAATCCGGCGGCGCGATCAAGCATATGCGCCTGACGCTGGACGCGCATGGCGCGACCGCGACCGTGCGCGTGGATATGGGCAAGCCTGTAACCGACGGCCTTTCCATTCCGAGCGTTTTCAGCGGCGATCCGGTTCGGCTGCAGCCGCTGACGGCGCTTGGGCAAACCTGGCCCGTAACGCTGGTGAATATGGGCAACCCGCACGCCGTAACCTTTGTGGAGGATCCGGACACCGCGCCGGTGACCACCGTGGGGCCGGTTTTGGAGCTGGACCCCGCGTTTCCCCGCAAGTGCAACATCGAGTTTGTGCGCGTTACGGATCGCGGGCACATCCGGATGCGCGTATGGGAGCGCGGCGCGGGCGAAACGCTGGCCTGCGGTACCGGGGCGTGCGCGTCCGCCGTGGCCAGCATGCTCAACGGCTTTACGGACCGCGCGGTGGAGGTGGCGCTTCGCGGCGGCAACCTGACCGTGGAATGGAGCGAGCAGGACGGGCATGTTTATATGACCGGCCCGGCAACCTTTGTGTACGACGGTTTGTGGCTGTCTGACTAACCGTTGGGCCGGGCCTCGCGCCCCGGCCGCGTTTTCGCGGCGCGCTTTGCCGCCGCGGGCGGGTTATCCCCCTGCCAAAGGGCCTCACATTTCCCGCCGGAGGGCGGCATCAAAGGAGGTTGTTCCCTTGCACGTGAACCCGAACTATGAAAAACTGCCAGGCTCCTACCTGTTTGCCGAGATTGCGCGCCGCGTAAAGGAATATTCCGCGGCAAACCCGGCGGCGGACCTGATTAAGCTGGGGATCGGGGACGTGACCCTGCCGCTGGCCCCCGTCGTGGTGGCCGCCATGAAGGCCGCCGCTGATGAAATGCTGCTGCCGGAAACCTTCCGGGGCTATGGGCCGGATTTTGGCTATGATTTTTTGGTAAACGCCATCCGCGAGCAGGATTATGCCCCGCGCGGCGTTTCGCTGGCGTTTGACGAGGTGTTCATCTCCGACGGCGCTAAAACCGACACCTCCGCCATTCAGGAGCTGTTTGCCGCCGATACCCGCATCGCCGTGACCGACCCCGTGTACCCGGTATATGTGGACAGCAACGCCATCGCGGGCCGGTTGGGCGATTTTGTGGGCGGCCGGTGGAGCCGGCTGGTTTACCTGCCCTGCAACGCCGAAAACGGCTTTATCCCTTCCGTGCCCAGCGAGCCGGTGGACGTGATTTACCTTTGCTACCCCAACAACCCCACGGGCACAACGTTAACCGCCGCGCAGCTGAAGCCCTTTGTGGATTACGCGAAAAAGAACCGCGCCATTATTGTGTACGACGCCGCGTATAAGGCGTTCATCACCTCCGACGTGCCCCACAGCATCTACGAGGTGGAAGGCGCGCGGGAAGTGGCGATCGAGTGCTGCAGCTTTTCCAAAACCGCGGGCTTCACCGGCACCCGCTGCGCCTACACCATCATCCCGCACGAGGTGACGGGGTTGGGCGGGCAGGGCCAGACCGTGGAGCTGAACGCGCTGTGGAAACGCCGCATGGGCACCAAGTTCAACGGCGTCAGCTACCCTATTCAGCGGGCGGCGGCGGCGGTGTTCAGCCCCGAAGGTAAGGCGCAGTGCGATACGGCGGTGCGGTACTACCTGCGCAACGCCCAGCTGATCCGCGACGGGTTACAGGCGGCGGGCTATACGGTGTTTGGCGGCGTGGACGCGCCGTATGTGTGGCTTAAAACCCCCATGGACAGCTGGAAATTTTTCGACACTCTGCTAAACCGGGCGCATGTGGTGGGCACGCCCGGCACGGGCTTTGGCCCCAGCGGCGAGGGGTATTTCCGCCTGACGGCATTCAACACCTACGAAAAAACCGCCGAGGCGCTGAGCCGGATTCAAAAGCTGTAACAAGCGTAAAACCGCATCAATCAGGGCGCGGAGCCGCATAAGCTCCCGCCCTTTTTAGTAAGCTTGCCGGGTTGCCCAAAACGCCTTTCATGGTATAATCAAGTCGCAATCCATTTTTTCGGAGGCACGGTTTTGAAAAAACTACTGGTATATTTGCGGGACTACCGCAAGGAAAGCATTTTAGGCCCGCTGTTCAAGATGCTGGAAGCGGCGTTTGAGCTGCTGGTGCCGCTGGTGATGGCGGCGATGATCGATCACGGCATCGCGCAGCGCGACACGGGCTATCTGGTGCGGATGGGGCTTTTGCTGGTGGGGCTGGGGGCGCTGGGGCTCACTTCGTCGGCAACGGCGCAGTATTTTGCCGCCAAGGCGGCCACCGGCTTTGGCCTTCAGGTGCGCCACGCGCTGTTTGAGCATATCCAGAGCCTTTCGTATGCGGAGTTGGATACGCTGGGCGCTTCGACCCTGACCACAAGGATGACCAGCGATATGAATCAGGCGCAAAACGGCGTGAACATGACGCTGCGCCTGCTGTTGCGCTCCCCCTTCATTGTATTTGGCGCCATGGCGATGGCTTTCACCATCAACACGCCGGCGGCATTAACCTTTGCCGTGGCGATCCCCGTGCTTTCGGTGGTTGTGTTTGGCATTATCCTGTGGTGCATTCCGCTGTACCAAAAGGTGCAGGCCCGTCTGGACCGCGTGCTGGTGAGCACCCGCGAAAGCCTGACCGGCGCGCGCGTGCTGCGCGCCTTTTGCAAGGAAGAGGAGCAGATGGGCGAGTTCAGCGCGCGCAACGCCGAGCTGACCCGGCTGCAAAAGTATGTGGGCCGCATATCCGCGCTGATGAACCCCTTAACCTACGTCATCATCAATTTGGCGATTCTTTGGCTGATCTGGACGGGCGCGTGGCAGGTGGAGGCGGGCATCCTGACGCAGGGGGCGCTGGTGGCGCTGTATAACTACATGTCGCAAATTCTGGTGGAGCTGATTAAGCTGGCCAACCTGATTGTGACCATTACGCGCGCGGTGGCGTGCGGCAACCGCATACAGGCGGTGCTGGACATTCAGCCTTCCCAGCGGTGGGCGGCGGAAGCGCCGCAGGCCGTGCCCGGGGCGGCGGCCATCGAGCTGAACGGCGTCGGCCTGCGCTACCCCGGCGCGGCGGAAACCGCGCTTACGGGCGTAACGCTGAGCATTCCGCGCGGGCAAACGGTGGGGATCATCGGCGGCACCGGCTCGGGCAAAACCTCGCTGGTGAACCTGATCCCCCGGTTTTACGACGCGACCGACGGCGCCGTGAAGGTGAACGGCGCAGATGTGAAGGACTACCCCAAAGACGATCTGCGGCAGAGGATTGGCGTTGTGCCTCAGCAGGCGGCGCTGTTTCAGGGCACCCTGCGCGAAAACCTGCGCTGGGGCCGGGCGGACGCGACGGACGCCGACCTGTGGGAAGCGCTCGCCGTGGCGCAGGCCGCGGACGTGGCGCAGGATAAGGGCGGGCTGGATTTTGCGGTGGAGCCAAACGGGCGCAACCTCTCCGGCGGCCAGCGCCAACGGCTGACCCTTGCCCGGGCGCTGGTGCGAAAGCCGGAAATCCTGATTTTGGACGACAGCGCCTCGGCGCTGGATTACGCGACGGACGCGGCGCTTCGCCGGGCCATCCGGGAACTGCCGGACAAACCGACGGTGCTGATCGTTTCGCAGCGGGCGGCCTCCATTCAGCATGCCGACTGCATTGTGGTGCTGGATGACGGCAACGTGGTTGGCGTGGGCAACAGCGAAACGCTTTTGCAAACCTGCGATGTGTACCGTGAAATTTACGAATCCCAGTTTCCCAGGGAGGAGGCGGTAACGGATGCGCGCGCATGACCAACCCCGAAAGCCCCGTACGGCCACCCTCCGGCGGGTGCTGCTCGCGGTGCGGCGGTATTGGCCGCTACTGATCGCCTCCGGCGCGCTGGCCGCGGCGACCGTCGCCCTCACGTTGTATGTGCCCATACTGATTGGCGCGGCAATCGACGGCATTGTCGGGCCGGCTCAGGTGGATTTTCAGGCCGTGCTGCAAAAGCTGTGGACCATCGGCATCATCGTAGGCGTTACGGCGGCGCTGCAATGGATCATGAACACCGTTAATAACCGCGTCACCTATCAGGTGGTGCGCGACATCCGCCGGCAGGCGTTTGAAAAAATTCAGATTCTCCCGCTCCAATATATCGACGGGCACCCGACCGGGGAAACCGTGAGCCGCGTGATCGCGGATGTCGATCAGTTTGCCGACGGGCTGCTCATGGGCTTTTCGCAGCTGTTTACCGGCGTTATCACCATCCTTTCCACGCTGGCGTTCATGGTGTCGCTTCAGTGGCAAATCGCGCTGGTTGTGTTCCTGATTACGCCGCTTTCGCTGTTTGTGGCGCGGCTGATCGCGCGCAAAACCTACGCGATGTTCCGCCTGCAATCCGAAACCCGGGGCGAGCAGACCGCGCTGATCGACGAAATGGTGGTTCACCAAAAGGTGGTGCAGGCGTTTGGCCACGAGCAGGCCGCGCTGAACCGCTTTGACGAAATCAACGGCAGGCTGGCGCACTGTTCGCTCCGCGCCACGTTTTTTTCTTCGCTGACGTTCCCAACCATGCGCTTTATCAACGCCGTTGTGTACGCGGGCGTGGGGTTGGTGGGCGCGCTTACGGTGGTGGCGACGGGCGGCGCGTTTTCCGTGGGGCGGCTTTCTGTGTTTTTAAGCTACGCCAACCAGTACAACAAGCCTTTCAACGAAATATCGGGCGTTATTACGGAACTGCAAAACGCGCTGGCCTGCGCCGGGCGCGTGTTTGAGCTGATCGACCAGCCCGCGCAACCCGCCGACGCAAGCGACGCGGAAACCCTGACCGATGTGCGCGGCCAGGTGGATGCGGAGGATGTTCGCTTTTCCTACACGCCGGATCGGCGGCTGATCGACGGCTTTACCCTGCACGTGGAGCCGGGGCGGCGGGTGGCGATCGTCGGCCCCACGGGCTGCGGAAAAACCACCCTGATTAACCTGCTGATGCGTTTTTACGATGTGGACGGGGGCAGCATCCGCGTGGACGGGCACGACATCGGCCGCGTAACCCGGAAAAGCCTGCGCGAAAGCTACGGGATGGTGTTACAGGATACATGGCTGAAAACCGGCACGATCCGCGAAAACCTGCTGATGGGAAAGCCTTCCGCAACCGAGGCAGAAATGATTGCCGCAGCAAAAGCCAGCCATGCGCACAGCTTTATCAAACGCCTGCCCAAGGGGTATGATACCCAAATCGGCGAGGATGGCGGGAGCCTTTCGGAAGGGCAAAAGCAGCTGCTCTGCATCGCGCGCGTGATGCTTTGCTTGCCGCCGATGCTGATTTTGGACGAGGCGACCTCCTCCATCGACACCCGAACGGAACGGAAAATTCAGGACGCGTTCGCCCGCCTGATGCAGGGCCGTACCAGCTTCATTGTGGCGCACCGGCTTTCGACCATCCGGGAAGCGGATGTGATTTTGGTGATGCGCAACGGCAACATTGTGGAGCAGGGCACCCATGAGGCGCTGTTGCAGCAGAACGGTTTTTACGCGCAGCTGTACCGCAGCCAGTTTGCGGCGTAGGCGGCTCAGCCGGGCGGCGGCGTAAAACCCTGCCATCGGGCAGCCGCCTTCTTTCCCAAGCGTGAAAGGAAAAACACACGTCTGGCGCGAATAGGGTACCGTAATGGGAACAGACCGTTGGAAAGGAGCGACCGGCATGCAAAAAAAAGCGTCAGCTTCACGGATGATTCGCGCCGCCCTTGAAAAAGCGCGCGCGGCATTCCGCGCCCCGGCGCTCAAACGGATTGCGCTTGGCGCGGTGTGCGTGTGCGCATGCGCCGTGCTCACCGGCTGCGCCGCGCTGCAAAGCCTGACGGCCGCTTTGCCGGCGCAAACGCAGGCGAGCTCAGGCCCCAACCTTGATTTGCTCGCCCTGCCCGCCTATGAGGATCAGGAGGGCGGCGAAAGCGCGGCCAGCGACGGCGGCACAGCCTACGGCGCGGTGGATTTGTGGCTGGACGCGACCCAAAACGCCGGGGGCATCAGCGCGCTGACCACAAGCATGTATCCCCATGCGGGTAAAAAGTACCGCGAAGGCGGTTTCCATTACCGGTACGGCACGCAAACCGGATGGTATGAAAGCCTGCTGCGCGATTTTCTCACCGCGGCCGGCGATACGCGCGTGCGAACCCTGCGCAACGGAAACGAAACCTTCCCGGAGGGCGTTCTGGAAGGGTTCGGCCTCGCGGCGGCGGACGCGGAAGCCGGCGCTTCGCTGTGGCGCGATCTGCACACCTGCGCCGTGGATACGCAGGCGGGGCTTTTCAGCCAGTTTTCCGCGGAGGAAATGGCCAACAGCTTTTACAGCCTTGGCTCCGCGGTATGGAACAACCGTTTGAACGGGCTGGACACCCAGTTGCTTGAGAACTCGACGCTTTCCGGCGCGATGAGCGCCGCCCTGACCGCGCAGACGGAGGCGATTGCGGCCGGCGACGCGGGCTATGTGCTGGCTGCCGGGAGCGATGGTCAACAGTGCGCGTTTTATAACGCTTTGGAAAATCTGGACCCCGAAAGGCTCAGCATCATCACGGTGGACCCTGCCTCGGTGCGCAAGGTGAGCGGCTCGGACGCGGACGGTCAGCCCGTCGCGTGGTACGAGCAGGCGCTGCGGGAACGCGGCGTGTTTGACCGGGGGCTATGCGTGGGCGTGCTGGATTTTACGCTGGACTATCTGGGCCAGATGTCCAGCGTGGGCATAGCGGACCTCAGCGAGCCGCTCGTTTGGGGACGCGTGATTTTGGATGAAAAAAAGCAGACCTTTGAAAACCTGGGCGTGATGCCCCGGCAGATGCTCACGTTTGTGATTGGTTCCAAAACCATGGTGAACGGCTTTATCCAGCGCCTGAAGGATACCATTGACGCGGACCGCTCTCTGCGCGGCCTGCGCGGCCCGCAAAACGGCGAGCTTACCTATACGGCCAACGGCCAAACGGTTACGCAGCAGCCGTTTTCGTTCAGCTGGCAGGCGACGGTGATCGCCCGCCCCGGCATGGGGTATTATACGCAGCACACCGAAGGGACGGCCTTCGCCGAGGTTTCATCGGCGGCGCAGGCGGAGGAAACCGCTGCCGCCACAGGAGCCGACGGTTTGCCGCTTTTTACCCTCGTCAGTAGCGCGGACGGGAGCCTGCCGGATTACACGCTCAAGATCCGCTTTCCCATCGCAACCAGCGATGACGGGGCCAAACTGGATGTGAGCAAGCTCAGCGGCGCGAGCGTAGACACGCTCAGCACACTTTTGCTGACCCAAACGCTTGCCAACACCGCCGCAAACCGCGAAACTGCGCCGGCGGGCGCGCAGGTGATACCGTACCGGGACAAGCTGTATGTGTTTGAATCGGGAAAGGCGGACGGCGCTTTTACGCTGGCCGGCGTCGAGCAGGTGGGGGACGAGCTGGTCTGCTCCGTGCAGGCGAACGGCAAAGCGTTGCAGACCGGGTATTACCGCCTGCGCCTGTCCGCGGATGTAACAGCCGATCAGGTGACGTGGGAACAGGTGCCGTGGATTGACGGCGAGGACAGCCTGAGCGTCTCCATAACCGACGCCGACGCGTATGCGTGGGAAACCTTCACCGCCGCGATGACCGAATACGACCGGGACGCCAAGGGGATCCCCAAGATGTTCCAGCACGCGTGGGGAAGCTACACGGATAAGCTGTACCACGGTTTGCGGGTGCCGGATTTTCCGCCGGTGTACAAGGCGTTTGCGCTGCGGGAGCTGACCGGGCAGGTCCGCGCGGCCGCTGCTTCGGACACCAGCCCGCTGATCCGCTGCGCGTTTGAAGTGTTTGTGCCCGGCCGGTAACGCGCCCTCCTTGCGCCGCGCCGGATGCCCCTTACCCTCGCCATCCTGTGAGAAAGGATCGCCGCCATGCCGAACAAACTGTTCTTCCGCATCCCAACCCACAACCGCACCAAGGTATTGCTGTGCTACCTGCTGGCATGGGGGGTAGCGTTGCTGTTGCCCTATCTGGGGCTGACGCGGCTGTACCCGTATAAACTGGCAGGCTCCGCGCCGGAAGTGTCCCAGAGCGTGCTCAGCCTGCCGTTGGCGTTGCCCGGCACGGTCAAAGAATTGCTTACCGCCGCGCAGTTCTCCTCGGACATGAGCCCTGCAGCGCTCAGCGTGGCAATCGCGGCCCGCGACCGGCTGTGGCGTTACGCGGTGGCCGGGGTGATGGCGCTGGCGGCGCTTTTAAGCCTGCTGTGGCAACTGCTGTGGCGCGTTCGATACCGCAGACCCAAACAGGCGGCCCGGGCAGCCATGAGGGCCGTTATGGACTATCATCTGTCCATGGCGGGGATTATCGCGCTGAACGCGCTTATGGCGTTGGCGCTGTACCTGCTGGGCGTGCGGTGGATCGGCGGGCGCACCGTGTGGGATTATCTGGTGTATTTCAGCGGCTTTGTGCTCAACCCCCTCGCGGCGATGGTCTGTTTTCGGCTGGCCGCGCCCCCGGCCATATCGGGCAAACACGGGTTTTTCAGGCGGCTGTAACGTTGTGCGGAAGCGCGCGCCGAAACGGGGGTTTCCGCTGTGCCTTGCGCACGGAAACGCCGGCGGCAGGCGGCTCGCTTTCTGATCCTTGACCGACAGGAGGCCCTATGTCCAACTATCTGCTTGCCATTGGCGGCACCGGCAACAAAATTCTGGAGGCGCTTGTCTATGCCTGCGCGGCGGACGCCCTCTATACCCTGGATGAAGATCGCCGCCCGGTTCCGCTTGCGGAGGTGCGGGCGCTGATTGTGGATGTGGACGCAGCCTGCGGCAACACCACCCGCGCCAAGCAGGCAGCCGAACATTACGAGGCTGTGCGCGGGGCTTTCGCCGCGTCGCGCGTGCCTCATCGGGGCTTTCATACGGCGCTGAGCGTGGAGCGCTGGAACATGAACCTTGCCAAGCGCGCAAGCTCGGTCGCGGGCATTACGCAAAACCACCGGCGGGATCGCCTGCTTGCGGACAGCCTTTTTTCCCGCACAGAGGCCGAGCTGGAATACAGCGAAGGGTTTCGGGGGCATCCGGACCTTGGCGTGCTTTTTTTTGCGGATTTGCTCAACAATCTGGACGCGTTGGCCGCCGAGGGCCAGCCAGACGAGATGGTCACGCTGCTTAAAACGATTCGCGCGGAGCTGGACGCGGGCGAAACCGTGTCGGTGATGCTGGCGGGGTCCATATTCGGCGGCACGGGCGCGAGCGGCATCCCCAGCATTTCCCGCTTTCTGCGGGAACGCTTTCGGGACCGCGCGGACCGGTTTGTGCTTTCGGCGGTGCTGATGCTGCCTTACTATGAGGTGCCGCCCGCCACCGCCGACGAAACGATGGAAATCGTCGTCAAATCCTCAGCGTTTTTGGACAAGGCCCGCACAGCCCTGCAATATTACGGCATGGAAGGAATGATCCGCGCCGGGGAGGACGACGCGCGCGGCGTGTACGACGCGCTCTACCTGCTGGGCCTGCCCCGGGAGGCGTTTGTGACCCAGCGCATCTACTCCACAGGCTCGCAAAGCCAGGAAAACGACGCGCACCTGCTGGAATGGCTGGCCGTGCGCTGCGCCGCGCAGTTTTACCGCACGGGTTTCCGCGGGGCGGACGCGCACAACATCGACTGCTATTATTACCAGTGGCACAGCCGCGATGTGTCCTGGGATTGTTTTGACGCGGAAAGCGCCCTGTACAAAAACGCCTACGGCGGGCTGATGAAAAGCGCCGCGCTGTTTTTTGCCGAGTGTTACCCCACGCTGCGCGCCTGCATCCGGGAGGAAGCCAAACGCGAAGCCCGCACCGTGAATTACTGGACCGCCTATTTTTATGACGCGCGCCGGTTAAACGGCGCTCAGCGCGCCCAGCTGGAAAAACTGATCGACTCGCTGTACCGGCTTTTCGCGTTTTACGCCAATTGGATGTGGCAGGTATTGCGCACGCTTCCGCCAACCCTTCGCCCGGAAAAACCGGGCGAGGCGGACGCGCGGGCGCTGGCGGAGCTGTACACCCGCCTGATTGACGCGCGCGGCGTGTTAGCCCAGTACGAAACCGCGCCCGCCGCCCACACCGCCGCGGAAGCGGAAACCTTGCAGGGCGAGGCGGCTGCTTTGGGCGAACAGCTCAACCGGCAGATCGTAACCGCCGGGGGGCACGCGTACCTCACGGCGGTCAAGGCGGAAAAAACGCGGCGCGCCGGGCAGCTGGAAAGCCAGCGGCAGGCGCTGCGCGAGCAGGAGGAGCGCATAGCTCTTTGGGAAGGGGAGGACGCGCGCTATATGGACCCGCAAACCCTCCAGCAGGAAAAAGCCCGTTATGAAGCCATGCAGCGGGCTTACGCCGGCATGGCGGACCGGCTTTCGCTGGTGCAGGAGGACGAAATGCGCGCCGTGGAGCGCCGCGTGGCCGATACGCCCGCGCTGGCGACCGATCTGGAATTGCCGGATAACGGGCTGTTTGAGCCGGAAGCGCTTAATGCCCTGCACGAGTTGCTCACCCTGTACGGCGCGGGGGAAGAAGCGCGCGATATGCGGGCCGTGGAGGCCCTGCGAAAAACCCTGTGGGAGCGCCTGCACCGCCTGATTGCCCAACGCGTGCCCGATCGCCTGACGGCGGTGCAGGCCGTCGCGGGCATGGGCGGCGGCAACCGGATGGGCGAAGGCCCGCAGGCCGCGTTTGCAAGCTTTACGGCGGCTTTGCTGGCAGCCGTTGTGGAGGAGGAAAACCCATGAAGCGTAACCGCAAAGATGAGCGCAAAGCGGAGCTGGACCGCAATACCTCCTACCTCACGCTGCTGCCGACGATGGACGAAGGCTTTCATACCGGGTACCAGACCCGCGCGGGCGTGGTGAGCGATGGAAACCAGAAGCCCCACGAGTGGCTGGAAAGCGTCGCCCGCAACCTGCTGACCCCGGGGGAGGACGTCGGTTACGCCATCCCGGATGTGCTGGCGGGGGAAGCCCAGCTTCGCCGCCTGATGCGCCTACCCTTTGAGGACGCGATGCGCCATCAGGAGATGCTGGATTGGCGCGGCGCGCTAGCAACCTTGCTGCTGTGGGACGGTTGGGCGCAGGACGACACCTGGCCCCAGCTGGCTTGCGAAAACATGCTGGACGGCGAAAGCGGCGATTTTATCAAAAGCGTGCGGGCCGCTCTGCCGGCCGGCCGCGAAAAGTTTGGGCTGTGGCTGTTTACCCTGTCGGTGGAGCGGGACGGCGTGCCGGAACGCAAGGCGATCGGCATGCTCTCGCCCACGGTCGCGCTGGCGCCCGCGGCGAACCCCGGCGACCTTTCCTCGCTGCTGCCGGAGTGCGTGCGGTGGTACAACCGCAAGCGCAAACGATTTGAGGACCCCTGTTCCTGGCTTGGCGAGGCGGACCGCGCCCGGCTGGTGCAGCGGTTGCGCTATTTACAGGCCCTCAACGAGCGCGCGGAACTGAAAAGCGTGCTGTATGCGGCCGACGCTTCGCTATGCGGGTTGCTCGACCATTTTGTGAGCGATTTGATGGCGCGGCGCGGGTCGTGGCGGGAAAGGCTGGAAGCCGGGGACCCCCGTGCCGAGCGCGAGCTGTACATCCGCACGCTGGCGGTGTACGGGCTGGGTGAAATCAGCGTTTTACCGGGGCTGACCCGGCGCGATGATCCGCTTTCACTTTCAGAGCTTGCGCAAAACCCGCTGCTGGCGCGCCTCGCGCCCACAAACACCGTAGCGCCCGCCGAGCTGGGCGGCGCGAGCGCGGTCACCTACAGCTATCAGGGCAAAGCGTTTGCCATGGAAAGCCCGCTGTACCTTCTGGAGCCGGCCAACGCGCCCGAGGAAATGGACACGCTGCGCCAACTGTGGCAGGAGCTGAGCCTGCCCGCCCAGTTTGACGGGGAGTGGAACCGCCAGATTGCCCGCCGTTTTCTGGCGTTGGCCAACCGGCTGACCGGTCGGCTGGGAGCCAGCCGCAAGGTGATCGCCATGCTCCGGGAATGGAGCCAGCGCCACGCGGCCTACCGGGAATCGGGCGACCGCTCCGTGGCGTTTCAGCTGCCCCTGAAGGACGCGCCCGCCACGCTGGCCGGCCTGAGCGCGGAAATGATCGGCCTGACCGACCCCAGCGTGCTGACCGGCGCGTTTTCAGACTGTCTTTTGCTGTGCGAGGGCGTGATGCCTTTCCATTTGCCGGTGCTGAACGATCGCTGCGCCGTGCGCGGCGCTGAAAACCTCTACGCCGTGCCGCCCATCAGCTCCGCGCTGGCGCTGTGGCTTTCCGAAACCGCCGGCGACGCGCAGGAGGATTACTTCCGCCCGACGCTGCCTGAGGACGCGTTTGCCTTTGAGGCGTTTGAAGATGAAGAAGGCCGCAAGGTGCGGGCGCATATGCGCCTGACCCGCCGCCGCCGGGCGGAGGGCGCGGCGTTCCAGAACCGTATTGAGCTGACGCGCGTGTACCGGATGGGCGCGGAATTTGCGGAGGGGATGGCGGTGCCCGTCGCCGCGCGTGAATTGCCCACCGTGCGCTTTTGGCCGGCCGCTCGCCTCGCCGCGGGGCAGTGGAGCGCGTACTACGTGCTGTCCCAAAAACCGGACGCAGTGGATGTGGCGGTGCCCACCGGGAATGGGTGGGCGCAGGGCGAACCGCGCCGCGCCGTGGACGACAGTGAGCGCAGCACGCCGACGGAACGCCGCTGGCAAATAGCCCGCACCGAGCGCTGGCCGTTGTATGTGGGGCTGATGCGCGGCAAGCTGTGCCTGGGCGCGCTGCCCAACGACGAGCCGCTTTCTCAGTTGAAACGCGAAGGCCCCGCCGCCGTGGCCATCGACTTTGGCTCCAATGCCACCACGGTGATGATGCGTCAGGGCGAACATATCCGGCCTGCGGCGCTATCCCCCAGGTTGCTGAAAACGCTTTTGCAGGGGCGCTCCGGGGATGATCTGCTCCTGCCGGACGAGCTGTTGCCGGCCGTAACCTATCAGGACGAGGCGCGCCCCTCCACGTTTGGCAGCGTGATGGACCTGTTTGGCGATGATGAAGAAAAATGGAACGCGCCGCTGATTGACGGGCATATTTACTACCCGCGCGATCTGGCTTCGCTTTTGCGCAAAAACCCCAATACGCTGTACTATGACCTGAAATGGGGCGACGAGTCTTATCAGGTGCGCTGTTTACGCCTGTTTATCAAGCAAACCATGCTGCAAGCCTCGCTGGCGGCGCGGCTGAGCGGTTCCCCTTCGGTGAGCTGGCGGGTGTCCATGCCCAACGCCATGCCCCTGCCCCGGCAGGAAGCCTATCTGGAAACGGTGCGCGGCCTCGCGCGGGAGGTGGCTGCCGAAACCGGAATGCCGCTGACCCAGGGTGTGCCCGCGGCGCTTTTTGCCAGTGAGAACCAGGCGGATGGCCTCTATTTCCGCCGCCGTAACGAGGTGAACGCCCGCAGCGGCTACCTGAACATGGATGTGGGCGGCGGCACCACCGACCTGAGCGTGTGGCTGGGCGGCGCTCCATTTGCGACGCTGGAAACCTCGCTGCTGCTGGGTTGCCGGCAAATCCTGTTCGAATCGCTGAGCGCGCGCCACCGCGACGAGTTCGAAGCGGATTTTGCCCGCGCGGAGGATGGGTTGAAAAACCTTGTGCGGGATTTGACGCGCGCGTTTGCGCGCGGCGACGCCTCCCTTCGGGCGCGCCAGAAGAATGTGTTTTTGCTGGACGCTTTTTTTGCCGGATATGGCGAGAGCGTCGCGGCCATGATGGCGCAGGCGCGCGCGCAGGGTCGCGTGAGCCTGCTGGAAAGCCTGCTTTTGCTCAATTTTGGGTTTCTGTTCCGGCTGTGCGGAGAAATGCTGGACCGTTGCGACCGGGCGGAGGAAAGCCGGGCGCAGTTGCGCCCGCGCATGGAAATCTGCGTTGCGGGCAACGGCGGGCAATTCCTGAAGTATTTTGACGAGGACGCGCGCAATAAGCTGTTCCGGCTGGCGCTTTCGGGGCTGAACCCGCGCCACCCGGTGCAGGAACTGTTGCTGGTGCAAAGCCGCCACCCGAAACAGGAGGTGGCGATTGGTCTTTTAGCGGACGACAGCCGCCTGCGAAGCTCCGTGCAGGGCACAGAAGCGATCAGCCCCGCGCAGGCGGCGGCCGCCGATCCGGACAAACGCCGCCACTTGCTCAGGGAATACCTGCTGGCGTTTTACGCCGCGTTTCCGCAGGCGGGGGAAAAGCTGATGGGCAACGCCTTTGACCCGGAGGGCGGCGCGCGCCTTGTGCGCCTGAAGCCCGCCGCGGAAATTGAGCTGGAAGCGATTTTGGATAACGAGTTGAGCGAGGGCGACGAGTTTTCCGGCTACGTGCGCGCCTTTGCCGGCATGAAGCGTTTGTGGGGCATCTGAGCGGACCTTGGAAGGTTCGGGTCACCCGCCGGCGGATCGGAACAACGCAGCCATACTGTAAGTCAGACTGCTGAAAAACCCTCGCCGCAACGAAAAGGGGTCAGGGGCAATGCTCCTGTGGGGCACGGCGGCGAGGCCCCCTGCCCGTCGGAGCCCTTATGCGGCAACCTGTAAACACCACGGGTGCCGAAGGCACAATGGGGTGCGGCTTATGGACTCTATCCGGTCTGCCAACGGGCTGGCTGTATGAAGTTCCCTTGGCTAAAGGATAACCCTCCGCGCCGCCGATTGGCGGGCAGAAAACCGCAAGGGCTACAACGAAACAACCTGGGCGCAACGCCGGCCGGCAATGCCTCAATACCGCGGGCTATACCGTTTGCACCCCGAAGCATTTGCGAGAGCCTGCAACACGCAACGCCTTGGTTTGCGCCGGAGGCGCGCCCTGTGCGCCCCCGGTTACGCCTTTTCCAACCCAAGCGCCAGCCGGGCGGCTTTTTCGGCGTGCACAACCGTGGTGTCTAAAAGCGGCACCGGCGTATCCGTTTGGCTTACCAGCATGCCGATTTCGGTGCAGCCGAGGATCGCGGCCTGCGCGCCCGCGTCCGCCATGCGCCGGATCACCCGGAGGTAGGCTTCCCTGCTCTGCGGCAGCACACGGCCAAAGCAAAGCTCGTCAAAGATCACGCGGTGCAGCATCTCGCGCTCCTCCGGCGTGGGGATATCCACCTGAAGGCCGCGCGCGCGGAGGCGTTCCCGGTAAAAATCCTGCTCCATGGTGTAGCGCGTGCCCAGCAGCGCCACGCGGGCGTAGCCGGCGGCGAGCGCTGCGTCGGCGGTCGCGTCCGCAATGTGGATGAAAGGCACGCGGATCGCTTCTTCAATTTGCGCGCAGCTTTTGTGCATGGTGTTGGTGCCCAGCAGCACAAAATCCGCCCCGCCGCATTCCAGCCGCCGGGCCGCGTCCGCGAGCAGCTCGCCCACGGCTGTCCAATCCTCCTTGCGCTGCTCGGCCTCCACCTCGGCAAAGTCTACGCTGTACAGCAATATCTTTGCGCTGTGGTACCCCCCCAGCGCCCCGTTTACGCGCTCGTTGACAATCCGGTAATACGTTTGGGTGCTTTCCCAGCTCATGCCGCCGATGAGTCCAATGGTTTTCATGCGCAACCCTCCCTGTTGGTAAATTGCAGGGATTGTACAGCGAAACCCGCGCCGCGTCAAGAGGGATGTTTGACAAACCGCCCCCCGCATGGTATCCTTTGGCTGATTGTTCCGCCTGTTCAAAAAACGCGCTTCGGAGGCGTTACCGATGAAAATTGCCGTTCTGGTGCCCTGCTATAACGAGGCGAAAACCGTTGCCCGCGTGGTAACGGACTACCGCGCCGCGCTGCCCGAGGCCGATATCTACGTGTATGACAACAACTCCACCGACGGCACCGACGAAATCGCGCGCGCCGCCGGGGCGATTGTGCGCTACGAACGGCGGCAGGGCAAAGGCAACGTGATCCGCACCATGTTTCGGGAAATTGACGCCGACGCCTACCTGATGATCGACGGCGACGATACCTACGCCGCCGACAACGCGCGCGAAATGGTGGAGCTGGTGCTGAACCGCAAAGTGGATATGGTGGTGGGCGACCGGCTCAGCTCCACCTACTTTACGGAAAACAAGCGGCCTTTCCACAATTTTGGCAACACGCTGGTGCGCTCGCTGGTCAACCGGATTTTTAAGGGCAACATTGCCGACCTGATGACCGGATACCGCGCGTTCAGCTACCAGTTTGTCAAATCGTTCCCCGTGCTTTCCAAGGGGTTTGAAATCGAAACGGAAATGAGCATCCACGCGCTGGACAAAAACCTTTCCATCCAGAGCGTGCCCGTGGGTTATAAAGACCGCCCCGCCGACAGCCCCAGCAAGCTGAACACCTACACCGACGGCTTTAAGGTGCTGCGCACCGTGGCGCGCCTGTACAAGGAATACCGGCCGATGTCATTTTTCGGGATTTTTACGCTGGTTTTCGCGCTGGCGGGGGGGGTTTTGTTCCTGCCCGTTCTGGCGGAATACCTGCGCACGGGGCTTGTGCCGCGTTTTCCGACGCTGATTGTTTCCGGCGTGCTGATGACGCTGGCCATCCTGATGCTCGTCTGCGGCCTGATTTTGGATACGGTGGCCAAAAAGCACCGGCAGCTGTTTGAAGTCAACCTGAACATTCTCCGGCTGCTGCACGGGCGTTCCGACCCGCGCTGAGGCGCGTGGCACGCCCGGAAAGGAAGGGTTATGCCAGCAAAACAAACCCTGACCCTCCATCGGTTTTTGCGCCTGGCGGGCTGTGTGCTCGCGGGCGCGTTGTGTATGCTTGCCTTTACGGTGCCGCCCGAAGGGTATGTGGGCATCAGCGACCCGCCCCTGAGGGCCGGCAGCACGGTTTGGTGCCTGTACGCCGCCGCGCTGGCCGGGCTTTTTTGGCTGTATACCGGCAAACGCCGGGCGCGGCTTTCCGCCGGCATGATGCTGACCGGGCTTTTATTTGGCGCGGTCAACTTTCTGGCGACCACGCTTTTTGCCTATGATACCTGGGACACGCTCGCTTCCGCGCCCGCCTTGATCCGCGCGGCGCTGTGCGTATTGGGGCAGGCCGCCGTGATGGCGGCGGGCCTTGCGCTGGTGTGCGAGTGGCTGGAGGGCGTTTGGGACAGCCGGGACAAGCGCCCGTCGGTAGCCTTTGCGCACGCCCGGCCGGACGCTCCGGCAGGCCATGCGCAAAGCAGTGCGGATTGCCTTCCTGCGGACGCAAGCGATGATTGGAACGCTGAGCCGGACGCGGCGCATATGGCAACCCCGGCGATGGATTTGCCGCTTCCTGTTATGGAACCGACGGGTGATTCAAGCCCAGCGGGGCGTGTTGCGGATTGCCTTCCTGCGGACGCAAGCGATGCCTTGAACGCTGAGCCGGATGCGGCGCGCGCTGTGACCCCGGATCGGTTTGGGCTGCGGCGGCGGTATAGGCGGCTTGCCGATCGCTTCCCGAGGCTGGACGCGTGGCGCAGACGCCATCCAGTGGCCAGCGTGGCGTTGCTGCTGCTGGTTTGCTGGTCGCCATACCTGATCGTTTTTTACCCCGGCACCATCATTTGGGATATGGGCGAAATGCTTGGCATGCTCTACGGCCTGCGGCCCATGACCACGTGGCACCCGGTGTTTGCCACATGGCTGTTCGGGGGCGCGGTGGCGCTGGGCCGGCTGTTTGGCAGCGACAACCTGGGCGCGTTTCTGTTTACGGCGCTCCAAAGCGTCGCCATGGCCTACGCGCTGGCGAGGGTTATTCGACTGCTTCGAAAATTTGGGCTGGGGCCGGGCTGGCGACTGGCGGCGCTTGCGCTTTTCGGGCTGACGCCGATTTTTGGCTCGTTCGCTCAGGCGGTGGGCAAGGACACGCTTTATACGGCGGCCATTTTGATGGTCACGGTGTACACGGTGGAAACGCTACGCTTCGGCGCGCCGCGCGGCAGGGCGCTGATGGGTTATGCAGCGTGGACCCTGCTGGCCTGCCTTGTGCGCAATAACGGGCTGTACGTGGCGGCCGGCGCGGCGGCGCTGGTGGTCGCGTTTGGTCTGCGGGGCCGCGCAAGGCTGCGGGTAGGCGGCGCGCTGGCGGCGGCGCTCGGGCTGGCCATCGGCTTTTCCGGCGTGCTGGTGCCCGCGCTTGGCATCCGGGACGCCACGGCCTCGGGCCTGTACTCGGTTTGTTTTCAGCAAAGCGCGCGGGTGTTGCGCGACCACGCTGATACCGTGACCCCGGAAGAATATGCCGAAATTGACCTTGTTTTGGACGCGAAAAACCTGCCGACGCTCTACGAACCGGTGATTTCCGACCCGGTCAAGTATACCTTCCGGCAATACGGCGAAGGCCGCGAAGCCGAAACGGCGGCCCTGACCCGGTACCGCCAAACCTGGCTTTCGATGCTGCGCAAATATCCGCTCACCTATTTGGAAGCGTTTGTGGCGGGCAACAGCGGCTATTATGCCTTTACCCCGAAAATTGACGCGGCCCGCACCTACAACCAGCAGGGCGGGATCCGTTTTGTGTTTGAAACCTACGAGCTGGGCGCGGACGCGCGCTACCTGCATACCACGCAAATTGAGGCGCTGAAAACCGCGCGCACGCTGCTGGCGGCCTATTCCCGCGGGTGGCGGCGCGTGCCGGCCTTGGAGCTTTTCCTGTTTTGCCCGGTGTACACGTGGCTTTTGGTGGCGGCGGGGCTGTCGCTGGCGCGGCGCGGCTATTGGCGGGCGCTGATCGCCTTTGCCCCGGCCTTGCTGAGCCTTGGCGTGTGCCTGCTGTCGCCGGTGGATGATTATTTCCGCTATTTTTTGCCGATTGTCGCCATGACGCCGCTGCTGTTGGGCCTTGCGCGCACGGAGAAAAATACGGCCGCGTAAACGCGCGCCCGGCGCACTTAAAAACACGCTTGGAATGCCGGAAGGGCCGTCGAGCGGCCACTAAGCTTCGACTCAGCGCGGCATCCGCCATAGCGCGGCGTTTTTTGGCTTGTGCGTTCAAAAATCAGGATCGGTCGATCCGGACAAAGCTTAGCAGCCTAACAGTAATGGGGCAGGCCGTCGTCCTCTGTGGGCAGAGGGATCTGCAAACCCAGCACGGCGGGCCATTCGCCGCGCTCGGCGATGATGAAGCCCATCAGCATCCCCAGATGGGTGTGCAGGTGGCGCATCTGCCCCACCATCAGCGTAAGCCGTGAGTAGGGGCTGCCTTCGGGGCAGGCGGTCAGCGCGCGGTCGCTGAGCGCGTTCAGGTAGGCGCGAAGCCGAACCGTAATTTCCGCCAGATAGGTTTCCAGCGACAATGGGGAAAGCGCGGGGCCGTCCACGGTCAAATCCAGATTGTTCAGGCCCGGCCGGTGAATGGCAGGCTCATGGATTTCCTGCGGGTTGATAAACCAGTGATCCAGCGAATGCAGCATATGATAGGCGTGCCGCCACAGGGGCGCGCCGCAGTATTCCCGCTCCCACAGGCCGCTGTCCGCGGCGCAGCGGAGCACGTTTCTCACCTCCCACAGGGCGCGTTCCGTCAGTTCCGCGAGGGTGTTTACCTCGCTTCGGGCGGCGGAATCCGCCGGGGACGCGACAGGGAGAGCCTCCGCCTGCGCGGGCCGTGGCTCCGCCTGAGCGATGCGGGCGGCCTCAAAGCGAAGCCCTGCCGCGCGGAGGCCCGGCATCGCCGCCTGTCGCTTGTCTGAGCCATCGGCTTCCGCCTGCGTAGCTTGCGTGCCCGCGGGGGCAATGCTTGCCTCGCCGGGGCAGTCCGCAGCGGCGACGGCCCCCGCGACTGCCTCGGGAGCGTCGCTGTTTACAGCGGAATGCACACGGTGTTTTTTCCGGAATCGCTTGCTGTAGCGCTCCTCCTCGCTGAACACGCAACCGCAGTATTTTTGGATGTACAGGTTCAGCGCCCGCGCCTCCTCCTGCCCCTGCCGAAACAGCGGGCGAAAATCGCGGTATAAAAACGCCACCCCAAACTCCTGCGCGGCCTGCTCGGCGGCCGCGCGGAGCAGCTCGTGGTTTTGGTAAGGGCTGATGAACAGGGTGCTTGAAAAATGCGTGAAGCCGTGCTCCGCCGCATAGCGGGCGGTTTGCCGCATCCGCGCCGCGTAACACACGAGGCAGCGCCCCGTGATGTTTTCCGCCACGGCCTGGGTAAAAGGCCGCAGCCCGTATTCATCTTCCAACAGTAATGAAAGGCCGATGGTTTTGGCGTATTCCACAAGCGTATCCCGGCGCGCTCGGTACTCCGTATAGGGGTGAATGTTTGGGTTGAACCAGTAGCCGGTCGGCTCCAGCCCCTCGCCGCGAAGGCTTTGAATGCAGGCAACGGAACAGGGCGCGCAGCAAATGTGCAGGAGTAGCTTCATAACGGTTCGCCTCCACGCCTATTGTAGCACAAACCCCGCGCTGGGCAAAGCGCGGGGTCGGCATGCGATTGCTCCGAAAAAACCAACGCCCCGCCAAGCCGGAAGGGCGCGGGTTCGACTCAGTCGTTTTTCCGTGAATATCGAAAGCGTCTGACCGGCCCGTGAATGTAAAAAACCTTACCAAATGCGCGGGAGTGGGCGCAAAACTGTTCCGATTCAGGCGGCGTTATGCTATACTAGGGATACCCAAAGGAGATGGATGGACATGCGAAAACCGCGCAACGCGCTTTGCCTTCTGCTGTCGGCTGTTCTTTTATGCACGGCGGGCACGGCGCTGGCGGGAAATCAGGACGCTCTGTTTGAGCAGGCTGCCGCCGCGTTGCTTTCCCCCCGGGAGGCCGCGCTGCAAAGCGGCGCGTACACGCTACGCGCAGGCGCGAGCGCTTATGTGCCCGACGTTGCGCCGGAGATTACCCCTTATGATCAGTTGGACGCGCTGACCATGCCGGCGGTAAACGGCACATTTGACTCCTCCGACCCGGCTGTGGTGACCGTGGACGCAAACGGCCTGATGACGGGCGTCGCCGAGGGCGAGGCGACCGTTACCTACCGCGCGGCAACGGGGGACGTAAGCTATGCCGTAACCGTGCGGAAGGACGCGATGCCGGAGCTTGCCAAGGCGATGGTGTACGTGGCCAAGCATGAGTTTTACACCGTAAAACGCGCCCGTTTGCCGAAATATAACCAATATGCCAAATGGTATTACGGTAAAAAGAAAGAGGTCGGCTGGTGTTCGGTGTTTACCATCTGGTGCGCGAACGCCAGCGGCAACAACCCCTTGCAGGAAGAAAGCCTGACAACCCTGCCGGATACGGACGTGGTGTATTTCCGCGAAGGGCAGGTTGGCAACCAGTATGACGGCTTTATGAAGCTGAACCGTTTCGTGAGCGTGCCGCGCCCCGGGTATCTGGTGATTTATGCGGACATGAGCAACGGCTACCGCACCACGCATATCGGCGTCGTGGTGGACGCGGTGGACCGCGGCGACGGCATCTATCAGGTAACCACGGTGGAAGGCAACATGAGCAACACCGTGAAAAGCTATTGCTACCTGTATGACAGCAACGCCGCCAACAACACCGTGGGCGTGGAAAAGGGCCAAAAGCTCAAGCGCAACATGAGCGAGCTTCCGGCGGCGGAACAGACCGACCCGCTGGAGCAATACACGCTGCATACCGATCACTGGAGCGTGTTCGGCTTTGGCGCAAGCTGGCTGTAAAGCGCCCGAGCGCAAGGATAACCCGGAAGGGCCGCACAAGGGCGCGGGTACGGCATGCCGCCCGCGCGAAGCAAGCTTTCCCCCAACCGGGCCGATCAGGCGCGCGCGGAAAGCCCACCAGCGCAAACCCCTCTGTGAACCCATTCCTGAAAACCGTGAATCAATATAAGGAGGAACCATCATGAAGGAACTGAAAGGAACCAAAACCGAAGCCAACCTGCAGGCCGCGTTCGCAGGGGAAAGCATGGCGCGCAACAAGTACACCTACTACGCCTCCAAGGCCCGGAAGGATGGGTATGTGCAGATCGCAGACCTGTTTGAGGAAACGGCCAACAACGAGAAGGAGCACGCGAAAATCTGGTTTAAACTGCTCCACGGCGGCGATGTGGCCGCCACCGAGGATAACCTGCTGGACGCGGCGCAGGGCGAAAACTATGAGTGGACGGATATGTACGTGCGCATGTCCGACGAAGCGCGCGCCGAAGGGTTTGACGTGATTGCCGAGCTTTTCAGCCGCGTGGCCAAAATTGAAAAAACCCATGAGGAACGTTACCGCAAGCTGCTGAGCAACATCAAGGACGGCCTTGTGTTCAGCCGCGACGGGGATCAAATCTGGGAGTGCTCCAACTGTGGGCATATCATCGTTGGGAAAAACGCGCCCGAGCTTTGCCCGGTTTGCAAACACCCCAAGTCGTTTTACCAGATCAAGGCGGAAAATTACTGACGCTCCCCGGCTTTCCCCTGCCGAAACGATGGGTCGGCTGGGGAAATCGGCTGGGCGAAACCGGCCTGAAACCGGCCCGAACCTCTCGCGTTCGCGGGGATGCGGGCGGCAACCCGCCAACGGAGCAGTAGCGGCGCTTGGCGCGCGCGCCTGCGACTGCCGCTCAAACCTCCACAGCCATCCCCCTGCCGACGTTTTCGAAACGCGAAAACCGCATGCGGGGTCGCCGCGCCTCCCACGGTGAGCGGGCGGCGATTTTACGATCAGGTTCAGGCAACCGTCGGGGCTGGCAACGGACAGCTTTTGAAACCATACAAACGCTCGCCCTGCCAAAAGGCGGGGGTTTTCAGCGACCTGCGGCGATTCTTCGCCGCCTGCCGGGAAATGCGTTTCGCCCGGCCCCCTTTGAAAGGAGGGTACCTCCATGGTGGAAATATACCCCTACCGGCCCGAATTTGAGGAACCCGTGATGCAGCTGATTTCCAACGAGGGCGATGAGTGGTCCATCTATTGGCAGGAGCCTAACAACTGGCACTATCAACGGCTGCTGACCGATTCCATCACCTATGTCGCGCTGGCGGAGGGGCAGGTGTGCGCTTTTCTGCGCGCGCTGGACGATGTGCTCAACCTCTATGTGTGCGATTTGCTGGTGGTGGAGCCACAGCGCGGGAAGGGGCTTGGCAAGGCGCTGATCGACCGCGTGAAGGAAGATTATCCGGAAGCGGGCATCTACATCCTGTCCGGTAACGACGAATATTATGACCATATCGGCTGCACGCGCGACGGCGCGGTGTACCGCTACTGCGCGGCCGATGCGCAGCCCGCGGCGGAAACGCCCAAAGCCTGAGAAAGCCGCGGCTTGCGTAAATACCAAAGGGAGGCGCCGCCCATGCGCGTGGCTCACATCAACGTAACATCGGGGCTGAGCACCGGCCGTATTGCGACGGACATCTGCGAGGTGCTGGGAGAGCTGGGCCACAAAGGGCTGCTGTGTTACTCGCGCGGGTATCCGCCGCAAACGACGCCCGGTTACCGGATTGGCAACCGGGCGGATTTGCTTTTGCACGCGCTGGCCGCGCGCCTGACGGATCGCGCCGGCTTTTTCAGCCGCGGGGCAACCCGCAAGCTTGTGCGTCAGTTAACCCTCTATAAACCGGATGTGGTTCACCTGCATAACCTGCACGGCTACTATCTGGACATTCGCACGCTGTTTGCCTATCTGGCCAAGGCGGGCGTGCCGGTGGTATGGACGCTGCATGACTGTTGGGCCTATACGGGGCATTGCGCCTATTATACCATGGCGCGCTGCGACCGGTGGCGCAAGGGGTGCGGCCATTGCCCCAACCTGCGCGCCTACCCGGCCAGCTTTGTGATGGACCAGAGCGAGCGGAACTGGAAGGAAAAGCGCCGCGCGTACGAAGCATTGCCAGACCTGACGCTTGTGACCCCTTCCGTGTGGCTGGGCAACGAAGCGCGACAGTCGTTTTTAGGTAAGCGCCCCATCCGCGTCATCCCCAACGGAATCGATTTGAACGCTTTTCGGCCCTGCGACGAACCGGACCTGATTCGCGATATTGTGAAACGGTATGCGCTGGAAGAACTGGGCGACAGGCGGATGCTGCTGAGCGTGGCCAGCCAATGGGACGAACGGAAGGGTTTGCGGGATTTGATCGCGCTTTCCGAAACCCTCCGCGAGGATATGATGATCGTCGTGCTGGGGCTTACGCCGTATGAATGCCGGGAACTGCCCCAAACGATGCTGGGCATCCCGCGCACGCAAAATTTGCGGGAGCTGCGGGCGCTCTATACTGCCGCTGACATTTGCCTGAGCCTGAGCCATGAGGAAACGCAGGGGATGACGCTGCTGGAGGCGCTGGCCTGCGGCACGCAGGTGCTGTGCTACGATGCGACGGCTTTGCCGGAAACGGTTACGCCGGATGTGGGCGCCGTGGTGCCGGAGGGCGATATCAAGGCCGTCGCGGCGGCGTGCGCCCGGCTGTGTGACCAGCCCAAAGAGCCGCAGGCATGCCGCGAGCGGGCCGAGCGGTACGAAAAACGGCGGCAGTATGCGCAATATGTAGGTTTGTATGAAGAATTGCATACTTTGCGCTGATGCGCATTGCCAAAGTTAACGCACATTCAACCCTCCCCCCGTCGCAGCGGAACCGGGTCAAGGACAAAGCCCTTGTCAGGGTGCAGGGGCGAGGGCCCTGCCCGCCGGAGGCCCAGCGTTGCAACCGCTAAAAGAAGGAGCGCCCCGAGTGCCGTAGGCACAATGGGGCGCGTTTTATCATTCATACAGTATATAAGCTTGCCTGCCCCAATTTTCAGGCTGGGGGCGGGGCGACGTCCGTATTTCCGCAATGCGCCATTGCCGCTCGCCTCATAGCCCTGCGAGCTGTTCGCTTGCATGATGGTTTTTCGCTGCGGCGTGGGGCATGGGACTCCACGCCAAACCCCGGCAGGGATTTCATCCCTGCACCCTGACAAGGGCAACCGCCCTTGTCCCGGGTCCGCTGCGGCGGGGGCTTTCATCATGAACTACTGTTTGTTGCCGGACCAGTGCGCTTGCTCGATGGCTAAATCCCGATGCGTCACGCTCGCATGCTTTCCCTGCGCCTTCAATTGCTCGCAAAGGTATTCCGCGATGGCTACGCTGCGGTGCGCGCCGCCCGTGCAGCCAATGGCAATCACCAGCCGATGCTTTCCCTCGTTTACATAGTTCGGCAGCAGAAAATTGAGCATATCCATCGCCTTGGTCAAAAACTCCTGCGTAACCGGGTGGCTCAGCACATAATCGCGCACATCCGAATCCAAACCCGTATGATGCCCCAGCTCCGGAATATAAAACGGATTCGGCAAAAACCGCACGTCAAACACCAGATCGGCGTCCCTCGGGATCCCGCGCTTGAAACCGAAACTCAACAGCTCGATGCGAAGGGTTGGCTCGTTGCCGGCCTGGGCGACAATCTCGCGCAGTTTGGCCTGTAAAGCGCTGGTTTTCAGCTCGCTGGTGTCAATCAGGTGGTTCGCGGTTTCACGCAGGGGCTGCAAGCGGTTGCGCTCGGCAGCGATAGCGCTTTCCAGACTCATGCCCTCGCCGGACAGCGGATGGTCGCGCCGCGTTTCCTTGTACCGGTTCACCAGCATCGAATCCCGGGCTTCAATAAACAGAGTGTCGATCTGGAAACCCACGCTGCGGGCCTCGTCGATCATCTTCACAACCGCTTTCGCGTCAAAAAATTCACCGGAACGAATGTCCACCGCGATGGCGACCAGCGGCCTGCTGATGTTGGAGGCTTTGCACGCCTCCATAAAACGCACCAGCATCATCGGGGGCAGGTTGTCCACACACAGCGCGCCCAAATCTTCCAGTGTGCGGATGGCGACGGTTTTTCCAGCGCCGCTTAACCCAGTGACAATTAAAAATTGCATCCGGCAACCTCCCTTTTCTCCCGGGGCCGAGGCGATGCGTAAGCGGCCCCTCCTGCAAATCCGCGCGGTCGCGTTGCCTGCCGCGCGGGGTTATTCGTTGCTCACAGGGGGATCCTCCCCAACGATGTGAACCTCCGGCTCCAACCGCACGCCGGTTTTTTCCAGCACAATGCGCTGCACCTCGTCAATCAGGGCTAAATAGTCGGACGCAGTGCCCTCCTGATCGTTCACCAGAAAACCCGCATGGCGCGTGCTCACGCTTGCGCCGCCGACCCGCAGGCCCTTCAGCCCGCACTCGTCAATCAGTGTGCCCGCAAAACGCCCCGGCGGGCGCTTGAAGGTGCTCCCGCAGCACGGCAGGGTCAGCGGCTGCTTTTCCCGCCGACGGGCGTTAAACTCCCGCATGGTAACCCGGATGGTTTCCGGATCGCCGGGCGGGAGGGCAAAGGTAGCGGAAACGACCAGTTCAGGCGCGGCGTCCGTGCCGCGCAACCGGCTGTGACGGTAGCCAAAAGCCATCTGCTCGTTGGTATAGTGTTGAAGCGTGCCTGTAAGGTCCACGCAGGTAACGCTTTTGACTACGTCCTTCATTTCGCCGCCGTAGGCTCCGGCATTCATGGCGACGCCTCCGCCCACCGTGCCGGGGATGCCCGCCGCAAATTCCAGCCCGCTCAGCCCCGCGTCGGCGGCAAGGTTGGCAAGCTTAATCAGCGGCGCGCCTGCCTGCGCGGTCAAGGCAAAACGGCCGTCGGCAAGCGCGTCCGGGCCGGTGACCTCCGCAAAGTGCTCGCTGATGCGCAGGGTCAGCCCCTGCCAGCCGCCATCGCGCACCAAAAGATTGGAGCCATTGCCCAGCACATTGACCGGCACGCGCAGCCGGCTGGCGATCCGTAACACGGCAATCAGCTGATCCAGTGAGGAAATTTCACACAGCAGTTCCGCCGGGCCGCCAAACCCGAGGGTTGTGTAGCGGCTCATGGGCGCTTTTTCCTGGAGGTCCTTCTTTTTTACAAAAGGATGCAGGGCATCCAACAGCTCCGTACGGACAGCCTCCTCCATGGCAAAGCCCCCTTTTAGCAGTATAGGTTCATTGTATCGCACTTCGGTATGGCTGTCAAAGCCTGAGGGTTCCACAGCTAGGTTTTTACAGTTCGCCCCGCGCCTTGCGCGGCCGCGCGGCATGCCCGCAAGCCTTGACGGCGGCGCTTTGCCTGCGATACAATGACCCTGTGCTCAATTGAAAGCAGGAAAGGCCGTGCGGTTATGTTTCATCAGCTAACGCCGGAATACCATGAAATTTGCCTGGAAGCGTGTAACCCTGATAACCTGACCGTTGGAGTTATCGGTGTGGATGAGTTGGAAGAAACCCGCCAGCATTTTGGTTTTAGCCAGCGGGTGATTCAGGAATGCCTGTCCGAGCGCGGCCGCTACCGGAACAGCGTGGATGTGTTTGACGATTACACTTTTTGCGTGGTCACCGTGGTGGACGCCGCCAACCCGCTGACCCACTCCGATAAGGTCGCCTTCTTTTTTAAGCGGAACCTGTTTTTAATGGTCAAGCTTGACGATACGGACGGCAGCACGGAAATGCTGTTTATGGGCGCCGCCAAGCGCTACCGCGCCGAGGCCGCCACCATGGAAAAGGTGGTTTCCGCGGTTTTTGAAAGCTTTATTGACCGCGACGGAGACATACTCGCCTCTATGGAGTTTGACATTACCGCCATGGAGGAGGAGATTGCCACCGGCAAAATTGACCGCGCGTTTTACACGGAAGTGTTTGAACGCCGCAAGAAACTGTTGATCCTGCGCAACTATTATGAGCAGCTGATTGACATTGGCGAGGAATTGCAGGAAAACGAGAACGATATTTTTGAGGAAGGCTCGCTGCGTTATATCGCCATGTTCACCGGCCGGGTGCAGCGTTTCAACGCGAGCGTGCAGCTGTTGCGCGATTCGCTGACCCAATTGCGGGAAGCGTATCAGGCGGCGATGGATTATCAGCTGAACCGCGTGATTAAGATGCTGACGGTTCTGGCCACGGTCTACCTGCCCCCGACGCTGATTGCGGGCTGGTACGGCATGAATTTCAAGCACATGCCGGAATTGAACTGGTGGTTCGGGTATCCTTTGGTGATTGTGTTAAGCGTATTGTTTGTGATGGTCAGCATGATCTATTTCAAGCGCAAAAAGATGCTGTAAAAATCAACCCAGCGCAACCTCCGCCGCAGCGGAACCGGGTCAAGGGCGAAGCCCTTGTCAGGGTGCAGGGATGAAATCCCTGCCGGGGTTTGGGGCGGAACCCCAAAGCTCAACGCCGCAGCGTAAAGACAACAAGCGAGCGAACAGCCCGCAGGGCTATGAGGCGAGCGGTTAAAACGCATTGCCGAGGTTTGCGTATCATCTTTCTCCCCGCCGCAGCGGAACCGGGTCAAGGGCGATGCCCTTGTCGGGGTGCAGGGGCAAAGCTCCAGCCGGGGTTTGGGGCGGAACCCCAAAGCTCAACGTCGCAGCGTAAAGCCAACAAGCGAGCGAACAGCCCGCAGGGCTATGAGGCGAGCGGTTAAAACGCATTGCCGAGGTTTGCGTATCATCTTTCTCCCCGCCGCAGCGGAACCGGGTCAAGGGCGATGCCCTTGTCAGAGTGCAGGGGCAAAGCTCCTGCCGGGGTTTGGGGCGGAACCCCAAAGCTCAATGCAGCAGCGTAAAGCCAACAAGCGAGCGAACAGCCCGCAGGGCTATGAGGCGAGCGGCAACAGCACATTGCGGAAATCCCAGAAACCGCCCCATCCCCCGCCTGCAAATCAAAACGCGCAATCTATTCATTCCAAATAAACCCAAAAGCGCGCCCCGAGTGCCGTAGGCACAATAGGGCGCGCTTTCTTTGCTTAATGTTTGCGACGCTGATCCACCTGCGGGCATGGGGCAACGCCGATACACCCCATCAGGCCTTCGATCTTGACCCATCGCCGCCGACGCGGGGGTATCGCTATGATTATCCCTGATCCCGTGCCTTATCCAAAGCGGGATTCGCGCGGAAACCCCGAAACCCTTGCAGCAGATAAACCCCTAACACAGCCGTAAACCCGGTAGCCGCAAAGACGCTGCACCGTTCCGTTACGCCAAACAGGTCTTTGGGCACAAGGTTCATGCCCACCGCGCCCAGGCACATCAACCCAAGCGCAACCGTGGCCCACACCGCCAGCGAAACATACGCGCGTCTGCGGTATCCGCCTGCCATCAGCGTTACCAGCGAAGCAATGGACAGCATAACCACCGCGGCGGTCACCGCCAGGTGCATCCCATCCTGAAAGGTGCCCGCATAACCGCTGTCGGTCAGGGGGAACATCGCGTAGCCGACCGCGCTGATCCACTGCATCAGCGTGAAGGCGTAAAGCCCGGTGCGCAATGTTCGCGTCAATTTGCCCTGTACATACACGCAAATCATCAAAAGCGCCGCCGACCCGCACAGGTTGTACAGGCTCGCCAGCTGGTTCCACAGCGTGCGGGAGGGCGCGTTGTTTGCGCTCAGGTCGCTGACCGCCTGACGCATCCACTGATAGCCGGGGTAGGCCAGCGGCGCGAACAGCACTGCCGCCGTATACGAAATCAGGCTCACAATCCCCAGAATGCCCATGGCCCGTAACGCCTTTTCCCGCTTGATGTCCGTCATTTTCATCCTCCGCTTTCGACAGCGCGCCGCCGCGTGATCCGGGTTGCCACCCTCCGCGAGCGCGCCTCGACCCTGCCGGACGCGTTTAAAAGGAGTGGCCACTGCTACGCGCCAGAAATAACCGCCTTACGGTTTGTAGAAATGATCGATCTTAACGCAGCGCCCGCCGCTCAGCTGGTACTGAAGCACCCACAGCTTGTTTTCAAGGTTGGTGCAGGTATATTGCACGGTGCGGGTCCCGTCCGCATTGTTCAGCACAACGCCAACGTTCTGCCCTTCGTAATACAGGTTACGGCTTCCGTCCTGATTCACCGGCATGCCAAAATCCTTAAACGCGGCGGTGATTTCACCTTCGGAACTGCCAATGCCAACGCCGCGCGGGCCGGTTGCGATGTCCCGGTTCATTTCAATGCGCACCAGCTGCCACTGGTTGCCATCCAGTAAAAACACGGCGTAACCCCAGTCGTATTCCAGATGCTGCGCCTGCATATCCAGCGTAAGGTAAGTGGTATCGGTCGTGGATTTCGGCTCGCCAAACTGCGTTTTAAAATCCTCGATAACCGTATCGTTCAGCGCAAAGCCGGAGAACGTATCCTCGCCGCCGTACATTTCCAGCGGATACGGTTTCACCTCAAACTTGTAACCAACCTCCATGGTGCTGGACTGTTTGCCGTACCCGTTGACGGCAATCGCGCGCAGGGTAACCCTGCCGGAAGGCAGCGTGATGGGCGTTCCGTCAAACTTGGGGCTGATGGCCGGGTCCGGCTGGGAGCCGTCGATGGTGTAATAGAAGGTCTGATTATCCTCCATGGCCAGCTGTTCCTTGGTTTTTTTGCGCCGTTGCTCCTTGGTGTCGGTGCTGTCGCCAGCGCGGATGGAGACGGTTTTCAGCTTGGTGTAGGTGTTGGGGGCAAGGTTGCTCTTAGGCGCGGAAGGGGTTGGGTAATAAACGGTGTAGGAGACTTTCATTTCATCGCTGACCAGATCCTCCACCACACACACAGCGCGCAGGTTATACGTGCCCTCGGGGATGGTGACGGTGTTGTTGGTCACCAGCTTGCCATCCTTGGGCAAAACAGCGCTGTCATCCAGGGTGTAATAAATATCATACCCCTGCGGCGAGGTGACCGTGATTTGCTGCTCCAGCTCATAGCGGCCGGAGGTATGCGCCGTATCCACCTGAGGCGAGTTGGGGATAAAATCCTTGCGCTGCTGCCGGAAGCTGTCCTTATCGGTATTGTTGTAGGCTTCCAGCATCACCGCGGCGGCTTCGGGATCGCGGTTATTGTCCAGATAGATGTTGATGAGCGCCGTATAGGCCTCGGAACGCGCGGGGCTGACGGTATCAATCAAAGTTTTGTAAAGCGCCTCAGCCTGATCGTCCATATTGTTCAGCTCGTACGCGGACCCCAGCAGCATCAGCCCATCATAGTTTTCCGGATCGATCACGTTGGCCACGCGAAAGGCCATGATCGCGTCCTCCATGTCGCCCATATCCATGTATTCTTGCCCCACAAGCCAGTAGGCCTGCGCCGGAGCGTCGTTCCAATCCTTCAGCAGGGCGTTACGTTCGGTTTCCCGAACGGCGTCGGTGCTTGCGGCCAGCTCCAGCATCTGCTCACTGGCAGCCATGACGCGCTTGCGCGCGGTCATGCGCTGGCCGGAATCCGACGAGTTCAGGTACAGCAGGTATCCGCCGGCGGCCGCGATCAGCAGCCCCACGCAGATCACGCCAATCAGCATCCAGTTAATCGGGTGCTGCGATACCACCTTCGCCTTGCCGTGGTGGGAAACCACCTGCCGCGTGCGCACATTACCGCGCACCGGCACGCCCCGGTGGGTGTTGGGGCGGCTGGCAAACGTGTCCAGCGTAGGTTTGGCGGGCTTGGGCGGTTTGCGGCGCACGCCGCGCTCCTGCTCCACCGGAAGCGGCGACATATCATAATCCCCATATTCGGGAATATCCGCGCGGGATTCGTCCGGCAGGGGCGCGGGCGAAGCGTTGCGGCGGCCCTGCCGGATGGCCCGCACCCCGGTTTCGCCGGTGTTGCTGCGGCGGTGCGGCATCGCGCCGCACACATCGCAGAGGATCGCGTCGTCGGGAAGATAACTTCCGCAGCGTTCACAGATCATGGCTGTACGTTCCTCGCTTTCCAGAAAAGGCTTCGGGGGCCGATGCGCGGCTCAACCAGCCGCGACCCGCGAAATCGGGAGGCCTCCTTGTATAAACCGATCGCGCGCGGATGGAAGCGGCCGGAGGCCCCACCGGCATGCGGCTATGCCCGCGCTGTACGTTGCGCGCTGCCCGTTGCGGAGCGTAAAGTACGCGCCGTCCGATACGCGCCGCCCGTTGCGCGCTTTTGGTTGCATGCCATCCGTTGTGCGGAGTAGGTTACGCGCCGTCTGTTGCAAGCTGCCGGTTGCGCGCCATTGGGTAATTGCCGTAGTTTGCACACCGTCAACTGCGCGCCTCCGCTTGTCCCCTACGGCGCGACGGTCACCTGCGGTTCGGGCGATTGGTTATTCACCGCGTGGCCGTTGATGACCAGCTGAAACTCCTGCCCCAAAAAGGCGGCCGCTTTTTCGCACATAATAATGCGCGGCATATAAATACTCAGGTATTCCAGCACGCTGCTGGAACGGTCCATTGTCAGCGATTGCCGGATCAGCTTGGCCTTGCGGTCAACCGTTACCTCGTTTTGCTGTATGGAAAAATTGACGCGGTCGTGCACATCGGTCGGGTCCGGCCGGCCGTTGCGAACGCGGCTCTTGTGCGCGTCGCTCTTGTCGGCAATCACCAGCGCGGCGCTCACAGCGCTGGAAATGCTGCCGCTTTCCTCCTCATGGTTGCCTACGGCGGTGATGATTTCCACCGTATCCGTAATGCTCAGCCCCACATCCTTCAGGATGGGAAACAGCAGGATGGCTCCGTTAGGGCCGTGATCGTGCCGGTTGATGCTGTTGCCCACATCGTGCACCCAGCCGGCGATGGCGGCCAGCTCAATTTCACGCTCGCTGTACCCCAGCGCTTTCAAGATGTAGCTGGAAATCCGGCTCACATAGCTTAAATGCCTCGGGCCGTGATCGGTATACCCCAGCGCCTCCAGATACCGGTTGCCGGCCTTCACCAGCGCGCGGATGCTCTCGTTCTTCTTTACTTCTTCTAATGTAATCATAGTACCTCCCAGTACAGGTTGCGTTGCCGGCCGCGCAAACGCGCGCGGTCGCGGCATCCTTGCCCTTTTCAGGGCGATCGTTGCAGTTCTGCGGCAATGGTTCCGGCCGCGCGAGCAGGGCTTCTCTGAAAGCCCTATTTCACGCCGGTTCGCCGCGTAAAAGGTTCGACCCGCGCAGGGCAAAACCCTGCCGCCGCCATTGTCATGCCATTCCCGAAAGCCGTATTTACACGCTTTTTACCGGATACGGCTTGCCTGTTACAGCTTTTGCAGCCGTTTCACGGCGTGATAGGTCGGATCGTCGAAATCCCGGACAGGGGCTTCGCCGCCCAGCCGCTCGATCGCGTTGCGAATTTCGATAAAATCAATGTAGGATAGCCCTTCGGCCTCCGCCATGTCCATCAGCGGCGCAAGGGCGCGGTCGTCCTCCATTTTGCCCAGATAGCCGGCGTACAGCGCCCGCTTTTCCGGCACAGCCTGAAACTGGCGCAGGGCAAACGCGAGCGCGTCCTCGTCGCAGGGTAAAAAATCGGCCAGCACGTCCAAAAGCGCCTCCTTGCCGGCGTCATCGGCGGCGACAAAGGCGATCTTTGCCGGGCGGCGCACCTCCTCGCCCATGCTGCGCAGGCTTTCCAGCGCGTTATCCAGCAAATCTTCATCCTGTGCGCGCTCCACCTGCCAGCGGATGTAATCCACCATTGGCGCGCGGCTGTCCAGCTGCCTAAGCATGTCCACGGCGTGCATGCGCGCCTCGCAGGGCGCGGCTTCGTCACGCAGGAGCGCCAGAATGGGCGCTTCGTTGTTCAACTCCTCCAGCCGGTCCAGCAGCAGGTCGGGAATGGGCGTATCGCTGTTGGCATAGGCAAGCAGCCAGTCCGTCAGCATCTTCGCATCGTCAAACCGGGCGAAATAATCGATCGGCGCAACGCCGCCAAGCCAATCGGCCGGCGTTTCCAGCCATGTCTGGTACGCCTCCGGCGCGGCGTCCTCCATAGCTTCGGCATTTTTAAACCTGGCGCGGTTTGCTTCGATCCACTCGCTCAGGGTCTGGCTGAAATGGGCGTCGAAATCGATCAGTTCCATATAAGGGGGTCCCTCCTTCTCAGATGCGCCCGCCGTGACGGGCAGTCAGTTACCGCGGTTCGGGGGCAGAGGCACCAGTTTGCACATCATGTGAAACGCCGCGCGCACCCGCCGGCGCGTGTCCGCCGCGTACCGCAGCAGGCCCTTGAGGCGTTGATTGTCCGGCAGTTGATAGGTGATGAGGTAATGTTGCTCCAGCGCGGCCCGGAAAACGCCGTCGGCATCGCGCACCACGCCAAGCCGCCTGCGCGCGCCCATGCGGCACAGGATGTGCAGCGCGTGCGTCATCAGGCGAAAATCACCGGTTTTCCGTTGAATATCCGCCATGCGGCGGATCAGCATCAAGCGGGAAAAGCTCACGCCATGCCGGTTGTGCACCGAAGGATCAATCTCGGCAATCCGCCCAGCGTGCCACACCACAAACGGCGGGTTTGCCCCAATGCGGATCAGGGACATCGCGGCAAACCGCTTCACGCTGTCACCCTGCGTGGGCTGCACAAGCACCTCCCGCAGCAGGCGCTCGGCAAATTCGCGCGGCAGGTTGGCCGCCAGCATGGGAATCAGCCGTTCCACCTGATGCTCCGGATTGCCCAGCTCGTACAAAAGCACCCCGTACAGGCTATCGTCCGCCTGCAAACGCTCGCAGAAGGCTTCCACGCCTTCGTTCAGGGCCTGCGCAAGCTGAGCGAGGCAATCATTGCTGGCCGCCGGGGAAAGCAGCGGATAAAACGGGACTGCCTTGGCGACGGTGGCCGCCTGTTTTCCGTCCAGCCCCAGGGCGCGCCATTGCTCCATCATACGCGCCGTGAGGCGGGCGGGCACATCCGTCGGGTCCAGATCGCGGCACTGGTGGATCAGCGGCTCCGCGGCGTCCATCCGCCCCAGCTTCAGCATGGCCACGCAGGCGTTATACACCGCCGGCAGCCGGTCCGGGCTTACCTTGAGCGAACGCCGAAGCACGCAAAGCGCAAGCTCGGGAAACCCAAGGCTTACGGCGGAATAGCAAAACAGCTGTTCATCCTGCGCGGTTTCGCAACGTAGCGCGGCCGCCAGCAAAGCGGACGCGCCTCTGGCGCGCCTGCCGGCCATGCAGTACGCCCCGGCCAGCGTGCAGCGGGCGCGGGCGCTCATGGGGTTACGGCGGCAGGCGCGGGTCGCGCTTTTCATGGCCGCCGCTTCCTCGCCCCTGGCCTGGTACAGCAGCGCCCAGAGCGAATCGTACCGGTCATCCGCGTTACGGGTTGGCCCCGCGCGCCTGAGCGCGCGCTCCACCCCGGCAAATTCGCCGCTCGCAAGGCGACGGCTCGCAATTTCCAATTGGGTTTCATGCCTGGCCCGCAAATGGAGCGGATCGGCTTCAAACGCTTCCAGCTGGTCCAGTTCTTCGTCAAATTCCGAAACCCCGCCGGATTTCTTCACTGCCCACAGGTAGCGGGAAAACGCGTCCATCGCCTCCTGCTCATACCCCAAGGCCAGCATGTTGCGCCCAATCAGGCCGTAGCAGGCATAGCGGCGGGGGTCCAGCGTAAGCGCGCCAAACGCCGCGCGGTTGCTGGCTTCGTAGCATTCCATCTCCTGAAGGGTGCGGGCGTATTCCAGCCGCAGATCGCTGTCCGTGGGGGCAAGGGCAACCGCGTGCCGAAGCAGCGCCGCCGCGCGGCGGCGGTTGCCTTCCCGGTGATGGCGAGCCGCGCGCCCCACCCAATAAGCGCTGGGGCGCTGCAATTTAAACACTTCTCCGATTTTTTCACTCATTGCTTTCTCCTTGGCAGAACGGGTTTCGCGCGGCAACGCAATTTCGGCTCAGCGCGCGCGGCATCGACGTTTCAGTCCAGCGCGCCGTTTCAGCCTCGCCCCTGAAAAACAGTGATCTTACGCTGAATATGGAAAGGGTTATCGCCTTGTCCGCCCCAACCGCAAACGGCAAGGCGTAAAACGGCGCCGGCATTTTACGCCAAGCGGATGCGATGGCCAGGCCGTGATCTGGCAAGGACTTGCCTGTCGCGGGTTTCGGGGCCGCCTGCTTTCAGTGAATCCGGTTGAGCAAGCGCAACAGATCCTGCGTGGAAAACGAATACTTCGTGTTGCAAAAATGGCACACCAGCTCCGCGCCGTTCACATCGTCGGCGATCATCGTTTTCAGTTCCTCTTCGCCCAGCGAAATCAGCGCTTGTTCCATACGGGAACGGGAACAGTGGCAACGGTAGGCCAGCGGCCGGGTTTCCAGCGCAACAGGGGTAAGGCCGTTAAACCATAGCCCCAGCAGCGATTCCAACGGCTCGTGCTGCAATTCCGCAGCGATATCGCCAAAGATGGGGGAACGAAGCTCCAGCTCGTCCACCACGGCGTCCGGGCAACCCGGCATGGGTTGCAGCAGCAGGCCGCCCGCGGAGCCCACGTCCGTATCGGACGCGATTACGCCGAGGCTCACCAGCGAGGGGCTTTGCTCGCTTTGCACATAATACCATGCCAGATCGGCCGCGATTTCTCCGGTTTGCAATTCAATCTGCCCAATGTAGGGGTTTTTCAGGCGCAAATCCTTCACGACCCCAAGACGGCCTTTCCGGCCCACAGCGCGGCCCACGTCCAGCTTGCCGTTGCGCAGCGGCAGGCTGACCGCCCCGTTCATCACCATACCGCGGACGCTTTCGCCATCCCCGACGCATAAAATTTTGCCCAGCGGGCCGTCCCCATCCACGGTGAGCGTCACGGAGGAACCCGGCTCCTTCAGCGTGGCCGCGAGCATCGCGGTCGCGGTAAGCGAGCGGCCGAGCGCGGCTGTGGCCACGGCGCTCAGGCTGTGCAGGCGTTGCGCCTCGCGTGTTGTTTGCGTGCTTTGGATCAAAAGCCCGCGCACCGCGCCGTCCGACAGGGTAAAATGAATCGTTCGGTCTTGGTTTTCCATGATTTCTCCTTTAACACTGGGCTTAGGTTCGGGTAACAGGGCGCGCGCGGGTCGGCCGCCCTCTCCGCCGCGTCATTCTGCCGGGTCGGCATCCTGCGGCACGGGTTTCCGGGCGGCGATATGCCAGCGCTGCTCGCTGGGCGCGGGCGGGGCGAACGTGCCGTCCCCAAAGATGCGGATATCCGCAAAGCCCGCCCGGGTTAAAAGCGTCTCAAAGGTTTCGATGCTGTAACCGTACTGCGTTTGCTGTTCGCTGATGCGCTGGTAGGTTTCCCCTTCCTGCCGGGTAAAAATGGAAAGGGCCATTTCCACGCTGGTGTTTTCAGGGTTGAACGCGTTCTTCCACAGATAGGCGATATCGGCGGTTTCATCGCCCACAAAATTGTCGCCAAGCACGCACTCCATCTTGTACGGGGTGCTCACGTCGAAAATCAGCGCCCCGCCGGGCCGGATGGCCGCAAACGCCGCGCAGAAGAACGCCAGCACATCCTCGGGGGAAGGCAGATAATTGATCCCGTCGCAGGTGCAAAGCACCCCGTCCATCTGGCGGTGCAGCCGAAGGCTGCGCATATCCTGCCGCACAAAGGGGATCATCGCGCCTTCGCGGCGCGCTTTCTGGCTGGCTTCAAAAAGCATCTCCTCTGAAATATCCACGCCGGTCATCTGATACCCCATCGCCGCCAGCGGAAGGGTCAGCCCGCCGGTGCCGCAGGCGCATTCACACAGTTTTCCGGAGCGCAGGCCATACAACGAAAGCAGGGTCTGATAAAAACCCGCCCACGCCTGATAGTCCACATCGGCCATCAGCCGATCATAGACGGATGCGAAGGCTGTATACAAAAGCGTCACCTCAAAATCAACATACTGTGCCCACGCACGCAAGAACCCACCCGCCGCAGGGCTTTTCAGCGCGCCGACGTAAGCCGCAAAGGGCCGGCAGGCGCGCGGAAACACCCTGGAAGGCGTGTGGGAAAGCCGGGGGTTCGCGCCGCCGCTCAGGGCGCGCGGGTGGCCGGGCCAGCCTCCGCAACAGAGGTTGCCGCGCCGTTACGGTTCGGTCGGGTTAATCTTCGCGGCTGGGATTCCCGCAAAGTTACGGTTCGGTCGGGTAAAGCGCTTTAGCGGGGTTGCCGCGCCGTTACGGTTCGGTCGGGGGGTTGGAGCCGTCGGCGTCCTCCCCGTCCTCGTCGTCGTCCTCCTCCACGTACAGGCCGCGGTTCACCTGCGCGCCTTCGATCTTCACGTTAATGTACTTGTCAAACACGGCGTTGGTAAAGCTTGCGCCCACAAAACGGCTGAGCGCGAAACCGAGCGCGGCGTAGTAGAGCAGGCAAATCAGCACCGCCCATTGCAGGTACGGCGTAAGCACGCTGACCACGGCGGCGATCACCACCGGCAACACCGACAGCAGCTTGAACCCAAGCGTGCCCGGCAGGCGGCCAATGGTCAACAGGATGCTGTTGCGCAACACATCGCGGTATTTCAGCTGGTAGGTAACGATCAACGGATAGGTATACAGCAGGCTCATCATCCACAGCGCGCCCAGCGTCAACGTCAGCACCTGCGGAATCAGGAACAGCGCATTGGTGGAGGCGAACTCGCCGTAAAACATCCAGCACACATACACCACCATCGGGATCAGACCCGTGATGGCGCTGGTGGCCAACGCCTGTTTCCAGTTGTCCCGCACAGCGTCCTTAAAATCACTCCAGATAAAGGCATGCTCGTCGCGCGCCCAGTTGCGGGTAATCAGGCTCAGCCCGGCGGTAAACGGCCCGGTAATCGCAAGGCAGGGGATCAGGTACAGAAGGCAGCGCAGGATAATCGCCTTCACCGCGTCCGAAAAGAGCGCCTGCTGGGTGGCAAACGCCGCGGCGGTCAACGTGCCCGCATCCACTTGGGCCTGCAAATCCACCAGCCCGGACATCACGGAATAAAACACCATCACATGGTACGCGATCACCGCCATGGTGGGTATCCAAACCAGCATGTAAATCAGGTTCAGCCGCACCAGACCGCTGAAACGCGCGCGCAGCATTTCCCGGAACAGCTGCATTCGGGTGCTTGGCAAATCCTCCTTGGTGTAATCGCCTTTGCCGCTTTTACCGTAGAAATAATTATTCATGAACTTTCCAAACATCGGGTTTCCTCCTCTGCGCAGCCTGTCCGGCAGCGCGGGGCCGCGGCACAAGGCGCGATACGGCCCTGCAAAATACGCGCGCAACCGTCGGCTTATTATACCACAACTATGCTGCTTTGCCACCACCCACGGCGGGGCGGGGCTTTCCACACCTGTAAAATTACGCGCGCCGGGCGGTCAGCGCCGCCGCTGGCTAATCATCAGCCCGATCAGCGTCAGCGCCGCGCCCACGATCGCCAGCGGGTGGATGGGATCGTTCAGGATGAGCTTAGCAAAAAAGATGGTCACCGCAGGCGTCAGATAGATGTACGCGCTGGTCCGAATCGGCCCGATCAGCCGCACCGCCGTGTTCCATGTCACAAAGCAAAGCGCGCTGGCGATCAGCGCCAGAAACAGCACGCTTATCAGCGTATTGGGGTTGAGCACATCGGCAAGCTCGATATGGTAACCCATCAGCGGCGCGAGCGGCACAATAAACAAAAGCCCGTAAAGAAAAATGCGCCGCGTCACCAGCAGGGTATTGTACCCGTACCCTTCCAGTTTGCGAATAAACACCGAGTAGAATGCCCACGAAACCGCCGCCAAAATGCAAAGCCCATCGCCCAGCGGGTTCAGCTTCAGGCTTTGCCCGGCGAAGGATACCAGACACACGCCCGCCATGGCTACCGCAAACCCCCAGAAAAACGAGCGGCTCAGCTTGGCTTCATTTAAAAACAGCCGGCTGGCGATCGCCACAAAAAAAGGCGCGGTGGAAATAATGACGCTGCAGTTGGAGGAATAGGTGTACGTGAGCGCCAGATTTTCGAACAGAAAATACAGCGTAACCCCGGACAGCCCCGCGCCCAGCAGATACCATTCGTGCCTGCGATCCACCAGTTTCAGCGGGCGCGGGTTTACCGCCAGCAGCACCAAAATGGCAATCGCCATGCGCAGGCTGAGCAGCTCGAGCGGGGAAAGCGTGCGAAGCGCCACTGTGGACGCGATAAACGTGGCGCCCCACACCAGAATGGTGCCAAACGCCAGCGCGTGCCCGCGCCCCGCGTCCGATAAGCTTTGCCTTTCCATGCCGGCCAACACCCCTTTCCCGCTGCGCATATGCAAGGATGATACCACGCCCCGGGAGGTTGCGCAAGCGAAACGTCACGCGGGCAAAGCCCCACGCCGTCGGTTCAGGCCGCCCTGAGGCCCGGCGTGCCCCTAATCCAGCTCAACCGAATCGGAAACGTAGCAGTCAAACCCCTTCTGCCGGCAGTACGCCTGGATTTCAGCAATCAGCTTCGCATTTTTGGTGTATTCCAGCAGGTATACCTTCCCGCCCAACGCGGCGACCCGCTCCACATAGGCGGTAAAATACGCGTGATCCTCCTTGCCGGCGCGGGAAAACGTGCCTTTGTCAAAGTGGATCGCGCTGAAAACCGTTTCCTGATTCACCCCCGTCATGATATCCGCAATGCCGCCGTACCGGCGGGCATATTCATCCACATACACGTCGCCGCCGTTGATAATCACGGCTTTTCCGGTGTCCACAAGAGCGCGGAGCACCGCCGACAGGCCGTTAAAAACAGCCTCCGTGGGGTACAGGGCATACACGTCGCAATTGTCAATGAAAAAGCCGTCCACTCCGAGTTCCAGATCCGTTTTGGCCAGCGTGTCCGTCAGGAAGGTCTGCCATGCCACGCTGGACACATCCATCCACCGCTCCTCCTCCCAGTGCTCGTAGGGGGCGAGCGTGTCGTTCACAAACCGGTCGTAATACGGGCGAAAGCTTTCCAGCGAGCCTACATTCAGGTAGGTGAACACCGTATGCCCCGCGCGGTGCAGGGCAGCAATATCCTTCGCGGTAAAATAGGCCGCGTCGATCACCACAGTTTGGTAGGGGGCGAAGCGTTCCGCCTGCGACGCGTCGCAGCTTAAAAACACGCCGTAGGCATGGGCAAACGAGGCAGGCGCGGGGGTACCGGCCGGCATAACCGTCGCGGCGGGCGCAGCCGCAGCGGCGGGCAATGCGCTCGCGGCCCGCGCCCCCGGCGCGCACCCCGCAAACCATAACAGGCAGAGAAGCGCCGCCAACCAACGCGTCAACCGGTATGGATTCATACGCCTTTCCCTCCTGCCAATTAGGCTTTCTCGCAAGTGAACCGCCAAGCGGGTTTGCGGCCATGAAATAAACAGTTTGCGCTTCCCGCACCCAAGCGCGGCTATGCGCGCTACCCCGCGCCTGATAACCCCCGGGCCGGTTACAGCTGTGGACTGCGCGGTTTGCGCTTCCCGCGCCCAAACGCGGTTATGCGCGCTACCCCGCGCCTGATAACCCCCGGGCCGGTTTACGGCTTTGGGCTGCGCAAGTTGAGCCTCCCGCACCCAAGCGCGGCCACTTTGCGGCGTGCCCCCCGCTCCACGGGCTTTCATACCGCCACGCGGTTTAACCCATCCCCTTGGATCAACGCCGAGCGCCCAAGGCGCAACCGGCGCAACCGGCGCAACCGGCGCAAGCTGAGCAAGCCACGCCGAAAAACCCGACGGCGAGCCATAGCAAACGCCCGCCTGAACCAACCGGCAGGCGGGCGTTAAACGGAAACGGTTGAGGCATGCCGGAGCCCCGGCCGGCCCGGCGCCGGTTCAGGGGTTCGCCCCCGAACGGTTGAGCTTGCGGATGGAATCCGCCACATAAAACCCCAATGCGCACAGCGTGCACACGACCGCCGTCCACAGCAGGATCAGGTCGGGCGTCATGGGCCAGCCGCTAAACCGAGCCGCCAGCCAATCATGGAAGAACGTGGCCGTAAGCCCGGCGATAAACAGGCAGTGCGCCGCTTTTCCAATAAAGTAGGAATACACCACAATGTTGCGCCTGAGCATCAGCAGCCCGCCCAGCATCAACAAAAACTCCTTGCCCAGCAAAATGCACACCGCCGCCCACGGAACCACCGGCGGGATGGCGGCGTTGCCAATCGCCATGGAAAACATCACGGTCAGGATCATCAGCTTATCGGCCAGAGGATCCAGCAGCTTGCCAAGATTGGTGATCTGGTGGTACATCCGGGCAATCAGCCCATCCAGCAAATCGGTAAGCGAAGCGGCTAAGAAGATGATCAGCGCCGGATATTTCATCCCGTTGGAAAACAGGATCAGGTACAAAGGGATCATCAGCATGCGTATGAGCGTTAACGTGTTTGGCACGTTGAAGTTCTGCTTGAAGTATTCTTTCAGGGTGACCCTCATCAACCCTTTCCTCCTCGCGTAAACGCCACCGTCAATAACGGTTCATTCAGTTTCGTAGCATGATTATACCATGCGCCGGCCACGGCCCGCAACTGCCATCCTGACCGTTTTGTGCAACATGCGCCCGTCGGCGCGCCGTTGCCCGGCGGGCCGGGCGCAACACAGCGGCGCGGGCTGGCCGTTCAGCTCGGGGCGGGCTGGCCCCAGCCTTCCGCTCTCCGTCCGCCGCGCGCGCGGTTCAACGCGATTTGATACCACGCGTTAACCGGTGATGATGCGCCCCACGTCCCGGAAGGTGAAAAAGATCATCAACCCCAGCAGCAAGGCATACCCAACCAGATGAACCGTGTTTTCAATTTTGCGGTTGATCGGCTTGCGGCGGATCGCTTCCAGCAGCATAAACACCAGCCGACTGCCGTCCAGCCCGGGGATGGGCAGCAGGTTCACTAAGCCAAGGTTGATGCTGATAATCACCGCGAGGTTCAGGAATATCTCAAACCCGCCCTGTTGCGTTTGCTGCGCCACCATCTGCACCACGCCCACGGGGCCGGCGGCGTCGTTCGCGCCCTCGCCGGTGGTCACAAGCTTACCGAGCGAATCCAGAATCACGGTGGACGCATACACACAGCTGTTCCACGCGGCCGGGATCACCTCGCCCGCCTGCAAGCGCGCGTATGCCTGAATGCCAATGCCGATCCGGTTGCGCTGGGCGGATTCATCATACACCGGGGTAACAGTCAGGTTCAGGCTTTGACCGTCGCGCGTTACCGTAAGCGTCACGCTTTGCCCGGCGGGCGCGGCCGAGATGGCCTCGGTCAGCCCGTTCGCGTCGCCAATGCCGATCGATTGACCGTTCACGGCGGTCAGCACGTCGCCGGGCTGCAAACCCGCCTCCGCCGCCGGCATGTTTACCTCCACGTTATCCACAAAGGGTTGCGCCACGGTGTAGCCGTATCCGGCCATCAGGCACAGCGCGACCGCGAAGGCAAGCACAAAGTTCATCAGCGGGCCGCAAAACACCGTGAGCATCCGCTTCCAAACAGCCGCCTTGTCAAACGCGCGGGGATCGTCCGCGTTGCCCTGATCGGTTTCATCGCCGTAAAACATGCAGTAGCCGCCCAGCGGAAAGGGGCGCACGGTAAACAGCGTTTCATGCTTTTTGCTTTTCCACTGCACAAGCTTGGGGCCAAAGCCGATGGAATACTCCTTCACGGCGATGCCGGTCAGGCGCGCGGCCACAAAATGGCCAAACTCATGCACCGTAATCAGCACGCCCAAGAGCACAATCGCCAGCAAAACATACAGGATGGTCATCCGCAATCCCTCCATGCGGCAAAATACGCCGCGTCGGTTTTGAAAACTCGGCTTCCGGGGCGCGCGCACGGGCCGTCCCACCGCCATGCGCCCGTTGTCACTTCAAAAACTCAGGTCAGCAGCGCGCGGGCAACTTCCCTTGCGCGGCGGTCTGCCTCCAGCACCTGCCCAAGCGTGCCGGCGGGGAGGTTGCCCACCCGTTGCAGCGTTTCCTCCACCACGGCGTAGATCCGGCCCACCGTCACGGGCGACGGGCCGTGATCCCGTAAGAACGCGCCAACCGCTTCCTCATTGGCCGCGTTGAGCATGCAGCAGGCCGCGCCGCCCGCCGCGAGGCATTCATACGCCAGCCGCAGCGAGGGAAAACGCACCGGATCGGGGCGTTCAAACGTAAGCTCCTTCAGGGTAAAAAAGTCCAGCTTCGGGCCGCCCGTCGGCAAGCGGTCCGGGTAGGCCATCGCGTACAGGATGGGCAGGCGCATGTCCGGCGTGCCGAGCTGCGCCAGCACGGCCCCGTCCGCAAAACCGACCGCGCTGTGCACCACGCTTTGCGGGTGAATCAGCACCTGAATCTGCGATGGTTCCACGTGAAACAGATAACGCGCCTCGATCACTTCCAGCGCTTTGTTAAACAGCGTTGCGCAGTCCACGGTGATCTTTTGCCCCATGGTCCACGTTGGGTGCCGGAGCGCCTGCTCCCGGGTGGCGCGGTCAATTTCCGCCTTGCCCAAAGTGCGGAAAGGCCCGCCCGAGCAGGTGAGGTAGAGGGTTTCCATGGGGTTTGAGCCTGCGCCCTGCAAGCACTGAAAAACGGCGCTGTGCTCGCTGTCCACCGGCAGCAGGGTGTGTTCGCCCGCCCGCGCCGCCGCGTCCGTCACCAACTGGCCGCCCGCGACCAGCGCTTCTTTGTTGGCAAGCAGCACCCGCTTTTTTTGCGCCAGCGCGGCCAGCACGCTTTCCAGCCCCGCCATACCCACCACGGCCACAAGCACATCCTGCGCCTCGGAAAGCGCGGCCGCCTCCAAAAGCGCGGCCCGGCCGAACGACCAGCGGCAAAAGCGCAAATCCTCCGGCACATCCGCCATGGTAAACCGCCCGTCCGTGAGCGCCGCAAACGCGGGCCGAAACGCCCGCACCTGCTCAAAAAGCTTTTCCCGGTTTCCGTGCGCGGTTAACGCGACCACCTCAAAGCGCTCCGCATGGCGCGCGGCCACGTCCAGCGCCTGTGTGCCGATGCTGCCAGTACTGCCAAGCACGGCTAAACGGCGTTTGATCTCCATATCCAAATCCTGTTCTCTCTGCCGCGCGCTTTGGCGGCGGCAAAGGCATTTGCTGATTCCTTGGGCCAGCGTCTGACCGGCCTGCGCGGGCCGCGCCGTCAATGCGGTGAAACGCCTTGCGCAACGCTGCCAAACCCTATTGTAGCGGTCGCGCGGCAGGTTGTCAAATGATCCGGAAACACATGCGTTAACAGCTTCCCATCCAGATGATCATGAGACGCGCGCGGTAAGCGTCTTCCCGGCAGGCGCGGGCCACAGGGGGCAAGCCTGCGGCATACGGAGCCGATACCCAGCGCCCAAAACCCGCCCGCGCCTTCGCCGCCCGCTCCGGTATGCGCCTCTGCCCCCATTGACCATCAGGAGCAACAGGCCGCAAGGCGATTCCCGCCCGCGCCATCAAACGCTCCTATATCATCCAACACTGAGTAGGCGGCGACGCATCCCCTCCGCCGGGGAAAAGACCGAATTGTACTTTTACGCGGCAAGCGCCCGGTTCCGTTGCGCGCGCGCGGGTTGGCGAGTATAATAAAACTGTTGTCGCCCGCGCGGCCTACGCGCCACAGTGAAATCCGCATGCCCCGCAAAGCGCGCCCATCGCAACCGCGCTGCCTCGGCGCGCCGCCCCCGGCAACCCCTACCGTTAAAGAAAGGCGGTACCTGCATGGATATCCTTACCTATCTGCAAGGGGCAAGCACGCAGTTCGGCCCCAGCGGGCACGAGTACGAAACAGCCCAATGGCTGAAAACCCGCTTTGAACCCCTGTGCGACAGCGTGGTGATCGATCCGCTGTTTAACGTGCTGGCAACCCTGAACCCAACCGTCAAACCCGCGCGGGGCGGTCGCGCCCCCAAAATTCTGATGTGCGCCCATATGGACGAAATTGCCCTCATGGTCACCGACATCCTCAAGGACGGTTCGCTTCGCATGGGCAATGTTGGCGGGGTGGATCCGCGCATCCTCCCAGCCGCGACCGTCACCGTGCATTGTCGCCCGGACAGCGGCAAGCCCCAGAACCTGACGGGCGTGATCGGCGCCAAGGCCCCTCATCTGCTGACCGATGAAGAACGCAAGCAAAACTACAGGCGGGACGATCTGTACATCGACCTTGGCTTGCCGGTTGAACGGGTGCGTAAGCTGGTGCACATCGGCGATCTGGTTACCCTGAACGGCCCGGCCATCGGGCTGCTGAACGGCCTCGCCGCCGGAAAAACCATGGACGACCGCGCCTGCGTCGGCGTGATGCTGGAAGCCGCCGAACGGCTGCAACACCTGAGCCACGCTGCGGAGATTGTCTTTGCCTGCACCACGCAGGAGGAGGTTGGCTCCCGGGGCGCGAAGGTCGCGGCCCACACCGTAAACCCGGATTTGGCCATTGTGATGGATGTTAGCCACGCGCCCATTCCAGCCAGCCGCCCGGACACCACCGTGCCGCTGGACGCGCCCGCCGCCACCTACGGCCCCTTCATTCAATACCGCCTGCTGGAACGTTTGCAGGAAACCGCAAGCCTCAACGGCATCAAGCTGAATACCGAGCCGGCCGAACGCTCCACCGGCACCGATACCGACAATGTGCAGATCGCGCGCGAAGGCATCCCCTGCGTGCTGATTGATTTGCCGCTCAAGTATATGCACACCACCGTTGAGCTTTTGGACACCAACGTAATCCGCGAGTGCGGGCGGCTTTGCGCCCAGTTCGCCGCCGGAATTGATGAAGGGTGGGACGATTCGCTATGGATTTGAAAACCCTTTGTGAGGCGCAGGGCTTGAGCGGACGGGAAGAAAAAATCCGCCGCATGGCGCTGGACGCCTGCGTAAAAGCCTTTGGGCAAAGCGCCGTAACGCTGGACGGCCTTGGCAGCGTGATCGCGCGGCGCAAGGGCGCGAACAGCGCCAAGCCCACCGTGATGCTCGCCGCCCATATGGACGAAGTGGGCCTGATGGTGATTTCCGCTACCGAGGAAGGGTTGCTCCGCTTCCGCGCCATTGGCGGGGTTGACGCGCGGGTGCTGGTTTCCAAGCGGGTGCGCGTGGGTTACGAGGCAGAGGGCAAGCCCTCGCTCCCCGGGGTTATCGGCGCGCTCGCCATCCATCTGCAAACCGCGGAGGACCGTAAAACCGTGCTGCCCATTGAACAGCTTTACATTGACATCGGCGCCAAGGACAAGGCCGAGGCCGAACGTTTAGCGCCGGCCGGCACGCTGGTCACGTTTGATACGCCCTATACCCCCTTTGGCGACGGCTGCGTGCTTGCCAAGGCGTTTGACGACCGCGTGGGCGTGTATAATCTGTTACGCCTGCTGGACGCGCCCTATGACGGCGATCTGGTTTTCGCCTTCACCAGCCAGGAGGAAGCCGGCTGCCGGGGCGCGGTGAGCGCCGGTTACAGCGTGCAGCCTGATATTGCGCTGATTTTGGAATGTACCTCCGCCAACGACCTTGGGGAAACCCCGGAGGCGTTGCAGGTGTGCCGCGTGGGCCAAGGCGTATGCGTTTCCTTTATGGACAACGCCTCCATCGGCGACGCGGAACTGTACCGCGCCCTGCTCGCCACCGGCGAGGCTCAGGGCATTCCCCACCAGATCAAGCAGTTTGTTTCCGGCGGCAACGACGCGGGTTCCATTCAGCGTTCCGGCGCGGGAAGCCGCACGCTGGCTCTCTCAGTGCCCTGCCGCAACATACACAGCCCCGCGTGCGTCTGCTCTGTGCGCGATATCGATTCTCAGGAAGCGCTGACCCGCGCCTACCTGCAAAGCCTGTAACATTCATTCGGAAACACAGCCATAGAAAGGATGATTCTTCGTGGAGGAACTCATCAGAAAGTTAACCGCCGCCTACGGCCCCTCCGGCCGCGAAGGCGAAGTCGCCGACCTGATTGAAAGCTTACTGAAAGGAAAGGTGGACAGCATCCGCCGCGATGCGCTGGGCAACCTTATCTGCGAAAAAAAGGGCACCGCCAAGGATGGCCGGCGCATCATGTTTTCCGCGCACATGGATCAGATTGGCCTGATTGTAACCCATGCGGAAAAGGAAGGGTACCTGCGCGTGAGTAATGTCGGCGGCATTTTCATCGCCAACAGCCGCATGCGCCACGTGCGTTTCCAAAACGGCGTGCACGGCGTTTTGGTGGAGCAGCCCCTCAAGCCGGGGGAAACCAGCTCCATGCGCACCTATTACATCGATATTGGCGCAAACAGCGCGGACGAAGCCCTGCGCAAGGTGCAGCTGGGGGACGTCGCCATTTACGCCGAGGAGTGCTTCACCCTTGGCGAGCGGCGGCTGGCCGCGCCCGCGATGGACGACCGTTGCGCCTGCGCGCTGCTGGTGAGCCTGATGCAGGCCCTGCCGCCCTGCAAGGATACCGTGATCGCCGTTTTCAGCACGCAGGAGGAAGTGGGCTGCCGGGGCGGCAAAACCGCCGCGTACAGCGTGGAGCCGGACGTCGGCATCGCGCTGGACGTGACGCTCTGCGGCGATCAGCCGGAGGACCGAAAGCTCGCCATCAACCTGGGCGAAGGCCCCGCCGTCAAAATCATGGATATGCTCAGCATCAGCAACCCGGAGCTGGTGCAGGCTTTGCTGGCCGCCGCCAAGCGCGCGAAGATCCCCTGCCAGCGGGAAGTGCTGCCCTTTGGCGGCACGGACGCGGGCGCCATGCAGCTCACGCGCGGCGGCATGCCGGTGTGCACCCTCAGCATCCCCAGCCGCAACGTGCATTCCAGCTGCGAAATCGTGGATCTGAATGACCTGGAAAACGCGCAAAAGCTGTTGCTGGCGTACCTGAAAGGGTAACTGGCACGCGGGGGATTTTACGGGATCAGGCGAGGCGCCAAAGCATCCCTGCCCAAAAAACAATCATCGCGGAGGCGGCCCGTTTGCGGGTCGCCTCCGTCAGCTTATTAAAAAAGGTGGGATTCTAAAGGGCCGAAGGTCCTTTAGCGGGGTTTGGGGCGGTGCCCCAACGTTCCAATCGGCGTAGCCGTAAGCATCTCAGCGATGCCGCCGCAGGCGGCGAGCTACGTTGCAGCTGTACAGAACAGTTTCTTTGACAGTCTGGCGGAGGCGGCTCGTTTGCGGGCCGCCTCCGTTTCAAACCTCTGATAAACCGAATTGAGTTCATAAGCCGCGCCACATTGTGCCTTCGGCACTCGTGGCGCTTACGTTGAATGCGTTACCCCATCAGGCCTCCGGCGGGCAGGGAGCAACGCCGATGCGCCCACAGGGGCTTTGCCCTTGACCCATTTTCGCTGCGGCGAGGGTTTTTCAGCAGCCTAAAACGGAGGCGGCCCGTTCCCGGGCCGCCTCCGCACCTATTTCGCCATGCTCTCAGGCATTCAAAAGCTTCGTCGCCTCCTGCGTCAGGTGGGTCAGCAGCTTTTCGGCCTCCGCGCGTTCCCTGTGGTTCACATTCACATACAGCTTAATTTTCGGCTCGGTTCCGCTGGGGCGCACGCACACAAAGTGCCCGCCCTCCATGGCAAAATAGAGCACGTCGCTTTCGGGGTAACTCAGCTTTTCCACCTTGCCGGTGGCAACCTCGGTGCGCGTGCCGGCAAGAATGTCCAACACCTGCGCAACCTTTACGCCGCCAATGGCACGGGGCGGATTCTTCCGGATGCGAGCCATGGCTTCGGCCATCAGCTTCAGGCCGTCCACGCCGGGCATGGTGGTGCTTTCCACATGCTCCAGATAGTAGCCGTAGGTTTGGTAAATCTCGTTCATCACATCGGCCAAAGTTTTGCCCTGCGCCTTGTAGTAGGCGGCGGCTTCGGCAATCAGCAGGCTGGCGTTCACGCCGTCCTTGTCGCGCACAAAGGTGCTGGAAAGGAAGCCATAGCTTTCCTCAAAACCAAACAGGAACGTATGGCTGCCGGTATCCTCAAACTGCTGAATCATTTCGCCGATAAACTTAAAACCGGTCAGCGTGTCAAACAGCGCTACGCCGTGCGCATCGCAGATGGGCTTGGCCAGCTGGGTGGACACGATGGATTTGACCACCGCGCCGTTGGCCGGAAGGGAGCCGTTCGCTTTTTTGGTGGAAAGGATGTAATACATCATCAGGCAGCCGATCTGGTTACCGGTCAGCAGGCGGAACTGCCCGCTGTGTTCGCGCACGGCCACACCCAACCGATCGCAATCCGGGTCGGTGGCAAAGCATACCTCCGCGCCCACCTCGTTAGCCAGCTGAATGGCCAGGGTAAACGCGTTGGGGTCCTCCGGGTTGGGCACCTTGATGGTGCTGAAGTTGGGGTCCGGCATTTCCTGCGCCTTCACAACGCTTACGTTGGTGATGCCGATCTCCTTTAAAATCCTCCGCACGGGCACATTGCCGCTGCCGTGGAGGGGCGTGTAGACAATTTTCAGGGTTTTGCCCTCGTCGCGCACAATTTCCGGGTTGATGGAAAGGGTTTTAACCCGGCGAATGTATTCGTCGTCCACGTCGGCGTTGCCAATCAGGGTCAGCAGACCCTGCGCACGGGCGGTATCCGCGTCGATCTTTTTGGCGGCGGTGTAATCCAGCGCCTCAATGGCGGCGGTAACCTCGTCGGCTGTTTCCGGGCCAATCTGCGCGCCGTCCGGCCCATACACCTTGTAACCGTTGTACTGCGGCGGGTTGTGGCTGGCGGTAATCACCACGCCCGCGTCGGCTTTCAGGTGGCGCACCGCGAAGGACAGGATGGGCACCGGGCGCAGGGCGTCAAACAGCTTGGCATGCACGCCGTTGGCAGCCAGCACCAGAGCGGTTTCCATGGCAAACTCCGCGCTTTTGCGGCGGCTGTCATACGCGATGACCACAGTAGGTTGGTTTCCATGCGCGTTCAAATAGTTGGCAAGCCCCTGCGTTGCGCGGCCGACGGTGTAACCGTTCATCCGGTTGGTCCCTGCGCCCAGCACGCCGCGCATTCCGGCGGTGCCAAAGCTTAGGCTGCGGTAGAAGCGATCTTCCTTTTCCTTTTCGTCCCCGGCAATCGCCCTGAGTTCCGTGACCGTTTCCGTATCCGAGGCAAATTGATTAAGCCAGGCCTCGTATTGATCCCGATAGCTCATCAGCAGGCTCCTTTCCATGACAGGCATGGTGTTTTTTACGGTGCGGCACAGCCTTCCCAACACGCGCGGCTGATGCGGAACGCTTTCGCGGTGCGTTTCGGCCTCGCGGCTCCCCGCGTGCCGGTGGAGGCGGGTCATTCAGTTTTTCCCGCAGTCGGCTGTCGCTAAGGTTATTATAGCCGTTTCGGCACAGCTTTGTAAACACTTTTCAACCCGGGTAATCAGCCGCCCGCGCCGTAAGTCAAGCGGCCGGGAAGGCGGCGGTTAAAACCGCAACCGCCTTGCGCGCGCCCCCGTTATGGCGTACAATATTCATCAGCCGATATCCGTCGGCAATCGCTGCTCAAAGGAAGGTTTCTCTATGGATGTAATCGTCATCGGGGCCGGGCACGCAGGGTGCGAGGCCGCGCTTGCCTGCGCGCGCATGGGGCTGGAAACGCTCCTGCTCACGCTGGATATTAACAGTGTCGCCCTTATGCCCTGCAACCCTGCTGTCGGGGGCACCGGAAAAGGGCATCTGGTGCGCGAGCTGGACGCGCTGGGTGGGCAAATGGGTTTAGCCATCGACCGCACTTTTTTACAAAGCCGCATGCTCAACATCGGGAAAGGGCCAGCCGTGCACAGTCTGCGCGCGCAGGCCGACAAGCGCCGCTACCACGAGGAAATGCTCAACACCCTGTTTTCTGCCGAACACCTGACGGTGCGGCAGGGCGAAGCCATGGACATCCTGACCGCAAACGGCCGGGTTACCGGCGTAAAGATCATGACGGGGGATGTGCTGCCCTGCAGCGCCTGCGTGGTGTGCGGCGGCGTGTACTTAAAAAGCCGGATTATCATTGGGGAATATACCAAGGAAAGCGGCCCACAGGGCCTTCTGCGCGCCGAGGGCCTCAGCCAGTCGCTCACAAACCTGGGTTTTGTGCTGCGCCGCTTTAAAACAGGCACGCCGGCGCGCATCGACGTGCGCTCCATCGATTTTGACCAGATGGAGCCGCAGGACGGCGACGACCCCATTACCCCGTTTTCTTTTCTGACGGCGGCGGAAGTTCCGGAAAGCGGGGTCGCCTTTCCGCTGGTCAACCGCCGCCGGTGCTACCTGACCTACACCAATGAGGAAACGCACCGCATCATCCGCGAAAACCTGCACCTGTCCCCCATGGTGCGCGGGGAAATCAAGGGCACCGGCGCGCGGTACTGCCCCAGCATTGAGGATAAAATACGCCGGTTTCCGGATAAGGATCGCCACCAGATTTTTCTGGAGCCGGAAGGGCTTGCCTCGCCGGAGTGGTATGTGCAGGGCATGAGCACAAGCCTACCCGAACGGGTGCAATGGCCGATGTACCGCACCCTCCCGGGGCTGAAGCGCGCGGTGCTCACCCGCCTTGCCTACGCGATCGAATATGATTGCATTGACCCGACGGAACTAAAACTCACGCTGGAAAGCCGCCGAATCGGCGGGCTTTACTTCGCAGGACAGGTAAACGGCACCAGCGGCTATGAAGAAGCCGCCGCGCAGGGTTTGCTGGCAGGCATCAACGCGGCGTGCCAGCTTCAGCAAAAGGAGCCGCTGATTCTGACCCGCTCCATGGCCTACATCGGCGTAATGGTGGACGATTTAACCGTGAAGGGCGTGGACGAGCCGTACCGTATGATGACCGGCCGCGCCGAGTATCGGCTGCTGTTGCGGCAGGATAACGCGGATTTGCGCCTGACCGAGCTGGGTTACAGCCGCGGGCTGGCGTCCCGGCAGCGCATGCGCCTGATGGAACAAAAGCGGGCCGCGACCGATACGCTGCTCGAACAGCTGAATAGCCTGCGGTTCAAGGCAACGCAGGAGCGAAACCAATGGCTTGCCGACCGTGGCGAAACCCCGAACGAGCTAAGCTATACCGCAACCGAGCTGTTGCGCCGCCCCAACATTGGTTTGGACGCGCTTGCGGCCCTCGCGCCCCAGCTTTCCGAAGCGCCCGCCGACGCGCAGGCGCAGGCGGAGCTGACGGTAAAATATGCGGGTTATCTGGAAAAGGAACGCCAGCAGATTCACCGCGCGCAGGAAATGGAGCATTGGCTGATCCCGGATACACTTGATTACGCCGAGATTTCCGGCCTGCGCATCGAAGCCCGGCAAAAGCTGGAACGGAACCGACCAATGAGCCTCAGTCAGGCGGGCAGAATCCCCGGGGTGAATCCGGCCGATATCGCGGTGCTGATGGTATGGCTTAAAAAAATCAGGGACGAACAGGCGCGGGCAGCAAACAACCCCTGACCCGAACAAACTCCGCAGCGGCAAAACCGGCTCAGGGGCAAATGCCTTGTCGGGGTATTGGGGTAAAACCGCTACCGAGGTTTGGGACAGCGCCTCTGGCCCCATGCCGCAGAATCACGCCAACCGGCGGGCAAGCTGCCCGCAGGGCAACGAGGCGAGCGCTCAAAACTTTGCGGAACGGTTTTAACATGCAAAAACGCCGTATGGATTTCCATACGGCGTTTGCGGCTGATCCCTGCCGGCCAGTGCCGACATCGGTTGCCCTTGCATGTCAGCGGTTGTCCGGCACCTTGAGCACCCAACCGGTGCGGATAAAGTTGCGGTCGGTGATGATCGGGTTCAGGTCCACGATCGCCTGAATCGACGTTTTGAAGTAATGGGCGATCCGGGTCAGGTTATCGCCGTGCACCACGGTGTAGTAAGCATAGCGCTGGCCGCTGCCACCATCAACGCCTTCGAGCTGCGCGTCGTTCAACTGCGCGTTCTGATTCATTTTTTCGTTATCCGTCATAAATACCGTCCTTTCTTTGCCAAAGCGGGTTGTGAGGATGTTTGATCCTTTTTACAGGTTGAGTATATCAGGCGCGCCGTAAAAAAAGCGTAAAACCCAACAATCGCCTGAAAAATCTGGTTGCAGCCTCAAAATCCTTTCCGCAAAAGGGTTTCAAGCTATCGCCCCGGTTCGTCGGTTGAAACAAGCGGCGTTATTCCTCAAAAATCTTTCAAATTGAATCCGTTTCGCGTTTTTTCCGCAACATTTATCCAATGCCGCTGCTATCCATCCCCTTGACGCGTTTGGGTTATCCGTTCACGCGGACAAGCTTTCTTTGCCTTAGAAACATCATCTGAAATCAAACCAACGGTCACGCCGGAATCACACCAAGCACAGAAAGCCCTGTTATTCTGTTTACGGAAATTCGATGGAGGTGTTTTGGTTTATGAAGAAATGGCTTGCACTGTTCCTTGTGCTTGTAACGATTTTCAGTGCGTCTGTAACATTTGCGGAAACCAACGGATCAACCGAGATAACGCAAACCCAGCCTGCCGGCAACCCGCCCGCCCTGCCTGACGGACAGGCCCCGGGCGGCGCGGCTCCCGGCGGCACAGCTCCCGGCGGCGCGCCCGGCGGCCAGAGCAGCGCGCCCACCGCGTACAGCGCCGCATACAGCTATGCGGAGGATACCACGCTGAGCGCCGGCAATTATGATTCTACCGGCACCGATGAAAACGCCATTCTCGTAACGGCTGGCACCACGACCATCGACGGCGCGACTGTTACCCGCGCCTCGGCGGACAGCACCGGCGGCGACAGCTCCAGCTTCTACGGCGTTGGCGCGGCGGTGCTGGTGACCGGCGGCACGGCAAAGATCACGAACAGCACCGTCACCACCGACGCGGCCGGCGGCGCTGGCGTGTTTGCCTACGGCGACGGCGTTGCCTACGTAAGCGATACCACCATCACAACCAGCAAGGACACGTCCGGCGGTATCCACGTGGCGGGCGGCGGCACCCTTTATGCCAAGGACTTGACGGTTACCACCAGCGGCGGCTCGGCAGCGGCCATTCGCAGTGATCGGGGCAGCGGCACCATGGTGGTGGATGGGGGCGCCTATACTTCCAACGGAACCGGCTCTCCCGCCATCTACTGCACGGCGGATATTACGGCTAACAACGCGACTCTTACAGCCAACGGCAGCGAAGCGCTTTGCCTGGAAGGCTTAAATACGGTGCGCCTGTTTGATTCCAACCTGACCGGTAACATGCCTGATCTGGAACAAAACGACAACACCTGGACGGTGATCCTGTACCAGAGCATGTCCGGCGATTCGGCGGTTGGCGAAGGCAAGTTCGAAATGGTCGGCGGCACGCTGACCTCCCAAAACGGCGGCTTGTTCTACACCACCAACACGGAAAGCGAGTTCATCCTCTCGGGCGTAACCATCAGCGCGGCGGCCGACAGCGAGTATTTCCTGCGGTGCACGGGCAACAGCAACCAGCGCGGTTGGGGAACCAGCGGGGCCAACGGCGCAGTTTGCAAGTTTACCGCCATCAACCAGCACATGACCGGCAATGTGATCTGGGACACCATTTCCACCCTGAACCTGTATGCCACTGAGGGTAGCCAGCTGACCGGCGCGGTACTCGACGATGAAACCAACGCCGGTTCCGGCGGCACGGGCGCATGCACCCTGTACGTGGACGCGGATTCCAGCTGGGTTGTCACCAGCAACAGCACGCTGACCACGCTCAACTGCGCGGGTCAGGTAACCGACGCGGACGGCAATGCCGTATCCATCATCGGGACGGATGGCACCGTGTACGTGCAGGGTACCAGCCAGTACACCGTGACGGTATCGCAGTACAGCGCGAACTGCGATACCAGCGACGCGGGCGTTACCTCCAATTGGAGCGATTACGCGGTAGAAATGTAAGGTTTTCGATCTGGTATCCATATAACCCGGGGTTTTGGGAAAGAGGGCCGCTTAACGGCGGCCCTCAGTCTGCCGAAAGAACCTTGCAGCCGCGATCATGGGTCAATAGCTAAGCCCTTGCGGGGTGGATCGGCGTTGCCCCATGCCCTCCCGAGGCCTCATGCGGCAATCAATACAGCGTTAGCACCGCGAGTGATATAGGCACAAAAAAGTGCGGCTTACGGACTCATTTCGGTTTGTCAACAGTTTGAGGGCTGCTTAACAGCGGCTCTCTTTTTCAGTTTTAACCTCCTGCCACAGCGGAGAAGAATCCGGAGACAACCTTAGCGAAGGGCTTTGCGTAGCCCCAAACCCGCCGGGAGCCTCACGTCGCTACCAATCACGGCATGCGCCCTGCGCTCCAAAGGCGTAATGCGATCCGTTTATCAGCCTGATTTGGTTGTGCAACAGTGTGCGCCATTTGGGCCGTTCATTCGCTTGGCTTAGCATACGGCTCCACAGGTTTTTTGGTTCTTCCCCGATCCGCAGCAGGGGTTACCCTTTTGTTTCGGTTCCGCTGTGGCGGTCGCTTTACGCAGGCATGCGGGTTCCTTCCATTTTTCCCTTTTTCGCCAACCAAAAAGGGCCGCATGCCAGCGGCCCTTCAAACGATGTTACCCATTGATACCGCGCCATACCCGGCAAATACATCCGCGGTTTCCCGCTTTCCCGGCCGTGGCAGGCAGACTCTACCGTCCCTTACCGGAAGCGGCCACGCGAAGGTCAGTCTTTCCCGTTGCCGCCCACATGCTTGAGGTAGGCGGTCGGGCTCATCCCCACAACATGCTTAAACTGCTTGCTGAAATGGTATGGATCCGGCATGCCGATTTCCACGCCGGTCTGCTTCACGTTCAGCCCGCCGCGCAGCAGCGTTTTGGCGCGTTCCATTTTCAAAAATTGCAGGTACGCCAGCGGAGGGATCCCCAATTCCGCGGAAAAACGCTTACGGAACGTTTCCACCGGCATCCGGCTGATGGCCGCCATATCCGCCAGCGAAAACGCGTCCCGGTACTGGCAGGCGCGCAGGGTGTCCACCACGCGGGCGATCTCATGGCTCAGCGTCGCGCTCATGGCCACGCTTTGCCCGCTGTGCGCGGCCAAAAGGCCCCACAGCAGCTGGCCTAGCTGATAGCTGGCGTCCCCGCTGCCTGTGTGGCGCACCAGCACCTGCACAATTTGCCGGGAAAGCAGCACCTGAGAAGGCAGCGTGCCCTGTTTGGCCGGTACGTCGCTGAGCGCGTTCATTTGCTTTAAAAACTCGGAGCTTAACGGGCCGTCAATCGTGAGCCAGAGGATGCGGGCATCCTTGGCGTCCTTCAGCCCGCAGCCATCCATGCTGGGGGGAATGACGACGCACTCGCCCTTGTTCAGGTCAAATTCTTCTTCTTTGCAGGTAAAAGTGATCGCGCCGTCGTCCACAATCATCCACAGCCATTTGTCGCAGGTATACAGGCGATAGTTCTGCTGTTGCAGCATGGCGCTGCCGGCGCTGTGGATCCACACGCCGCTAAGTTCAACCAGAGCCACCGGGGTATGCGTACCCTGCACAAAAACGCCCGGATCACCGCCGTCGATCACCGGCGGCTTGGGAATAAACTGAACGTAGGACACGCCGTTCCCTCGCTTTCCTGCCACTTGGACTACGCAAAGCGCGTAGCGCCGCTTACCCGATCCGGCACAACAAACTCATGCCATTTTAGCAAGCAGCATCATTATACGGTGTCAATATCCGGTTGTCAATCCATCCATGGGGATGAACACGTGTTTATTTTCCGAATGTTACAGCCATTCCACGTCCTTCCATATGTGCCAAAAATCATATATATCAACAAATGTTTAAGCACATGCGAAAATGTTCTGTAAATATGGGCAGTTTGGCGGTATTATTTGACATTATACCGAATTATGGAAAGTTATTCCATAATATCCGCGTGTAACGCGTTTATGCGAATATTTAATCTCTTTTTATTCATTTTCGGGGAAAATTCCTTTCAAAACCGCAAAGAACCGGTTGACGAACCTCGCCAACCGGTCCCCCAAACGTTTTGATACGCATGCAGCGCAACCCTGACCGCTACCCAAAGTCTGACCTGCCCAGACCGTTGACAAACCGAATAGCGTTCAAAAGCGCAACGCATTGTGCCTTCGGCGCTTGCGGCGCTTACGCTGACAGCGTTGCCACACAGGGCATCCGGCAGGCAAGAGTCAACGCCCATACGCCCCGCATGCGCATGACCCTTAACCCCCTTTATGCTTGAACGAGGGGTTTTCAGCAGCCTGTCACAGCGGGCAATTCCACCGCGTCTGTCCGTATGAGTCAATCCGCTTACGGCGCGCTTGTCGCCTCCGGTTCCTCCGCCACAAGCCAGGGGTCGGCGGTCACATGCCGCCCGTCGATCAGCTCCTGGTAACACAGTCGCAGCACCGCGATGCTCAACATCCCCACATCCTGATACATGGGGCGGTTGTTGCAGCCGTTGGTCAGCATCACAACGCCTGTGCGGTCCTCAGGGTCAAAATAGGCGGCGCACAGCATCCCGTTTGCCTTTCCCCCGTGCCCGTAAAGCGTGCGGCCTTCCAATACCGTACCGTCAAGGATGTTCATGCACAGGCCCCGTTTGCTGTCGCATTCCACCGAGCCTGTGTGGTTTTGCGGCGTGCGCATGAGCAGCGCGGCGCTTTCCGAAAGCACGCGCACAT
>DAOPZY010000008.1:0-88460 GCA_035353615.1 Candidatus Limiplasma sp.
AGCGACGGGCTTGTCGGGTTCTGCATGTCAATCGAACTGCCTACCGGTATCAGGTAATCCGCTTACCAGATGAAGGCGATGTCAGGGCAAAGGTGATCGAATTGGTTGCAAATTATGGTCGTGTCGGGTATCGGATGGTTACCGCAATGATGAACAACGCGGGAATCGTTATCAATCACAAACGGGTTGAGAGGATCTGGCGGCAGGAAGGCCTACAGTTGCCCAAGAAACAGACCAAAAAGCAACGGATATGGACGTCGCGCCGAGGCTGATCTTTCCGCAAACTGTCTGTATCGACACGTAAAGCGCCGTCTGGCAATACCTGCTGGGAAAGCTGGACGCGGACGGATTCATCGCGGCGTTGGATAAGCTGCGGCGAGGTAGCCGATGCCGAAAATGCGGATGAGATGCCCGATTGTGACCGATGGAACAGCAACGTATCCGCAAGGATTATCATTTAACGCAGCAACGGTTGTGCGTTATGTTTTTTCCAACGGCAACCGCTAGCGCATACGGAGCGTTCTTTTCAAGGGGATATAAAAAGAACGCCGTATAAAACTTTTTCCGTATACGACGTTTTACCGGCGGCGGTCGTCTATGGATATGTAGGAGGTGATCGACACATGGGCGCGCTACTAAACCCGGATGGCGTTCCGGGCGCGGACCAAACGTTGGAACGGCTAGTAGCCCAGTTTCAAATCCCGTTGCTGCGAACCTGTTATATGATACTTCGAGATCGAACCTTATCCGAGGACGCGGTGCAAGAAACTTTTATGAAGGCGTACCGGAACCTTTGCGATTTCCGCGGGGAAAGCAGTGAAAAGACATGGCTGATGCGAATCGCAATGAACACCTGCCGCGACATGCGAAAATCAAACTGGTTCCGCTACATCAACCGTTCGGTGACACCTGAGATGCTTGAGGACGTAAGCGCAACCTGCGAAGCGTTTGATGAGACTTTGATAAACGAGGTTATGCGCTTGCCTTTTGCTTTGCGCGGAGTTGTACTTCTCTATTACTACCAGAATCTGGATACAAACGAAATTGCTGAAATTCTGGGGATCGCTCGTTCGTCCGTATCCGGACGGTTGCAAAGAGCGCGTAAAAAACTTCGCGCAGTGTTGGAAAGGATGGATTCCGATGAAGGATGAGGAACGGAAAATGCGCTTTCAGACGGCTATTGACCGCCAGCTTTCCTGCCTGCAGGGAACCCCCCGGCTTGCACAGCAAATCATTGCAGCCTCAAAGGGAGAAATGCGGGAGATGAAAAAGAGAATCTCTATGGTTGTAGCGCTCGCGACGGTCACTGTGCTGTTAATGGCAACAGCGCTGGCCGCGGGCCTCATTTTCTCGCCCCGTTATGACGCCGTTAAGCTCGCCAACGAAGCGATGTTGGAGCAGTATGGTATTACCGAGCCAATGATGACTGTTTTCTACCGTGAAACGACGCAAAACGACGATGGCAGCGTAACGGTTACATACACCTCCGTGGAGGGCATCGCGCAACTGGGCGTTTACACGGTTACGGTTACAAACGGAAAGGCGGAAGCCAAATGGAATTATGACGGTGAAGATACCACCGGTGGTCTGGCGTCCAAAGCTTGGGGCGCGGAACAAATCAACCTGCTCATTACTGATTATGCGACTGTGATGAGCTATCTTCAGGCCGGCGCAGAACCTTCCGCTCCGGATGTCGCCGCCGTTACCCCAACGCCTCCCTCGGAAGAGGAGTGCGAAAAAGCTGCTGCGCAGAGCAAGGCGAGCGCGTTGAACGCCGCGCAAATTTCGCTTGCGCAGGCAAAGGAAAGCGCCGTGGAAGCGTTGATCGGAGAGTACGGGTTGACGAACGCGCAGGTTGCCCTTTTACAGGTCTGGGATGGCGAGGAGACCTATGCGTTTGAAAATGACACACCTACCGTCTCGCTCTATTATCACCTTGCACAGGGCGATCAGTGGACGGCAAAGGATGGTATCTATGTAGTGACCGTCAACCTGAAAACAGGCACCATTGAGGATGTTCTCTACGATTCCGGCCTCGCTGGCAACGGTTGAGAGAAAAGATTCCGGGAAGGGTTTGTATTGGATGGATGAACCGAATATTTTACCCTGCCGCGCAAGTGCGGCAGGGTAAAACGTTTGTAGAAACAAACGATCTGCGTCATTTGAACATGACTCGGTGATTCAGGCTGTTACCGGTCACAATACCTTACCCGCGATGGGCGCGGTTTTTATGCGTTTGATATTCCGTTTTCTAAGTTCTATTCCCCTCATTCTAAAAAGCGGCTCGTCGGAACAGCCCACCCAAACTGTATTCCCTTTTCTCCATTGCGCCGTCATCATCACACGCGGGGCTGAAGGCTTGCCGTCACTCCCAATTCCCTCTCGCAGGAAAAACGAAACCACGCCTGAACAAGTACGACGGTGGGGGATGCCCATTTTGCTGCTTGGCGTCCATACTGCGCCGAGCACCTGCCCACGGTACGGGAGCGCAAGGACCTCCGTTAAATACGGGAGGCGGGCATGAACCCGTCCCATTGCGGATACCATATGCGAACCCTATGGGTCGCGCGAACGCGCGTTTGATTTTAAACCGTAACGCATGCGCCGGAAAAAGTGACTGAGCAGGGGTTTGCAAGGCATTGCGGACACGCCGGTTGATCGGGTGATGCCGCTTCCAATCCGTTTTAGGGATATCCGCTTCCGACGCGATTTTCGCTTGCCGGGAGTTTTTTATTCTTGCGCGGAAGGCGCATTTTACAAAATCTTTACATTGACAGTACAAGCGGTGTGCAATCGTTGACAAAACAAATATGAAGCGTTATAATAAACATATTGGTAATCTAAATCCCAAAAATCACATGATCGAAAGGACGAATGCCTGATGAAGAAATTCCTGGCGATCCTATTGGCGTCCCTGATGGTGCTGGGCCTGTACTCCGTTGCAAGCGCCGATGCCGCCACGGATGCAATCGACCCCGCGCTGGTTGCCGCGGCTCAAGCCGAAGGAGAACTGACGGTTTACGCCTCCTGCGAGGAAGCTTATATGAACGCGGCCTGCGACCACTTCCAGGAGCTGTACGGCATCACGGTCAACCGCCAGCGCCTCTCTACCGGCGAAGTTGCCGCCAAAATTGAAGAAGAAAACGGCAACCCCAGCGGCGACGTATGGTTCGGCGGCACCACCGACCCCTACAATGAAAGCGCGGCCAAGGGTCTGCTGGAAGCTTACGATGCCAAGAATGCCAGCCATCTCCTCAGCGACCTGTACCGTGACAAGGACGGGTACTGGTACGGCATCTACAAGGGGATTCTGGGCTTTATGGTCAACACGGAAGAACTGGCCCGCCTGAATCTGGAAGCGCCTAAGGATTGGGATGATCTGATTAAGCCCGAATACAAGGGCCTGATCTGGATGTCCAACCCCAACACCGCCGGCACGGCCAAGCTCATCATCAACACAATGGTGCAGATGAAGGGCCACGACGCTGCAATGGAATACTTCAAGGCGTTGGACCAGAACGTGGCGCAGTATACCAAGAGCGGCTCCGGCCCCAGCAAAATGGTCGGCCCCGGCGAATGCGTGATCGGTATCGGCTTCCTGCATGATGGGATCACCCAGATTCTGGCCGGCTATGACAACATTCAGTTGATCCTGCCCGCGAGCGGCACCAGCTATGAAGTGGGCGCGACCGCGATCTTCAAGGGCGCGAAACACATGAACGCCGCCAAACTGTGGATTGAATACGCCCTCAGCCCCGAGTGCGTCAACCTGGCCAAGACGGCCGAGAGCTATCAGTTCCTGGTGATCGATAACGCGGAGCAGCCCGCTGAGGCGACGCAGTTCGGTCTGGACCCCAACAACACGATTAACTATGATTTTGCCGACGCGAAGGCGAACACGTCCAAATACGTTGAAGATTTCTTCACTGCCATCGGCGCCGCGGCGGATGATCGCTTCAAGACCGAGTAACACACCGGTAAGCACGGAGCGCGGAGGGTGACGGGGTTCCGTCATCCTCCCGCTTTCTATGGGCGTAAAGCGGTTCCGGTTCTGTAGTTAACAAGGGCGCTCCGGCGCCGCCCGCGGTAGCGCGGGCACGATTTTTTCACCGAAGGGGGCGGCCGCAGTGGTTGGAGCGCAGGTGCAAAGCAGACGGCTCGACCGTAGGAAGTTTTTTGGGGACCCCATTATGGTTTCCACCATTGTGGTGCTGCTGATTTTCCTGTCGCTGTTTATTCTGTATCCGCTGGCAACCTTGCTGGTGGACAGCGTTCTGGATAAGAGCAAAGGTTTTACGCTGGATGTGTTCTCGCGCGTGCTCAGCATGGCGCGGTTTCGCAAGGCGTTTGACAATACGCTGGTTTTGGGGCTGCTGACTGGCCTTGCCAGCACGGCCATCGGGCTTTTGTTTGCCTATGTGGATGTGTACATGAAGGTGCGCTCCCGTGTGGTGAAAAAGCTGTTCGATGTGGTGAGCATGCTGCCGGTGGTTTCCCCGCCGTTTGTGCTGTCGCTGAGCATGATCCTGCTCTTTGGCCGCAGCGGTTTGATTACGCGCTCCCTGCTGGGTATTTATGACAGCGAAATCTACGGCCTTCACGGCATCGTGATTGTGCAGACGCTGACCTTCTTCCCGGTGTGCTATCTGATGCTCAAAGGTTTGCTGCGCAATATCGACCCCTCGCTGGAGGAAGCCGCGCGCGATATGGGCGCAAGCCGCTGGAAGGTATTCACCAGCGTTACGCTTCCGTTGCTGCTGCCGGGCATCGGCAACGCGTTTCTGGTCACCTTTATTGAATCCGTGGCGGATTTTGCCAACCCGATGCTGATTGGCGGCAGCTACGATACGCTGGCGACCACGATTTACCTTCAGGTAACCGGCGCGTTTGACAAGGTGGGCGCGGCAGCGATGGCCGTGGTGCTGCTTGGGCTTACGCTGGTGCTGTTCCTGATTCAGAAATACTATCTGGAACGCCGCACCGTGGCGACGCTGACCGGCAAAGCCAGCCGGGAGCGAATGCTCATCGCGGACCGAAGCGTTACCCGCCCGTTGACGATTCTGTGCTCGGCATTCAGCGCCTTTGTGGTGCTGATGTACGTAAGCGTGCCCTTTGGCGCGCTGTTTAAACTGTGGGGCCGTAATTACTCGCTTTCGCTGGTGCATTTTGAGTATATTCTGAAATATGGCGGGGCTAGGGCCTTCCGCGACTCGTTTGTTCTTTCCATCATCGCCGCGCCCATAACCGCGCTGCTGTCGATGATTATCAGTTACCTGGTTGTGAAAAAGAAGTTCCGCTCCAAGGCGTTCATTGAGTTTGTGAGCATGCTCGCCATGGCGGTGCCCGGCACGGTGCTGGGCGTCGGATACATCCGGGGCTTCGCTAACGGCCTGTTTGGAAGCGGGATTTTGGAAGGGCTGTACGGAACCGGCGCGATTTTGGTCATTGTGTTTATTGTGCGCAGTTTGCCGGTTGGCACGCGGAGCGGTATTTCCGCGTTGCGCCAGATTGACCGCTCCATTGAGGAAAGCGCCTATGACCTGGGCGCGAACAGCGGCAAGGTGTTTGTTACCGTGACGCTACCGCTGATTAAGGACAGCTTTTTCAGCGGGCTGGTCACAACGTTTGTACGCTCCATCACCGCAATCAGCGCAATCATTTTGCTGGTAACCCCCAAGTATCTGCTGATTACTACCCAAATTAATGAGTTTGCCGAAAAAGGGAAGTTTGGCGAAGCGTGCGCCTATGCGAGCATACTGATTTTGATTGTGTACGCTTCGATTCTGCTGATGAACCTTTCCATCAAGTACTTTGGCACCAGCAAAAAAATCAGGGAGGCGCAGCGCAATGGCTAAAGTGAGTAAGGGCGTACGGCTTGAGCATATTTCCAAAATTTACAAGGACCCTAAAAGCGGGAATGATTTTTACGCCGTGCGCGACGTGAGCATCGACATTGCGCCCGGCACGTTCGTAACCCTGCTTGGGCCGAGCGGTTGCGGCAAAACTACCACCCTGCGGATGATCGCCGGCTTTGAAAGCCCGGATGAAGGCGATATTTTCCTTGGGGAGGAAGCGATCAATTCCCTGACCCCCAACAAACGCGATACGGCGATGGTGTTTCAGAGCTACGCGCTGTTTCCGCACTACAATGTGTACGATAACGTCGCCTATGGGTTGAGGCTCCGCAAATTGTCCAAGGCGGACATTGATGAAAAAGTGCACAGCATCCTCCGACTGGTGGAAATGGAGGGCATGGAAGCCCGGATGACCAACCAGCTTTCCGGCGGCCAGCAGCAGCGCATTGCTTTGGCGCGCGCGTTGGTGGTGGAACCGGGGGTGCTCCTGTTTGACGAACCGCTTTCCAATCTGGATGCGAAGCTCCGCGTGAGCATGCGCACGGAAATTCGCCGCATTCAGCAAACGCTGGGCATCACGGCCATCTATGTGACCCATGACCAGAGCGAGGCAATGTCCATCAGCGATACGATTATCATCATGAATAAAGGCGAAATTGCGCAAATGGGCAGCCCCATGACCATCTACTACCATCCAAACAGCGAGTTTGTGGCGGATTTTATCGGGGAAGCCAATTTTCTGGATGGAACTGTGCTGGGCATGACCGGGAAGGAGTGCCGCGTGCAGATCGATGGCCGCGAGGCGGTTGTGGAAACGGATCGCTCCATGGCGGCGGGGCAGGCCTGCAAGGTGGTATTGCGCCCGGAGGCAGTGATCATCGGCGACAGCGGCGTTTTGCCCTGCACGGTGGAAATGAGCGTATTCATGGGCAGTTATCAGAATTATCATGTGCGGGTGGGGGACACGCTGGTTAAAATATCAGACAATTGCCCGGTCAATAAGAAAATCTATGCGGCCGGGGATACAGCCTTTATCCGGTTTGAGAAAGAATGCGCGCATTTACTGTAATCAAAGACAAGCGCTGAAAGAAGGCTGGCATGCGTGCCAAGCGTATGCCCGCCTTCTTTCAGTTTTAAGAAATCTTCGCCGCAGTTGTAAAGGGGTCATAAGCGATCCTTTATGAGCGCAAGAATTGAACTTCTTGCACATCCGCCTGATCTGTGGCATGTCAAAGCGATCGCCACAAGCGTCTCGGGGTTCGCGCGGCGCGGTTGCCCGGCTGGGTGAAGCCAGTCAGACTGAATGAGGCTGGCCCTCGTTGCAGCAGGAGTATGGCCTGACAGCCCTGAAGCACGGGTTGCAGGCGGCTGAAAAACCCTTGCCACAGCGAAAATGGGTCAAGGACAAGGTTCTTTTGAGGTGCATCGGCATTGCCCCTTGCCCGCCGGTGGCCTTATGTAACATATTCAATGTTAGCGCCACGAGTGCCTAAAGGCACAATGGGGTGCGGCTTATGCACTGAATTCGGTTTGGTAACGGTCTGGGTTGCTCAATCCGTCGCTATGTCTTCCAGTTTCAGGTTGCTTAAAATATCCCGATAGCGTTCCGTCGCCAGCTCGCTTGGCGCGCCCTTTTGGCAGAAATGGAGCGATGCGAGCTTTGGCACCACACGTTCCACAACCATCTGTCCGTTTACAAGCTTGGCTTGCAGCGCGGCCAGCGCTTCCAGAAAGCGCGAATCCCGCCGCGCGTGCTGGTAAAAGGACAGCACATAAACGTAGTAAAAAAGATTGTAGCTTCGGAAAGGATATTCAACCTGCATAAACAGCGTGCCGATGCCGTAATGGCAGGGGCCGATGGGCTTGCGGATTATCCAGTGTTCCAGCAAAAAATCAATCGCACGGCTGAGCGCTTCGGCATTGCGCAAGGTTGGGTGAAACCGGAAAGCGTCAAGGGCAACCAGCGTTGGCATCGGGTTGGAAAACTCGGTTTCCGGCCCACGGCCGAAGCTGAATTTAAAACAGCGCCAACCGCCGTCGCCTTGCTGCGTTTCCAATAGATGACGGAAGGTGGTTTCCAGCCTTTGATCCTCGGCATACCCCAAGTGACAAAGCGCGTTTGCGACCGTGGCCGTTTGGCACGGATAGATGCCGCCGCTTGGGTATACCTTGAAACGACCGTCCGGCTGCCAGGCGCTCAACAGCAACGCGGCAACTTGGGCGAGCAACGGATCCGCTGGCTCCATCCCCAGTTCCAAAAGCATGAAAGCGCAATCCAGCGTGGAAAAAGGCGAACCCTTCAGCAGGCGGCGATCGGGAGTTGTCCACAGATCAGCGCCCTGATCGTGCCGGTGGGAGAGAAGCGCATCCCTGTCGGACGCGTAGGCTGGTTGAACACTCATAAAACCCTCCGTAATGGGCTTGAGGCGCGGCGATGCGGCTCAGGCCCGGTTTCAAATCAATGAGGATGAGGTTGATACAACCGTTTCAGTGCCAAGCCAACAAACGATAGGCGACTGCAACTCGTTTAAATCCACGCATAGGCGGGGCGGCGCGGCAAGCGGCGTTCGAATCTGAGCTTGCGACCCTGCCGCGAAAACCAAGCGGAACATGATGAGCGAAATCGTGATTGGCTGAAGGGGGAAAGGATATAACAAAAGACTGTTGGCTATACGAAGGCAGAGCGCTGCATGGGTTAATTTCAATCATCGGGGCCAGCCGCATGGTAACAGGCGATCCGTGATCGGGGCCGTAAACGGCAGTTGCCACCGCGCTGGTTTATTGTGCGCCAGCCTGCCTTTTCCATAGCAGTTCCAAGTATCTTAGATAGGTTTCCAAGGGCACATTCAGCGCCGTCAACCGCTCGGCGTGTTGCCGGCCGATGTAACGGATATGCCACGGTTCGCCCTGATATCCGGTAATGGATGACCAACCGTCCTGATACCGGATGATAAAACCGTATTCCGCGCAGTGCGCGGCGATCCACTTACCTTCGGCCTTGCGCGCGAATTTCGAGGTGAGCGCGTTATCCAGCGAGGCGCAGGACACGTCCATGCACAGGCCCAGCTGATGCTCGCTCGCGCCGGGCCGGGCGCTCATTTGATCCGCTTTTTCCTGACCGTTCCGCTCCACCGAGCGTGCATACAGCGTTTTTTGCTTGCCGTAAGATCGGTAACCCGAAATGGCTACCAAGCTAAGCCCCTCCGACTGCGCGGCAAGGAACATGGCTTCCAGCGCCAACGCGGCTTCGGGTTGCATATCAACATCGGCCCCGCGCTTCTTGGCAACGTCCGGCGTTTTTCGCTCAGGTTTGAAGGTGGGGGAAAGCGGATGGTCGCGGTTCACCAGCGTCAGCATCGGATCGTCCTGTGGGGCTGCCGTCAGGGCAAAACCAAGCTCCGGGTAGCTGGCAAGGAGCGAATCGGCGGTTGGAAGCGCAAAGGCAGGCCCAACCACCGTGACCGAAAGAGCCATACTGACGAGGAGAAGCGCGATCAGCTGTTTGCGGAGCATGTACGGAACCTCCCTGCTGCGGTCGTTTTGGAATGCGGATACAAAGAATGGGCACCCTGTTCAGCGCGATCTTTTAACGGTGGGCGGCTTCTTTTGCTCTATACCGACCGGCGGCGTAACTTCCGTGGAATTTGCAAACTGGAACCGTATAGTTTGCCCGGCCAGCACGATGGTTCCCGTGCTGCCCCGCACATGCCCGTCCCGGAGCAAAGGAGTCACAATGGCCAGTGTCAGCGCTGGCCCGCCGTAACGGGTGAGCGCATCCTTCCAAAGGGTGAAGGCGCAACCCAGTTTCCACCGGGAACAGCCGAAGGCGCGGTCGTTTTCAGTGACCCGCCCTTTGCCGCAAACCGGGCAGGGGATACCCGACGAAGCCGTCGCTCTGGGTCGTTTTCCTTTGAACTTCGGGTTTTCATGGGGCAGATCGACCGTTCGCGTGTCTGCCTTGACGGCGGCGACCATATCCGCCGTCAACTTTGTAACGCCGGTCATGAAGCGCTCAATGAAAGCCGCATCGACAGTTTTCCGCTCCGCGATCTCGTTCAGGCCATATTCCCACTTGCCGGTCAGCTCCGGGCTGGCGAGCGTTTCCGGCACAATTCCAATAAAGCGGACTCCCTTCAACGTGGGCAGGATGGCTCTTTGTTGCCGTTCTGCATAGCCAACCTCAATCAGCCGTTCCAAAATGGCGGCGCGAGTTGCCGGTGTGCCGAGGCCGTGCTTTTTCATGGCGGAAGCAAGCTGCTCGTCCTCTATCTGCCTGCCGGCGTGTTCCATGGCATACAGCAGCGTAGCGTCGGTATAGGGCTTGGGCGGCTCGGTGGTATGCTCCTTCACAGCCGCGCCAATCACGGCGCGGCTGTCGCCCACGGCAAGCTCTGGCAAAGGCGCGTTTTTTTCGGGGTTTCCCTCAACCGCCTTCCAACCGGGACGGAGAATTTGCGATGTTTGGGACAGAAACTCATGGTCACCCACGCGCGTGATTACCGTGCGCTTCTCGCCTTCCGCCGGCGGTAGAAACGCGGCGCTAAACCGGGCCAGTATCAGTTCCAACACTTTTCGTTCATCCGCGCCCAGCTTTTCCAACACGATCGCTTTTCCTGTGGGGATTAGCGCGTGGTGATCCGCGTCCAGCTCCTTGCGGAAAACCCGACCGCCCTGCATGGCGGCCAGCCCCTCAAGCGCCGCCTGCGCATGGGCGCTAAATGGTTCAGGTAAGGCTTCCAGCGCTTGCCGTACCTTGGGTTTCAAATCGAACGTCAGATAGCGCGACTCGGTGCGCGGATAGGTGATTACCTTGTGCTTTTCATATAGGGACTGGGCGGCGGTCAGCGTGCGTTTGGCCGTGATGCCAAATCGCCTGTTGGCTTCCCGTTGCAGCGTGGTCAGGTCGAACAGCTGCGGAGGCGCTTCGGCGAACGCTTCGCGCGTGCTTTCCACGACGGTTCCTGTTTGCCCACGGACGGCTTGGGCAATGACCTCGGCCTCCGCGCGCGCGCTGAATTGCCGTTCTTTGCGGTTAACCGCGTACACGCCCGTATAATCGCCAAAGTCTGCCGGGATGCCGTAACTTTTTTCCGGCTTGAACTGCTCAATTTCCTGTTGCCGACGCACCAACAAGGCAAGCGTGGGGGTTTGCACCCGGCCGACGCTTAACAGCGATTTGTATTTTACGGTAAAAACGCGGCTCATGTTCATGCCAATCAGCCAATCCGCTCTCGCGCGGCATAAGGCGCTCTGAAACAGCGCGTCGTATTCGGCGGCTGGGCGCAGAGCCGCCATGCCCTCGCGGATGGCTTCGGCGGTCATGGAGCTGATCCATAACCTTTGACAGGGAATGCGGCAGCCCGCCACTTCATAAATCCATCGGAAAATCAGCTCGCCTTCACGCCCCGCGTCTGTGGCGCACACGACGGTTTCAAACGTGCGATCCTTCATCAGGCGTTTGACGGTCGCAAGCTGCGCGCGGGTCTTGGAAATGGCTTTCAGCTCCCATTGGTCCGGTAAAATCGGCAGCGATTCCAGCGCCCATTTCCGGTTGCCCGGGTTCAGCTCATCCGGCTCCGCCAGGCGCACCAGATGCCCGATGGCCCATGTGACGGTATAATCCGGGGAAACAAGGCAACCTTCGCCTTTCTGTTTTACAGAAAGCGCATGGGCCAGATCACGCGCAACGCTCGGCTTTTCAGCTACAATCAAGGTCTTTCCCATGTTTGGTTGCCCCCCCTTTTCCTTACGATCAAAACCTTATGAATGGGCTGACGTCTAGCCGGTCACAGCGCCATGGTGAATGGCTCAGGGTCTTTCTCCGTTAATCATTCTTGATAGTACATTCCGCGCGGAACTGGTTTTTTCCTTTTCAAACGGTTCGTTTGGCAGCGCGTGCAGAGGAAAGGCGTTTCAACCGCTTTTTTGAACCCTGACAACCGCCGCAGTTCCGTAACGGCGGTTGGGCATCCTGCGCCGCGATCATTGACATTTTGGAATACGCATCGTGGTTTTAGAATGTCTCGATGATGCGGAGACCTTTGCATGGCGTACGATGTGAACCCGATACAACCACACATCAAAAGCGACTGAATGACTGTACACAGGCAAAGGCACGTGCTGAAATTGACAAGTTGGTCAAAAAATTGAGGGCTGGCAGACGGGAAGTTACAAACATATGCCGCTTTCTTTCCATTTTCAGATCACCCGCAAGGAAAAAACGGAAGGCTGGCGAAGTAAAACGGTATCCGGCAATCATGGACCTGATCGGTCGGCACGGCTCGCCGACAACAGCGAATGCGCTTGCGATCGGTCCGAATGGCTTTATCGGCATGCCGTCGGCGACCAGTAGGCCAAGGGCCAAGGGAGTGGTAAACGGTTATGCGGATCGGCCCATCTATGGGAAAATGCGCAGGATCACAAAAGAGAACGGGGGAATCACTGATGAAAAACAGGAAAAAACTATACTTTGGCTTGTTGTTGTTGCTGCTGCTGGCACTGCTCACCGCCTGCGCGCCCGGGGACGGCGCAAACACGGCCTCCAATCCGGCGGGATTCTTCTCCGGCGTATGGCACGGATGGATTGCGCCCATCACGTTGGTGATTTCGATCTTCAACCACAACATTAGTATTTATGAGGTCAACAATATCGGATTCTGGTATAACTTCGGTTATTACATGGCGATCATCAGCGGCTTTGGCGGGCTTGCGCTTTCCCGGAAGAGCCGGAACAAGCGCAACCGGGACGAATGAGCCGCGAACCGGCGGGAGATCAATAATAACGAGCAGCCAACGCCGTAAGGACGTTGGCTGCTCTTGACTTTGCGCTTTGAGGATGCGTTTCAGGTGCGAATATCCTTGGATGGCTGTTACCCGACGGTAACCTCCACCTGATAAACCTTCCCGGTTTCCGTCGGCACAGGGATGGTTTGCCCCGCGATGACCTTTCCATCTACGGTAACGCTCACCGCGCCCTTTTCGCCGCCGCTTTGGTTGGTAATGCGAATCTGATACCGGTTGCCGCGGAACTGCCGCTCAATCTGGATTTGATTCAGGTGCGAGGGGAGGCACGGGTCGATCATCAGACCGTCAAACTGAGGCTTTACGCCAAGCACCGCCTGAGACACCGCAAAGAAATTCCACGCAGCGGTGCCGGTAAGCCAACTGTTTTTAGCTTCGCCGGGTTTGAAGCTTTCCTTGCCGTTAATCGTCTGGCTGTAAACGTACGGCTCGGTACGGTGCAGCTGCTGATCCTTGATATAGGCGGGCGCGATGCGGCTGTACAGATCAAACGCCCGGTCGCCATGGCCCAGAACTGTTTCCGCAATGACCACCCAAGGGTTGTTGTGGCAGAATACGGAGCCGTTTTCCTTGTATCCCGGCGGATAGGAGCTGATTTCGCCCAAATGGAGGCGGTAGGACCGATAGGCGGGCCAGTTGAGCACAATACCGTGCTCAAACAGCAGATGCTCGCGCGTGGCATCCAGCGCTTTCTGCGCCATGCCGTTATCCTTGCCAACGCCGGCCATGACGCACATGCCCTGCGGCTCGATGAAAATCTTGCCCTCGTCGCAATCGTTGGAGCCAACCTTGTCGCCGTTGGCATCGTACGCGCGCAGGAACCATTCCCCGTCCCAGCCGTACTTTTCAATGGTCTGCACCATGGCCTGCTTGCGTTCGCGGGCAAAAGCGGCTTCCTGAGCGTCGCCGCAGCGTTCAAACAGCAGGGCGTAATCCTCCGCGACGCCAACAAACATGCCTGCGATAAATACGCTTTCCGCAATGCCGGTATCGTTGTTGGTCACGGTCTGGAAGCTCTCGCCGGGTACGGCGGAGAAGCAGTTGAGGTTCAGGCAGTCGTTCCAGTCCGCGCGGCCGATCAGCGGCAGCCCGTGCGGGCCTTCGTGCTCCGCGATGTAATGGAAGGAGCGGCGAAGGTGTTCTTTCATGGGCGCGGCCAGTTCAGGCTTGTTATCGAAATCGACCATCGTATCCAGCAGGCCGAAATCGCCGCTTTCCTTCAAATAAGCGGAAACGGCATAGATCAGCCAGAGCGGATCGTCGTTAAAGCCGCTGCCGGCATCAGAATTGCCCCGCTTAGTAAGCGGCTGGTACTGGTGGTACGCGCTGCCGTCCGGGCGCTGGGTGGCCGCAATGTCCAGTATGCGATCCTTCGCGCGCTCCGGGATCATGTGCACAAAACCCAGCAAATCCTGACTGCAATCGCGGAAACCCATGCCGCGCCCGATGCCGCTCTCAAAATAGCTTGCCGAGCGGCTCATGTTGAAGGTGACCATGCACTGGTACTGATTCCAGATGTTGACCTGACGGTTGAGCTTTTCGTCCCCGCTGACCAGCGTAAACCGGTTGAGCAGCTTCTGCCAGTAATCGGCAAGCTCCTTCAGGCGGCTTTCGAACTGCGCGTCGGTTTTGAACTCCGCCAGCAGCGCGTGGGCGTCCTCTTTGTTGATTACATTGGGCGCGATAAACTTGCGATCGCTGGGCGATTCGCAGTAGCCGAGCACAAAAATGAAACTGGCGCTTTCGCCGGGCTGCAGGGTACGCCGGATGCAGTGGCTGGCGATGGGGGCCCAGCCGTGGGCAACGCTGTTTTTCGGCTGATCGGCCATCACCACATCGGGCTTTCCAAAGCCGTTATACAGGCCCATAAAGCTTTCCCGGTCGGTATCGTAACCGTCTACGGGGGCGTTGACGGAATAAACGGCGTAATGGTTACGGCGTTCGCGGTATTCCGTTTTATGGTAGATGGTGGAGCCGCTGTCCTCCAATTCCACTTCCCCAATCGCATAGTTGCGTTGGAAGTTGGTGCTGTCATCCAGCGCGTTCCACAGGCAAAACTCCACAAAACTGTACAGGCTTACGGTTTTGGGGGCAGCGGTTTCGTTGGTGAGCGTCAGGCGCGTCACCTCGGCGCGAAAGCCGTGCGGAACCATGGAGCACTGTTCGGCTTTCAGGCCGTTTTTAGCGGAAGCAATCACCGTATAACCCAACCCGTGGCGGCATTCATAGCTGTCCAACGGCGTTTGGGTGGGCTGCCAGCCGGGGTTCCACACCGCGTCCCCGTCGCGCAGGTAAAAATACTTGCCGCCGGCATCGGTGGGCACATTGTTATAGCGGTATCGCGTCAGGCGCAGCAGGCGCGCGTCCTTATAGAACGAGTAACCGCCGGACGTGTTGCTGATGAGCGAAAAAAAGTCCTCACCGCCTAAATAGTTGATCCAAGGGTAGGGGGTATCCGGTCGGGTGATGACAAATTCTTTCCGGGCATCGTCAAAGTGGCCGTAGACCATGGTAAAGATCCTCCTCTTCTTCGGGGCTAACCAATCATTGCGGAATTAATGCCACCGTTGGGTATGTGGCTTAGGAAAAACAATTGGGAAAGCGCACTGTGCGCAAGGCTCTGCCCGTCGCTTGCTGCAGTAACCGGGAAAGCTGTGCCCGGCAGGCGCATGGATGCGCATATACGGGGATAAGCAAGCGACTCAAACGTTTTCGTTACACCACAAAGAACGCGCGTTGCGGAACAGGGCTTAAACCTGCGGCGACGCGGTCAGTGTGGCGACGGTTTCGCCTTCGATCAGCGTGCAGGGTATCACGGTGATCTCCGGAATGGCCGTTTTTGCATTTTCAATGAAGGAAACCAGCTTACGCGCGGCGTCTGCGCCGATGCGGTTGGTATCCTGGCGAATGGTGGTCAGACGCGGCTTCATCAGCTGCATCAGGGGAATGCCGTCATAGCCGGCGATGGAAATATCCCGGGGAATCTGCAAACCTAAGTCCGCGGCGGCTTCGTAAGCGCCCAAGGCGGCGTAATCGTCCGCAATCAGGATGCAGGTCGGCGGGTTTTTCAGCGACATGATTTTTTTCGTGGCGCGGTACACCGAAGGCGGGTCGTTATACTCGCAATCCAGCACATACTCGTCGGGCACGTCGATATTCAGCGCCTGCGCCGTGCGGTAAAAAGAGCCGAGGCGCGTGTCGGTAACCGCGCTTTTCAGCCCGTGAATATAGGCGATTTTCCGGTGCCCTTTATTGTAAATATGCTCCACAAGCATCTGGATGCCCACCAGATTGTCGGAACGGATGCAGGAACGGTTGTTGAGCAGGTGATCGATGGTGACTATCGGCAATTCGCTGTTAACCAGCTGTGAAATTTCCGGGTCCAAAAAATTGATGCACGCTATGCAAATCCCGTCAACCTCGCGATAGTGGCAGTGCTCCAGATAGGTCATGGTGGATTCGCCGATGTTGTGGCTGATAAAGGTGATATCGTAGCCGTTGCGCTCCGCCTCTTTTTTGAAACTTTCGATCATAAACGAAAAAAAAGAGTGCGTAAGCCCGCTCTGCTTATCATCCACAAACAGAACGCCGAGGTTATAGCTGCGCTTGGTTTTGAGCGCGCGCGCGTGGGCGTTTGGGTAATACCCAATTTCCTTGGCCATTTGTGTAACCGCCTCGCGCGTTGCCTCGCTGATATCCGTATAACCGTTGAGCGCTTTGCTCACGGTGGATATGGAAAGGCCGCACCGTTTGGACAGTTCTTTGATCTTTACCGCCACAGTTACACCTCAATTTCTCATGGGAATCGGGTTAAAATATGAACCGTGCCGCAACGTTTTCAACCGTTGCAGCCTGGGCGTTGCCGATATCGACCGTACGCCGGCACTCACCGATATCGTTTTCATTGTCTGAGTATAATACACGACGGGCAAGAATGCAAGTAAGAATTCGAAATGATTAGTGTTTACAGAGTCAATCTTCATTAGATATACTAAAAACTATTCAAAAGTGATAAAATTGGCTTGACATTTTGCACATGTTGGTGTAGAATCACACTAAAGTTAACGAAATCCTTTTCGATAAAGGCTGGGCAAGGGATGGGCGCATTTGGGGAAAACCTCGTGTCTAAGTTGCTATTTTAAACCTGCGCCGGTTTCCTGCGCATCGGGAGGTCGCCCGTAAACTTACGAAACAGGGCGGATCCCTTGATGCCAAAAGGATGGCGGTTGATTTCGGCCGCTGCCCCGAACCCTCCCGATCCGGAAAGGAACCGCCGAATGCGCGGCCGGAACACCGCAAACGTTTTACCCAGGTTCCGCAGGCGCGGACAGAAGGCAGAACGCGACCGATGCCGGACTGTTAACAACGAATCGACAACAGCGCGAAATGCTCTGTTTGAGAGAATTGCGGTAGCACCGCAGAAACAAAGGAGGAATCCCTACCATGAAAAAGACCCTTTCTTTGGTACTTGTGGTTCTGATGCTTACAAGCTTGAGCACGGCTTTTGCCGCGACGCCTGTAGCAGCGAGCACGTTGGCTTACAAGGGAGAATTGGAAATCATGCACTTCTCCACCTCTGAAGAGTCCGAAGGCAACGGCGGCTCCGATGGCTTCCGTACCGTTCTGGCCGCTTGGTCCGAAGCTCATCCGGACATCACCCTGACGCAGAACGTGCTCGCTAACGCCGAGTACAAGACGCAGATCGCCACGTTGGCTGCCGCCAACGACCTGCCCGATGTGTTCCTGCTCCAGGGCATGAACACCATCTCCTGGGCGGATCAGGGCCTTGTGATGGATCTGACCGACGTCATCAAGAGCTCCCCCTACTATGCGGATTACACCACCTCCTACTTCACCCCCTTCACCGTGGGCGACAAACTGTACGGCTTCCCGGCGCTGACCGGCGGCACCTGCACCGTAGTCGTGTACGACAAGGCGATGTGGGCCGAGGCTGGCTTTGACACCTTCCCCACCACGTGGGCGGATGTTGAGAAGGCTTCCGAGTACTTCAACAGCAAGAACATCTCCACCATCGCGTTTGGCAACGGCGGCCAGTGGCAGCTGAACTCCTGCTTCCTGTCCACCCTGGGCGACCGCTACACCGGTCCCGAATGGTTCAGCAGCCTGATCAACAAGGGCGGCGCGAAATTCACCGATCCGGCTTTCGTTGCGGCTTTGACCGAGACCCAGCGTCTGTTCACCCAGACCAAGATCTTCAATGCTGACTACAACGCTGTGACCAACGAAGACGCCCGCGAATACTTCATCGCCGGCAAAGCGGCTGCGTTCATCGGCGGCAACTGGGACGAGTCCTACATCGCCACCACGCTTAAAGCTTCCAGCGAAGAAAAGTACAACAACATCGGCTTCGCCGTGCTGCCGCAGCCCGCGGATGCCACCATGGATCCCAACTCCCAGAACATTGGCTTGGGCTATGCGATCGCCATCAATCCCAAAGTTGCGTCTGATCCGGACAAACTGGCTGCCGCGATCGACCTGGCTTATGAACTCACCGGCCCCGCTTTCTCCACCTATGTGGCCGAGAAGTACGCTCTGGGCGGCCTGACCAAGGCTGGCAACGTGGATCTGTCCGACAAGGATGCGATCACTCAGGCGTTCTACAACTGGTCCTATGTGGACACCACGCCCTGCGAAATCTATGACTCCTACATCAGCTCTGCTGTTTGGAGCGTAGTGAACACCGATCTCCAGACCATGATCAATGGCGAAATGACCCCCGATCAGGTGGCTCAGGACGCTCAGGCTGCATACGAGGCGAACTACTAAGCTAGTTACGGCCCCCATTGACAGTCTGCTGGCAATGTGAAAAGCCGTTCTGCCTGCTTCCTTGTGGGCAGAACGGTTTTCTTTCATACCCTAAGGCAACGGGAGGTTACTGTTATGCTTGACTCCATCAGGCCCCGAAAAAGTACGATTTTCCTCTATTTGATGATACCGGTGGCAATCTATGCGTTCACGGTTTTTGTGCCGCTGGTTACGGCGTTGGTTTTCAGCTTCTTTGAGTGGAAGGGCGGCCCGGTGAAAACTTTTAACGGGCTTACCAATTACATCGCTCTTGTGAACGATGCCACTTTCTGGAAGGCTTTTGGCAACAACATTTATCTGGTTGTGGCCTGCTTGATCGGGCAAATTGGCATTGCATTTCTGCTGGTGCTGCTGGTCAATTCCAAACAGGCTAGATTCAAATACATCCACCGCACGTTCGGCTTTTTCCCCAGCACAATTTCCGCTGTCTGCATCGGTATGATTTGGACGATGGTCTATCATAACCAATACGGCATACTCAACTGGTTTTTAACCGCGATCGGCCGCGCGGATCTGTGTCAGGTTTGGCTGAATAACACGGAACATATCATGCTGATTGTGACGATTCCGCTGATCTGGCAATTTATCGGTTATTACATGGTGATTATCTTTTCGGCAATCGCGTCCATCGACAGCCAGATTTTTGAAAGCGCTGAAATCGACGGCGCTAACGCCTGGCAAACCGCGACCAACATTACTTTGCCCCTGATTAAAAATACCATGCTCGTTTGCATTACGCTGTGCATCGCGGGCAACATGAAAGCATTCGACAATATTTACACCATGACCAAAGGCGGCCCCGGAACGTCGTCCATGGTTATGGCCATGTACGGATACAAAATTTCGTTTGAACAAAGCAATATGGGCTACGGCAGCAGTATTTCCGTTGGCATCTTCGTGCTTTCACTGCTGGTTATCGGCGGCTCGCAGTGGCTGGTGAAGCGAATTACCAGAAGGGCGGAGGTGTGACAGCCATGGCAAAGAAAGGAAAACTCGGCGTCCGAAAAGGCATTTCCGGTTTCTTTATCAACTTGGTGCTGTGGGTTTTCTCCCTGTCCTGCGTATTTCCGCTTGTCTGGATGCTCTATTCTTCGCTGAAGGAAAAGCGCGTTTTCAACGCCGATATCATCGGCCTGCCGAAATCGCCGACCCTTTACAATTATATCCGCATTTTGAGCAATAAGGATTACCACCTTGCGGAAGCCATGTTCAACAGCATGCGGACCACGTTCCTCAGCATTATCCTGATCGTCCTGTTCAGTTTTGTGGTGGGGTACATCCTTTCGCGCGTTCGTTTCAAGCTGAACCGTCCGCTTTATGTGGTTTTCCTGATGGGCATGCTCATCCCCGTTCACTCCCTGCTGGTGCCGATTTATGTGGTGTTTAAGAGCCTGAACATCAACGACAAGTGGTTTACGCTGCTGTTGCCATACGTGAGCTTCGGCTTGCCGATGGGCGTGTTTCTGGTTGAAGGGTTTATTAAGGGTATCCCCATATCCTTGGAAGAAGCCGCATCTATTGACGGCAGCTCGTTCTCCAACACCCTGTGGCGGATTATCCTGCCCATTTGCCAGCCGATTCTGGTCACGGTGGCAATCATTCAGGTTTTCAGTTGCTGGAATGAGTTCGCATTCGCATTGGTGCTGATTAAAACAGTCGGCCTGCAAACCGTGCCGTTGGCGTTAACGCAGTTCAAGGGGCAGTTCGCTTCGGACTATCCAAAGCAGATGGCCTCCATGCTGCTGACAATGGCCCCGATTGTTATCCTCTACTTTGTGTTTAACAAGGAAATTATCAAGGGTATGGTTGCCGGAGCCGTTAAAGGCTGACGCAGTAATAACAAACGGAGTGAATCTTCATGAAGTTTACAGACGGGTTCTGGTTGCCCAGGGCTGGAATGGAACTGGTCAATTGCAGAGAAGTGCAGGATACGCGTCGGGAAGGCGATTCCATTGTGGTGTACTGTTCCCATGTGCCGGTAACCGAACGGGGAAGAATTCTCAACGCGCCTATGATTACGCTTACGTTCAGGGCGCCGCGCGAGGGAATCCTTTCCCTTACGGTGGAACATTTTCAGGGCGGTGCGGACACCGAACCGAAATTCGAGCTTTTTGAGCAGGTCGGTTCACTGAACATACAGGAGCAGGAGGACGCCATCACCCTGACCAGCGGCACGCTGACGGCGGTCATCGGTCGCAAGCCATTCAGCCTGAATTATTACGAAAACGGTCATCGCCTCACCGGGCTGGGCGAGCGCCATATGGGCTTTGTGAAAACCCCGGACGCCACCTTTATGCGCGTGAAACTGGACGTCGGGGTGGGCGAGAAGATATTCGGCCTTGGCGAACGGTTTACGCCGTTTGTGAAAAACGGCCAGACGGTGGATATTTGGAACGAGGACGGCGGCACCGCGTCGGAGCTTTCCTATAAAAACATCCCCTTCTATGTGACCAACCGGGGGTACGGCGTTTTCGTAAACAGCACCGGGCGGGTGAGCTACGAGCTATGCAGCGAGGCGGTCGAGAGCGCGCAATTCTCCCTGCCGGGTGAAAAACTGGAATTTATGCTGATCGGCGGCGGCTCAGTTAAAAAAGTAATCGAGAACTATACGGCCCTCACCGGCCGCGCGGCTCAACTGCCGGCGTGGAGTTACGGTTTGTGGCTGACGACCTCCTTCACCACGCAGTATGATGAAAAGACGATCCTTTCCTTTGTGGACGGCATGGCGGAACGCAATATTCCGCTGCATGTGTTCCACTTTGACTGCTTCTGGATGAAGGGATATGAATGGTGCAACTTTGAATGGGACCGCGAGATGTTTCCCGATCCTGAAGGATTGCTTCGCAAGCTGAAGGAGCGCGGACTGCATACCTGCCTGTGGATCAATCCTTACATCGCGCAGAAATCGCCGCTGTTTCAACAGGCCAAGGCACAGGGCTACCTGTTGAAGCGCGAAAACGGCGATGTTTGGCAGTGGGATATGTGGCAGGCTGGCATGGGCATTGTGGACTTTACCAACCCGGAGGCGTACCGTTGGTACCAGAGCGTGCTCAAACGCTTGCTCGATATGGGTGTGGATTGCTTCAAAACGGATTTTGGCGAGCGCATTCCCACGGATTGCCGGTATGCGGATGGAAGCGATCCGGTGATGATGCACAATCTATATACGCTGCTGTATAACCGTTGCGTATTTGAGCTTTTGGAAAAGGAGCGGGGCGCGGGGGAGGCCATTGTGTTCGCGCGCAGCGCGACCGTCGGCAGTCAGCGCTATCCGCTGCATTGGGGCGGCGACAGCACCAGCACATTCCCGTCGATGGCGGAATCCCTGCGCGCCGGGCTGTCGCTCGGCCTGAGCGGGTTTTCCTACTGGAGCCATGATATCTCCGGGTTTGAGGATATGGCGTCGCCGGAGGTTTACATGCGTTGGGCACAGTTTGGCCTGCTGAGCAGCCATTCCCGCCTGCACGGGTCCAGCAGCTACCGGGTGCCGTGGCTGTTTGGCGAGCGGGCGTCGGATGTGGTCCGGCAGTTTGTGAACCTGAAATGCCGCCTGATGCCCTATCTGTTCGCCACAGCGACAGAATCGCAAAGCACAGGTTTGCCCATGATGCGGGCGATGGTGATGGAGTTCCCGGGCGACCGAGCCGCCGAGGATTTGGACCGGCAGTATATGCTGGGCGAAAAGCTGCTGGTCGCGCCGATCCTGCAGGAGGATGGTCAGGTGGAGTATTACCTGCCCGCAGGCCGTTGGACCCATCTGTTAAGCGGAGAAGTGGCTGTTGGCGGTAGCTGGCGTAAGGAATGCTACGACTTTGACAGCCTGCCCCTCTTTGTGCGGGAGGGCACGATCTTACCCATGGGCGCGAGCGAAACCCAAGCGGATTATGATTATCTGGATGGGTTGGAAGCAAGAGTCTATCAGCCCACAGAGGCGACGGCCACCGCCGTGGTGGTTGAACCCCATGGGCAAAAGGAACTGGTGCTGACCGCTCACAAAACGGGGGAACAGGTCCGGTTTGAGGCGGTTGGAGAACACCACGGGATTCGCGTAGCTGTTTACGAAGGCGGCACGGTCAGGCACGCGGTATTGGAAGCCGGGCAGACCGTCGTCACCCTGTAACGGCACGTTGATACGATACGGGAATCCGAATTGCGGGCGTATATCGCCCCAAAGATGATCCGGGCAATAAACTCACGGAGAACGGAAGTACGCGGTTAAACCCATGGCGGGCTGGATTTGCCAGACCCGGCATGGGCGGTGACCGCGGAGCGCTGATTCATCCGTGAGTTTTTGCTTTTGATTTGAAGCTGACGGACTCAGGCTCAAAGCCGGCAACGTTCACCCGCGCAGACACGCTCAGCGAGCCAGCATAAAAGCTATGCGAAGTTGACGTTCTGGGGCTGTTATCAGGATTTTTAGCATCGATGCGGAATCAGGCGGAAGGAAATGTTCGGAAGCCTTTGAAATAGGATGCGTCGGGAAGGAGGATCTGCACCAGAAGGGTAAAACGGAAAGCAGATTGAACACCGGCGCGTTCGTTTGCCGATGAAAACACTTAACCAAAAGAAAAAGGCGCGCGAAAACCTATCGAAAGCCGATGGGCGAAAGAACCGCTTAATGCTTGCCCGCAGGGTCGGAAGGGTTTGCCTCCGGGCCATTGGGTTGGGAGGACTGCGCTTGCGACGGGGTTGCCTTTGCTTCGCGGCACTTTTGCCTTTGGACGCGATCCTGCCAATCCAGACCCGCGCCCACGGCAAGCCCTGCGCCAATCCCGATGGGAAGCGAAAGGGTCATGTTTCCGGTGGATGCGCCAAAGGACAGACCAACCGCGACGCCCAGTAAAAGGTAGATAGAAAGCCAGGAAAACACAGGCTTTTCCTTGATAAAGCGCGGGCCTTCCACGCCTTCGCCCTGCCGGACAAACCCGAACTTTTGCAGTACGCGCATGGATTGTTGATTGTTCGGCTCTGTTTCGGCGGTTACGGCATACACGCCGGGTTGGGCAAACGCCCAATCGATGGATGCGCCCGCCGCTTCGGTGGCATACCCTTTACCACGGCAGGCTTCAAGCAAGCCGTAGCCGATTTCCACCTCGCCGTTGATCGGGACTCCCTTGTAGCAAAGGTCCCCGACCCGTTCCCCGTGGCGCAGGCGAATATCCCATGCCGCATACCATTGGCGGGCTTCCGGGTGCTTGCGGCTGCCTTCCAGCATCTCGCCATAGGCGAGTTTCATTGTTTCGTCAGGCTCCTCATTGATCAGCGCTTCCATTTGTTCATCGGTCATCAGTTGCAGTTCAAGCCGTTTGGTTTTAAACCGATGTTGCACAGCCATAGCAAAACTCCTTTTTGTCTTGAAAAGGCAACGTTTGTAAGCCCCTGAAAGGCGACCGCTGAGCGTTTGACGGTGCCAAACGGGATCGCGTCACAGTTTATCATAAAAAATGGTTTTGATAAAGCGGAGACGGTTATTACCGGGGTATTTTGGCTTTTCCACGCTTTCATTCTGGTTGGCGAGCGTCTGTGCGAATGGATTGCGCGCGGGTTCCTACTCTTTTATGGAACGGGACGGTTGTTTACAAGAGCAAAAACAAGCCGAATAACGCTCTGTGGGCTGAAAATTGGCCGTATCCGCATTGCCAACGCGTTGAGATTGATGTACAATTTCGTTGTTCAGGGATGATTTCTCATCGACTGCACGTTTGAATTGTGAAATCTCCAAAAAATCGGAGGGATCCGCCATGAAACGGATGATATCGATCTGTCTGGCTCTTGTGTTATTGCTTGCGATGATCCCCATGGCTTCGTCCATGGCTATCTCGCAGTATGGCTATGTTACGGGGGGATGGCTTCGCCTGCGTTCTTCCGCATCCTTTGACGCCAGCACAATCAGTTCTTATTACACAGGCACGCAAGTGAAAGTGATTGGCACGACCGGGAATTGGTATCAGGTGGAAACGCCCGATGGCAACACCGGATATATGTATGCTTCGTATATATCATTTTCCGGCGGCGGCACCGGCACATCCTACGTAACCAGCAGCAACGGCTACGGCGTGCGCATGCGCAGCGGCCCCGGCACGGGCTATGGCATCGTCGGGGTGTACAGCGTAGGCACGGCCGTTACCGTGCTGCAAACCGGCGCTTACTGGAGCAAAATCCAAATTAACTCCACTGTTGGCTACATGATGAACAAGTACCTGACCAGCGGCGGCGGTGGCGGCGGCTCGGGCGACAGCGCCACGGTTTGGAGCGCCAACGGTTACGGCGTGCGCCTGCGCTCCGGCCCGGGCACCGGGTACAGCATCATCGGCGTATACAGCGTTGGCACGCTGGTGAGTGTGATTACGCACGGCGACGTGTGGGATTATATCAGCGTTGGCAGCCGTTCCGGCTACATGATGAATACCTACCTGCACTACAACAGCACTCGCAACGTAACCGCCGTAACGCTCAACAACACCACGCCGGTGGTAGGCACCGTGCTGAGCGCGGCCTCGATCACCCCGAGCGACGCGACCGTGGATTACGCCTGGTATTCCGGCGCAACCAAGGTAGCCACCACCTCCACCTACACCGTGCTGAGCGCCGATCTGAATAAACAGATCAAACTCACCGTAACCGGCAACGGCGATTATACGGGAAGCGCAACTACCGCGCTTACAAGCCCCGTGGCAGTTGGGCAGGAGATTACCAGCGCGGCGCTGAACAACGATTCGCCAGTGGTCAGCGATGTGCTGAAAGTGATATCCCTCCAGCCCTCGGGCGCGCAGGTTACCTATCAGTGGTATTCCAACGACGTGCTGGTGGGTACCAAGTCCACCTATACGGTGGCGGACAGCGACTCCGGCAAGACGATTAAGGTGACGGTCACCGGTACAGGCCTCTATACCGGCTCCTACACGGTTACGGCCTCCAACGTGGTGCAGACAAGCGGCACGGTGACCGACGTACGGCTGCTCAACAGCACCAACAACAGCGACGCGGGTATCAATTACCCCAATGTGGGCGATGTTCTGGTGGCAACCCCGTTGCCGACGACCGCGTCGGTCACGTACAAGTGGGTTTATGCCGATGATACCAGCACCCTGCTTGGCACAGGCAATACGCTCACGGTTACCTCCGCCATGCAGTCCCACCAGATTAAGCTGACGATCACCGGTACCGACAAGTACAGCGGCACCGCAACCAAAACCACGGGCGCTGTGGTAAGCCGGACGAACATCACCGAGCTTACGCTGAACACGTTTAACCCGAGGTATGATCCCACCGTTTCGGAAAACCATATGACCGCGACCGTCAAGGCGGGCACGACGGACGTATCCGATTCCTGCGATTATAAGTGGTACCGGGGCTTGACAGTGGTCGGCACCAACAGCCGCTACTATGCGCTGACCCCGGATGACCGCGGCTTCATCATCACGGTAAAAGCTACGGCTAAAACCACGAGCACCTATTCCGGCACCAAGCAGCTTGCGACCACATCGGTGGTGCGGCAACGTCTGGCGTTGGTTGCCATCAGCGGTACCAGCAGCCTCACGCCCGGGCATGTATCCGTTGGGGACGTGCTGACCCCGGTGCTCGACGGCGGCCTTGTGACCCCCAACAACCTGAACGTGACCTGCACGTGGACGCTGAACGGCTCGAGCGCAAGCTCGCTCTCCTACACCGTGCCCAGCGGCGAGGTGGCAGGCAAGGTGCTGACGCTCACGGTTTCCGCCAAGGGAGATTATTACATCCTCGACCCCGCGACTGAAAAAACAACGCTCTCGGCAACTGCGATTGTGGATTCGACCGCGATCACGGTAACCCTGCCCACCACCAACCCGGTTGCCGGCAAGAGCTACGCCTTAACCGCAACCCCGTCAACTGCGGCAGCCACCTACGCGTGGACCGGCGGCGGCGGCGGATCGTATACCGGGGCGACCATTACGGTTAACAGCGCGGACATCGGCACAAAAATCAAAATGAAGGCAACGCCTGTGACCGGGTATGCCGGGGTTGACAGCAACCTGAACCAGGAAACGCTGCAAGTGAATCCCCAGACGTTTACGGCGACCCTGATCGGTGACTTTGAAGCCGGCGGACAGATCTCCGTGGTCACAACCCCGTCGGATGCCACCATCAGCTCAGTGGAATGGGTGCTGGTCGGTGTGCGGACAATGGCCGTAACAACCGGTCGCACCTACACCCTCCCGGCAGATTCCAAAGCCGGCTCCGTACACGCGGTTGTGCATGGCGCAGGCAACTTTAACACTTCATCGGCCACAACGGAGGATCGGCTAATCTGGGACGGCGTTACCGACCGCGCGATTGTGATTGACCCGCCCGCCGGGTATGTGGCGCCGGCGGAAGAATCCAGCCTGGATAGCGGCGATACCCTTGAAATCGGGAGCACAGTCACCACCGAAGTGCTTGTGACGGACACCGTGACCGCGGAACCCACGCCAACCGAAACCGTGTCCGATGAGCCTGTGAACACCGAGGGCACGGAACCTGCCGTAACAGACACAACGGTAACCGAGCCGACGGTGACTGATACGGTGGATACGGAACCTGTTGTAACCGATGTTGTTACCGACACACCGACGGACACAACCGTTACGGAACCCCAAGCCGAGGAGCCGACCGATGAAAGCGCTCCGGCTGCAGACACGGTTACGGAGCCGTACGTGGTAACGCTGGACAAATCCACCAGTACGCTCAAAGCCAATACCGTTTTAACCGCCGTTGTCAGCGGCCCGGTAGCGGTAAGCAGCTATGCCTGGTACATCAACACGACCCTGCAGGAGTTGGTCATCGGGAATGAATACACCATCACGCAGGCCAATGTGGATGCGGGGGTAAAAATCACTGTGATAGTCACATACAGCGACAATCATCAGGAGCAGACCTACATCACCCTGCCGAAACCCCTAGAAACCACCGTGACGGATGAAACCGCCTACCAAACGGACGCGCCTGTGGCGAGTGATGACGGCACAGTGACGGATACGACCGGGCTGGACCTGATCTTGACAGAGTAAAGCTCCCGTTTACGGGTTGGAGAAATTGAAACAAAACACGCGCTCATGCTGCATTGCATGGGCGCGTGTTTAGGCTTTTGAAAAATCCTCGCCGCAGCGAAAATGGGTCAAGAGGGAAACCGTTACGAGCTTTGACCTGGAACCCCAAAGACGGATGCCCCAGCATACAAAGCAAAAAAACGAGCAGGCCAAAGGGCTACGAAACAAACAACCTAGCCCTTTGTATTTCTTCGTTGACAGCCTGAAACGCACCGCCAAATTTCAAGCAGTCTCATATAGACTTGCCGCAAAAACCATCTTTTGACTAGTTATCCGAAGGGGAAAACAGGGCCGCTTGTTATTCCCGGTCCAGCAATTCAAACTGGTTGCGCTGAAACCGCAGAACGCCCTCATCCCGTAGCTTGCATAGCTCGTTGGACATCGCGCTGCGGTCCACAGAAAGGTAATCCGCCAATTGTTGCCGATTGAACGGGATTTCGAAGGGGTTGCATCCTTTGCGGTTGCTTTGGGCAGAAAGAAAGGATAGCAGCTTTTCCCGCGTGGTGCGCTGAGTCACATATTGCAGCTTTTCGTTGAGCCGCAGGTTTTTTGCCGCGAGCATCGAAACCAGCCGGCGGATCAGCGTGTGGTGAAAACCGCATGTGTTGGAGCAAATGGATAGCGCGCGCCGCGCGTCAACCATTAAAAGAACCGTATCCTCCTGCGCCACCACGGTTACGCTGAGCACCGCGCCGGAGGAAAACGCATAGCTTTCCCCGAAAACCTCCCCCGAACCGATATCCGCAATCAGGTTTTGATTGCCCCAAAAATCTTCCTGCACCACATGAACGCTTCCCTGAAGCACCAACCCGAACGCCTCAATGCGATCTCCCTGACGCAGCACAGTTTCCCCTTTGGCGTAGCGTTGTTGTTTGGAGTTCAGGCAATTGAGCAAGGTGTGAATTTCCGCAGGCTCCATCCCGGTAAAAAGGGAACAGCGCTGTAGCGCGGGTAAAAACTCGTCCATACCGATTTCCTTTCGTTGTAAAAACAACATACTGACAGAGCAAATTGTACTATACTGGGGTCGTCAAGTCAAGGAGGCGATGGATATGCTCAGGAAGATCATCGAAATCAATGAAGAAAAATGCAACGGATGCGGCGCGTGCGCCAATGCGTGCCACGAAGGCGCCATTGGAATGGTGAACGGCAAAGCGAAACTGCTACGGGACGATTACTGCGATGGGTTGGGCAACTGCCTGCCCGCCTGCCCAACCGGCGCGATTGCCTTTGTGGAGCGAGAAGCGGCAGCGTTTGACGAGCAGGCTGTGGCGGCAAGAAAAACCCAGAATGAGGAGACGTTAGCCTGCGGTTGCCCCGGGACTCATGCCAGAGCCATCCATCGGGAGCCTGCCGCGACCGAACCCGCGCCCCAAACGCGGAGCAGCGCGTCCCAGTTAAGCCAGTGGCCCGTGCAAATCAAGCTAGTCCCGGTGAACGCGCCCTATTTCCACCGCGCAAAGCTGTTGGTTGCCGCAGATTGCACAGCATTTGCGTACGCGAATTTCCACGAACAGTTTATTAAAAACCATGTTACGCTGATCGGCTGCCCAAAGCTGGATGCTGTTGATTATGCGGAAAAACTGACGGCGATTCTTTCGCAAAACGAGATTCTCAGCATCACCGTGGTTCGCATGGAGGTGCCTTGCTGTGGGGGCATAGAGCACGCGGTGCGTACGGCGTTGCAAGCAAGCGGAAAAATGATTCCCTGGCAGGTTGTGACCATCGCAACGGACGGGCGGATTCTCGAATAAATCCGTAACGAGGGCTTGGGAAAACCGAACTGCGTGACGAAATCCGGGCCGCTGTGAACCGGCTTCGCAGCAATGAAAAGAGATCAGGGGCAAAGCCGAAGCGCATCGGCTTTGCCCCTTTGCCCGTCTGAGGCATGATGCCGAGACATTTCACCATGGAAGGTTAAATGTTTAGTATTTGATATTTTCTAATAAACAGTGTATGATTTAACCAGAAAATCCGATGCGGATTGATTCGATACCGCCAACGTACGGTTTTTGCGGCGGTTTGGAATATGCAACCGACTCCTTTGGACTTGGAGGGTTCCTATGCCGCTTTTGACGAATATACTGCTGATCACCTCCTTGTTTCTCCTGATCGCATTGTCTATGCGCACCGGTAAAAGCCTGCGGATCACCGGTATGCCGACTTTGTTTTCAACGATTATTTTCTTCTCGGTTTGGGTCGGCGGGAACCTCGTCGAATTGAACGCATCCAACTTTCCGGGTATGCTATTGGGGCGTAACATACAGCAAATCGGCGTATTTCTTACGCCCTTATGCACGCTCTATTTCAGTATTGACTATACGGCGAACCGTAAGCTGCGAATCATGGCCTATTTACTGACGGTGATTCAGGTCGTGTCCATTATTTTGATTTTTACGGATTCTTACCATCATCTTATGCGGTCGAGCGTTATCATGCAAACGGACCCAATTTTGGGGCATGTGATTGTGGTGCAGTCCACCAAGGTCGGTTTGGCTCTGGTGGCGGTTAACTTCTGCATCCCGCTGATATCCATGACAAACCTAATTGCCTTTACGCGCAAAGTATCCGCGCAGTTCAGGCGCCCGCTGTGGCTGATTATCATCAGCATCTTTGCAACGTTTGTGCTTGCATTTCTGCAAAGCGCGGTTCTGTGCAATCTAGGCATCCATATCCCCATTCCGGTTTGGAACCTGCCGTGTCTGGTGCTGTTTTCCTACGCGGTGTTGAATGAAGGGTTTGTGGGGATTGCCCCTACTGCGCTCAGCAAGGTTTTCGAAGTGATCGATCAGGGGATTGTGGTGGTGAACGAACGGGGAATTGTGCTTGAATTAAACCGCCGCGCCTGCGAACTGATGGAAAACCTGCGCCTGCCCGGCAGCCTGAAACCGGGCACACAAATTGCGGAATATCTGGCCACGGGCAATGCTGAAAGTCAGAACCCATTTCAAGTGGAAATGCTTCCCACAGAAATTAAAAACACGAAGCGTAACCAGTACCTGGCGCTCGCTTACCACGCGCTGGAATCGCACAAAGGAAAGCGCATCGGCTATGTGCTGGTGATTACGGACATCACGCTGCTGAAGGTGCGTGCGGAGATCGATTCCCTGACCGGAAGCTATAACCGGGAAGGGATGGTGAACGCCTATGCCGATTTGCAGAAAGATGCCGTGCGTACGCCGTATCTGTCAGCCCTCATCGTTGATATGGATGATTTTAAGACGGTGAACGATACCTACGGCCATCTTGGCGGAGATGTGGTGCTTTGCGATTTTGTGGGCTTTGTACAGTCGCTTTTGCCGGAAAAGTGTTTTCTGGGCCGGCTTGGCGGGGATGAATTTGTGGTGATTCTCCCAACGGAAATGAAAACTGCCGCCGAATTTGCGGAAATGTTGCGCGAGCGCGTATCTCAGCGTACGGTCGCATACCGGAACGATACCATCCGTTACACCGCAAGCGTTGGGATCGCTTCCTGTAAAAATGAGGAGTGCTCGCTGTCCGAACTGCTCCATAAGGCGGATTTGGCGCTGTACGAGGCTAAGCGTGAGGGCAAGAACGCCGTGCATATGGATTAGCGCCTGAAAATCAGCGTTTCCGGCGTGCTTCTATGCCGTTTTTACGCTGCAAACTCAATAATTCAGCCTTCAAACCCAGTTTCATAAAAATGTTCTGAGATCGTCTATCCTGTAAAAAACAAAATAACTGTACTTTGGTACGGCGTGTAAAAAACAGGTTCCGAGTATAATACGTGCTCAGGGCGTTCCTGCGATCCATCGCCTGCTGCGCAAAGCAACCGACCGGTTCATCCACCGGCTGCCCAGCGTCGCCAGATGATCGCTCGCCTGAAGCGCCCGGTAACATTAAAGGAGTGTACTGAACATGAAACGGACTTTTGCAATCCTGTTGACCCTGATGATGCTGATTGGCGCTACCGCCTGCGCGGAATCCACGGATGCGGCCGCCGCGACCGAAACCCCCGACGCGGCTGCGGTTACGCAAATCACGTTTGATGAAACTGCCGCGCCTTATCAGGGCGATTGGCTGACGTTTGACGATGACGGTTTCCAAATCTACCTCCCGACCGATTGGAAAGAAGCGGACATCACCGACGACATGAAAACGGCCGGCACTTTTTATGCCGCGACCTCCGCTGATGGCGCCTATGCCATGACGGTCAGCTATTCGGAAGAAAACAACGTGACCACCAATGAGGAACTGGCCGCTCAGTTGACTGCGGCTGGCTACGAAAATGTGACTCAGCTTGATATCAACGGCATCAGCGTAGTTGGGTACGATATCAGCGCGCAGGACGTAAGCGGCATGGCGTTTATGGACAGCAACGGCGGCATGGTGGTTTTCTCCTTTACGCCCGCTTCCAACGAAACCTTTAAGCCCATTGGGCAAGCGATCATTTCTTCGCTCAGCCCCATCGAAACCGAATCCGATGCGGCGCCCGATACAACGGTCGATACGGCGGCCGATACGGCGTCCGATACGGCGGAATAATCGCAAACCAATCGCTGTAACCCCAATGGGACAATCAACACCCCCGCCGGTTTATCTGGCGAGGGTGTTGATATTTGTGTTAACCATCGCTGTGTGTAAAACTACGCCGCCTGAAACTTGCGTAACGCGAGCTTTTGTATTATGCTAGTGCGGTTTGAGTGGAGGCGTATGATGGATTTTAACAAAACGCTGTTTAACCGCGGTCCGTTTATGGATGACCTGAACGCAAAACTGCGCGGACGAATGATTGTATATATCGGCGCGCAGGCGGGGTGGGGGAAAACCATTGCCGTTACGCAGTGGCTTCAGGGCCGCGCCAACGCGCGGCTCATCAGCGCCCGCGCGCTTACGAAGCCGACCGATGGGCTGAAGGGTACGGCGATCCTTGCCATTGATGATTTGCAGGAGTTGTCCGATGCGGAACTCCAAAAATGTTTGTTGCCGCTCCTGAAAGAAACAACGCGAACCCGATTTATCCTGATAGGCAGGGCGACGCTCCCCGCTACGCTGTGCCCGCTATTCTTATCGGGTCAGCTGGCTGTGATGGACCAAAGCGCGCTTTGCCTGAACCGCGATATTCTGGACACCTATCTGGCGGAAACGGAACTGCCCTATTCGGTCGATACCTCGGAATTTATTGGGAGAGAAAGCAAAGGGTATCCGGTTGCGGCCGATTGCCTTGTGGAACGGCTCCGGAGCGGCGCGCCTTGTACGGAGCAGACTGTGCAGCAGGCGAGGCAGGAAGTATTTGATTATCTGGAGCAGGTTGTTTTTTTGGAATTTTCGGCGGACGCGCAGGCTCTTTTGCTGAATATGGCCCAGTTCTCCGAGTTTACCTTGGGCATGGCGGTAACGCTTTGCGGTGATAGCGGTATCTTTCAAGTGCTGGATGAAATTGTCCACCGTGGCCAAAGCCTCTGCGTAACCGCGCCGGAGCATTATACCGTGCCGCGTTTGTTTCACCGTTTTCTTGTTTATTACCAAAAACGAAAATGCTCGGGGCAGGCGGTTGAGAGCCTTTGGCGCAGCGCCGGGCTTTATTATGAGCAGATTGACGAAATCCCCAAAGCCCTGCATTGCTACCAGCAGGTAAACGATTGGGAAAAGCTGGTGGAATTGTTGATCCGCCATACGCGCAGGCCGCCGTATACGACCTTTTATTTTGAACTGAAGGAATACTATCTGGCGCTGCCGGAGGCGCTGGTGGAGAAATCTCCGGAGCTGATGTGCTCGCTCAGCATGATCTATTCCATGAACATGCAGGAAAAGGAAAGCGAAGCGTGGTATCAGCGGTTAAAAAACTATGAGCAGGCTCAGGGCAGGAACAGCCCGGAGCGGAAGGCGGCGTCGGAGCGGCTGGCGTTTTTGCGCATCGGTTTGCCGCACCGGGGAAGCAAGACAATCGCGCAAACCATCCTGGACGTTGCGCGGCTGATGCAAAGCGACAATAACCCCATTCAGTGCATCAGCCCTACCAGCGGAATCCCGAGCCTGATGCACGGCGCAAAGGATTTTTGCAATTGGAGCAAACGGGACGAGCAGCTCTATTTTGTGATGAAAAAACCCATAGAATTTCTGCTGGGGAAAGCCGGAATTGGCGTTGCGGATGCGGGACTGGCGGAAAGCATGCTGGAACGCTGCACACTGCAAACCGTGACGGACGTAATGAACCATGCCGTGACCGCCATGAACCAGACGGAGCAAACAGGCACGCTGGATGTATACTTTGCGGCCGTCGCAACGGTGGCGCGCCTTTCCGTGATGCGGGGCGATCTGGTTTCGGCACAGCGAAACCTGGACTGTGCCGAAAAGAAAGCGAGCGTTGAAGGGAACACGAGGCTGCTTTCCAACATTCAGGCGTTTCAGGTGCGGCTGTATCTTTTAGAGGGAAAAACCGCCGAGGTGAGCCAGTGGATGCTGGAATCGGCCCCGGATGAACTGGGAGAGTTTCAGCTGCTCAACCGGTATCCGTATATGGTGAAAGCCCGGTGTTATATTCTGAAAAATCAAAACATGGAAGCCGCTGCGCTGCTGATGCGGATGATACCGTATTTTGAAATGACCGAGCACCGGTATTGCCTGATGGAAGCCAGAATGTTGCTCGCTATCGCTCAATACCGGATGAGTCAAACCGGCTGGAATACACCGTTGCAAATGGCGCTGGAGGGTATGAAACGCTATGGGTTTTACCGCCTGCCTGCGGAGGAGGGAACGGCGCTGTTGCCGCTCCTGAAGGCAGAAATAGAGGAAAACAATGGCGAGTACGAACAGAATCTGCTGCGGGAGGCGGCCCGCTATGCCAGATTGTATCCCGAATATCTGCAACCGCCAAACCACCCGACCCATCCGTTAACGCAAACAGAAAAACAGGTGTTGCATTTGCTCATCCAAGGCATGAAGAACGATGAAATTGCGGAAACGTTGCATGTTTCGACCCGTACCGTCAAATTTCACACGGGGAACATCTTTTCCAAGCTGAATGTTAAAAGCCGCACGGAAGCCATCGCGCTTAGCCGCAAGCTGTTCGAGTAGCGTGGAAACCGTAAGCAAGCTCGCCAATTTGAGCGAAGCCGGTAACGCATAGCCCAAAGATACCGAAAAAACCTTCCGTGCATTCAAAACGCCGGAAGGCTTTTTGCAACCTTGATTTTTCCGTATCGGAGAACCGGGAGCCGGAGGCAAGCTTTCGAATCGGGCAACGATGATCGACTGGGCAAAAGATTCCTTTGGGATTAAGCTATCTGAAAGCCATGAATACTCGCGTTTAAACTGCGGCGGAACTTGAAGATACGCCCGCGCAATGCGGTTAAGCTGGTTTGATTGACAAATGGATAGGAAAAAAAGAGATGAAGCCTAACCATGATTTTTGACCGAATGCGGCGGTTGATGACAGCGAGGTACGGCATGTTCCGTTTGCCGCATCCTGCCTTTTCCGCCTTTCTGCCTTACAGGGCGAGCCTCACAACCTCCCGAACGGTCAGCGCCCCTTTTGCAACCGTAAACCGGATGTCCAACCCGGCATAGGTGAACCCATACATCCGATTAGGGTCGTCCTGATAGGCGGGGCGGGGGTCGCTCGCCAATACGGAAAGAAGGGTTTCGCGCCGCTCTGGCGGCACCATGGAAAGCCATTGCGGCGCAAACTCGACCGTCAGCGGAACAAACGCGCGCGTATCCGTGAAGCCCGCCTTGGCTTCAGGATGGCTGTCGGTATAGGGCAGATACGGCTTGATGTCAAATATAGGCGAACCGTCCATGAGGTCCGCGCCTGTTACGGATAAAACATCGCCGTTTAACGGGTCCTGTTGAATGCCGGCAAGCCGAACACAGCTTAGGCCAATCGGGTTGGGCCGGTTAGGCGAGCGCGTCGCGAAAACGCCGATACGCTCGTTGCCCCCCAACCGGGGAGGCCGAACCATCGGGGACCAGCCGTCCCGCGCAAAGCCGGCGAATCCCCACAACAGCCACAGATGGGTATAGCCGCTCAGCCCGCGCAAAGCGTCCGGGTTGCGGTAGGCCGGCTCAAAAACAATGATGGAAGGCAAGGTATCAATCAACCCGCTCTGCCGGGGCAGGCCGAACTTGGTGGGGAAATCGTTGTGTATGCGGGCGATGATTTTTAGCGCGCAAGCAGTTTCGGGTGGTTTTTGTTTCATGAGGTTTCCTTTCCGGACAAGGGTATTGTTGAGGGAACTTAACTCATTATACCGTTTGACGCTTGAAGACGCAACCGCGTGCCGGCGCGGCTTCGCCCAAGCCTGCGAGGGCTGGCGGCGCGTTACGCACGCGGCAAAGGGCAGTTGGAGATCGGGACGCAACCAAAGCATCGCCTGCCTTTGGAAAGGTTTTTCACTGAAAATCCCGCGATGTTCTCACATCCGTCACAGATTGTTTACATTTCGTGCAACAAACAATCACTTCCGAACGTCATAATATAGGAGAGGTGATCGTATGGCAAGGATACTGATTTATGGAACCGATGAAAGCGTTACGCGCAAGTTAACGCAGGTTCTGCAAAAGGAAAATTTCGATGTGCTCAGCTGTGATGCTTTTGCCAGGATGCCCGCCCCCCTCGCCGAGCCGACTTTGGTGGTGCTGGACGCACGGCTTAAATGGTCGGTATGCCGTTCTCTGTTCAATGAAATTCAAGCCGTTGGTTATCCGGTGCTGTTTTTAACAGCCGATAAAGAAACCACGACCCACCTGAGGGCATTGTACAGGGGCCAGTCAGATGTGCTGATGCTGCCTTTTGTGCCGAAAACCGCTATTGTAAAAGCGCAGGCGCTGCTGGGGCATACGGAACCGATGCGGGAGCTGACCATTGACGAAGCGGATCGCGTGGCGATGCTGGATGGGGAACGCGTGGAATTGACGGCTCAGGAATTTGCCCTGCTGTTTGCACTGATGGAAAATCCGGATATGCCAATCAGCCGCGAGCAGCTGCTGCGCAAAGCGTGGGGATACCAGAGCATTGGCGAAACCCGCACGGTGGATGTGCATGTGCAGCGCTTGCGTAAAAAACTGGGCGTGGAGCGCATCGAAACGGTTTACAAGTGCGGCTATCGGTTGAAAATGGCATGAGTTTTACGATGGCATGCCGTGATGGGAAGCCCTCCGGCGTTGCTTTACGCGCCTAAACCTTCGGGGCTCTGACGGGTGGCGGCAGACCGAAACGCTACTGCAAAACAGTAACCTTTCGTTTGAAAGGATCGCTTTATGTGCCTGAAATGGACAAAACGGACGCCCTGAACGTCTGAACCAAAACGGTTTGTATGAACCGGAAAAAATCCGCGGGGCATGACTGCTCGTGCGGTTGACCGGAGCCTGTTTTCGTTTATTGGAAAACAGGCTCCTTTTTCATGCGCTTTTGTGCTCATACGGTTCATCCGAGCCAATCAGAACAGGGGCTTCCCAACCAAACGGCGCAATCGCGGTGTTGGCGATGCCGAACCGTTGATGATTGTCGGGCCGGGCACGGTTCTCGGCTCCCTGAATTGCGATCGCGTTTTTATGGCCGGTATTCCCAACCGTCATCGTGGTGGTAAATCATCAGCCGGCTCATGCCCCCGTCAACGGTCAGCACCTGCCCGGTAATGAAGGCGCTTTCCTCACCGCATAGGTACAGAACAGCGTTGGCGATATCCTCCGGCTTGCCAACGCGCCCCACGGGGTGCTGCAAACAGTCCGCATCGGAAAACAGAATACCCGATGTGTCAATCCAACCCGGCGCAACGGCGTTAACCCGCACCTTACCCGCAAGCGTCACGGCCAGCGCGTGGGTCAGGGCTGTGATTCCGCCCTTGGCGGCGGTGTAGCTTTCAGTGTTGGCCTGGCTCATGGCATAGCGCGTGGAGGAGATGTTCACAACCGCGCCGCCCGGGTTAAACGCGTCCGCGAATAGCCGGGTGAGGTAATACGGCGCGGCAACGCCAACGCGCAGCACATACTCAAAGTCAGCGTAGGAACACATGTCCAGCCCGCCTTTGGTGAGCATCGCGTTGTGCACCAGATAATCAATCGCGCCATGCTTGTGAAGCACATGCGCATGGAAAGCCGCGAGCGTTTTTTCATCCCCAATGTCGCCCACAAAATCGTCGTTCGGCAGTCGGTCGATGGTACACACCTGCGCGCCGCGCGCCCGGAAAGCGTCGCCGATCGCCTTGCCGATTCCGCGCGCGCCGCCGGTAACCACAGCCACCTTGCCCGTAAAATCCATAGCGGTACCCCCTTGTTGATGGCGATTCTGTAATAGCAACAGGCAAACGGCATTCCGTTCGTTGGAGGATGTTTCGCAAACAGTCCCCTGCCATGCTTGAAGCTTATGCCGGGCGAACAGATGCGTGCGTCGAGCGGGCGAGGCTCAGCGTATGCGCCGCATCGGGCTGTAACAGAAATATCGGGAACGATTTACGGCCCCCGCCTGCGATGGGTGATTCTCAAACGTATGTTAAAAATTGTGCGTGACAACATCATAGCCAACCTGAGCTGGAAAAGCAAGCCCCAATGTTCATCTGCGGACAGAGAACAGGGCGCGTGAACGGGTCTGCATAGTTTTTCAGGGTTTCCCTTTGCAAACAGGCATTGGCAAAGGCGATTCGGAATGCTATGCTATGGTTACTGTTAAATTCGTTTCAGCAATTATGGAACCCCCTGACCGTGAAACGGCAGGACGAGGCGAGTTCAGGCTTCTCCCAGGAGCCCCGTCGGGCGTTGAGCGGGGACAGACGTGGCGCCATGCAAAGCGTCGCGCTTTGCCCATTCATTTGTTTTCCAATATCAGGCCTTGCGGCGGGCCTATGCGCTTTTCGGGGCTGCGTCCCATGCAGGAAGAAATCGCGCTTGACCCGCATCGGTGGGGACAAATCCGAATGCGCGTGAAAAAGATCGAAACAGAAAATGGACGATCTGGCGGCATGGAAGAACGTTCATTTCACCAGCATGCTCCGCTCGGGCCAAATTCCTGACTATAATTTTGGAGGTTCAATGTATGAAAACCACCCCAAACCTGCTGGCAGAAATCGGATTGACCATGCCGGAAATCGACGCGCGCATCGACCTTGCGTTTAACGCCATCTTTTTGGATGAAAATGAACGGTTTTATTTTGAGGCGGACAGCGACTCGGCCTATCTGCTGGATACCGGCAACTTCGACGCCAGAACCGAAGGGATGAGCTATGGCATGATGATGGCCGTTCAGATGGACCGCAAGGACCTGTTTGATAAGCTGTGGGTTTTCAGCAAACGGTACATGTACAACGTCGCAGGGCCATATGCGGGGTATTTCGCGTGGTCGGTGCAGCCGGACGGTCGCCGCAACAGCGATGGGCCTGCGCCAGATGGCGAGGAATACTATGCCATTGCGCTTTTCTTTGCGGCGGCGCGCTGGGGCGAGGGCGAACCGCCGCTGGACTATGCGGCGCAGGCCCGGGACATACTCCGGCACGCGCTGCATCAGCCGGAGCTGGCGCGGGGCGGCCATTCCATGTGGGAGTTGGATTCGGCGCTGATCCGTTTTGTGCCCGAACTGCCGTTTTCGGACCCGTCCTACCATCTGCCGCATTTTTATGAGCAATTCGCTACGCTCGCAAACCCGGAGGATAGAGCCTTCTGGAGCCGCGCCGCCTTTGCCAGCCGGGCCTACCTAGCCAAAGCCTGCCACCCCGTGACCGGGCTGGCGCCGGAATACGCCCACTTTGACGGCACGCCGGAACCCGCGCACGGGCACGCGGATTTTTACAGCGACGCGTATCGCGTGGCCATGAACATCGGGCTGGATGCCGCGTGGTACGGCCGCCGGCCGGAGTACGCCGCCATTGCGGACCGCCTGCAAACCTTCCTTTGGGGCCGGCAGCCCGTGATGACCTACGCTGTGGACGGAATGCCCAAGGAACCCAAAGCCTTACACCCGACGGCGGTGATCGCCACCACGGCGGCGGCTTCGCTGGCTACCGACACGCCGCTTTCCCGCAAATGGGTGCAACTGTTCTGGGAAACTCCGCCCCGAAAAGGCAATCGGCGGTATTATGACAATTGCCTGTACTTTTTTTGCCTGCTGATGCTGTCGGGACGGTACCGCGCCTTTGCGTAGCAGGGGAAGGCAAGCGACGCGGGCATGCGCGGCGGCGGAAAATCCAACAGGAAAACACCTATAGTTTTTCCGGTTTTTGGTCGCGCACGGGGCATTTTCCATCGGCACAAACCGTGCTAAGCTTTGTTTACCAAGAGCTTTCGATGTAAGCTCTATGATACAGGAGGAGGAAAAATCATGCGTAAACTCGTTTCTCTGTTGCTGGCGCTGGCAATGCTGTCCACGCTGTTCGCGGTTCCCGCGATGGCCGAGGCCGCACAGGACCCCATTACGGTGACGGTGTTCGTTGGCGAGGCCCGCGACCAGCCGACATCCGACAACAAAATCTTCAAGAAAATCGAAGAGGAATTTGGGCTTAAATTTGAGTTTGAATTTCTGGCTGGTGACTTGAACGAAACCTTGGGCGTGAAAATTGCCGGTCAGGACTACGCGGACCTGATCGACGGTGGCAACAGCGCTGAAAAGCTGATCGAAGCCGGCGCGCTGGTCAACCTGATGGATTACATCAGCGAAGAAAAAACCCCCAACCTGTACGCCTACATTCAACCCTACCTGACCCGTCTGCTGGACGACGAAGGCAAGCTCTACATCATCCCGAACTACGGCCGCTATTATAACACCGAAGATTACGGTTATAACTATGTAAACGGCCCCGCGTTCTTCCTGCAAAAGAAAGTGCTGGCCTGGGCTGGCTACCCGGTTATCAAGACCATGGACGAGTACTTCGACCTCATTGAAAAATATGTGGCCGCGAACCCGACCAACGAAAATGGCGCTAAAAATGAAGGCTTCTCCATCCTCTGCGACGACTGGCGCGCCTTCTGCCTGTTCAACCCCGTGCAGCACCTCATGGGCCGCCCCAACGACGGCGACGTGATCGTGGATATCGACAACAACTACAAGACCGAAGCCTACGTGATTCAGGATTATGCCAAGCCCTACTACAAAAAGCTGAACGAGCTTTACCACAAGGGCCTGATCTCTCAGGATACCTTCGTGATGAACTATGACCAGTACATTGCCAAGCTCTCCAGCGGCACTGTGGTTGGCATGTTCGACCAGGCTTGGGATTTCAACAACGCGACCGACGCTTTGAAGGCTGCCGAAATGTTTGACAGCACCTATCAGGGCCTGCCGATCGTCTATACCGCCGAGGAAGCCGGCAAAGAAGTAACCGAGCACTACCTCAACGGTACCGTTATCAACGTAAACCGCGGCTTCGGCATCAGCGTCAACTGCCAGTATCCGGAGCGTCTGGTGCAGTTTATGGAAAAAATGCTGGATGACGAATGGCAAAAGACCATCTGGTGGGGCGTGGAAGGCGAGGATTACTACGTGGAGAACGGCCGTTTCCTGCGCACCTATGACCAGATTCAGAACGCCGCGAACGCTGTGTGGAAAAACGCGAACAGCGCCTACGTGCTCACCAACTCCATGCCCAAAAAGCAGGGCGAAATGGACGACGGCAACAAGTGGGATCCGCTGGTTCAGCCGGAGTGCTACTACCTCCAGATGAACGATTATGACAAGGAATTCCTTGCCCATTACAACATGCAGCGCCCGCTCGATTTCTTCAACAATCCGATCACCCTCGCGCCGTACGGCGAAGCGTGGCAGATCGACGTGAGCGTGGATCAGGACGCGAACGATGCCAAGGCCGCGTTCCAGGATACCGAACGCAAGATGCTGCCGCAGATCATCATGTGCGACGAGAACGAATTTGACGCCAAGTGGGCCGAGTTCGTTCAGGCCGTCAATGATATCCCCGTAAGCGATTTTGTGGACTTCATGCAGGAGCAGATCCTTTCGCTGGTGGCCAAGAACACCGGTAAGTAACCAGAAAGCCAAGCGGATGGCGGGAGCGAAAACCTCCCGCCATCCGCGGTAAGGCGAACGGTTGCAGGAGGGCTGACCAACGCGGCGTTGAAGCCGGAACAGACGGCGGCTGTGCCTCCGATCAACTGATTTTTTACCGAAGCGAGGTGTCCCGTGTGCGTACGGCCAAAGCGACCACCGCAACCGTGGCGAACGGTCCGATGCTCTGCCGCCAGCCATCCTTTTGGCGCAAACTGTGGCAACAGAGGCAGTTGGCACTGATGAGCGTGCCAATGCTTTTGTATATTCTTCTATTCAACTACTTTCCCCTGTGGGGATGGATTACCGCGTTTATGAACTACAAGCCCTCCGTGCCGCTGTTTGAAAACGAATGGGTGGGCTTGAAAAACTTTATTTGGCTGTTCGAAAAGCCCGAGTTTATCCGTGCCATTCGAAACACGTTTGCGATGGCCGCGATCAACCTTGTGTTCGGCTTTGTGTTTCCAATCCTGCTTGCGCTTTTTTTGAACGAAATCCGCAGCACGCATTTCAAACGCACCGTGCAAACGGTGACCTATCTTCCGCATTTTCTCAGCTGGGTAATCGTGGTTGGCATAGCGCAAACCATTTTTGCGAGCGACGGCGCGATCAATCAGCTGTTGTTGGGCCTGGGCATATGCAAAACGCCTGTTTTTTTTCTGGGGGAAGGCAAGTATTTCTGGTGGCTGGTGGGCGCGATCAACGTATGGAAGGAATGCGGTTGGAACACCATCATCTACCTGGCGGCGATGAGCGCCATTGACCCGGCGCTGTATGAGGCGGCGGAAATGGACGGCGCGGGGCGTTTTACCAAAATGCTCCACATCACGCTGCCGGGCATCAAGAGCACGTTCGTAGTGCTGCTGATTATGAACATCGGCCATCTGATGGAAGCCGGGTTTGAAATCCAATACCTGATGGGCCAGAACGTGGTCATGGACTGGTCGCAGACGATTGATATCTTTGCGCTGAAATACGGGATCACCAAAGGCCAATACAGCCGCGCCATCGCAGCCGGCATCTTTAAAAGCCTCGTTTCCATCGCTCTGATGCTTGGCGCGAATTTCACCGCCAAACGGATGGGCGAGGATACGTTGCTGTAAAGGGGGCAGCTGAGAATGGTTCATACAACCGCGCGCAGAAAGCTGCGCAAACGCTCCATGTTCCCGCTTGTAAATACGCTGGCGATGATTTTGCTGATGTTTATCACACTGTATCCTGTGATTAATACCATTGCCATTTCGCTGAACGACGGCACCGACGCGGTGCGCGGCGGCATCGGGCTGTGGCCCCGGGTATTCAGCACCAAAAGCTATGAAACAATTTTTGTGGATGAAAGCATCTACAACGCCTTTTTCATCACCATTTCACGCACGATAATTCAAACGCTCATCAATGTGGTGCTCACGGCGATGCTCTCGTTCGCGCTCAGCCGAAGGGAGTATGTGCTGCGTAAATTTATCACCATGGCTTTCGTGCTCACCATGTACGTAAACGCCGGCCTGATCCCGAACTATCTGCTGCTTCAGCGCACGCTGGGGCTGAGCAAGAGCTTCTGGGTGTACATCATTCCAACCATGCTGTCCTGCTTTAACATGATTGTAACGCGCACCTTCATACTGGGTTTGCCGGACGCGCTGGTGGAATCGGCGCGCATTGACGGCGCGGGGGATTTTTACCTGTTCTGGAAGATCATCTTCCCGCTGTGCATGCCGGTGCTGGCGACGGTTGCGCTGTTTGTGGCTGTGGGCGCGTGGAACAGCTGGTTTGATACTCACCTGTACAACGCTGGCAAAGTGCAGCTGCACACCCTGCAATATTTGCTGAAAATGAAACTGGCGACCACCACCAACAGCGCAAACGCCGCGATGACCAGCTCGGACGCGGCGGCAAGCACAACGCTGACCACCCCTGTAACCATCCGGGCCGCGATCACCGTGGTTTCGGCCGCGCCCATTGTGGTAATTTATCCGTTCCTGCAACGCTACTTCGTAGTGGGGTTGAGCGTGGGCAGCGTAAAAGGTTAATCCGCAGGGGACTTCATGTTCCCGATCGGGCTTAAAAATCCGGCCCCTCAATCCGTCAGCATTGGCGTTGGGGGCCGGATATCCATTTTCACTTTTTTCGAAACTGTTCCGGGGTTACGCCATAGCGATGTTTAAAATGAGCCAGAAAACGCTTATATTGGCCATACCCGACCTGCTCGGCGACTGTGCAAACGGTCTGGTCGGTAGTTTTGAGCAAACCGGCCGCGGCCTCCATGCGGTGGTTGCCAAGCCAAACGCGAAAGCTTTGCCCCTGCTCATCCCGGAACACGCGCCCCAGATAGGTGGGGTTGTACCCCAGCGCGTCGGCGACGTTTTCCAACGTAAGCCGCTGAGCAAAGCGACTTGCCACATATTCCGCAACCCGGTCGCTGATCCGTTCCTGCGTTGGCGCCAATAAACGGATGGCAAGCAGACCCAAGGTTTCCAGACTGCTATCCTGCGCGGCTAAAAGCTGTTGCAAGGCAGCCGGACGGTCCGCGAGCTGACGGGCGCACCCGGCGATCAACTGACGTTTTGCGCTGGCTTTCGCATCGGCACCGCACGCGTTGCAAAGCGCGCAGAGCTGCGCGCACAGCTTTCTGAACTCCTCCGGCTGCCGCAACGCGACCGCCTGACATACGGCGTCCAAATAGCCGGGCAGGTTCGGGATGTGTTCATCCAACAGAGCAGCCAGTCTTTGCCGCAACGCCGGCAAGCCGGTTGCATCCGAAATGCAGACGCTCTGCGTCAGGGCGCGGCCTTCACGGCTGAGCCAGGCTTCCGCGCCTGCCCATGCGGGTTCGCGTTCGCCGGCGGGCCAATGGACCGCAAGGTATTCCCGCGCCTCCACAATGTGAGCGGAGGCCGCCCCCTCCGGGAAGGTGGCAAGAATCCCGCGCACGGTTTCAAAAGGCAGGGGAGCGCCCCATGTGCCCAAACGCCAGCTTTCGCCGGTTGGCAATTTGCCGGGCAGGAGGGGCTGCCCGCAGAGGAGCGCGGTCAAAGCCCTGTGTACCTCGGCCTTGTGCTCTGAGGCGCCCGCCTCGTGGTTTACCAGCATGCGGCGCACGTGCTCCAGCACATCGCCCGCCTCGTCTGGCTCCACGGGCTTGAGCAGGTAGCCGGAAACCCCGATGCGGAGCGCCTGCTGGGCATATTCAAAATCACCGTAACCGCTCACCACCACAAACTGGCCCTGATAACCCCGCTCACGGGCGGTAGCCATCAAAGCCAGCCCGTCCATCCCGGGCATGCGGATGTCGGTCACAACCAGATCCGGGTTTTGCAAAGCCATCTGGGCAAGCGCCTCGGCTGCGCCAGCGCACTGCGCGCATACCTCAAAGCCTTCCCGATCCCAGGGTATCAGCAGGCGTAAGCCTTCCAGCGCCATGGGCTCATCGTCGACCAGTAGAACGCGCAGCATGAATTAAACCCCTTCCTGCGCCGGGATGCGGATGGTGACCACTGTGCCGCGTTCCTCAGCGTTGCTCAGCGTCAGGCTTACAGCCTTGCCATAGTGCAGCGAAAGCCGACGGTAGATGTTTTGCATGCCGATGCTCCCGCTGATGTCCGCCGGGCTTGCAATCTGTTCCTGTAGGCTGCTCAGACGATCCGGCGCAATCCCAACGCCGTTATCGCGAACCTCAACAATCAACGCGTCTTCCGTGTCCACCCAGGCGGCCACGCGGATCACGCCCTGCGCGTTCAGGCTTTGGATGCCATGCTTACAGGCGTTCTCCACCAAGCCCTGTACGCTCATGACCGGCACGGTGCGCAATTTGGCGGCGTCGCTGAGATCAAACTCATAGCGTAATTTGTCGCCAAAGCGGAACTGCTCAATTTTGAGCACCATGTGCACAAATTCCATTTCCTCGCTCAGGGGCACAACATCGCGCTCGGTATCCACCATCCGGCGAAGAATTTTGGATAGCGCGCGGATGATCTCCGCTTCCTCCATGTGGCCGTTGCGCACGCATAGCACAAGGATGCCGTTGAGGGTGTTAAACAGAAAGTGAGGGTCGATTTGCGCCTGCAGGTACTTCAACTCCGCGCGCACGTTTTCCAGTTCCATGCTTTTCTGGCGCAGTTGCAGCACGTACAGGTCGTTAATCAGCTGTTTCAGGCGTGTGCCCATGGCATTGAAGTGCTCGGTCAAATCGCCGATTTCATCCTGCCCGGATTCACGCGTGATGGGGGAGAAGTGCTCGGCGGTCATGCTATCCATATGGCGGAGCAGGCGTTGGCTGCGAAGCGCGATGGAACGGGCGAATATCAGCGCCATCGCGCCGGCAAACAGAGAACACACCGCGCCCAGCAGCAGCCCAACCAGCGTAGCTTCCCGGATGCTGCGGTTCATCGGCTCGCTGTTGAGATCGCCAACCAACTTCCAACCGCGCATGGCGGTGCGCTCCCCAAAGGAGAGGCTCAGGTCGGCGGCGACCGGAGGTTTAACGCTGCGATCGGTAATGCGGCTATCCTGCATGCTGCCCGGATAGCAAACAGCCGTGCCGTCTGGCGCAACCAGATACAGCGCCAGAAAAGAGCTTTCTTCTGCAATCAGCCGATTGACCGGCTCCATGTTCAGATCGATGCGCAGCAATTCCGTAAAAGGCGCGTCGGTTCGCAGGGTGCGCGTGATGCACAGCTGCAAAATGCCGGTTTGCCCTAATTGCTGGCGCAGATAAACCTTGAGCTGTGCATCGGCGGGCAAATCCTTAGGGTACCATTCCTGCGCCTGCACGAGCGGCGTAATGCGGAGCAGGCTACCCCCGTCCGCCACGGTAGGGTTATCGGTATAAAGCGTAAGGCCCGTCACCTGCTGGGCATAGGCGAGGGTATACCGGCTCAGGATGGGGCGGAGATCGCCGTAATAAATGCTGTAATAAGAGACAGGGCTTGCAAATTGCCGCTCAATCAGGTTGGACAGTTGCTGATCGCTGGACACGGCGTTGCCAAGCGTCACAACGCCTGAAAACTGGGTGTTCAGCGTGGAATAGACCCGTTCCAGCGATTGCTGGGCGTTGTGCAACTCCCGCACGCGGATTTCGGAGGCCACGTTGGTGAGCACATACACCAGCAACACAGCGATGGGCAACAGTACGCCAAACAGGTACAGCATGATAAACTTGCTTCGAATGGGAAGGTCATTGACGCGGCGCATGTTCACCCTCCTTCGCGGTTTCCGAGCATCGGTAGGCGACAGGGCTCATGCCCATGCGGCTTCGAAACCGCTGCGAGAAGTAATCCACATCCCGAAAACCGACTTCCGCCGCAACCTCGCCGATGGATTGCGCCGTTTGTCGAAGCAGCACGCACGCATGCCCGATCCGCGTGTCCAGCAGGCGGTTATGGAAGGTTTCGCCAGTATGGCGGCGCACCAGCTGGCCAAGGTAGGCGGGGTTCATGTGAAGCTCCTCTGCGACGCTCCCCATGGAAAGCGGCTCGGCATAACGGGTACGGATGGCGGCAAGCGCCGCCATAACTGGAGGGGGGCACGCCGTATCCTGAGCGGAGGCGGCGACTCGCCTGAGCCGGGTGAGCGCATCCCCGAATGCGGAAAGCCATGCGTCCACCGGCAAAGCATCCTCCCGCCACAGCGCCGCGAGGGCAGCGCCCTCACCTTCGGCTCCGTTGACCGGTAACGCGCCGCCAACCGTCGCCGCCATATACCGCAACGCGAACATCCCGGGCTGCAAGGCTTTCGCCATACGGTTCAAAGCGGAAAGCGCTGCGGAAAGCGCGGAAGGGTCCTCGTCCGCCAGCGCTTCGCTCAGGCGAACGGAGCGTACGGCGGCAAGCCACGCGGCGGTATCGGTATCAAAGGGATGATAAAGCCGTAGCCCGCGAAGCGGTTGAAACAGAACCCCCTGCGCATCCAACGCTTCCCGAAGGCTTTGGGCAAAACCTTTCGCCCCGCGGTGAACCTGACCCACGCTGAGCGTAAAGGCAGCCAGCGCGGATAGGCTGTCCATCAGACGAGTCAACAGGTTCAGGTCTTGCTCAATTTGCCGAAAACCGAGCCCGTATTGGTTGGGCGCAAGCAGAAAGGGGGTCGCGCCGCAGGTGGACAAAAGCAGCTTGACACTTTCCGGCACCGCGCCGTGACGGCTGACCAGCACAGCGCAGTAACACGGATCGCCGCGTTTTAGCTCCAAAAGCACTGCGGCCCGCATCAGGCTTTCCGGGCTATCGTCCCCATAGGCGATGCGGCGCAGCACCTGATCCCGCAGCATCTCCGCGTGGCTTTCGGTTGCCGGCTCACTGGCAGCGCGGCGGTCCAGCTCCGCTTTCACTTGGCGGAGCGTTGCCTGCACCTCGTCGGCATCAATCGGTTTTAACAGATAGCCGAACGCGTGGGACCGAATGGCGGATTGCGCGTAGGTAAAATCCTTGAAAACGCTGAAAAAGAGGATCACGACCTCCGGATGGTAATGGCTCACAATCGCGGCCAGATCACTGCCCAGCATGCCCGGCATGCGCACATCCGTAATCAGCAGATGGGGGTGAAGCGAATCCACCAAATGCAAAGCAGCCTGAGCGGAAGATGCTTCCGCGCACAGTTCAAAGCCGCAGCTTTTCCAGTCGATCATCAGGCGCATTCCTTCCAGCATGAAGGGTTCATCATCGACGATTATTGCGCGGTACAACGCATCACCACCCATCGAATCTTTGTGTGTGCCCGAGCACATTTTTTACTTACATTTGATTATACACAGTTTAAAGCCGGCGCGCAAGAACCGGGACATGAAAAACAGGCGAATTTGGCAAAACAATTGCCTGACCAAACAAACGGAAATCCACTGTTGGAGGGTAGAATATGAGAACAATATCGGTAAACGTGCGGGGAAAATCGCAAAAACTGGATCGGTTTTTCAGCCACTGCGTGGGGGCGGGTCGCGCCGGGGAAATGCTGAGGGCGCAAACGCTGAGCCACCTGGATGATGTGCAGGCGGCTTGCCACTTTCGGTACCTGCGTTTTCACGGCCTGCTGAGCGATGATATGGCAGTGTGCATGCTAGACCGGAACGGAGCGTTGCAATTCAACTGGCAATATGTGGATCTGGTGCTGGACGCGATGCTGGCGCGGGAAATCCGCCCGCTGGTGGAGCTGAGCTTCATGCCGAATTGCCTAAAGAGCGGCGAGCAGACCATTTTCTGGTGGCATGGCAATGTAACCCTGCCTGGCGATATGCGGCTTTGGCGCCAGTTGGTGGAAGCGCTGGTACGCCATGTGACCGCGCGCTACGGCGGCTCGGAGGTTGAAAAATGGTATTTTGAAGTGTGGAACGAGCCGAACATGCCTGCTTTTTTTGCCGGTACGCAGGCGGATTATTTTACCCTGTACGACGCGACGGTTGCGGCCGTGAAGCGTGTGAACCCGGCCTACCGCGTAGGTGGCCCCGCGACGGCCGGGTTGGATGAAGGGGCATGGGTTCCGGAAATGATCGACCACTGTGTGAAAAACGGAACGCCGATCGACTTTATTTCCACCCACAGCTATGGCGTGGACGGCGCGCTGGACGAATACGGCCGCGACTGCCATACCCTGAAAACAGATCAGGCTTGTGTGGTGCGCGATGTGCAGAATGTTTACCGTCAGGTGCAAACCAGCGCCATGCCGGATTTGCCGGTACTGTTCACGGAATGGTCCAACAGCTACACCCCGAGGGACAATGTGCATGACAGCTATGTCAGCGCTCCGTTTATCCTGTACACGCTCAAGCGCTGCGCCGGCTATGCCCAAAGCATGAGCTACTGGACGTTTACCGATATCTTTGAAGAAGCCGGGCCGGGGCCTTCGCCTTTTCACGGCGGGTTTGGGTTAATCAACGGTCAGGGTTTTAGAAAGCCGACCTTTCACGCATATCGGTGGCTTTGCGAACTTCCGGATCAGGAACTGCCGACCGGGGACCCGGACAGCTATGCGGCCAAGGATGAACAGTCGCTGCACGTGCTGCTGTGGAATTATACCAAACCGGCGCAGGACGCGCCCAACGAGCAGTATTTTATCCGCGACCTGCCCGCCAAGCCGCTGGATGATGCGCTCCTATTGTTCCACGGCCTTGAACCCGGCCGATATACGGTGGAGCATTACCGTGTGGGCTACCTGTGCAACGATATTTATACCCTGTACCTGAGGGCAGGGCTGACCGAGCTGGTCGGGAAGGAAACGCCTACCCCGGCGCAGGTTCAGGCTTTGAAACAATGCGCGGACGGAAGCCCGGAAACGGTGGATGGGCTTACGGTGGGCGAGAACGGCGAGGCGACGCTGGAAATTGCGATGCGCGAAAACGATGTGGTACGGCTGATTCTCCGCCGTACAGGCGCCTGAAGATCAGGCGGAGGTTTTGTCAATTCGGAAAGCTGAACAGAAAGCAAACGAGCCGGCCCAACGCAAGGGTCGGCTCGAAACGTAGGATGATTCAATTGTCGCGCGCTGAACGCAATGCTATCGCTTTTGTGGGCGGGTTATTGTTTTATTGACAGATTGCCGTTTGCGTAACGGTAGATTGGCCGAAGCGTTTGAGGTATCTGCCATGCTTTCAAAACCCGCGACGTAGCCCCGCGCGGGGCTGAGCGGACGCTTACGCCTCCGTGACTTCGGCCCACACGGATACTGAGCCGCCGTTTACGGTAAAGGTCGCTGCGCCGTCGCCGTCCAACGTAATCCGTTCGGTGCGATTGCCGGTTCTGTCGGCAAAAACCTGCCCCGCGCGCGCCTTGCCAAACGCCATGCGTTTAGTGACCTCATCGCCATTGCTCACAAGCACGGCCAAGCCGGAGCGTGGGTGCTCCGCATCCCCAAGGCGAAGGAATCCAATCACATTGGGGTGGTCAAAGTAATCGATTTCCTCGCCGTAGGCCAGTTGCTTCCGCGCCAGCAGCAAGGGATCCAGCAAGGCCTTTTTAGCCGCCGGACCGCCGCCAATGCCGTAATAATCGCCGTAAAAAACGCAGGGAAGCCCGTCCCGCCGCAACAGAATCAGCGCGTATGCGAGAGGCTTAAACCAATCTTCTACCCACGATTCGAGCGATTCGCCCGGTTGGGAGTCATGATTGTCCACAAAGGTAACCGCCCGAAACGGATTGGTGGATACCAGCGTTTGATCGAACAGATGGGTCAGGTCATAGTCGCGGCCTTTGTGCCCGGCTTCGGCAAACCGGTAGTGCAGCGAAACGTCAAAAAGCTGGATTTCCTGATCGCTTTCATCGATAAAACGGTTCAGACGGGCTTCATCGGCGTTCCAGTACTCGCCAACCACAAAAAAATCACGGCGCAGGTTTAAACGCACATGCTCAATCAACAGCTTAACGAAGCTTTGCTCGATGTGCTTGACCGCGTCCATCCGAAAACCGTCGATTTGGAAGGTTTGCGCAAACCACAGCGCCCAGCGCTTGATTTCCTCCACCACGTCGGCATTGTGGTAATCGATATCCGCGCCCATTAAGTAATCGTAATTACCCTTCTCGCTGTCCACGTCCGCCGCCCAGTTTTTTCCCTCCCCATACACTTTGAAAATGCCGCAGCGTTTGGAAAGCTCGTCCCGGTCTACGGCGTTGAAATGGCTGTAATGCCAGTGGAAAGGGGAGTAACAGCCGCCGCGCCCCGCAAACCCGAAATCGGTCCAGCCTTCAATGTCAAATGGCTGAGAAAGCACACGGTTGCGATCGTTGGGGTCCACCTCCACAGCCTGAAAGCGTTCCGTAGCATCCGCCCCGGCCTTGTGGTTCAAAACAGCGTCCGCAATTACGCGGATGCCCTGCCGGTGCGCTTCGGCAATGGCTGCCTCCAACTGCGCACGCGTGCCGTACTTGGTGCGCACGGTGCCTTTCTGATCAAACTCGCCCAAATCGAACAGATCATACACATCGTACCCGACGCTGTTTTGTTCCGCACCCTTGCAACAGGGCGGAATCCATACCGCGCCCACGCCCATTTCGGCCAAAGAGCGCGCCTCGGTCCGGAGGCGCTCCCAGTGCGCGCCGTCATTGGGCACGTTCCATTCAAAAAACTGAAATATCGAAAAATTATCCACGCAAGCGCCTCCTGTTGTCCGATGTTTGGGACAGAATCCACTGCCGCGCGGCTGGCGATTGGCGAGGGGTCAGGAATCGGCTGCCACGGCGGTTTGCACGTGGGGCATCTGAATGCCTTCCGCATCGAAGCGCTCCTTGATGCGCCTGCGCAGTTCGCGCTCGATACCCCAATTTTCTTTAACGGTACACATGGCGGCGATGCGCACGATAATCGCGTCCGCGTTATAGGAAAGCACGCCGAGCACCTGCGGCACTTCGGACAGGCCCGTAACCTCATCCCCGGCCTTTTGCATTTCATCGCTCAGCAAAGCCAGCAACCTGTCGAGTTTTTCCTCATAGGGCAGGCGCACATCCACAATCGCGCGTTTGTAGGATCGGGTCATGTTGGTAACCGTGCGGATATCGCCGTTAGGGATCACGTACAGGTTGCCGCTGAAATGTCGGATGGTGGTCGTGCGGATGGCGATGGCTTCCACCTCGCCGGAGAGGCCGTTCACCTCCACAATATCCCCAACGGTTATGTTGCCCTCCGCCCACAGGAAAAGCCCGGAAATTACGTCCTTCACCAGCGTCTGCGCGCCAAAACCGACGGCGATACCACCCACCCCGGCCACGGCGATCATGGAGGTGACGTTGACCCCAAAGATGCCCAGCACTACGGTGAGCAGAATAAAATACATGGTATAGTTAAACACGCTGATGACCAGCGAACGGAAGGTTTCCCGCTGGCCCGGGCTGCGCACGGCGGAGCCTTTGCGCCCCTGAACCATGCGGTTAATCAGCCGCCTGCCCAGACGGATCATCACTGCGCCCAGCAGCACAACCAACGCCGAAAGCAACAGCTTGCTTAACCAGATCGGCAAGTTGGTGAGGATGGCGCCTGCGGCCTGCCCTGCGTTTTCAAACGTTGTATTCATGGATTCAATCAGTTCCGGTACGGGGGTCGGTGTGGCTGCCATGGCTGCGCCTCCTGTTTTCGGGGTTGTACACAGTATAATACAAAACGGGCCTGCAAACCATCCCCCAACCGAAGCCGGCGCAAAGCGAAAACCGAGCGGATGCGCAACCGGCTCGGTTTTCTGCTGTGTTCGACCGTTGATTTTTTACGGGAGGGCAACTTATGGCGCGTGAAAATATCGCCAGCAATCGATCGTTGTTTGACAGGATAGCGACCCTTGACGTGTGTAAATATCGCCTGAACAATTTTGCTCAATCCCTCAGCGCGCGCGGTCGGGTGCGGAGGGATTGTCTGCCTCCGGGGCTTGGCTTCGGCGGAGGCGGAGGGAGGCGACGACCGACCCGCTGATGATGAACGCGCACGCGGCCAGCACGTTCCACCGAAACTCGGCGCGGCCAAAGCAAATGAGCAACACGCTTGAAAGGAGCGGCGCAATGTAGGAAAGCGCCCCCAACAGCTTGATATTGCCATGCTTCATCCCATGATCCCACGCAAAAAACGCCAACCCCACAGGGCCCACGCCCAGCAAGACGATTGCCAGCCACTCCCGTGGCGCGGGGATTACGGTGCTTTCAAACAGCAGGTGACAAACCAGCGACAAAAGCGCGGTAACGCCGCAAAACGCGCCGATCAGCACGGTGGGCGCCTGCTGATGCCGCCGGGAATTAACGGAGTATAGCGCCCATAGCACCGCGCAGGCGAATGCCATCGCATAACCGCCTGCATAACGGGAATCCAGCTCAAGCTTGCCGCCACCCAATAGCAGCTGCATCACGCCGATAAAACCCAGCGCCACGCCCAGCACATGCGTCCACCGGAGCTTTTCGTTTGGCAAAAAGGAAGCGAACAGCACAATCAGCACCGGCCACAGATAGTTAATCAGGCTGGCTTCGATGGCGGGGGCATGCTGCATGGCCATAAAGTACAGCGCATGGTACCCGAAAAGCCCGATGACGCCGTTCAGCCATACGCCCGCGGGTTGCCGCAAAACATGAAAAGGTTTCCCCTGCCGAAGGAAGGAGGCCACCCCTACCAAAAATGCGATCAGAAACGTCATAGCCGTGAGCTGAAAAGGGGGAATGTTGCCGCAGTAAGAGGTGAGCAGCGCAAGCATCCCCCAAAGCAAAATGGCGCCAAAGCCGGTCAGGGTTGCCCGATCGCGCGCCGAAAGCTGGTTCATACGCATACCGCCTTCCAGATGGTTACCGCTATCCTACACTTAAAACCTCAGCTTCATTTAGCGGTAAACAGGATTTTTTTATCGGTTTTGACTGCGATAGGCATGCGGGGATTGTTGCTCGCACTGTTCAAACGCACGGGTCAGGCTGCTTTGGTGGCGGTACCCTACAGCCTGCGCGATCATATCCAGCGAATAGCCGGTGGTTTCCAGCAGGCGTTTCGCCTGGGCAATGCGAAGGCTTTGCAGATACTGGCGAGGCGTGATCCCCACCTGCCGCGTAAACCACTGCGTGTAGTAGGCGGGGCTGAAATGCTCCATGGCCGCTAGCGCCTCGATGGTTACTGGCTCGGCATAATGCTGGCGTAAATAGCGCAGCGACAAAGGCTCGGCATCCGCCCGGAGCAACCCAAAGGAGTAATCAAGCAGGGGGCGCACAGACGGGCACGTTTTTTGGGATTCGGAAAAAAGCAGGGCTCTGATCGCGCGCCAATCTCCATCCAAGGTGAGAATCCGGCCTGCGAGCCTCTCCGGACCATACGCAACAGGGCTCAGGTCGGCGGGAATATCCACCACAAGGCAGCGCGTATAACCGCTTTGCGCAAAAAAACCGTGCTCGCAGGCAGGCGGCAGAAACAGCGCGTGACGGTCTGTCATCACGGCCGACTGATCCTTGGTTTGAATCGCAAAACCGCCGTGCATTGGAAACAGCAGGTGGCCGTACGGATGGGTATGCACTTTTTGAACCTCGTTATAGGTTCGCATTTCGCAAAGAAGGGTTTCCGAATGCTTCACAGCGCGATCGCCTCCGCCTGTCGGGTTGCGGTTTACGGGGTTTAGCGGGGCCGGCGATGCGTAAAATGGGCACCGGCCATGGCCGGCGTTGTTACACGCCTAGGGTTCGATGATTTGAAGGACTTCCTTCATGGAAGCCAGAAACTCCGCTTCATTGTTGTTGTGGAAAATCAACAGATCGTCCGGCTCATTGGGATTGTCCAGCCCTTGGGGAATGTCAAAATTGATGCCGGCGATGTATTCGTCCCAATGGTCCAGCTTCCAGCGGTCCCGATCGCTGTTGCGGGCGATCATGCGCTGCCGGCAGATTTCCACATCGGCCTGCACCCAAATCACGGTCAGCCGGGCGTTCTTCTGGCTCAGCTTGGCGCGAAGCTCCGCCATATAAGCCGGATCGCGGACTTCGCGGCTGAACGGCGCGTTGATGAGCGCGATATCGTCATACTCCAACGCTTCCAGCGCCAGATCCACAATCGCCATATATTCATAATCCCGAATGTTTTTTTCAAAAAAATCGGAACTGCGGTTATATTCCTGATTGGCCACCTTGAAAATTTGCCGGGACAGCACAATCAGCGTATCCTTGTCCAGATAAACCACATGTTTGAGGTATTTTGCCAACTGTTTGGAAACGTAGGTTTTTCCGCAGGCGGGCGGAGAGGTAACCAAAATCAGACGTTTCATACAAATCCAATCTCCCGTTTTGGAACCGGGCAGGAAGCGCGGCCCGGAGAGCGGGCAGCGCGAAGAGCAGAACCTGCTGGTAAACAATGTAACTGTACCACAGTTTCCCGTACCGGGCAACAGGGCGCGCGCTGTTTTTACGAAAAAATGCGCAACCGGAAACCGAAACCCTGCGCGCAACGCCCGGAGCGGGCGAGTTCGTACAGGAAATGCCGAACTGTGGTGAAAAAGGATTCACGGCGCTGCCTGCTTGTGGTACACTGAAGGCATAGAAAACCCGCGGCGTTCGGCGGGCCGCGCAGAGCGATCCGAGCCGCGGGTATGAACAGGAGGCTTTGAAATGACGCAGGAAATACCAAACGCCGCGCATATGCTGGCGGTTATTACACAGCAGGAGGACGCGCTTCAGTTTGACCGCTTCACCTTTGAGGACGGCTGGAAGCTGGGGCTGATCCTGCGGGAACGCGCGCTGGCGCATGGCGGCAACACGGCGATGGACATCACGGTGGGCGGCGTGCAGCTTTTCCGCTGCGTTGCGGGCTACCCAACCCCGAACAACACGCGCTGGATTCGTCGTAAAATGAATGTGACGGCGGAAAATTGGAAAAGCTCCCTGCGCGTAACGTTGGAAATCAGCCAGAGTGAAAGAACCCTGGACGAATACGGCCTGAAAGCCGAGGACTATGCGCTCAGCGGCGGCTGCTTTCCCATTCGCCTGCGGGGGCAGGGCATGATTGGCACCGTTACGGTTTCCGGGTTACCCCAAACGCATGACCACCAAACCGTTGTGGATGCGATGGCGCAGTTTTTGGGTATCTCCGTGCCGAGCGTGTTGGACTGAGCGGACACAGGGGTTGACGGCTGTTCTGTTGTCGCCTGAAACCGAGCCTCTGTAACTGTTTCCATGCCCTCGGAGTGATTCGCCCCGCGCGGCAGCGCAGGGCAAACCAACGGGGGTGTGGTTTTCGTATGCCTGCGCGATGAAATGCTTTGATAACCAACCGCCGACCGGAGAATGTATCCGGTCGGCGGTTCTGGTTGCGAGAGAAGCAACAGGACGTTTATACCGCTCGCTTTATCAGCCTGCGGGCTGCTCGCCCGCCATGTTCCGTATGTTTGGCGATAGCGTTGGGGGTTCCGTCCCAAACTTCGACGGGTTTCATTCGTGGAACCCGACAGGAGATTCCATCCCTTGACCCTTTTTTCACGGCGACGAGGGATTTGGCGTGTTTGAAAGAACGATGCCATGCGGTGCATGCCTCTGCCCGCAATCTTGCATGTCAAGCGTGCTGAGCCATCAGCGTCACTTTAACCGTCGCGTTGGAATGCCGCCCTTCCAGCGCCACGTCAATCAGCAGTTCCAGCTTGGCCGGCGCGGTTTCGCCAGCGGTGAAGGTGAAGGTGCAAACCGCTTTGGAACCTACTGAGTTGTTCAGAGGCAACAGGCAGGTTTTGGGGGAATCGACCGTTACGCATTCCGGAGCGATGATGCTGATCCGCGCCCACTGCTGCTGGTACATGGTGAAGGAGTTGACCACGGTAACCGTTACGCTGCGCGGGGTATTGGGCGTGTAGAACACGCTTTCACGGTAATCGATATCCAGCGAAAACGCGGGGTACGCATAGCGCACATGGTAGGGGGGAAGCGCGGCCACCTCGCTGGGGGTAAGGTCAATATCCTTTTTGTGGCCGTTGATGCCTGCCATAAACCGGGACGATTTAGGGCAGAACAGGGCCTTTCCTTCCAGACAGTGGAACACAACCCCCTCCGGCGAGTAGATGTCGCACAGTTCCTGACCCAGAAACAGCGGGGCTTCGCGCGCTACGCGGTCGGTCAGCTCGGTCACCGTTTTGGGCACCCACACGCCCGCGCTGGTGTTGTTGATGCACATGGTTGCAATATTGCCGTTCAGGGGCGCGGTCCATTTTTCCGGCAAGCGGGACGCGCCCATCAGGATACCCAGCGTCGCGCCCAGGGTAGCGCAGGTGCAATCCGTGTCCTCGCCCAAGGCGTTGGCAATGCCGATGCTTTTGCCAAAATCGCCTTCGCCGTACAGCCAAGCCAAAACCACAAACGCGATGTTCTCCGGCGCGTCAAAACCGGGCGCGCCCAAGGCCATGCCATCGTTATCCCCGGTCGGGATTTCATCCAGCTTCCAATCCTGAATGCCAAAGGTGCCCGGCGCCACATTGTGCACGCGCACGCGGGCTTGCCGGATATCCACATGCTCGCTGTGGCACCGGCGCGCCTCCGCGATGGCGCGGGCCATCGCGCTATCCTGCGGGATATAGCTCAGGCCGATATCGATCAACTGATTCCGGTCGCTCAGCACAAACGCCGCGCTCTGGATGGCGGCAAAGAAAATTTCGCCGTACATGCCCTCCTCGGCGTGGTCAACAATGGCGTCCTCCCGGGCGTAACGGGCGGCGAGCTGAGGCTGGCCGGGGGCGAGGCAAGCCCAGATTTCGGAGCGGATGAAAGCGCCGCAGCTGTTGCAATAGGCGTTATCCACTTTGCCGCTCAGCGGCGGGAGCAGCCCCGCGCGCAGGTTGGATTTCCCCGTGCCATATTCCACCCAGTTGGGCGTTACAAAGCTAAGCCAGTATTCGCCCAAGATGGAGGCGTTTACGTTGCGGCCGTACCGCTCGATGGCGGAAAGCCATACAATCTGCAAATCCAGATCATCATTGGGCACGGGGCCTGCGCTTAAATCCTGCGTGTAAAAGTTCACATCGCCGTTATACTGCCGCTTGCATTCAAAGGGCGCGCCCAGAGCGCCCCCAATGTTTTTGCCGGCCCAGCAACCCATCACTTTGTCGCGGTAAACGGAATACTTCAGTTGCATCATTGTCGATTCTCCTTACCCTTTAATGGCTCCATTGGTTAACCCGGCTACCAGAAACCTTGCGGCGATGATGTAGAACACCACCACAGGGATCAGGCAGATCACCAGCGCCGCATACATCACCTCCGTGGTGAAGCTGATGCTGCTGACGGTTTGCGCAAAACGGATGGGAATGATGGATATCGGCTGCAAGGTGGGATCGGTGATAAAGGTTTTGGACATTTGCAGCTCGTTCCACGCGGACAGGAAGGTCTGAATTAAAACAACCGACAGGCCCGGCATGGCGATGGGCATCATGATGGAGGAAAAAATCTGCCGCTTGGACGCGCCGTCGATATGGGCGGCCTGCATCATCTCGTTGGGGATGGCGTCATAGTAATTTTTCAAAATCATCAGGTTAAAGCAGCAGCTTGCGGTAGCATAAGGGAAAATCAGCGACAGGCTGCTGCCAAGCAGGTTGAGGCCCTTTACAATCTGGAACAGCGGGAAGATCGTCGCCGCGGTCGGGATCATCATGCCGGACAGGAGTATGTAATACAGCGCTTTTTTACCGGGAAAGCGGAGCTTGGAAAAAGCGAAGGCCGCCAGAGATACGCTGAACGCGACAACCATCAGCGTGCCGCCGACAATCTTGATGCTGGACCAGAAATTCAGCAAAAGGTTGTAACTGTCAAAAACCTTGCTGTAATTGGGCAGGCCGCCGTTTTGGAAGGAGCGCCATACCATGATGCACAGCGGGAACATAAACAGCACAGTTGCCAGCACGCACACAACACCGCTGACGATTCGATACCCATGCGAGTTTTTCATGCGGACAGCTCCTTTTCATGGTCGCCACGGTAGTAAAGCACCAGCTGCAACGCGGTTATCACCATGGCAATCACAAACATCAGCACCACCAAAGTCGCGGCGCGCCCCTGCTTGAAGGTGGAAAAGGCGAGGGTCTGGATATAGGTGGAAAAGGTTTCCGTGGCGTGGTTGGGGCCGCCGTTGGTGAGCACGTACACAATATCGTAGCATTTGAGCGACCCGAGCGCGCCTAAGATAAACACGGAAAAATGCGTGCTGCGCAGCAGCGGCAGCGTGATGCGCAGGAACTGCATGGCCTTGTTGGCGCCGTCAATCTCCGCCGCCTCGTATAAATCCTCGGAAATGTTGAGCATGTTGGCGTAGTACAGCAGCATGGAATACCCGGTCCACTGCCAGATGTTGACGAATAAAATGCAGCCCAGCGCGAGCGAGGGGTCCGCCAACCAGGTTCGGGTGGCGCTCTCCATCCCCAGACCGCGCAGCATGGTGTTCAGCGTGCCGTAATTGGCCTCAAAAAACTTGGAAAAAACATGCCCGATGATGGTTGGCGTAACCACCGCCGGCAAATAAAACAGGATACGGTACACAGAGGAACCCTTGATTTTGTTAATGAAAAACGATGCGAACAGGATGCCGAAAAACGCTTGGGTCACAATGGTAACTACGGCAAAAATCCAGTAGTTGCTCATGATTTTAGCAAAGATAGGGTCTTTGAACGTCGCCGTATAATTCAGCCAGCCAACCGCCTTGCGGGTCAGGCTGACGCCATTCCAGTCGTAACCGCTGATGATGAAGTTATAAACGATGGGGTAGACAATGAACACTGCAAACAGGAGAAATACCGGCGCGATAAACCAATAGTTCTGGAGATCGCTTTTGCGGTATGTCAGCCGGCGGTTTGGCATGCGTAAACCTCCTTATGGATGGGTCGAAGGGAGCGGTTTTCGCCACCCGCGACGCAGACGGTTGAAAGAACCCTTGCCACAGCGGAAACGGGTCAGGGTGAAACCCTTGTAAGCGTGCGGGGCGCGAAGCATTTGCCGGGGGTTTTTCAGCGGAGTGAGGAATCCCAAAGTCGGATGCCATAACGCAACCGTTCAGGCGAACGGGCAGCCCGTGAGGCAACGGGGCGGCAGCTGCGCGTGTGGGTGCGCCCCTGGGCCAATCCGGGTTGCGGGAGGCGGTAACCGCCTCCCGCAACGGAAAGTTTGTGTCAAGCTCGGGATTGTTTCAGCGGATGCTTAACGCTGGAGGCTTGCGCTGACGGCCTGCATCGCGGCGGCCGCGGCTTCGGGGGTCATATCGCCGGTCGCTACCGCGGACAGGCATTCGCCAAGCTGATCGTCCAGATCGGCGTAGGGGATGGTGCGGAAGCCCTTGGTGTTGGTCTTGGCGGTTTCAACAATGTAGTTCAGGTTGTCCGTGCCGTTCTGGCTCATGCCCTGCACGTTCAGCGCAATATCGGTGCGGCTGGGGCAATAGCTCATGCTCTGGTTTACGAGCACATCCTGACCCTGCTTGGCAAGGTAGTTCATCCACTTCCAGGCGGCGTCCTTATGCTGGCTGTTGGTATTCATGCACAGCACCACGTCCACGGAGGCCGCGAGGCCGCTGGACTTGCCGTCGTTGTTCCAGTCAATCAGGAAAGGCTTGTGGTTGCTGCTGTCGGAGGAGAACACGGCTTTGATGGACGGGTCCATGTTCAGGTAGCTGTCCATTACCCAGGAGCCGTTGTACATCATGGGCGCTTTGGCGTTGGTGCCGAACATATCCCACGTGTCGGTATACACGTTCACGCCCAACGCGCCATCCTGGAAGATGCCGTCGGTGAAGCAGTTCTGCCAGATCTGGAACGCCTGAATCATGGACGGGCAATCCCACGAAGCGGTGCCTTCGACCGCCGCGTAGAAGGTGTCGCTGTCGATATCGTCTGCGATGTTGGTAAAGCAATCCTTGTTGATCCAATCATCCTTCGCGCCCATCAGCAACGGCAGCTCGCCGTTGGCGCGGAAGGTGTCGCACAGGGTTTTCAGCTCCGTGTAGTTGGTCGGGATTTGCACATTGTACTTGGTGAAGTAGTTCATGTCCGCCCAGATCAGGCCCGCATAGGTGAGGCCGAGGGGCAAGCCGTAGTAGCTGCCGTTGCGGTTGAGCAGGTTCATGCAGAAGGGAAGGTAACTGTCCTGCCAGTTTTCACCGTCGGAAGCGACCGCGTAATCCGTAATGTCCACCTCAAAATCGCGGAAGGTTTCATACGGCGCGCCGGCATTCATGCCGAACACATCGGGGCCTTCGCCGGAGAACATCTTGACCTGCAGATCGGCCAGATGGTCGGAATAGGGCATGTAGACGTAGTTGACCTTGATGTCCGGATTCTCGGCCTCAAAGGCGGCGATGATATCGTTGATTTTGCTTCCCTCGCCGGGGTTCCAGGTTTGGAAGGTGATGGTGACAGGCGTATCCTGTGCAAAAGCGACACTGCTTATCCCCATGGTCATGAGCATTGCTACCGCCACAAGCAAAGAAAGGGTTCGTTTCATGGTTCATCCTCCTAGATTTATATTGCGGCCAGCCTTATGAACAGAGTATAATCGATACAGGGGGGTGCAACTATGCAAAACAAGGATGAAACTGTGCAAAATCGCTACAAATATCACCTGCCGGAAGTTTACGTGGAATGGCCTCCCCTGGTGTTTGGCACCGAGATGATTTCGAACCAACCCGTGCCGCTGGATGTTTTTCAGGTTACCTATCTGCATTACCACCGGCATTTGGAGCTGGGGTACTGCGTGCGAGGCTCCAGCCTGAGCTATGTGGGCAACAAAAAGGAAACGTGCCGCGCGGGCGATATTACGATTGTCCTGCCTTTTCAACGCCACATCACCTGCAACGCGACCGAAGATTTCAGCCTGTGGAGGTGGGTTTACTTTGATCTGGTATCGCTGTGCACGCAAGGCGGCATCGGCGATATTTCAACGCTGGAAGATATCATTCAAAATGAGATTGGCCTGTACGGCGTGCTCGACCAGCAAAAATATCCCGAGTTGATCGCGCAGGCTAAACGCGTTTTGGAGGATGCGTTTCCCGAAAAGCCCCGCCGGCACGGCAAGGAACGCTTTGCCGTAGACGCTTATACGCTGTTTCTGATGCTTGCGGACGCGTCCGCGGATTTGCCCAAGCTTCAAAAGCGAACCGATCAAAAATTGGCACTCATTAAGCCGGCGCTGAACGCCATCAATGAGTGCCTTGACCGTGAAACCTTGCCGTCCGTGGAATCGCTCAGCAACACCTGCATGATGAGCATCAGCTATTTCCGCCGGATTTTCCATCAGGTGGTCGGCGTTTCGCCGAAGGATTACATCACCATGTCCTGCATTCGCAAAGCGACGCTCCTGCTGAGCCTGACCAGCCAAAACGTGATTGAGATTGCTATGCACTGCGGTTATCAGGATATTTCTTGCTTCAACCGCTGCTTCATGAAGCGTACGGGCATGACCCCCACCCGCTATCGGCGGTGTTTCCGCGGCATGGAGGTGCCGGCTTCCACCGGCGGCGTGCTACCCTCGGGCGTGCGCGCGTACGGAGAGTAGCCAGTTTTCGGCTAGCGTGGGCCACAGATGGCTTTCCGGGTTGGCCTGCGCCAGCCCTTCGCCATGTTCCCCCTGGCTGAACACATGCAGCGCCACCTGAACCCCCTGCGCCGCCAGCGCGTCGGCGTATGCGACGGATTGCCCGCAAGGGATCAGCGAATCCGTTCGGGTGGTCCACACAAAGGCGGGCGACGTATCGCAGTCTACCAGCCGCGCGGGGCTGAGGAAACGCAGCGCGGCGGGGTCCGGATGTTCCGTGCCGAGAAGATTTTTCAGCGAGAGGGCGCGAAAATCCAGCCGCTCCCCTTGCGGCGTTTGACAAAGCGCTCCCCGGAAATATTCCGGCACAGAGGCTTCGCCGGTGGTTCCATCCACGGCCTGAAACATAGCCAACGGTTGCAGGGGCATCGACATCAGAAAATCGGTGAGCGGGTAACCCAGCACGGCCGCGTCCGGTCGCAGGGCTGCGCCGCTGACAGCCAGTTCCGCCGCCACGCTTTTCCAACGTGTGGAAAGCAACGCGCACAGGTGCGCGCCTGCCGAAAAACCGCAAACGGCAACAAAATCAGCCTTTTCGCGGGCGGCTTGTACGGTGCGCGCCAACTGATGAAGCGGGCCGGGCATCCGGGCCTGCTCGCCTACGCCGTAGTTGCATACATAGCCGGTGAATCCTTTGGATGCGAAATAGCGCGCGACTGCCTCCCCTTCAAACGGGGAGAGGGTCGCATAGGCCCCGCCGGGGCAAACCACCATTGCCGGGTGGCCCGGCAGCGGATTTTCTGCCGGAAAACAGGATGGTTCAGCAGAAACAAGTTCCGTGTTTTGCATAACAATGCCTCCGAAAAATGGGCGCTAAGCCCGAATTGTGTTTAAGGAATATGGGGGACAGTGCCGTTACCTTCGCCGCGGCAAAACCGGCACAGGGGCGAAACCCTTGCCGGGTTTGAAGCGAATCCTAAAGTCTGATGCGCCCCGCCAGCCAAATCGGCGCTAAACGGCCCGTATGGCACGGGCGAGCGCGATCAAGGTTTGCGGGTTACATCAGGTTGAATGCCCGGATCACGAATCAAACGCGAAAAACAAACCCATCCAACCCGGCAGGGTTTTGATTTCTCCGTTGCCTGTTACAAGGCTGGCCGCCGGCAGGCAAACAGAAAAATGGAAGGCAACCGTTCATCATCATTCGCCGCGCAGGAGCATTTCCCTTGCGGCGTTTTTTATCGTCCGGCCGTTTGTTTGGCGGGCTTGGCAACCGTGGAACCGGAATCGTTCAGCCGGCAGGACAAGCCTGTGCGGTCCGCGTTCCGGGGGCTGAACACAGCCTGGATCACAGTTTGGCGCACAGGCAGGTCCGGGCTTTCAATGCGCTCGATGATTTGCCGCCCCGCCGCCCTCGCAAGGTCGATGGTGGGCTGCACGATCAGGTGCATGTGCTGCAAGCCGTACTGGGCCTGCTCGCTGTCCTTGTAGCCAAGCAGATCGATATCCTTGCTGGCGCGCAGGCCGCGATCCAAAAGCTGAAGCATGGCCTCCGTCGCCATCACGTTGTTGGATACGACCAGCGCGGTGCAGTGGGCTTCCAGCAGCGCGTCCAGATTGGTGGATACGCAGGTGCTCATAGAATCGCCGATGCGGATTAACCCTTCGGTGGGCAGGTGGCTGGCTTCCATGGCCGCGCGGTAGGCTTTCAGGCGTTCGGAGGTGGTGGAAATACGGGGGATACCGGTGATGTAGCCGATGTTCCTGTGCCCCATGCGGATCAGGTGGGAAACGCCTTTGAACATCGCCTCATAGTTGGTGACCGTAATGGTGTCGCAGGGGCAGCGGGGCAGTATGCGGTCAATGAAAACCTTGGGCACGTCGGGCGGCACTACTTTTTCAATATCAGCATAGCTGGGAAGCGTGGAGGCGATAATGAAGCCGTCCACAATTCCGTTGGCCAAAGCGCGCAGGTTTTCAATTTCACGGGCCTGCGTTTCTTTGGTGTTAACAACAATCAACCGGTAGCCTTTTTCCGCGATAATGTTTTCCACCTCCTCAATCAGGGTGGCGAAAAAGGCGTTGGCGATATCGGGCACCACAAACGCGATCAGGTTATACCGCCGCGTTTTCAGGCTGCGGGCAATGGCGTTGGGGTGATAGTCCAGCGCCTCGATGGCTTCTAAAACCTTGTGGCGGGTATCCTCGGTTACAAAGCGCGTATTGTTGAGAACATGGCTTACGGTGGCGATGGATACGCCTGCGCGTTTGGCCACATCCCGAATCCCTGACTTATCCATACTGAAAAACTCCTTTGAGCCGGAGGCGAATCATTTTGTAATCTATTGTAACAAATATTTCCGGAATGTCAAGAAAACGTTTAAATAACACCGAACACTACGGAAAAACGCCGTTACTTGTCAAATATGACTAAAATATAGCCAGAAAATATGTGCTAAGAATATGGTTGACAATCAAACGAGAAAAATATATAATCGCATCATCAGGTAAACGGTTACGTAAACGGTTACCAACCAATTTCATACTTTAAGGAGGCACTCACATGAAAAGGACCCTGTCTATGATTCTGGTGCTTGTTCTCTCCCTGAGCCTTACGCTGACCGTTGGCAGCGGATTGGCGGAAACAGCCGCCGCTCCGGCGGGCGGGCACATCTTTGGCTACACCTGCATGGATATGACCAACCCCTTCCACATTGCGATGAGGGACGCCATGAAGCAGGCGATTGAGGCCAACGGCGACACCCTGATTGCCATTGACGGCCAGCAACTGCAGGACAAGCAGAACAACGTCATTGAGGACCTGATTACACAGGGCATCGAAGTGCTCTTTCTGAACCCCGTGGATTCCGCGTCGGTGCAGCCCGCTTTGGAAGCCTGCGCCGCGGCGAACATTCCGGTAATCAATGTGGACTCCGCTGTGAAGGACCTGAGCCTGGTCGCGACCTACATCGCTTCCAACAACGTGGCCGCTGGCCGCCAGTGTGGCGAAGAAATCGTGAAGCTGTATCCGGACGGCGCGAAAATCTGCATCATTGAAAACCCGCTGGCCGAGAGCGTCACCCAGCGCGTGCAGGGCTTGGAAGAAGCCATCGCGGGCACCAACTGCGAAATCGTTGACCGCAAATCCATCTCCTCCATGGACGCTGTGCTTGGCACCGCGGAAGACCTGCTGACCGCCAACAGCGACGCCAATGTTTTCTGGGGCCTGAACGACGATGTGAGCCTGATTATCCTGGGCGCTGTGGAATCCGCCGGTCGCGCGGACCAGATCAAGGTGTTCAGCGTGGACGGCTCGCCCTCCGGCAAAACCAGCGTGAAAAACGGCGGCCTGTACGCCACAGCCGCGCAAAGCCCCGTTCAGCTTGGCTTGAAGGCTGTCGAGTGCGCGTACACGCTTTTGTCCGGCGGCACCATCGACGCTTCCTATTCTCTGGATACCACGCTGGTCACCCCGGAAAACGTGGATCAGATGAAACCTGACCAATGGAACTAAAACCCCGGTAAACGCAGGATCAGATCAAACGGGTCCCCACCCAGCGTGTGGACCCGTTTGATTGCAACGTGTTTCGAGGAGATGATATTTTGGCGGAGCCACTGTTGCTGGAAATGAAGAATATCCACAAGCGTTTTCCCGGCGTATACGCGTTGCGTAACGTATCTTTTGAACTGCGGCGCGGCGAGGTTCACGCGCTGCTGGGCGAAAACGGCGCCGGAAAATCAACGCTCATCAAGGTGCTTGGCGGGATTTACGAAAAAGATGAAGGCGAAATGATTCTGGATGGCCAGCCGATGAAGCTCAACAGCGTTGAGGAAGCGCGCGCCATGGGCGTTTCGATTATCCATCAGGAGCTGGTTCTGGTGCCCTACCTGACGGTGGCCGAAAACATCTTTCTGGGCCGGGAAACCGGGAAAGGCCCTTTTGTGGACCGCGACCGGATGCTGCGGGAAACGCAGCGGGCGCTGAACGAGCTGGGGCTGAACCTGTCTCCGACGGCGCTGGTGGCGGAACTGAATTTGGCGCAGCAGCAGATGGTGGAAATCGCTAAAGCGGTTTCGTTTAACGCCAAGGTGATCGTGATGGATGAGCCGACCAGTTCGCTTTCCGACAAGGAAGTGGATTTGCTGTTTGAGAACGTGCGCAAATTAAAGGCCAAAGGAATCGGCGTGATCTATATTTCCCACCGCATGAGCGAATTGCAGCAGATTGCGGATCGCGTTACGGTTTTGCGGGACGGCGAGTATGTGGCCACCCGGGACGTTCGCACCACCACCAATGACGAGCTGGTGACCCTGATGGTCGGCCGGCAATTGGATCATTACTATACGCGCACCTACAACCCGTGCGCGGAAACCGTGCTGCAGGTAAAAAACCTGAACAGCGCCCGTGTGCACGATGTGAGCTTTGACTTGCACAAGGGCGAAATTTTGGGCTTTGCCGGCCTGATCGGCGCTGGGCGAAGCGAAACCATGCAGGCGATCTTTGGGCTGGACGCCATCCAATCCGGCAGCATCCTGCTAAACGGCAATGAGATTGCCGGTCAAAAAGCAAGCGCAATCCTCGATGCCGGTATCAGCCTGGTGCCGGAGGACCGGAAAGCGGAAGGGATTTTCCCGGGGATGTCGATTCGCTTTAACATAACGCTCAAGGTGCTGCGTGATTTTATCCGGGGCATCCGCGTCAACCGCAGTCAGGAGCAGGCAATCGCCGACCGGTATATCAAGGAGCTGCGCGTGAAGGCGCCGGGCCGCGAAACGTTCATGGGCTCGCTCTCCGGCGGCAACCAGCAGAAGGTGGTCATCGGAAGCTGGCTGGCTTCGGAGCCGAAGGTGCTGATTTTGGACGAGCCCACCCGAGGCATTGACGTAGGCTCCAAAAGCGAAATTTACGCCATCATGAATGAGCTGGTGAAAAACGGGATGGCAATTATCATGGTTTCTTCGGAGTTGCCGGAAGTGCTCAACATGTCCGACCGCATCGTCGTGATGCGCGAAGGGCGCGTGTCCGCCATTTTGGACCACACCGAGGCGACGCAGGAAAACATCATGCAAAACGCGGTGTCGATATAAACAGGACCGAAAGGGGTACCGTTCACCATGGAAAATACGATGACGCTGAGGGAAAAGCTATTTGGAAGCGGCAAAGGGTACGTGAAGCGTAACGCGGGTATCTTGATTGGCCTGCTGGTGATCTGCATTGTGATTTCGATCAGCTCCAACAAATTTCTGACGCAGGAAAACCTGATGAACGTGTTGCGCCAGATTTCTACCAACCTGTATCTGGCGTCCGGCATGACCATGATCCTGATCTGCGGCGGCATCGACCTGTCCGTAGGCTCCATCATTGCCATTACCGGCGTTACGGCCGGAACGCTTTTGAACATGGGGCTGCCGATCCCGCTTGTGATTCTTGGCTGCCTGATGATGGGCGCGCTTTACGGCACCATCAACGGCGCGATCATTTCCCGCACCACCCTGCCGCCCTTTATTGTAACCTATTCGATGATGCAGATTTTACGCGGCGCCACGTACGTGTATACCGGCGGCACCACGGTGCGCATTGATAACCGGGCTTGGATCAACCTTGGCACAGGATACGCCTTTGACTTTTTACCCCTGCCGGTTATTTACCTGCTGGTGCTGTTGGTGATCGTGTTCCTGATCCTCAATAAAACCAGGCTGGGGCGGCATGTATACGCCGTAGGCGGCAACGAGCGCGCCGCAAAATTCAGCGGTATCAGCGTGCGGCGCACGAGGATGTTTGTGTACATTTTCAGCGGCGTGATGGGCGCTTTGGCCGGCATGGTGCTGTGCGCGCGCAGCTACTCCGGAAACCCGCTGGCGGGCAACGGCGCTGAAATGGACGCCATCGCGGCTTGCGTGCTGGGCGGCACTTCGATGGCCGGCGGTTACGGATACATTGGCGGCACGCTGATTGGCGCGCTGATTATCGGCTTGCTCAACAACGGCCTGAACCTGATGCGGATCGATTCATATTGGCAGATCATCCTCAAGGGCATCGTGATTCTGGTGGCCGTCTATGTGGACTACGTAAAAAATCTCAAGAAAGCAAAAGCTGTTTGAGCCGTGGGAGGCAACGCATGACAAACCGACTACAAAAACCCTATGTGCTGATACAGGCCGAGGATCCGGAAGCGGTCAGCCGCTGGCTGTGCCGGGAGCTGTTCTTCACCCCGACGGAAAACGGCGATGTTCGCAACGGGAATTGCACGCTCCGGCTGATCCGCGGCGCTGTGCAGGCGGAGGGGACCCTCCCCGCGGGTGCGTACCGGACCGGTTTGGCGCATGTGGCGCTTGCCGCGCATGACATCCGCGAGGCGCTGAAAAGCTGTCAGGAGCGGGGCTTATCACTGCAAACCGCCGATGGGGAAAGTTTTTTTAACCCCGGGGTTTTCGGGCGGGGCGAACTGTATTTCAACATCAAAACCCCCTTCGGGTTTACTGTGGAGGTGGCGATGCGGGTCGAACAGCCGTGTGATCGGGGGCCTGCGCCGATCTGGGGGCTGGATCACCTTGGCGTGCCCTGCGCGGATTTTGCGCAAGAAAAGGCTGCGCTGGAAACATGCGGCTTCGTGCCGCTGTTTGCGCCGGTGCTCAACGAAAACCCGGCGGAAGGCCGCATCCGTTGCGGTATGCTGTCGGATGGAGCGCTGACGCTGGAGGTATATCAATTTCTGGACCAACGTCCGACGCCGATGGAAAGCGGATCGCCGCTGCGTGGGGTGGGCGGTTACCCGGGCTTTACCACGCCCGGCGGACTGCGTTTCCTCCGGGAAGGAGCGACGTCATGAAACCGTATGATGTGGTTGCCATTGGCGAATGCCTGATTGACTTTGTGTGCACCCGTGGGGAGGGTAAGCTGGCCATGGAAGGTAACGCCGGTGGCGCGCCCGCGAATGTGCTGGCAATGGCGGCCAAACTGGGGCATCGTACGGCGATGATCAGTAAGGTGGGCGCGGATGCTTTCGGGGCGTTCCTGTGCGAGCAGCTTGCCTCGGCGGGGATCGATTCAGATTATCTGTTAAGGGACGCTGACCACCCCACGACGCTGGCCATTGTGCAGTTGGACAAAGCTGGCAACCGGAGTTTCAGCTTTTACCGCGACCGCACGGCGGACGTTATGCTGCGCGCGGATGAACTGCCGGTTCAACTGCTGCAAAGCGCCGGCATCCTGCATTTCGGTTCCCTTTCCCTTACGGCGGAGCCGGTGCGCAGCGCTACGTTTGAAGCCATCCGAATCGCTAAGGATGCGGGCGCGGTGATCTCCTACGACCCGAACCTGCGCCCGCCGCTATGGCCAAACCTGGAGGAAGCCCGGGCTATGCTTTGCGCCGGACTGGCCAGGGCGGATCTGGTTAAAATGTCGGAGGAGGAGCTCCAATTCATATCCGGTGAGACCGATTTACAGGCGGGGATTCGCAAGCTGAACCGGGAATATTCGCTACAGTTGCTGGCGGTTACGCTGGGGGAGCGGGGCTGCCTGTACAGCGTAAACGGTCAAACCTACGCGTCACCAGCGTTTGATACGCATTGCGTCGATACCACCGGTGCGGGGGACGCGAGCTGGGGCGCGGCGCTGAGCTGGATGATGGAACGCCGGTGCGTGCCGAAAACCATGACCGAGAGCGATGTTTATACCCTGATGGATTTTGCCAACGCGGCAGGCAGCCTTGCGACCACACGGATGGGCGCGATTCCCGCCATGCCGGACAGGGATACGATGGAGGCGTGCATTCGTACCACGCCGCGGTTGCTGTTCTAAACCAATGGAAAGGAAAGAGAGGGAACCGAGATGGCGTTTTTTCAGACAAACTTTTTTTCCAGTACGCTCTGCTTCAATACCGATATCCATGTCTTTATCCCAACCCCGAACTCCGACGAGCTGCTGAACCGGAAAAAATCGGACTATCTTCAGCATGGCGTGAAGTTTCAGGTGCTCTACCTGCTGCACGGCGCGTACGGCGATGCCACGGACTGGATGCGGCTGACCAGCATTGAAAAGTATGCGCAGGAACACAAGCTGGCCGTCGTCATGCCTTCTGCTTCCAACAGCTTTTACCAGAACATGTATTGCGGGTCGGACTACCTGACCTATTTAACCGATGAACTGCCCGCAGTGGTGCAGGCTTTGTTTCCCGTAAGCCGCAAGCGGGAAAACACTTTTGTGGCTGGGCTTTCCATGGGCGGATACGGCGCGGTGAAGCTGGCCATGGAAAGGCCGAGGCAGTATGCCGCCTGCGCGAGCCTGTCCGGCGCGATTGACCTGGAAGCGGTGATGGAGCAAACGAAGCATGGGAACCTTGCCGCGCCGTTCCGGTGGGACGCGCTGTTTGAACGCCCCGATAACGTGCCCGGCTCGGACGCGGATCTGTTTGCGCTGATTCGGAAACGCCTTGCGCAGGGGGAGATGTTGCCGCGCGTTTTCCAAAGTTGCGGCACGGAGGATTTCATATATGCCGCGAACGTATCCGCGCGCGACAAACTGAAAGCGCTCGGCGTGGATATAACCTATGAGGAACATCCCGGCATTCACGATTGGGATTATTGGGACACCCATATTCAAAGAGCGCTGAACTGGATGCGGTTGGCGAACGAACCCGTGACGGAACCGGAGGAGGTTTAGGATATGGCGCATATCGATTGCAGTTTTTACTCGCCTACGCTTCAAAAAAACGCGCACGTCGTCGTTTTTGTGCCTAGCCTGAGCGCGGACGACTATCTGGAGGATCGTGAAACGGAGTATCACAAACCGGGCAAGCGCTGGCCTACGCTTTTCCTTTTGCACGGCAGTTATGGGGACTGTATGGATTGGAGCCTGCGCACCGGCGTTGAGCGTTACGCGCAGGAAAAGGGCGTTGCGGTGGTTATGCCGTCCGCCGAAAACTCCAACTATGTGAAAATGGCGCACGGCGAAAACTATCTGGATTATATCGGCAAGGAATTGCCCACGTTCCTGCGTAAAATTTTCCCGCTGAGCGAGCGACGGTCGGAAACCTACATCGCCGGTTTATCCATGGGCGGGTACGGCGCGTTCCGCATCGCGCTGGAATTTCCGGAAACCTTCGGGTATGCGGCCAGCCTTTCCGGCGCGCTGGATATGGTGAAGCTGCAGGCAACCGGAAACCGGGAAGCGCATATGCGAAAAATGCCGGCTGCATACCGCCGGGCTGTGTTCGACCCTTCCGTGCCGCTGGAGGGCACGCGCAACGATCTGCTGTTTTTGCTTGGCCAGCACGCGGAGGAGAACACCGCGCTCCCTTTGCTTTACATGAGCTGCGGCACGGAGGATTTTATCCTTCCGGCAAATGAAAGCTTCTACGAAACGGCCAAAGCTCGGCGCGTTTCCGTGCTGTACGAAAGGTACCCCGGCGTGCACAACTGGGATTACTGGGATACGCACATCAAAGATGTGCTCCGCTGGTTGCCGGACGGAACCAAAAGCTGAGCTAACCAAACGCTTCCATACCCAAAGGCGCCAACGCGGTTGCGGTTTACGCACAACGGTTACGGCGCGAGCCTGAACTGCAAACCTTCGCTCGGCCAACCGGGTCAAGCGCAAAACCCATGCGGCGTTTGGAAAAACGAAAGCGTTATATGCCATGGCGCCGAAGTCAAATCTGCAAACCGCCTGTAGGGATACAAAGCGAACGGGACTGAACAATGGATTTCTTGCCGGACAGCCAGAGGCGGGGGCCAAACTCGTTGGAGTTTGGCTCCCGCCTCTGTTTGAATGTCTCATAACGTTTGAATCCTTGCCTCATCGCACTGTGAAGGCGAAGGGATACGATCCCCGGCACGGCGGCAAAGGATCAGGGGTCCCACGTAACCGAAAAAAACGCAGGACGGATGGCGCGGGCAAAGAAAGAAACGTGATTGCCAAGAATGTTGACCAATCAATACGACGGGGGTTTTTCAGCATCTGTGTGCGCCCGTCATCCCTGATTTTCATCGGTTGCCCAAAGCAACTATCCCTCAGTCCAAACGTTCCACCTGAAAGCGGACGCATTCCTCGCAGTCCGGGCATTGCACGGGCGTCGGCTTCACGGAGCCGCCACGGCGCGCGGCATACGCAAAGGGATAGATTGCGCTGAGCGCCACCATGCAAAGCGCATCGCTTTTCTCCTTGTTCACAAATGCACCTTCGAATACCACTGAGTCGCCCACCTGATAGCGGGGACAGTTGCTTTGGATCACAACCACCCGTACCGGATGATCCTCCATGCGAACCCCTCCTTCACAACGCTTTAAAATCAGGGGCATTATAACACCCGGGTTGGCAAAGCGCAACCGCGATCACGCTTCCGTAAAAAACGCAAGACGTCGCCCCCTTCGCTTTGCCGGATCATGGGAACCCTGTACTTTTCTGCATTAAAAACACTCCCGGCCTTTGTGAACCGGGAGTGTCGCGTGCGGTATCCATAGGCGGCAAAAGGAACACAGCGCTTTGAATTCCTTGCCACAGAGGCACAACAATGGCGCTGGGTGAAGGCCTACGGCGCGACCGTCGGCGTTGCCGTCGCTTCAAGCGCCTTGAGCGATTGGGTCGGCGCGCCACATTTCAAACACGGCTGCAAGCTGCTGTACGGCGCTTCGTCCAGCTCGCTGTACAGGAAGGATGCCATCGGAAGGTATTTGGGGTTGACCGCGGAACAGTTGGGGTCAATGTGGTAATACGTTCCGCCGTTTGCGTTGTAATAGAGCTTTGTGCTCGGGTCCGGTATCGGGGTTACTGTCATTCGGGGCGCGAGCGACTGAGCGATGGTTTCCTTGCCGGATGGCGGCGCGGACGTTTCCGTTACCGTGTCGTTGGTAGCCAACGAGTTGGGATCCACATACCATTCTCCGCTTTCCTTAACCATCAGGATCATAAAACGGTAACGCACAGGCTCCTTGCCGTTGTTTTTATCAATGTAGGCGCTCATGGTAACCGTGCGGGAGGAGTCCGTGGCGGAGCCGGAGATGCTCTCAATCTGGTATTCGGTCGGGGTGCGGTTGCTGATGACCGTAAACAGCGCCTGCGCCGGACTGTCCTGCGTGCTGGCCCAGCTGGGCTGAACCAGATTCACCATGGATTCCACATTGTTAACCGACCAGTAATCCATAAATGTGGATAAGCGTTGTTCCGCTTCGGACTGGCCCGGGTCCTCCTGGGGCGCGGGCGTCTCCTGCGCGGCCAGCGGCGCGGCCTCCACCGATGCGCTTGGTTCCGGCGTTATTTGGCCTGCCGCGTTTGCGGACAAGTTTCCGTTGGCGTTGGTTACATCCCGGTTGCTGTTAATCAACATGGTAGCGATTACCACAATGCACAGCACCAGATAGAGGACCGATACCGTTGTGCGCACGCCGGGCGTGAAGGATTGGCGGTACCAAAGCACGCTCAGGCAGATGACGCTTGCGATAATGAACAGATACCGTAAAAAATCCATGGAATGGTTCACAAACATGCAGGGAATGAACAGCACCGGCAGCACGCCATACAGCATCAGTTTGAGAAATTTGTCCAGATCAAAGGGCTGCCGGGGCGTTGGGCTGGCGGGCAAGCCGCCCTCCATGCCGGGAAAGGGGGAACGGTTGAAGCCGTTCGTATTCATGGGCGTATTCATCATTGCGGGCGGGTAGCCGCCGTTGCCGTAGGCGTTCTGGTTTGCGCCCGGCATTGCGCCCGAATACCCCGGATTGCCGTAAAAAGGCCCGCCGCCCATTCCGTTTGCGTTGTTCATCCCGGAAGGGATGCCCATGCCAGCGGAGCCGTTCAGCCCCGCCATCGTACCCATGCCGCCCGCGCCGCCCATGCCCGGGATGCCGCTGCCGGCCATGTTGCCGTAGGCGCCGTTGGGCAGCGCGTTCATGCCGCCGCCCGGCATAGCGCCGACCCCGCCTAGCGCGTCACCGCGGATCACGTTGGGCGGCAACGCATTGCCTCCCTGAGGATAGGCCTGCGGCACATAGCCTTGCGCACGTGATGAAAAGTTCGCGCCCATCGGCTGCGCGGCGGACCCGTTCAGCGATTGCTGGTAGAGAGGAACCGTAGGGGTTTGCGACTGCGGCATGAAGCCGCCGTAAGGGTTCATGGAAGGCACAGCCCCAAAAGAAGGCTGCTGCGCGCCAGCTTGCGTTTGGCCCCCCATCGCGTTTGGCGTTGCATAATACATGGGGTTGGCCGGTTGCGCGGAGGTTCCGGGAAAAGCTCCCGTGGGCATCATAAAGGCGTTCTGCACAGGAAACGGAGCCATTGGGGCGCTGGGGTCAACAGTGGGCTGCTGTGTAAAATCGGGCGTTGGGGTAGCCTGAGCAGCGGCCTGCTTTTTGGAATAATTACGCTTTTGCATGCCATAGGTCGGCGTGCTGGCGTATTTCGTGCGATTGCTGTTCATGCTGCATCTCCTAGACCAGTGTCGAAAGCATAATGCGGCTCAAAACGCACGCATTCCATCATATTATAACACATATTGCGCATTTGTAAATCAAATTCCCATCAAGTATGAAGCGATCGTGTCAAAAACGTAACAAAAATGGAAACGATCGCCGCAATCTCCATTCGGCGCGCATTCAACCAACGGCCGGAAACGCCGGTTCCGGGCTTTACAGCAGGCAGTTTTGCGAGGGTTTGCGGAATGGCGTGGAAAATTGTTACCGCAAATCGGTTGCGAAATGCGGATCGATCATGTATAATCATCCTGACCTGTCATGCGGTTTTGCGTGCGGGTCATCATTGCCGGTGATGCGTCCATCGTTGCAAGGAGGCATGTTTCAATATGGAATGTAAGATCAAGAACGAAATCGGCACAGTCTATATCACCGAAGACGTGATGTTGAAGGTGGTCGGTTATGCCGCGCTTGAATGCTACGGCATCGTTGCGATGTCAAGCAAAAGGGCGAAAGACGGTCTTGTTCAGTGGCTGGGGCGAGAGAACCTCACCAAAGGCGTGCAGCTCCGTCAGGTAGACGATATGCTCGATGTGGATCTGTTTATCATTGTCGAGTACGGAATCTCCATCGCGGAGGTATGCAAAACGATCGTGGAAACCGTTCGTTACAAGCTGGAAAGCATGACGGGCGTTAAGGTTCGCCGCGTGAACATCACGGTTGAAGGTGTGCGCGTTTAATAATGCCTCAGGAGGAAAAACCTTTGTTACAGACAAAGATGATAGATGGTCTGCTGCTGCGCGATATGGTTTTGGCTGGCGCGGCAATGCTGGAAAAAAACCGCGAAGCGGTGGATGCACTCAATGTTTTTCCTGTGCCGGACGGGGATACCGGCACCAATATGTCGCTGACGATGGCGTCTGCGACAAAGGAACTGAGCCAAAAAGAATTTTTAAACGCGGGCGAGGCGGCGGAGGCGCTGGCCAAGGGCGCGCTTCGCGGCGCGCGCGGCAACAGCGGCGTGATTACCTCGCAGCTGTACCGCGGTTTCGCGCGCGCATTGGAAGGCGTGGAGAAGATCACGCCGCCGCAGTTTGCCGATGCCCTGAAGCGCGGCGCGGAAACGGCCTACAAAGCCGTGATGAAGCCTAAGGAAGGCACCATTTTAACCGTTGCGCGCGTGATTGCAGAGGACGCGGTGCGTCAGGCGGCGAAAGCGCCGGAGGATTACGACGCGCTGTTTGAAACCATCCTCACGACCGGGGACACGATTTTGAAAAAAACGCAGCAGATGCTTCCCGCCCTTACGGCGGCGGGCGTCGTGGACGCGGGCGGGCGCGGGCTGCTGTTGCTTTACATGGGCTACGCCGCGGTGCTCCGCGGCGAGGAAATTCCGCAGGAACGCGTGGAGTTTTCAAGCGACGGCGAGGCGGTGTTTGAGGACGACCACAACTCGCTGGAAGAAATCAAGTTTATGTACTGTACGGAGTTTTTAATCCAGAACCTTTTCCCGGATATGATGGAGGAAGATATCGACTCCTTCCGCAGAAGGCTCAACCGCATTGGCGATTGCGTGCTGGTGGTGGGCGATCTTTCCCTGGTGAAGGTGCACGTGCACACCAACGAGCCCGGCAAGGCGCTGGAATACGGGCAATCGCTGGGCGAGCTGGTGAACCTGAAAATTGAAAACATGGTGCAGCAACGCCGTGACAATATGGCCGAGGGAGCCGCCAAAGCAAAGGAAACAACGCCGCCAAAGGAATACGGCATGGTAGCCGTTTCGCTGGGCGAGGGTTTTAACCAGATTTTCAGCGACCTGGCGGTGGATCAGATCGTCGAAGGCGGTCAGACGATGAACCCCAGCATTGAGGACATCAGCGCCGCGATTGCGCGGGTCAACGCCAAATGCGTGTTTGTGCTCCCCAATAACGGCAACGTGATCCTCGCCGCCCAACAGGCGGCGGAACTCACCGAGAACCAGCGGGTGTTCGTCATCCCCACCAAGAACGTCGCGATGGGCATTGCCGCCGCGGTTGCCTTCCAAGCCGAAGTGGGCGCGGAGGACAACGCCAAGCATATGGAGAAAGCCGCCCAGCGCGTGCGCACCGGCACGGTAACCTATGCGGTGCGCGACAGCGAAATGGATGAGCTGCATATTAAACAGGGCGATATTATCGGCCTGTACAACGGCAAAATCGCCGTGGACGGGCACGACATTCACGATGTGACGTTTGACCTGATGAAGGAAATCGTAACCGAGGATGACGAGCTGATTACCGTATATTACGGCAAGGAGATTTCCGAGGAGGACGCGAAGCGCCTGACCGAGGAGATCGCCGATCAGTTTGACGATTGCGATGTGGAAATGCACCGAGGCGGTCAGCCGCTGTACTATTACCTGATCTCGGTGGAGTGATATGGAACTGCGCGATCTTCGGGGGATTGGGAAGGCCAGATTGGAAGCTTTACACGCAGCGGGCATCGACTCGTTGCGTGATCTTTTATATTCGGTGCCTTTTCGGTACAGGGACCTTGGCGACCGTACCCCGGTGTGCGAGGCGCAGCCGGGAGAACGCCAATCGTTTTCCTTAAACCGATTGGGCGAGCCGAAAATTTCCCGTTACGGTAAGATGAGCCGCGTGACCTGCGCCTTTACGGACAGCACGGGAGAAATGACCGCCTGCTGGTTTAACCAGCCCTGGATGCGGGACGCGCTGATGAAGCGGCAACAGTTTCTGCTGTATGGCAAGGTGGAATGGAGCGGGGGAAAACCCAGGCTCACGAACCCATCCATGGAGGAAAAGCTCCGGATTGTTCCGGTTTACCGCTCATTGAACGGCGTGCCGCAAAAAACGCATTTGCACCTTGTGGAGCAGGCATTGGAACAGGTCGCGCTTGCCTGTCCTGAAACCCTGCCAGAACCGATCCTGAGCCGGTATTGCTTAATGCCTTCGCCGGAAGCCATGCAAGCCCTGCACGCGCCAACCGCCATGCAGGAGGTGGCCTTGGCGCAACGCCGCTTCGCCTTTGAGCAACTGCTTTTGTATCAGGTTGCCGTGCGCGAAATGAAAAGCGCGAAAAAGGAAAACCGAGCGTTGGCGATACCCGCGCAGGCGCTTGACATCTTCTGGCAGGGTATGCCGTTTGCGCCAACGGGCGCACAGCGGCGCGTGCTCATGGAGGTTGCTGCTGATATGCGCCGGCCCCTTGCCATGGCGCGCATGGTGCAGGGGGATGTGGGCTGCGGGAAAACCGCCGTCGCCTTTGGCGCCATCCGGTTGTGCGCGCAGGCCGGTTATCAGGCCGCGCTGATGGCCCCGACGGAAATTCTGGCCCGGCAGCATTATGAAAGCGCCAAAAAACTTCTGGAGCCGATGGGCGTGCGTTGCGGGCTTCTTTTGGGCGGAATGGGCGTTAAGGAGCGTCGAAACGCGTTGGCGGCAATCGCTTCCGGCGAGTGGCAGGCGGTTATCGGCACCCACGCGCTGATTGGGGAGAGCGTCACGTACCACGCTCTGGCCCTTTGCATCACGGACGAGCAGCACCGTTTCGGGGTGGGGCAACGAACCCGGCTTTTGCAAAAAGGCGGGGCTACGCCGCCCGATTTGCTGGTTATGAGCGCAACGCCCATCCCGCGCACGCTGGCGCTTACCATGTTTGGCGATCTGGACCTTTCGGTTGTGGATGAGATGCCTCCGGGGCGTATGCCGGCGCATACCCGGATTGTGCCGGAGGCAAAGCGACGGGACATGTACCTTTTTTTGCGCGGCGAACTGGAAAAGGGGCGGCAGGCCTATGTGGTGTGCCCGCTGGTGGAAGAAGATGAAGCCGACGAACAGCGCAAGGCGGTGGAAAGCCACTACGAATCCCTCTGCCGCGGCCCGCTCAAGGGGATTGCCGTTGGGCTGACCTACGGCAGTCAACCGTCCGCCGAGAAGGCTGAGGTGCTGGAAGCATTTTCCAGCGGCAAACTGCGCGCGCTGGTTGCAACCACTGTGATTGAGGTGGGCGTAAACGTGCCCAATGCCACGGTGATGATTATCGAAAACGCCGAGCGTTACGGCCTTGCGCAGTTGCACCAGCTTCGCGGTCGGGTTGGGCGCGGCGAGGGTGAAAGCTGGTGCTTTCTGGTTGCGAAGGAAAACGAACGCTTGCGTACCCTCACGCGGACTCACGACGGTTTTGAGGTTGCCCGAAAGGATTTGGAACTGCGCGGGCCGGGCGAACTGCTGGGCACGCGCCAGCATGGCGTATCGCTTTTGCCGTATGGGGTTGAACTGACCAACCCGGAACTGCTCAACGATGCGGCGGAATGCGCGGAGTCGCTTGCCTCGCCTGAGGCGGACCCCGAGCTTTTCCGGGCGGTTCGGGAACGCGCGCTGGAATGGATGGGCAAGGCCATGGGGGATGTGTCCGTAAGCTGAACCCGACGGGATTTTTTGCCCTTTACCGCCGATGTTTGCTCAGCGGCAGTCCATCACGGGAGCAGCGTGATGGAAACCCACGGCAAAATGGCTCCGCTTACGCAGTCCGATCGCTTGCGCAACCCGCTTTTCAGCGCCAACCAACTTCTTACAGTACCACCTGCCTGCTCAAGCATTTGCTTGTGGAACTCCTCGTTGCTTGAACCGCTGGTTGGCGTAACCCGCTTGTAGCCGCAACCGCCTGTTGACATAACCCATCCGTTTGCGCAACGTGCCCGTTCCGGCACGCGCCGCAGCGACGAATCAGCAGTGCAAGGAACAGCAGAGCCAATGAGCTTTTTAAGCGGGCACGCTGACCTGCCCTTCGCATCCACAGGCAGGGCGCACACCCCGCGCGGTTGAAAAAAGGCCCGGAAGGTTGTACAATAAAACCTGGGAGGAATGAACGTGCATATTGTGCTGATGAATCCGGAAATTCCGCAGAATACCGGCAACATTGCCCGCACCTGCGCCGCCACGGGGTGTATGCTGCACCTGATCAAACCCCTCGGCTTTTCGCTGGAGGATAAATATCTGAAACGCGCGGGGCTGGATTATTGGAACATGATGGAATACCGCGTGTACGAGCATTTTGACGATCTGCTGGCCCGGTATCCTAACGCGCGGATGCACTTTCTTTCCACCAAAGCGCCGCGCTGCTACACCGAAACCGATTACCGTGCGGATGATTTTCTGGTGTTTGGCTGCGAAACGCGCGGTTTACCGGAAAGTCTGCTTTCCAAAGCGTATGACCGCTGTGTGCGGATTCCCATGGCGGAAGGCGCGCGTAGCCTGAATTTAAGCAATTCCGTTGCGATTGTGGTGTACGAGGCGTTACGTCAGCAGGGTTTTCCGGCGTTGCAGCGGGAAGGTAACCTGACCGGCCGCGAGGATGCCGCCGAACCGTGGATGGACTACGTGTAACCAATGCCAAAAAGCTTTAACAGCGGTTGAAAGGAGATTTGCGGATGAATCGGCAAGGTCAGGATACCATGTACGCGCCCGGATATCCGCAGCAGTCTGCGCCCCTCCCGGAGGATCAGGATGTGGAATACGTAGATTATTCCAACCCCGGTTTTGAAGAGGAGGACTACTCCGACTATAACGAGGAACTGGACGATACGCACCGTTTTCACGTGGCGATGAACGTGTTTAACGTCATCAGCGTTCTGGCGGGTTTGGCGATCATTTTGGTGCTGGTAGCCATTCTGGTCAGCCTGCTTACGTGGTTACAGGGTGATATCACGCAATCCTTTACGCTGCTCACCTCGCAATTCAAACAGTGAGCAATGGAGGCGACGCCATGAAAACCTCGTGGACACAGTTTTCGGATGCTCTGTCAGAATGCGCGGCCTGCCGACTTTGCGAGAATTGCCGGCAGAAAGTGCCCGGGCAGGGGGATCCAAACGCGCCGCTGATGCTGATCGGCGAAGGCCCCGGCGAGCAGGAAGATAAGCAGGGGCTGGCGTTTGTCGGGCCTGCGGGGCAATTGCTCACCAAAATGCTGGAAGCCATTCAACTGCCTCGCAACCGCGTCTACATTTGCAACATCGTCAAATGCAGGCCCCCCAATAACCGCACCCCGCTCCCGGACGAAATGGCGGCCTGCGAGCCTCATTTGTTGGCCCAGTGGGCGCTGGTGCAGCCCAAAGTGGTTCTTTTGCTGGGCGCGACTGCCGTGAAGGGCGTGCTGGGGGAAAATTACCGGATCACGCGTTGCCGCGGCCAATGGTTTGAACGCCGCGGAACGCCCATCCTGGCTACCTACCATCCCTCGGCGCTGTTGCGCGATCAAAACAAAAAATATGAAGCGTGGGCGGACTTAAAACTCGTCAGGCAAAAGCTGATGGAGCTTGAGCTGTATTCCGACCTGATAAAGGGGGAACCCTGATGGCGCGGGATACGTTGCAGGCTTTGGAAAGGGACTGCCGCGCCTGTTTTGCAAACCTGTGGAACAGGCCGACGACCGGGCTGGTGTTTGGCGATGGCAACACGGCATCGCCCCGCCTGATGCTGATCGGCGAAGCGCCCGGGGAGCAGGAAGCCATACAGGGCAAACCTTTTGTGGGCAAAGCCGGCAAGAACCTCAGCGAGTTTTTACAAAGCATCAGCTTATCCAGAAGCGAGCTTTACATCAGCAACGTCGTCAAATTCCGCCCTTCCCGCCTGAGCGCGGCGGGCCGGACGGTTAACCGACCCCCGACCCGGGAGGAAATCGGGCTTTTTCTGCCATGGCTGTATCGGGAGATTCTGCTTGTGCAGCCAAAGGGGATCGTTACGCTGGGCAATGTGGCGTTGCATGCGCTGATCCCCGCGCCGGCCACCATTGGGGAATGCCACGGCCGCTGGCACGCGGCGGAGATAGCCTCCAATACGGGTGCGGTTGCCCGGTTTCCGCATTTTGCGCTTTACCATCCCGCTTCGGTCATCTACAACCGGGCGCTGGAGGCGGTGTACCGGGAGGATTTGCAAACCCTGAAGCGATCCTTGGAATCCAATGGCGGCCAGATGGACAGTTGAAGCTCCAAAAAGCGGGTTTCACTCACAAACGCGGGACAGAATAATCTCGGCATGATAGCATAAGCCATCACTAGAGGAGGGATGAAGGATGATCGATTTTTTATCGGCAAACCTGCCGATCGTCATCTGCTCCATTGTGGGTATTGCGCTGCTGGTAGCGGAAGCGTTTATGCCCGGGTTTGGCGTCGCGGGCATTTCCGGTATTGTGCTGGTAACGATAGCCGTTGTGCTCACTTACCTGGCCCACGGGGGCTTGGCCGCTTTGGGGCTGGCGATTGTGGTGCTGGCTGTGATCGGCATTTCCATTTCCATGTCGCTGCGCTCGGCTACCAAAGGAAGGCTGTCCAAATCGCCCCTGATCCTCAATGAAAGCGAAACCACCGCCGCGGGGTTTATCGCCACGGCGGATATGGACGTGTTTCTGGGTCGGGAGGGCATCACCACCACCATTTTGCGGCCGACCGGTATGGCGGAATTTGACGGCGTAAAACTTAACGTTGTGTCCGACGGAGAATATATCGCAAAAGGGGTTCACGTGAAGGTGGATCGGGTGGACGGGGCGCGCGTGATCGTGCGCGTAATTCACAATCCCCGGGCAAACGCCCACGAGGAAGCAAAACCTGCGTTATAAATTTTTAGGGCCAAGATAGTAAGGAGGAATTATCCATGTTCAGTTCTCTGCTTGCCGCCATGAGCACAAGCGCATACGCAGGCACATCGGAAATCGGTTCGCTGCTTTGGATTGTGCTGGCCGTTGTGATCGCGGTGATCCTTGTGTCGGTTTTCCTGCGCTTTGTGCCGCTCGGGCTGTGGATTACGTCGCTGGCGGCGGGCGTGCATGTGAGCATTGGTTCGCTCATCGGCATGCGGTTACGCCGGATTCAGCCCAAACGGCTGGTGGAACCGCTTATAAAGGCCAGAAAAGCCGGTTTGGACGTAACGCTTTCCAAGCTGGAAACACACTTTCTGGCAGGCGGCAATGTGGATCGGGTCATTAACGCGCTGATTGCGGCGCAGCGTTCCAACATTGAAATGCCTTTTGAAAAAGCAAGCGCGATTGACCTTGCGGGCCGCGACGTGCTGCAGGCGGTGCAGATGAGCGTAACGCCAAAGGTAATTGAAACGCCGGTCGTGGCGGCCATCGCCAAGGACGGCATCGAGCTTCGCGCCAAAGCGCGCGTAACCGTGCGCACCAATATTGAACGCCTGGTCGGCGGCGCGGGCGAGGAAACGATCATCGCGCGCGTTGGCGAAGGCGTGGTGACCACGGTCGGTTCCTCCGAAACGCACAAGCTGGTTTTGGAAAACCCGGATTTAATCAGCCGCACGGTGCTCAGCAAAGGGTTGGACGCCGGCACCGCGTATGAGATTCTCTCCATTGATATCGCGGATGTGGATGTGGGCCGAAACGTAGGCGCGCAGTTGCAGATGGATCAGGCCGAAGCCGACCGGCATATTGCGCAGGCTAGGGCAGAAGAACGCCGCGCGATGGCCGTTGCCCGCGAGCAGGAAATGAAAGCCGCCGTGCAGGAAATGCGCGCCCGCGTGGTGGAAGCCGAGGCGGAAGTGCCTAAGGCAATCGCGGCCGCGCTGCGCGAGGGTAAGCTGGGCGTGATGGAATACTACCAGATGAAGAACACCATGGCCGATACCGAAATGCGGGAAGGCATCGCCAAGGCGGCGACTCCGGTTTCCGCACCGGTTGAACCCAACCGGGAGAAAAAGTAAGCATACCCTAACGCCGGAAGCGGCAACGCTTCCGGCGCAATCAACGAGGTGAGCACAGTGGAAGGATTGGTCATTTTAGCGGTCGTGCTGTTTTTCTTCAATGCCATTGCAAAGCGCGGCAAGGAAATCCAAGCGGCAAGGCAGCACAGCCAGCAGCCCGTACAAACGGAGCCTGCGCGCAACGCCCGGCCAGCGACCGTATCCCCAAGCCGAAAGCCTGTCAGCCAACCGATGCAGAGTCGGATGCAGAGCGCTCCCATCGCTGCGGAAGGCGACTCCGCGTACCGAACCATGCGCCCAACCGTTCAAACTGGCCGGATTGGGGTCGCCTACACGGGTAGCTTGGGCGCTGCCACACCGGAAGGAAACGCGTCTGACGAGGGGAAGGATGTGAGCGACCCCGCGCTTGCGCGAGATCGGGCCATTCACTTGCACGCTTACGCGGTCCCCGATGCGGAACAAAGCCCGGTGGATGTGTTACCCAAGCAGTGGGACGGTCACTCAATCGTACAATCCTTTGTGATGAACGAGATTCTCAACCGTCCGCACACAGGGAGTAAGAAAAATGATGGATGACTTGAGGGTACTGGTTGCGGATGACGATGCGGGCATGCGCACGGTGATGCGCCATATCATTGAACGGGTGAACGGTTTTCAACTGGTGGGCGAGGCGGAGGACGGCGAGGATGCCCTGAAGAAAGCGGAAACGCTCAAGCCGCAAGTGGTGTTTCTGGACGTTGAAATGCCAAAGCTGAGCGGCGTGGATTGCGCTCGCACCCTTCAGGATATGGATCCGACGACGGTTATTATTTTTGCCACCGCGCACGATGCGTACATGAGCGACGCTTTCGAGGTGTACGCGTTTGACTATCTGGTGAAGCCTTTTAAAGTGGAACGCGTGATGCAGACGTTGGAGCGTATTCGGGATCGGCTCACGTGCAAACCCGTGCCGCAGGAGGAGGAGATGCCGCACGTGGTTTCCGCGGCGCGTAAGGCGATCGACGGTCGCCTGATGCTGCGACACCGGGAGGGCGTCAGCTTTATTGACCTGAACGATATTTTGCTGGTGCAGCGCGAAGATCGGGCAACCGTGCTCTATACAAGCGACGAAGGTCGCTTTGTCACAGGCGACTCGCTTTCGGATATGGAAGAACGGCTGCCCGCGAACGTGTTTTTCCGTTGCCATAAGAGCTATATTATCAACCTGAACCACATCAAGGATATCACGCCGTACGGCCGTTGGACGTACGTGGTGCGTTTACAGGGCACCAAGCATGACGCGCTGATTACCCATGAGAAATATGAGGAGCTGGAGCAATTGTTTCGCTAGGGTCATATAGGCGGACCCTGAGAGAACCGGCCCCATCCGCGAAACCGACGATGGCCGAAAATACGCGTTTCGGGCGTATCGATGTTGTTCAACCATTTGGCGCTGTAACCCATCTGTTTGTTATCAGTAACCAACAGGCCAATCGGAAGAACAGATCACCGAAACAGGCGGCATAAGCGATACCAAACGGAAATCAATCCAAATGCGGGATATCGGGGGACATATCGTCCCAAGAATATCCCGCATTTTGATATCACCACAGGCGCTGTTTCAAATCCGGATGGCTTTGCTGGTTTGCGTGAGTTTTAGCGACAGGATACTTGACGAAGGGTTACGGCCATGCTAGAGCGCGCTGCGCAGAACGGCCTCAACATCCGCTTTGGAGCACGCTCCCTCGTGGGCTTTTTGACCGTCCACATAAAACGTGGGCACGTACCAGTAATCATATCGGTCGGCGATTTCGGGATGCTTCCGTTCGTCAATCCGCTCCACTTCCACCGCCGCCAGTTCCGGGTAAGCGTCGGTCAACTCGTTCAGATAGTTCTCCGCGGCCCGGCAATAGGGGCAACCCACAAAGTGGAAAAGCACAACCTTCTTCATTCAGAACGCTCCTTTTGATGAGGTATAGGCACTGAAAACAGGGAAACGTAGCATAGATTACCCTCGATGCGCGCACTGTGAAACAGGGTTAACGCCTCTACGCGTATGGGTTGCTTTGGCAGGGGAAGCGCAGGCAAACCGTCCGTAAGGCGCGCTTTACGGGCAAGCGTGATGTGCGGCACAAGCGTTTGATCGTCGAAAATTTCGCCATTGCGCCGTAGTACGCTGCGAAGGCGTTCGTTCAGCGCCCATAGCGAGGGCGTTGCCTGCACCCCGGCAATGAGGATTGCGTGATCCGCCACCCCAAAATAGCCAAGAGCTTGGGCTGAGAGCGAAAATGGCTCGCCCTGACCGACGGCTTCGGTTAGCAGACATCGCAGGTTGACCAGATCGCTCTGCGCGCGCTCCCCTAAATACGCAAGCGTGATGTGGTAAAGGGATGCCGGAACCACCCGCGCGGGCACGGTTTTCCACAGAGGCGCTACCGCAGCCGATAACGCCTCCTGATAATCCGGTTTCAACGCAAGCCCAACAAACAAGCGCATTTGAACCCTCCCAAGCTGATGGAGTTGCCGCTGCCCGCTCCTGCGTGGTCCTATGTAAAGATACTTTGCGGGTAACGATTGCCGCGCGAAAGGGTTAATTCATCCGGCGGAACTGCCGGCGGGTGCGTCCTCCAACGTTAAGGTTGTGGAAAAGGCAATCACCGCTTCGCCGTTGATGGAGACTTCCAAAGGGATTCCGCCTACGCCTTTCACATGCACGCGCATGGAACCCGGGCGGCGGATGGCCTCGCCCTGCACGGCGGCGAAAGTAGCCTCGCCATTTTGCACAGGAATCAGGCCGTAACGGTACAGGTACGCGCCAAGCGGGCCGTTTGCGTTGCCGGTTACGGGGTCCTCCGGGATGCCGATGGCGGGGGCAAACATACGGCCGTGTACAGGCACCGGCTGATCTGGCTGAAACGTATAAACGTAGTACCCATTGCAGCCAATACTTTCGCTGAGCAGCCGCAAGGCTTCCAAATCCGGCTGAAGGGCGTGCAGCCGGTTCTGCGAGCGGACGCCGATCATCACCTTGCTGTGCCCTGTGGAAACAATTTGCACAGGGCCATTTTGAGCCAGATCGTCCGGGTTTATGCGAAGCGCGGAAAGCAAGCGCGAGAGCGATTCTCCGGCAATCACGTCGCCAAAGGTGACGGTGCCTTGCGTCATCACCACCTGATAATCCCCGTGATCCGGAATCAGCTCAACGGGCAGGATTCCGGCGCCAGTTTTTTGCAACACCCGAACATGCCCCAGCTTTTGTTCCACCGCGCGCACATAGTGCGCCGCCACGGTCGCGTGGCCGCAGATGGGCACTTCGTTTTGGGGCGTAAAAAAGCGAACGCGCACATCGTGGGTGGCATCGTCGGGGCTTAGCAGAAAAGCGGTTTCCGAATCATTCATTTCGCGCGCAATCTGCTGCATTTCAGCATCTGAAAGCCCATCCGCGTTGGCGACAACCCCGACCGGGTTGCCCAATAGTTTTTGCCGGGTAAAGGAATCCACCTGATACAGACGATAGCTTCGCATGGCAAACCTCCTATCGTGCGCGTTTCGCAAGGCATACACCCCATATTGTACCACGCAGCGCAAGTCAAGCGGTTGAAAGAAAACCGCTTAGAAAAAAATCAAAAACCTGATCCCATATCAAGAAATCAGGTCAGTTTGTTGAATAAGCAGGTCAAATGATGAAATCCCCGGACGGGTTCCAAAGGTGAAATTGCAGCATCCTTCGCCGGCGCAGGGTACCCAACACTTTGACGGCAGCTTAGCGCACAACGCCTTTCATGGCATTGCCACGCTCGCGGCGGGCAATCCCGGAAAACGTGCGGTTGATGATGTAGTAAATGAAGGCCACTACCAGATACAGTACCAGAATATCTTCCGCGGTCACAATGGTGCGGTGAGCCGCCACAATTTTGCTGGTAAAAGAAAGCTCATACGTGCCCACCACCGCGCAGAAGGAGGTATCCTTGATGGTAGTCACAAATTGGGAAATGAGCGGGGAACGGATGCGCTGAAGCGCCTGAGGGATGATGATGTGCCAAAGAGTCGCCGGGTGGCTGAAACCTTGAGACGTTGCCGCTTCCCATTGGCCTTTGCCGATGGAGTTCAAACCGCCGCGCACGATTTCCGCCACAATGGCGGAGGTGAAAACTGTCATGGCCGCAATGCCGCTTTCCAGCGGCGGCAGTTTGGTCATGAACCGCATGGAAATGACAAACAGGGTCAGCGGGATGTTGCGGACGATTTCGATATACAGGGTCGCAATCAATTGAATGGGTTTTCCTTTGGAATTGCGCATCAAACCCAGAATGGTGCCAAAGATCAGGCTCAGGATAATGGATACGGCGGCGATGTAGAGGGTGTTCAGCAATCCCTGCCCTAGAAACAGCAAAATCTTCGGGGTAAAGACGACGGAAAAGGCGTTTGCCCAACGGTCAAACATTGCGTACACTCCTTTTCTCCAGATAACGGGCCAAAAGCGAGATCGGCAGGCATATGCTCAGATACAGCACGCCGGTCATCACAAAAGTGGGGCCGTAAATCAGGTTGCTGCCGCTCCAACTGTCGGCGCAGTACATCAGCTCGCCGCCGGCAATCACCGCAAGCACGGAGGAGTTTTTAATCAGGTTTACCGCCTGATTGGTCATGGGGGGCAGGCCAATCTTGATGGCTTGCGGCAAAATGATGTGGAACATCGATTGCAGGTAGTTAAAGCCCTGACTGCTGGCCGCTTCCATCTGGCCGGTCGGCACAGCCTTAATCGCGCTGCGGACAATATCCGCGGCGTAGGCGCCCGTATATAATGCCAGGCCCATGATGCCAATCGCAACCACGCCCAGCCGAACTCCAAGTTTAGGTAAAACGTTGTAGTAAATAAAAATCTGGATCACAAGCGGCGTATTCTGAAAAAAGGACATATACCCCTTGCATAGGGAAAGAACCACGCGATTATGTCCACACAGCAG
>DAOPZY010000009.1:0-84817 GCA_035353615.1 Candidatus Limiplasma sp.
GGGTTTGGGTCTCTTTTTTTCCCGGGGGGGCGGCAATTCATTTTACAACTTACCATTGTATCCATTTTTTTATTTTTTTAGGCACAATCGACTGAGAATTAGAAATGATTTGGAGAAATATCAAAATTGTGCTTGCATAACCCCACTTTCCCGTGATATAATTCGCTTTGTGACTAACGGACGGTCCTCTGCTCTGCCCAAGGGACAGTGTGCACGAACGTCTACGTGGGAAGGAGGCACATGATATGAGTGAAATCATTCGTTCCATCGAAAAAGCTCAGCTTCGTACCGATCTGCCCGGGTTCGACATCGGCGACACCATCCGCGTTTGGGTGAAGGTTGTCGAGGGCGACCGCGAACGCCTTCAGGCTTTTGAAGGCACCGTAATGGCCAAGCGCAACGGCAGCGTTCGGGAAACATTTACCGTTCGCCGCGTCAGCTATGGCATTGGCGTTGAACGTACGTTCCCGCTGCATTCCCCGCGCGTCGATCGCATCGAGGTGATCCGCAAGGGCAAGGTTCGCCGGGCAAAGCTTTACTATCTGCGTAACTTGCAGGGCAAGGCCGCGAAGATCAAGGAAGCCAACCGCGTGTGAGCGCTCGGTACTGTTGACCGGTAACCACTCCGGCAACGATACCGTTCCAAGTTCCGCCTTCCGGTACCGGAAGGCGGAACTTTTGCGTTTACAGATCGATCGATCGCGTGGCTCCATATCGCGCCGGAGATACTGTTAGGGAACGCTTACAGCCTTTCAAACACATTAAGTTCGTCTGCTGCGTTATGTTAAACCCTTAGTACTCGCAACTATTTAGTTGAACGCGTTGCCACATTATGCTTCCGGTTGGAAACGGGCTTTACGCTTGCGACTAATAAAAACTTTGTCTTTACCACTTTCCCGCTGCGGCAGGAGTTTCCTGCAAAACGGCCCGGCGTTTCCGCCGGGCCGTTTTTTTCTTTACTTGCTGTACTTCGGGCGCGCCTGATAGGTGGTGTGCAAAAGCTCATGCGCTTTATGGCTGTTGGGCTTTCCAAGATAATCGGCGTAGATTTTCTTGATGGAGGGGTTCTCATGGCTCTTGCGGATCGTCTTGGCGGCATCCTCATTATAGAGCGCCTTGGCGCGCTCGCTGCGGATATCCACCTCGGCGCGCGTAGCCGAGTCTACAATCGGCTGACCGCCGCCGTTTACGCAACCGCCCGGGCAACCCATCACTTCAATAAAGGCGTAGTTCTTTTCTCCGCGTTTCACCGCGTCCAAAAGCTTGGTAGCCATCCCGGTGCTGCTGGTAACCGCCACGTTCACGTCCATATCGCCGATCTTCACCGATGCTTCCTTGATGCCTTCCACACCGCGCACGGCGGTAAAGTTGACGTCCTTCAGTTCGGTTCCGGTGATCACTTCGTATGCGGTGCGCAGCGCGGCTTCCATGACGCCGCCGGTTGCGCCGAAGATGACGCTCGCGCCGGAGCTTTCGCCCAGCAGATCGTCAAAATCCTCATCCGGCAGTTTGTTAAAGTCGATATTGGCCATTTTAATCATGCGGGCCAGTTCGCGTGTCGTGATGACCACATCCACGTCGGGGTAGCCGCCGTTGGACAGCTCCGGACGCTGTGCTTCGAACTTCTTCGCGGTGCAGGGCATCACGGATACCACGATGATATCCTTGGGGTCGATCCCCGCTTTTTCGGCGTAATAACTCTTGATCATCGCGCCTTCCATCTCGTGCGGGCTCTTGCAGGTGGAAAGGTTGGGCAGGAACTCGGGATAATAATGCTCGCAGAACTTGATCCAGCCCGGAGAGCAGCTGGTAATCATCGGGAGCACGCCCTTGTTGGTGATCCGGTCCACCAGCTCGGTCGCTTCTTCCATAATGGTAAGGTCGGCGGCAAAGTCGGTATCGAAGATCTTGTTAAACCCAAGGCGGCGCAGGGCGGCAACCATCTTGCCGGTCACGGAAGTGCCCATGGGCAGGCCGAACTCCTCGCCCAGCGCGGCGCGCACGGCGGGCGCCGGCTGCACCACCACATGTTTGGTGGGATCGTTCAGGTACTTCCAAACGGTCGCGGTATCATCTTTCTCATGCAGGGCGCCCACGGGGCAAACCGTGATGCACTGGCCGCAGTTGATGCACGCCATTTCGGCAAGGTGGAGGTTCCACGGCGAAGCAATCGTGGTTTTGAAGCCGCGAAGGGTCGCGCCGATCACGCCGATGTTCTGGATTTTGTCGCAGGCGGCCACACAACGGCGGCAGATGATGCACTTGTTGTTATCGCGCACGATGGAAACGGAGGTATTGTCGATGCTGTACTGATTCATCGCGCCGGAATACTCCGCGCCGCTATCCACGCCCAGGTCGCGGCTCAGCTTCTGCAATTCGCAATTCTGGCTGCGGATGCAGCTGAGGCACTGTTTATCGTGGTTGCTCAGCACCAGCTGGAGCAGCGTTTTGCGGGCCTCGCGCAGCTCCGGCGTAATGGTCTTTACGACCATATCCTTGGTTACGGGCAGCACGCAAGCCGCCTGAAACGCGCGCGCGCCGGTATCGACCACGCACATGCGGCAACCGCCGGATTGGTTGATATCCTTCAAATAGCAGAGCGTAGGGATCTTCACGCCCGCAAGGCGAGAAGCCTCCAGCACGGTCGTTCCGGCAGGAACCTCCACACGCACGCCGTCAATCGTAAGCGGAATCATTTGTTCCATGGTTGTTCCTCCTCGTTATCTCTTCTCGATCGCGCCAAAACGGCACTTTTCGACGCAGCTGCCGCACTTGATGCACTTGGTAGCGTCAATCACATGTTTTTCCTTGACCACGCCGCTGATAGCGGTTACAGGGCAAACCTTGACGCAAGCGGTGCAGCCGCGGCACTTGTCAGTGATGGTGTAGTTGAGCAGCGCCTGGCAATGATGCGCGGGGCAGCGCTTTTCTTTAATATGCGCCTCATACTCGCCGCGGAAATATTTCAGCGTGGAAAGCACGGGGTTAGGCGCGGTCTGGCCCAAGCCGCAAAGCGCCGTAGCTTTGATGTTCTTAGCCAGCGCTTCCAGCTTTTCAATGTCGCCTTCCTTGCCCTGACCCTTCACGATCCGCTCCAGAATTTCCAGCATGCGGCGGGTTCCGATACGGCACGGTGTGCACTTGCCGCAGCTTTCATCCACGGTGAAATCGAGGAAGAAACGCGCGATATCCACCATGCAGTTATCTTCATCCATCACGATCATGCCGCCGGAACCCATCATGGAACCAATCTGGGTGAGCGTGTCGTACTCGATCGGGATATCCAGATGCTCGGTGGGGATGCAGCCGCCGGAGGGGCCGCCGGTTTGCACAGCCTTGAACTTCTTGCCATTGGGGATGCCGCCGCCGATATCGAAAATGATCTCGCGCAGCGTCGTGCCCATGGGGATTTCCACCAGACCGGTGTTGTTGATTTTGCCGCCGAGCGCGAAAACTTTCGTGCCGGAGGATTTTTCCGTGCCGATGGACTTAAACCAGTCCGCACCTTTCAGGATGATCTGCGGGATGTTGGCGAAGGTTTCAACGTTGTTGATGTTGGTGGGCGCTTCAAAAAGGCCCTTGATCGCCGGGAACGGGGGCTTGGGCCGGGGTTCGCCGCGTTGCCCCTCGATGGAGGCCATCAGCGCGGTTTCTTCGCCGCACACAAACGCGCCGGCGCCCAGGCGCACAAACACGTCAAAATCAAAGCCGGAGCCTAGAATATTCTTGCCAAGGAGGCCGTATTCGCGCGCCTGACCGATGGCGATTTCCAAGCGCTTTACGGCGATCGGGTATTCCGCGCGCACGTACACGTAGCCTTCGCTCGCGCCAATCGCGTAGCCGCCGATGGTCATGGCTTCAATCACGGCATGGGGATCGCCTTCCAGTACGGAGCGGTCCATGAACGCGCCGGGGTCGCCCTCGTCGGCGTTGCAAACCATGTATTTCTGATCCGCTTTGGAAGCAGCCGCGAATTTCCACTTCATGCCGGTGGGGAAGCCCGCGCCGCCACGGCCGCGCAGGCCGCTGTCCAGCACGGTTTTAATTACGTCCTCGGGCTTCATCTCCGTCAGCACTTTGGAAAGCGCCTGATATCCGTCAAACGCGATGTATTCATCGATGTTTTCAGGATCGATTACGCCGCAGTTGCGCAGCGCGATGCGCTTCTGTTTTTTGTAGAACTCAATGTTCTCCAAAGCCATATTGTGTTCTTCTTCGTGGTTCTTGTCCTTGTAAACCAGATGTTGTACAATGCGGCCCTTGATAAGGTGCTCGCTGACGATTTCATCCACGTCCTCCGCGCGCACGCGGGAATAGAAGGTGCCTTCCGGGTATACGATGACCACCGGGCCGGCGGCGCAAAGGCCGAAGCAACCGGTGCGTACAATTTTCACTTCTTTATCGAGGCCGTTTTTGACGATTTGCTCCTCAAAACGTTCGATGATCTCGCCGGAGCCCGACGAAGTACAACCTGTGCCGCCGCAGACAAGCACTTGTGCACGATAAAAATCCATGGTTTTTCCTCCTCCGGTCAGCTGTTATTTATCTTCCGCGGCGCCGATGGTATATTCCATCACAGGGTTGCCGTTGACGATGTGTTCGGTCACAATGCGCGGCACCATATCCGCGTTGAGCTTCACGTACGTAACCTTTTCCTTGCCAGGCACGATCACGTCCACCATCGGCTCCAAACGACACATGCCGATGCAGCCGGTTTGCGAAACGGTCACGTTGTTGAGGTTACGCTTTTTAATTTCGTCCAAAAAAGCAAGCATGACGGGGCGCGCGCCTGCCGCGATGCCGCAGGTTGCCATGCCGACGACCACACGGATATCGCTATCCCCTTCTTTACGATAGGCAACGCGCTCGAGCGTCTTTTGGCGGATTGCTTCCAAATCAGCGATTGTTTTCACGTTATTGCACCTCCAAAATCGGTTGAAATTCTTCATTGATGGCATCCCGCATCCAATCGATCACCTCGGGCGTATTGAGCGCAACGCCGCCCAACGCCTGACGGACCACGCGGGTGTCAAAACTGGCTTCCAATGCGGGAGAACGGGCTTCATAAACAAACTCGGGCGTTTCCGGGTTCAGTACCACCAGCGTAAGCAGGGTATCGCAGATCTGCCCCATCGGCGGGCAATCAATATGGTTGCGGTTAAATGTTGCCGTCACGGTCGTACCCACGCCCGGCGCGCTCTGAAGCATAACCGTGCCTCCGGTTAATTCTGCGTTTTCTTTCAGCAGGGGGATGCCCAGGCCCACTTTGCGGGTGGTTCGCGTGGTGGTAAACGGGTCGGTCACCCTGGCCAGAAACTCCGGCGCCATTCCGCAGCCGTCGTCCTGAAAAACCATTGTAAGCCAGTTCCGGTCATCGATCACCATCGAAATGGTGACGGTTTTTGCACTCGCCTTTACGCTGTTTTGGGCAATGTCCAAAACATGCATGGACAGATCCCGCATATCAGGCTTTGTATTTTTCAAGAATCGCGGGGATTTCTTCTTCTGTCAGCCGTCCGTAAACCTCGTCGTTGATCATCATGACCGGTGCGAGGCCGCACGCGCCGAGGCAACGGGTTGCCTGAATGGTGAACTTACTGTCGGGGGTGGTTTCGCCCACTTTGGCGTTCAGTTCCTTCTGCACGCGGTCCAGCACCTTTTGCGCGCCGCGAACATAGCAGGCCGTGCCCATGCAAACCCCGATCACATACTGACCCTTGGGTTGCAGGGAAAACTGGGAGTAGAATGTGGCTACGCCGTATACGTCGCTCAGCGTCGTACCCAGCGCGTCCGCGATGTACTCCTGCACATCCATGGATACGCAGCCGAAGATACCCTGCGCCGCTTGCAGCACGGGCATCAACGCTCCCTTTTGATCTTTGTGTTCGTCGATGACTTTTTTCAGCTCAGCGAACTTTTCCTTTTGTTCGGACATGACAGCTTGAGACCTCCTCAAATCTTTCGTACGTCTATGTGCCGCACGATAGCAAACACAGCATTCATATTCTATCATACAGTAGGTCGAAATGCACGTGATTCACAAAAAAAATGTGAAGTTTTTGACGATTTGCGTCACCCGGTACAAAACAAGTACAATCCCGGATCATCGGGACAAAACGTATGCTTTTTTTCAGGCCCAACCGACATTTCCTTTTCATTCCGGTTTGCAACGTTTCAGCCGCAAAGCGTCGCTCGCTGCCACTGCGACAGTCTGTTTCCCCCTGTTCAGTTTTGACCGGAGCGTTCCCAACGTCTGGCCTGTCCGATCCCATTTTGTCAGCTGTTTCCGAACGGAAAGCGGTTGACGGTCCGTCGCAACGCGCTTAACCGTACCGTGGCTCAGAGGCATTGCTCGCCAATTGAACTCTGAATCGTTAACGTTGGCTCCCAGACGGCTATGTTCAAAAGCCAGTCTCCTTATCGGAGCTGGCTCAAGCGTTCTCTAAATTCTGGCATGTTCGCCTGTGACTTCATCCAATCGAAATTGCGAACCAACACGCACCCGGCGCAGTCAAATACGGTTGCAAACCCATACAACCCCGTTCTCACAGGCCGTTTGGGGTCGCATAGGTTTGGCAGAAAACTGTATATCGGATCAAACCGCATCGAAACACGGTTCTGGGTACGCTTCGGGGCAACTGTGCCAGTAACCACGCATGACCCTGTTCCGCAATTACCGCGACCCGGCGGGCGCGCGCTTAGCCTTCAGCGCCGCGCATTCGTTGCCGAAGGTACGCAACAACCGCCTGAGCGCTTGGTTCCGGCACTTCCAGCGTAAAATCCGGTTCGGCAATATCCTCCAAACGGTGCGCATCGGAGGAGTACAGCACCATGCGCCCTTTCACGGCATATTCGGGGCAGGGCACACGGCGGTACACCTCCACCACCGGGTATTCCGGCAGGCCTGGCATGATGCCCAGCGAGCCGATCATGCTGTTTGCGCCCCGGTTGATGTGGGCGGGTACGGTGACCCCGCCGAAACGCTCCGCAAGCGCTTGGATTTCGGCAAGCGAAAGGTCCGTCGCGTTGAGCAGCAATTTCTGTACCCGATCCACCGGCTCGTCATTTTCGCCGATCACAATCTGGTTGCCAAACAGATCCTCACGGTTTTGCACATCGGGCAAGTGAGCGTAAATCAATTCCCCAAAGGCAAGGTCAGCCTCGGGCGAATCAAAATACGCAAGGATGTGTACCTCCTCCCGGGAGGTAACCTCCATGCCCGGGATCACCGCGACGCCATATTCCCGACCCGCGCAAAGGGCCTGCGAAACATTTCTCGCGCAGTTGTGATCGGTCAGCGCGATGATGTGCAGCCCCTTTACCTTGGCCATGCCCACGAGATTCCAGGGGGTCATCTCGTCGCTTGAGCAGGGCGAAAGGCAACTGTGAATATGAAGATCGCAAAAGGCTTGCATAGTTTCAATCCGCCGAAGGGGCGATACCCGCCTGCATCATCAGGCCGCAAATTTCGTACGCGGTTTTATCGGTCATCAGCACAGCAAGCCCTTCCTCCTTTGCTTTGCGCAGGGAGTCCGGCTCCAACTGATTGCTTTCCGAAAGGATTACGCAAGCCATTTCCATCAGCACAGCCACGGCGATCACGTTCACATGGGTTTGAACGGTGGTCCACGCCATACCCTTGCGCCCGTGGGCTAAAACCCAGCTGAGCAAATCGCAGGCATACCCGCAGGATACCTGTGTTTCCGGCGCATTGCCCGGTTCTATGATTTCCGCGTTCAGCAGGGTCGCCAGTTCCAGAATGCTCATTTCCATTCCCCTATTCTCTGGTGGTTTTCGCAAGCTCGACCATTTTTTGCGCCATAATTTTCAGCTGATCTTTCAGGATGTGGATGCAGTCCATTTTGTTGGCGTTACCGCGCACAATATCCTCCGCGAAGGTGCGGCACGTTGGGCTTCCGCAACTGCCGCAGTCATACCCGGGCAGGGATTTGACAATCTGCTCCAGCTGTTCCATTTTACGCATGGCTTCCACAATGTCCTCATCCAGCTTCATGACGCTGTTGGGGGTGATTTTGCGGTTAGTTTGCAACGGATACTTAGTCAGGTAAGAAGCTTTGACCGCCGCGTCCGGGTGGCGCAGGTCGGAGGTTTTCATCAGCGTGCGGATGGTGCCGCGGGCGATGTAGCCGTTTTCAAACGTCAGCGGACCGCCCACGCAGCCGCCCGTGCAGGCCGCGCCCTCAAAAAATACCAGATCGTGCAGCTTGTTGTTTTCAATCTCTTCCAAAACGCGAATCACGTTTTCGATGCCGTCAACGGCCATGCTGTTTTCCGGGCACACGGCCAGCGCCTCGCCGCCGTTGTTCGCCCAGCCCACTCCAAAGGAGGTGGCTCGGGAGAGCTTAATTTCGGTGGGATAGTTTTTGATATGCCCGGCAAGCAAGCCGTAAATTTCCAACATGGAAATCGCCCCGTCCACGGCTGACTGCTCCTGCCCGATGGGGTTGCGGATCGCGGTCATTTTCGCGGCGCAGGGGGTGATAAAAAAGCAACCCACTTCCGACTCCGGCACACTGCGTTTTTGGCAAAACTCTCGCTTGGCAACCATCGCGGCCACCTCCATCGGCTGGCGCACGTCGATGATATGTGGAATCAGCTCCGGAAACCGCACCTGAATCAGTCGCGTAATGGCCGGGCAGGCAGAGGAGATCACCGGAAGCTGTTCGGGGGTCATGCTGCGCATCCGTTCCCGAATGGCGCGGGTTACGATGTCCGCGCCGGCCGCCACCTCAAACACATCGTCAAAGCCCATACGAAGCAAGCCCTCCAGAATCTGCGAGGCGTTTGCCAGCTTTTTGAACTGGCCGTAAAGCGAAGGCGCGGGCAGCGCGATTTTGTACTTGAAACGGTTGATCGTCGCAAGCGGATCGGTTTGCGCGTACTTCGCATGGTATTCGCAAACGCGGATGCACTCGCCGCAGTCAATGCAACGTTCGTCGATAATATGGGCGCGGCCGCCGCGCACGCGGATCGCTTCCGTCGGGCAGCGTTTGAGGCAATTCGTGCAGGCTTTGCATTTGTCCTGATCCAGCCGCACAGAATGATAACGTTTATCTTCCATCCCGGAACCCAACCTTTCCCGCAAAGCACAAGTCCGGCGTTCCGCCGTGCCCTGCGGCCTGTAATCACGCTATTGCAAGCGAAACTTCATTTGAATGCTGGTTCCGCGCCCAATTTCGCTTTGGATGCTGAACTCGTCCGCGTTGCGCTTCATATTGGGCAAGCCCATGCCCGCCCCAAAGCCAAGGTTGCGCGCCTCCTCGCTGGCGGTGGAGTAGCCCTCCTGCAACGCTTTCTGTATGTCAGGGATGCCCGGCCCCTGGTCCTCTGAAACCAGCAATATCTCCGTGGGGGACATCTTGAGCGTCAGCGTGCCGCCCACACTGTGAATAATCAGGTTTAGCTCCACCTCGTAGCTCGCTACGGCAATCCGCCGCAAAATGGTACTGTCCACACCCAACTGTTTCAGTTTACGCTTGATGGTGGCAGAAGCATCCCCCGCCGTAGCGTAGTCCAATGCCCGGATGTTGTACGTGTCCACCATGCTGTAGTCCTGCATGTTCAACCTCACTGTTTTCCAAGCGGGTTACTCCCGGCTTGCGATGCACTCGTTATTTCCCCGTATTCCCGCCACATACAGTAACCCGCAGGTTGTGTAGCTTGTGTGGCGAGTGGTCAGCACCACGATGCCCAACTCCCGGGCTTCTTCCAGCACGTCATCGCCGGGCACCTTGCCGCGCGCAAACACGATGCAGTGGATGTCCAGCATTTCCGCCGTGCGGATCACATGAATATTGGTAAGGCCCGTAATCAGGATGGTTTTATCCTTCACAAAAGCAAGCACGTCGCTCATGAGGTCCGAGCCGCACGCGGTGGATACTTCCTGATCCAGATCGTTTTCACCGCACAGAACGCGCGCGTCCAAAATCCGGATGATTTCATGAATGGTCATATGGAACCTCCCTAATCGCGCCGATGAAAGCGCTCCTTTCGGTTGGGATGCCCGATGGCTTTGAGGGTGGAACCGGGAAACGGCGGACGGTGATGAACCTCGTACGGTCGCGCCTGTCGATTGGCATTGGGTACAGGCTTGCCATGAGTGAAGTTTTCAACCGCCCGCGGTCAGGCTTCTGCCCATGGCTCATTCCATTTTTGTCAGGTTCGTTCTGCGTACCCGATTTCTGCGTTCTGACCGCCAACCGATGCCTTGGTACGGCGGGCTTGATGCAGCCCGCGGTTTCTGTTACGATGGGTTCGGTTTATTATAGCCGCTAGGAGGCACAGGATGCAATACCATTTAGAGACAATCCCGGTTTGGGAAGCGATGGAATGGAAATCGGCCTGCCCGCTCTGCGGGTTAAAACACCGAACAGAGGAGGAAACCGTGGACCGGACGCTTGGCGCCAGCGTGATGGAGCCGGACGCGCGTATCAACGTGAACCGGAAGGGCATCTGCGCCGCGCACCACGCAATGCTCTATGCCCGGCAAAACCGGCTGGGCCACGCGCTGCTGATGGATTCCCACAGCAAGGAACAGCTGGAACGCCTGCGCAGCCTTCAAAAGCAGGCGGAAACCGCCGGCAGCAGGAAAACCCTGCGCCTGAAGGCCCCCGCCGCCACGGGCAAGCTGCTCCTAAACCTCCGAAAGCTTACCGCGCACTGCGTTGTCTGTGAAACCGTCGAAACGCATATGACGCGTTATCTTGCGACCTTTTTGCACCTTTGGAAAACCAATGACGATTTTCATGCCGCGTGGCTGGCTTCGCAGGGGGTTTGTCTGCCCCACCTGACTGAGCTGCTTGCGTGCGCGCCGAGCCTGTTAAACGACGCCGAGCAAAACGCCTTCGCAGCCGAGGCTTTGGCCCGCTTGGCCGCTGGCTTGGAAGCCGACGCGAAGGATCTGGACTGGTTTACAAGGAAATTTGACTACCGAAATCAATCGGAGCCTTGGGGTAACAGCAAAACCGCTTTGGAACGTGTCGTTAACCGCCTGCGCGGATGGTGCATCGGCGGCGCGCCAGCCCCCAAAAAATAACGCGAGCGCGTTGTTTGCGCAACCTTCCGGCATTCAGATGACCCGCCCGCCGGCATGCTGCGCCGCAACCGGTGTCCTGCGCGCGATATTGCGCCGCGCCCACATCGGTGCGCTGGTATTCCCGCGCATATGGGCGAAACAAAATCGCAATGCGATCAAGCGTACCCAAACGGCAGCGCGCGGAGAGGCTCGGTGTTTTCCGCATACCGATAACCACCCCGGATGGCGTGAAGCGACCGTTGTCCGCGAATTTTTCGCTGATCGATCGGTCGCCTTCGGTTTACGCGAGACCGTCAGGGTTTGGGTACCGATGTGTACTGTTCCAGCAGCACGCCCGCCTCCTGAAAAAACTCCAACGAAAACGCGTCCGGGTACCCCAGTTCATACACAACGCGTTGAATCCCTACATTTACGATCATCTTGGCGCACACAGAGCAAGGCTGGTGGGTGCAGTACATCGTAGCGCCGTCGATGGAAATCCCGAGCTTTGCCGCCTGAATAATCGCGTTCTGTTCCGCGTGGATGGCGTAGCAAAGCTCCGCTCGCGTGCCGGAGGCGATCCCCAGCTTGTCCCGCAGGCATTCTCCGCGCTCCCGGCAGGTTTTAAGGCCGGCGGGCGCGCCGTTGTAGCCTGTGGTCATTATCCGTTTATCCTTCACAATCACCGCGCCAATCGACCGCCCCTGCCGGTAGCAGCTGCTCCATTCGGCAATCAGACGCGCCATCTCCATAAAGCGGGAATCCCATTTATCCAGAGTAATCGCCTCCTTTGGCTGCATTATACAGGATGGCCGTGTCCATTGCAACGGGACGCTTCCTGCGCATAGGCGTCTCCGCGTTTTTATATCGGTACGGCTGGTTTGCCGCACGCCGCGTTGCCCAACAACCGGTCCGTTTCTTGCGTAGGGCTGTCAGTCCATGAATCTTTTGTCGAATATAAATATCCTGCTTCTCCATGTAATGCAAAAGCAATCCACAGCCCTGCGCGGTTGTCAAGGCAGCGCGGACCGCTTTATGATTGACCGGGACGCAAACGCCCGGCATATATGGCTTTGAGTTCGTCGGTCTCCGTGCTATCCTCATGGTAGACAATCAACGGCGGCAGCCATGTAAGCATGGGTTTCGCGTTCTTCACGGCTTCCATCAGCAGCAGGTAAGGCGCTTTGCTTGCCTTGGCGCACACCATCCGGATTTGCTTAGGCTCCAGTCGGTTTTCCCGAAGGCTGTCTGTCAGTTCCAGCATCCTTGCCGAGGGAAACGACATCCACAACCGCCCCTGATTGCGCAGGATGGCCGCGCCGGCACGCAAAATATCCGCAAGCGTACAGTCCTTTTCATGCCTGGCGAGAAGCTGTTCCTCGGTTTGGCTGAGAATCACCCCGCCCTGTTTGCCGTACGGCGGGTTACAAACCACGCCGTGCACGCTTCCCCGGCCGATGCGGTCGGGCGCGTTGCGCAAATCCTCGGCATGGATGGTAATCCGGTGTTCCAGCCCGTTCAAGGCTACGCTTCTTTGCGCCATATCCGCCATGTCCGGTTGCCACTCAAACGCTTCAAAGCAGGCGGTAGGCTCCGTTTGGCTCATCAGGATCGGCAGAATGCCCGTGCCTGTGCCCAGATCGGCAATTCGGTCCCGTGGGCGCAAGCGGGTAAAGTGCGCCAGCAACACGGCATCCATCCCAAAGCAAAAGCAGGCTGGCTTTTGCAAAATTCGCAGGCCGTTGGTTTGCAGATCATCCAAGCGTTCGTCCGCACGGGGCGTGGCATTCTGTTCACTGTGCAAAAAAAGTCAATCCTTCGGTCAGGCAGTAGCCTACCTGCGTAAAATAGATCACCTGGCACCAGGTATCCCCCTGCATCACAACCTGCACCTCGGTATTGGCAAGCATATCCAAAAGGGAATTGCCGCTCTTGGTGCAGCTTTCCCAAAGGGTGAGCGTTTCAGCTCCATTCGCCGGCGAAACCAACGCCGCCACAGGCTCCGGGAGCGCTTGCAGGGTCGGGTCCAGCACCGTAGCCACCGTCGGCGCGGGTGTCGAGGTCGCGGTCGGGGCGGCAGTCTGAGTGGCTGTTACAGTGGGGGTAACGGTTTCAGAGGCCGTGACCGTGGCGGTGGCATCCGCCTGAGGCGTTTCCGTCGCCGCCGTTTCGCTTGTGCCCAGCTCCGAAGGTTTGGTTGTGGTAAGGTAGGCGCTCATGGCATAGCCGGTCGTATTGGCGTACTGAATCTGGCACCAGACGTCCCCCTGCGTCAGCAGCCATACCGGGGACAACCTCGGAATCGTCATCAGGATGCTGGCGGATGAGGAGGCGCTCTCCCGTAAGTTCAGCGACCCGGAAGCAGTGTAAACCCACGCGGTTACGCCGGACGGGGAACTTGTCGCAGTCGCGGTAGCCGTCGGGGCAGCCGTGGCATCCGCCGCCGTTATGCTCAGGTATTGCGCGCTCACATAGCCGGTCAGCCCATTATACTGCACTTGGCACCACGCGTCACCCTGTTCCAGCACCAGAATCACCGCAAGCCTGGGAATGGTGCTGAGGATTTCCGCCGAGGTGGAGGCTGCGGCCCGGAGGTTCAGCGACCCGGAAGGCGTAACCACGGTTGCGCTCAGGGCGGTAGCCGCCGGGGTCGCGGTCGGCTCGGGGGTAACTGTAACCGTTGCGGAAGCGTCGGCCGTTGGGGTTGCTGTCGCATCCGTTGCGGTTTCCTGATTTGCAAAGGTCAGGTAGGCGGTCATCACATAACCGTAAGCGCCGCCGTACCCCACATAACACCATGTGCTGCCGCGCTGCTGCACCTGCACCGTGGCATACTGCGGAATGGTGGTCACGATGCTGCCGTAAGGCGCCGCGCGCAGGTTGAGCGAGCCGGACGCTGTGATGACCGTCGCGGTGGTCGCGTCCGTCACGGTTGTGGTATCCGAAGGAAAGGTAAGGTACGTGTTGAGCACATAGCCGGTATAACCGCCGTATGTGGTCTGGCTCCAGGTTGAAAGCTTTTGCAGTATGCTAATCGTAGTGCCTTTGGGAATCCGGGTTAACACGCGGCTGCCGGGAAGCATATCCGCGCGCAGGTTCAGCGACCCGGAGGCGGTGGTGACAATGGCGGTATTGGCATCGGCGCTTGTCGCGGATGGCGTTGGGGTGGCGGTTACAAGCGCCGTATCGGTCGCGTCCGCCGTTGCCGTAGCATCCGGGTCCGGCGTGGCGGTCGCGTCGGTAGCGGTCGGGGTCGCGGTGGAATCCAACAAAGAGGCGTCAGCAAACGCCAAAAACGCAGTCATCACATAGCCAGTTGTGCCGGAGTAGGTGACCTGACACCATTCCGTACCCTTGCTGTTCACGGTAATCACCGTCAACCGCGGAATGGTGGTCAGGATTGTGCTGCCCGCCTTGGCTTGCTGGCGTAAATTCAGCGAGCCGGACGCCGTCGTTACCGTCGCGGTTGTCACCGATCCGTCGGCGCTGTCATCGGCTGCCGTGTCGCCGCTGAACTGTAAGAACGCGCTCATCACATAGCCGGAATAACTGCCGTAGGTGACCGCGCTCCATGTGTCGCCCCGGTTGGTGACGGTGACCGTTACGCCTTTGGGAATGGTGGTCAGTACGGTGCTGCCCGCGCTGCCCTCCTGACGCATGTTCAACGAACCGCTTTGCGTGGCAACGGTTGCTGTGGTGGAGGTTCCGCTGCCCGAGGCGGAAATGTTCAGGCTGGCGGTCAGCATATAGCCGGTAACGCTTTCGTAGCGCACGGTGCACCATGTGTCGCCCTGGCTTACCAGCACCACGCTTTGCCCCAAGGTAACTTCAGCGAGCACGGCGGCGTTTTCATCCGCGCTTTCGCGCATGTAGCCCACGGCGGCGCTTACCGTTGCGGTTTGTTCGCCGGTGGCGCTTCCGTCCGTGCTGCCGGTATCGGTCGCGTCCGTGGTATCGTCCGCGTAGGTCAGGTTGGCGGAAAGCAGATAGCCGGATACGCCGTTATAGGTCACATACGCCCAGGAGCCGTCATCGCTTGATACGGAAACCACGATGCCGGCGGACAACTGGGTAACTTCCGTGCCATCCGTGCTGGCGGTTGCCCGCAGGGTCGCCGTTTGACCGCTTGCCACCGTGACGGTCGCGCTGGTTGTGCTGTTGTTGACTACAGCGCCGGAATAGGTGCTGGAAAAGGTTAAAAAGTCGGTGGAAGCGTAAGCGACCGTCGCCCCGTACTGGATGTTGGCCCAAGAGGAGGTTTTGCTGAAAACCGTGAGAATTGCGCCTTTGGGCGCGGTGGACAGCACGCTTGCCGAATAGCTGCCGGAGGCGCGCAGGTTCAGGTAGGTGCTGGCCGTAACGGTGGCAAACCCGTCAATGGCGGTAACGCTCTGGCTGCTTTCCGTGGGCGCGGTGCCGCTGATGGTCAGGGCGCTGGCCGGCACATAGCCTGTAATGCCGCCATAACGGATCAGGCACCAGTTGCCGTTGCTCATGTACACCGTAACCGGGGAACTGTTGGCCGCAACGCCCAGCAACGCGCCGGATGTGGATTGTTCCGCGCGGATGGCCAGCGACCCGCTGCTTGAGCTTAGCTTGACAATCGCGGTGCAGGCGCTGCTGTCCGTCGCGTCATCCACGCTTGCGGCGTTTTCTACGCTGGTGATGACCTCGGTGGAATTGGCCGCGAGAATGGTGTTGGTAAACGTGCACCCAACGCGGGTGCTGCCGGTAAAATAAAACCCCAGAATATCCGCATAGGTATACCCCAATTTGCCCATATACATAGCCCCACGCTGGCTCAACCCCAGACCGTGACCGTAGCGCCGCGCCTCCAACGTAAAAGAGGAGCTGTTTTTGACAACAGACCACAGCTCGTTTTTGCTGGATTGAATGCTCATGCCGAGCATGCTTTCCAACTCCGTAAAAATGCCGCAGGTAACGGTTGTGGTTGCGCTGACCGTAGCGCCCGCGCTGTTGGCGGTGGACGCGGTCAGCGTAAAATCCAGCTTGGTGTACAGCTTGCTTGGCGAAGCATACATGGGCGTATGCGCCACGATGCTTTGAATGGTGCCAAGCGTTGTGTTTGAGGTGGTTGCGCTGTAACCGGCGGCGCGGAGCGCGGTTACGGCCTTGGTTTTAAGCAGGGCTATCAGGCTCGCGCTGTTGGAGGCGCTTGCGCAGTTGGCATAAACAGTCGTTTTTTTCACAACGCAATCCGGGTTGGCCAAATCAAAGGGATCGTCTTTCACGCTCAGGTAGCTGTAGCCGGACGTGCCCCATATGTTATAGATGGATTCCGTCTGCCCGCCGTTGGATGCGGAATAGTAGGTTGCGGTGTAGGCTCCGCTATACTTGAGCACAATGCCCTTGGTCGCGTCCACCGCCGAAACGCAGGTTGCATACCCGGACGGAGTTCCGTTATACACCTGATCGCTGGTGGTATCCACCACATCGTAATACCCGGAGGAACGGTTTGCCATCATGCGCACAGTATAGGTACGCGCGGCAACCGCCTGCGCCTTGAGCGCTTCGGTAGGCGCGGAACTGCCCATTTCATATGGCAAAACCCCGTACAGATAATTTTCTAGGTAGATATGCGCCACGGTATAGAGTTTATACGAACCGCTGCTTTGTTGCACCGCCTGAAAGGAAAGATCGCCGGGATAAGGGTTGCCCGGCTTTCGGCCCTGCGCGATCAGGATTCCGTTGGAACCGGTCGCGCTGTGCCGTTTGAGCGCGAAATAGGTGCCCATGTTAGTCTTAACCCCGTTACGGGTCAGCGTGATCGCGCCGGTCGTGCTGCTGAACCCCACGGTCAGCGTTTCGCCGCTGGTCAGCGAGGTTCCGGTGCTGAGCGAGTAGCTGCCCGCCACGGTCAGGCTAAGCGTTGTTGGGTTTCCCAGCGATGATAGGTACACGCGAACCATCCCGTCCAGCGCGGAGGACGCGGTTGTTAACGGCGCCGCCTTCACGGTTACACTGTCAACGGTTTCGGCAAACGCGGCAGGGGATGCGGAAAGCGCGACGCAGGTCGCAACCGCCAAAGCGGCAAGCCTGCGCCAAGCTGTGCGCTTCCACCGTCGCATGTAACCGCCTCCCGCCCTGTGAACGGTCTAATGATGATACTGATAATACTGATTCTATCATAAACAATCAGGCTTGTCCACGGCAAGGGTTTGCAGTTCTCCTTTTTATGCGTAACCGTTACAAGTATGAACGGTTACATCGGTTACCAAAGTAGTTCTCAACTATGTAAAATATTCGATGGGCTCCGGTATTTTTCTTGGCCTTTTGTATATCCGACCCGTTACTACCCATCCGGTTGCGCTTCAGTCTCCCCCGCAAAGTTTGATAAGGTATACGGGAACATTCGCGCATAAGCAGTCGCCGGTATTCATAAACCAGCTGGTTCAAAGCCGCGCGGTGTTGTCGCAACGGTTAAACAGGTATTCAGTTAAACAGTCGCGCGCCCTCCGGAACGCGCCTGTTCTGCATGCATAAACCGTCGCAGCAGTGACAGATAAAGCGTGAAACCTTGCGATGTTTGCCTTTTAGTATAAAACCTCGCTTCCGTAACAACAGAAGAGAAGCATGTGAACCGTTCAAGGTTTTAAGGCAGGCGGCTTAGCCTTTTGCGCTCTCTTTTTACGAAGCAAACAGGCCCTCTCCTTACGGAAAGAGCCTGCCATTTGCTGTTGATGCCTCGCGTGTTGCCCATTGATCCGGCGGGATGCCCGTTCATGTAAAAGGGGCGACATTCGCCTGCCTGAAGACGGTTCGCTCATGTTCTTTTCAGATCGCCGGGTGTCGGAGCGGCATTCTGCTTTTTTCAAACCTCAAACGGTTAAAACGGCGGTCATGACGTTACGGTTTCTCGCGCCCTGTCAGCTCGGCTTTGTCGGCGTTTCCGGCTTTGCGGCCGGCGCATCCTCTGTTTCCTCGCCGTTAATACGCCGGTATTCCTTGATAGCGGCGCGCGCCAGCTCGTCACAGCGAATATTTTGCGGATCGTTCGCATGGCCCTTGACCTTGTTAAAAGTAACCTGATGCTTTTTCACGCGGATGATCTGTAAAAGCAGCTTCCAGAGGTCGCTGTTTTCCACAGGCTTTTTTTCGCTGTTCAGCCACCCGTTTTTTTGCCAGTTATCAATCCAGTGCTCGTTAAAGGCGTTTACGGTATAGGCGGAATCGGAAAAAACCTCGACTGCGCATGGTTCCTTGAGCGCGCCGATGCCGCTGATGACCGCAAACAGCTCCATGCGGTTGTTGGTGGTGTTGGGCATGTGGCCGGACAGTTCCTTGGTTTTTCCGTTAAAACTGAGGATAGCCGCCCAACCGCCGGGGCCGGGGTTGCCGGAGCATGCGCCGTCCGTGTATAGCTGCACGCGTTTAGCGAGGGTCTGTTCTGGCTGCGTCATCGGTTCCCACCTCAGGCTTTCGGGGGTTCTTTGTGACCCATGGCATAGCTCTTTTGCGCGCACACGCTCATGGCGTCGATTATGGCGCTTCGCATCCCGTCTCGCTCCAATGAGGCCACCGCGTCAATGGTTGTGCCGCCGGGGGAGCAAACCATATCCTTGAGCTTTGCGGGGTGTTCGTCGGTATCCAGCACCATCTTGGCAGAACCGAGCACAGCCTGCGCAGCCGCCCGGTAGGCAAGCGCGCGGGGCATACCCAGCTTGACCGCGCCGTCCGCCATGGCTTCAATAAACATAAACACATACGCGGGGCTGCTGCCCGTAACGGCCACCACCGCGTCAAAAAGCGATTCCGGCAGCACGGCGACTTCGCCAAGGGTTTTGAACATTTCCATCGCCCACGCAAAGGATTCATCCGTGAGGGTGGTTTGCTCGCAAAGCGCGGTAAAACCCGCGCCGACCATCGCCGGGGTGTTTGGCATTGTGCGCAGGACGCGCGCGCCGCTTTGCTCGTCAAGGATATCGGTTAGCATCGCAAACGTCCATCCGGCTGCGATGGAGATGAAATCCTTCCCCGAGGCAAGCGGTTTGGCTTTTTCCAACACTCTTTTCAGGTAGATGGGTTTAACCGCAAGCAGAATAACGTCGCAGGCTGCGATCAACTCCTCCTGCGATTCCGCCACATGCAGCGGAAACTGTTCCGCCAGCTTATCGCACTGCGCGGGGCTTACGTCAAAAACCGCGATTTCTTCCGGCGGCAAAAAGCCCTTGCCGATTACGCCCTTCAAAATCGCCGTTGCCATATTGCCCGCGCCGATAAAGCCTAGTTTCATGTTTACGCTTCCTTGCTTTCGTCGTTCTTCGGGATGGCGATCACGCCTTCCTGAGTGCCCGCCTTCGCGTTAGCGTCCCGCACATGCTCGCGGATCGGCAACGTAATCGCTTTCTTGGGGCACTTGGGCACGCATTCGCCGCAACCTGTGCAGGCTTCGTTAATCTCATGCACATTTTTACGCTCGCCGGAGATGGCTTCAAATTTACACGTCTTTTTGCAAATGCCGCAGCCGATGCACAAATCTCGGTCAATCAGAGCGATGTGGCGGTGGTCAAAATCGCCCCACATGGCGACGGTCGGGCATACTTCCGCGCACATCATGCAGCCGGTGCATTTGTCGCGGTCAATCTGCGGCAAATGGTTCACCATGGTGATGGCGTCAAACTTGCACGCCTTCATGCAAAGCTCGCAGCCGATGCAACCAACCTTGCAGTTATCGCTGACCAGATGACCCTCCTCGGCAGCGCGGCACAGCAGACGCACGGGCAGGGTAACGGGCTGCAAATCCAGCACTTTTTTAGGGCAAGCTTTCACGCACGCGCCGCAGCTGGTGCATTTGTCCGCGTCCACCACCGCGATTTGGTCGTGCTCATCAATATGGATCGCGTCAAATTTACACGCGCGCACACAGGTGCCCAGCCCAAGGCAAGCATACTGGCAGGAGCGGTTACCGTCGTTAATCAGCGTCGCGGCTACGCAGTCCTGAATCCCGTGATATTCAAACTTGCTTTTGCAGCGGTCAACCGTGCCCTGACAAACAACGGTCGCCACCAGCCGAACCTGATCGGCGCTGGTTTCTCCGCCAATGATGGAAGCAATCAGGTTGCCAACCCGGGAGCCGCCCACAGGGCAGGTGTTGGCAGGCGCCTTGCCCGCGGCGATGGCGTCCGCAAGGCCGTCGCAACCGGGGTAACCGCACGCTCCGCAGTTAGCCCCTGGCAACGCTTCGCGGATCTGGTCACGTTTTGGATCCGAGGGCACTTCAAAAACCTTGTTTGCCAGCGTCAGCAGCAGGCTGAACACCAGTGCCACGGCAGCCAGAACGCCCGTTCCAATTAAAATACCGGTCATTCTTCGCGCCCTCCTTTAGTGAATCATCCCTGCGAAACCCTGGAAAGCAATGGACATCAACCCAGCTCCAATCAGCGCGCCGGGAAATCCTTCCATCCATTTGGGCAGGTTACCGATGGCCAACCGTTCGCGGATGGCAGAAAATACGACGATCGCCAGCGTGAAGCCCAACGCGCCCGCCGTGCCGTTCACCACGGACTGGATCAGGTTATAACCGCCCTCAATGGCCGTCGTGTTGTTGATGGCCACGCCCAGCACGGCGCAGTTGGTGGTAATCAGCGGCAGGTAAACGCCCAGCGCCATATACAGCGCGCGGCTCGTTTTTTTCAGAACAATTTCAACCGTTTGCACCAGCACGGCGATAATCAGGATGAAGGCGATGGTCTGCATATATTCCAGATTGAGCGGAATCAGCAGGTAACGCTGCACAAAGTACGTGAACAGCGACGCGATCGCCATTACAAACGTGACGGCCATGCCCATGCCAAACGCGGTTTCCGTTTTGTTGGAAACCCCTAGAAACGCGCAGATGCCCAAAAACTGGGACATGATGAAGTTGTTGACCAGCACGCCGCCAACAATAATCAGCAGTAAGCTACTCATGCGATCTCCTCCTTCGCCTTGGCCAGTTTCCGCTTTTCAATCGCTTTCACAATCGCGTTCACCAGCAACAGCAGGATACCGAGCATCACAAAGCCTCCCGGAGGCCGGATGATGATCGCCATCGGGTGGTACGCCGCCGGCATCACCTGCATGCCAAGGAAAGTGCCGCTGCCTAGAATTTCCCGTACAGAAGAAAGCAGCATCAGTGCCAGCGTAAAACCGATCCCCATGCCCAACCCGTCCAGCAGGGACGGAATCGGCGGGTTTTTAAACGCGTAGGATTCGGCTCGCGCAAAAATGATGCAGTTGACCACAATCAGCGGAATGTAAAGTCCCAGCGACTGGCTCAGCGCCGGTACGAAAGCTTTCATCACCAGATCCACAATGGTCACAAACGTCGCAATGACCACCACGAACGAAGGGATACGCACTTTTTCAGGAATGATATTGCGCAACAGGGAAATAACCAGATTGCTGAACACCAGCACAAACGTCGTTGCCAGCCCCATGCCGATGCCCTGCGACACCGCCGTGGATATGGCAAGCGTCGGGCACATGCCCAACACAAGCCTGAACGTCGGATTCTCGTTCAGGATGCCGTTCATGAACACGGAACGCAAACTCTTTTTTTCGCTCATGCTCACACCCCCTTGGCGGCCCGGGCAGGTTTACTGCGCCCAAAAGGCCGCGGCGTGGTCAATTTATCGATCAGCGGGGTCAGCACGTTCATAAACAGAATCGCAAACGAGCAGCCCTCCGGATACGACGCATTGTAGAACCGAATCACAAACAGCACCGCCGCGCACCCAACCCCCATGATGATGCGCCCAAGCGGGCTTACCGGGCTGGTGGCATAATCGGTCGCCATGAAAAACGCGCCCAGCAGCAGGCCGCCGCTCAACAGCTGGTACAGCGCGTTGTTTGCGCCGCTCTCCACGGAGTAAAGGGTGCCGGTCTGAATCCAGAAAAGCACAAAAGCCGTAACGATAAAGCTTACGGGAATGCGCCAGTCGATCACCCTGCGCGCCAGCAGGTACAGCCCGCCCAACAGCAGCGTCAGCTTGCAGGTTTCGCCCAGCATGCCCGGGATGTTACCCGAAAACAGCTGCCAAAGCGTGTAGGTCGCGGGTTGCGTGCCCAGCGGCGTCGCGGAGGCAACCGCGTCCGCGGCTTGCGTCGCAATCCACTGGCCGGCATGGGGCAACACGTTGGCCGCCATCAGCGACGTCCACGAAAGCATCAGGATCGTCCGCGCCGCCAGCGCCGGGTTCACAAAGTTGTTTCCAAGCCCGCCAAACATCTGCTTTACCAGAATAATCGCAATCACCGAGCCAACCATGGCCAACCACCAAGGAGCGCTCGCCGGCAGGTTGAACGCCAGCAGCAGGCCTGTGACCACGGCGCTCAAATCGGACACCGTCACATCCTGATGCGTGTGCTTCTGGTAAAAAAACTCCGCCGCAACCGCGCTTACCACAGCGACCACCAGCAGCATCAGAGCGCTGCCGCCAAAATACCAGACGCTTGCGATGGCCGTCGGCATCAGCGCGATTATCACATCCAGCATCAGCCGGCGCGTGGATACGCTTTCATCCCGCAGGTGAGGGGAAGAACCTACATACAATTTGCGCTGCATTTTACTTCCCCTCCTTTTTCTTGGCCGCTTCCGCGCGGCGCCGTTCCATAATGATCTTTTTACTGAGGCGGCAGCTTTGCGTCAGTTCCCGTTTGGCCGGGCAGCTCCACGCGCAGGCGCCGCATTCCAGACAGTTCAGCACGCCCTGCTTTTCCGCTTCCTCGTGCATGCCTTTGCGGGCCAGTTTATCCAGCGTGGCGGGCACCAGCTTCATGGGGCAAACCGTCGCACAGCGTCCGCAGCGAATGCAGTTGGATTCCCCATCCTGCGCGGAGGTGCGTTCCAAAACAGTGATGCCGGAGCAACCCTTGGTGATGGGGATATCAACGCGGTTGATCGCAACGCCCATCATGGGGCCGCCATACAAAAGAACCTTCGCCTGCGGCAGCATCCCGCCGGAGGTGTCCAGCAGCCATTCCACCGGCGCGCCGATGCGCACGCGGTAGTTCGCAGGCTCCTTCACGCAGCCGCTGACCGTGACCACGCGTTCCACCAGCGGCCTGCCCTCATACACAGCGCGGTACAGCGCGTAGCAGCTGCCCACGTTGGCGACAATCGCGCCGCGATCCAGCGGCAGCCCGCCTTCCGGCACAATGCGGCCGGTTAAGGCGTACAGCAGTTGTTTTTCACCGCCCTGCGGGTAATGAACCGGCAACGGCACCACGCGGAAAGTCGGCTCCGCTTTGCACGCGTCGCTGATGGCGCGAATCGCGTCTTTTTTATTGTTCTCAATGCCGATCAGCACGGTGGGAATATTCAGCGTCTTCTGAATGGTTTTCGCGCCCGCGACGATTTCCGCGGCCTGCGAAAGCATCAGCTGATGGTCGGCCGAAAGGTACGGCTCGCATTCCGCGCCGTTGAGGATCAAAAAATCCACCGTTTTGCCCGGAGGCGGCGCAAATTTGACCGCGTGCGGGAACGTTGCCCCGCCAAGGCCCACCAGCCCCGCATTGCGCGCCAGCTGCGAAAGGGCCGCGCCATCCAGTTTGTCCGGCTCGGCGACGGGTTTCATCTCCACCCATTCATCTTTACCGTCGTTATCGATAATCACGCAGGGCGTAAGCGTTCCGTTGGGCATAATGCACGGCTGCACGGCGACCACTGTGCCGGAAATGCTCGCGTGCACCGCGGCGCTTACAAAACCGACGGGCTCGCCGATCATCATCCCCGCTTTCACGGAATCGCCTTTGGCTACCAGACACTTGCAGGGCGCGCCGATATGCTGTTGCAGAGGGATCGCCACGCGCGAAGGCAAAGGCGCATCAACAATCGGCAGTCGGGAGGTGACCGATTTCCCGTTCAGTCCCTCGTGGGGATGAATCCCGCCCGGAAACACGTGAAACAGACTCATGAAACTCTATCCTTCCCTATTTGTGTTCAAACATAAAGGGCACGCGAAAATGCCATCCGCAGTAGTATAGCATAGAATGGTTCAAACTAGAAGGGACTTCGCAAATTTCGGGTGAATTTAGTCCCGCATGCTTGAATACCAGTGCGCTGATTTTGAAAACCGTAACGTTTGTTTGGAATGCTCCATCCGCGCCGTCAAGAACGCCATGCGACCGGAAAGCTGAACCAAATTCACGTCGCGCATTCAGGATGCAAGTCAATGCAAAAAAGCCCGAAAACGGCTTTCATCAAACCGTTTCGGGCCATGTTTCAGGGTGCGGCGTGTTTCCGTTCCCACGCGGCGGAAAGCATGGCGCGGGCATGCGCCAGCCCGCTTTCCTGATGCTGCTCGTCCGCGCCTACCAAACGCGCGATTTCCAAAACCCGCTGTTCCGGCGTCATTTCTTCCACCGTGGTCAGAGTGCGCTCCCCCACCACCTGTTTTTGCACCAGATACTGCTGATCCCCCATGGAGGCGATTTGCGCCAGGTGCGTCACGCAGATCACCTGATGGTAGCGGGCGATATCGTCCATTTTTTCCGCCACAACGCTGGCGATGTGGCCGCTGATGCCGGTATCGATTTCGTCAAATATCATCGTGGGGATCATGTTGCGATCCGCGGCGGCTGCTTTCATGGCCAGCATGATCCGGGAAAGTTCGCCGCCGGAAGCGGTTTTGGACAGGGGCTTCAGCGGCTCGCCCACGTTGGGAGCGATGAAAAACTCCACATGATCGTCGCCATGGATGGAAGGCACTCGCTTTTGATCGGGGTTCGGCTCCTCAAACACGCATTCAAAATGCGTGCTGCCCATGCCCAAATCCTTGAGCTGGTTTTCCATCAGGGTTTCAAAGTGTTTAGCCAGCGTTTTGCGCGATTCTGTCAGCTGATGCGCGGCTTGCCGGTACTCGGCCAGCTTTGCCTTAAAAGCCACCTCCGCCGTGTGCAGGCGGTCGTCCATGGATTTCAGTGATTTGACCTCGTCCTTCAGCCTTTCGGCATAATCAACTAATTCGTCGGCCTCCATGCCGTAGCGTTTTTCCAGCCGACGGTAGGTGTCCAGCCTGGCCAGAATCTGCTCGTTCTTTTCCGGGTCGAAGCTCTCGCCCTCCAGCGCGTCCCGCAGCTCAATACCCATCTCCTCCGCCTCGTAAAACGCGGAGGACAGACGTTCCGCCAGCGCCTGAAAGCGCGGATCGTATTCCGTAATGCGCCGCATCTGCTCCTGCGCCTCGCGCAACAGCGCGGTGACGCCCAACCGCCCGGTATCGGTCGCCGTCAGGCTGGCGTATGCCGCGCTGATGGCCTCGTTGATTTTCTCGGCGTCGGCCATTTTGGCTCTTTGCTGGGTCAGCTTGGCTTCTTCGCCAATTTCCAGCTTGGCCGCGTCCAGTTCCCGGCTGCGGGCGGTGATAAACTCCATGCGCTCCTCACGCTGGGCGTTTTCCTTGCGCAGGGCGCTGAACGCGGTGCTGGTTTCGCGCCAGGCGCGGCAGGCCTGATCCGTCGCCGCCATCAGCGCCTGATGCGGCTCATCCCCAAACGAATCCAGAAAGCCGAGATGGTTTTTTTCGCTCAGCAGGCTCTGATGCTCGTGCTGGCCGTGAATATCCACCAAAAAGCCGGATAGCTGCTTTAGAAAGTTAAGCGGCACAATCACGCCGCACACCCGGCATACGTTACGGTCCGCGGTGCTGATTTCGCGCATCACGGTAATGGTGTCGCCATCCGCTTCCAGCGCTTCGGCGGCAAGCACGTCCCGCACCTGAGGGCAGTCCGAAATATCAAACACCGCTTCCACGGTGCCTTTGTCGCAGCCGGTGCGGATCAGCCCCCGATCCGCGCGCTCTCCCAGCATCAGGTTGATGGAATCCACCACGATGGATTTGCCCGCGCCGGTTTCGCCCGTCAGCACATGCAGGCCTTTGTAAAACTGCACGTCAAGATGCTCGATCAGCGCGATGTTGCGCACGGTCATCGACACAAGCATGAATCACGCACATCCTTTTCCGTAAGGTTTTTTACCGGAGCATATCGTCGATGCGGCGCAGCACCACTTCAACTTCTTCCACGGTGCGCACGATCATCAAAATGGTGTTGTCCCCGGCCAGCGTGCCGAGGATTTCCGGCCAGCGCAGGCTGTCCAGCATTTCGGCGGCCACATTGGCGCTTCCCGGCAGGGTTTTAATCAGCACCTGATTGTACGCGTGCGACATGCTCAGCACCGATTCGCTGAAGATGCGGTGAAAGCGCTCGCTCAACCCGTTTTCCGGCTTGTCGGCCGTCGCGTATTTATAGGTGCCGTTCGCGCTTAACACCTTCAGCAGCCGAAGCTCCCGGATGTCACGCGAAACCGTGGCCTGCGTTACCTTAAAATCGCGTCGGCGCAGTTCGTCGGCAAGGTCCTCCTGAGTTTCGATATCCTTTTCGCGGATGACTTCCAGAATCGCGTTCTGTCTGGATGATTTCATGCCGAACCTCCTGTTCAACAGCTCCACTCGGTCAGCTTGGCGCGGATGCGGTGGAAGAAGGAATGCGAACCAAAGCGTATCAGTTTGGTAACGGTTTGAGACCTGCGGATGGATACGGTTTCATTGCCGGAAAGCATCCCCGCGATGCGGCCATCCACATCCAGCTGGGCATTCTGTTCCGGCGCGCAATCCAGCGCGATGGTTACCGTTTGCGCCGCGTTGGCGACAACGGGCCTGTGCTGCAACGAGTGAGGGCATATGGGGGAAAGCAGGATACATTCCACCTCCGGGCACACAATCGGGCCGCCCGCGGAAAGGGAATACCCCGTGGATCCGGTTGGCGTGGAGATGATCAGCCCGTCCGCAATGTAGCGGCCGATCAGTTCTTCCCCCACGCTCGCTTTCACGGCAATCAGCCGCGCGTAACCGCCCCGGCTGATTACCACATCGTTGAGCGCGGTTTTCACGGTTCCGTCCTGACGCACCACATCCAGCATCATGCGGGTTTCGATGCTGAACCGATCTTCCCTGAGCCGCTGGCAAGCTTCGGAGAGGTGTTCCAACTCCGTTTCCACCAAAAAACCGATATGCCCGACGTTGATGCCCAAAATGGGCACATTGTGGGCAATCGCCGTTTGGGTTGCCCGAAGCAGCGTGCCGTCGCCGCCGACCGCGACAATCGCTTCCATCGCAAAATCGGTCGCGTCGCCCGTTTCAGGCTCGCCGGCCGCTTTGCTCAGCCAAGGCTCCATCCGCACGGTCAACCCGGCGTTCCGGAGCGCCTCGGAAACCTGCGCCGTCAGGGTGCGCACATCCTCCCGCATCTGGTGCATCATCAGGTATACGTTTTGCATGGTTGCGTCAACCTTTCGTTACGCACTGCCGCGCGGCGTCCGAGCCACGCAGGAATATGCGTTCGCACATCCGTATTCTACCATAGAATGGTTATTCATTCAATCGGTGTTTTATCCAATTTTCCGTGCGCCTCCGCTACGGCCTTAGCAATTTGCGCGTCGGTCACGGCGGCTTCGCCCTCGGCCGCGGGGTCAAGCCGCGCGATGTATTCGATATTGCCCTCCGGCCCCTTGATGGGCGAATAATCCAGCATCGACATCCGGTAGCCAAATTCCGGGGCGAAATCCCGCACGGACCTCACAACCGCCTCATGAACCGCCGGATCGCGCACCACGCCTTTTTTCCCCACGTTTTCCCGGCCGGCTTCAAACTGCGGTTTGATGAGGATGCAAAACACTCCCTGATGGGCCATCAGCTTGGCCGCCACAGGCAAAATCAGCTTCACCGAAATAAAGCTGACGTCCATCACGGTGATATCCGGCTGCGCGCCGCCGATATCCGCGCTTTGTAAATACCGGGCGTTGGTGCGCTCCATCACGGTAACGCGGGGATCGTTGCGGATTTTCCAATCTAGCTGGCCATACCCAACATCGATCGCGAACACATGCCGGGCGCCGTTTTGCAGTAAAACATCTGAAAAACCGCCGGTTGCCGCGCCTATGTCCAGCGCATCCATCCCCTGCGGCCGCACGTTGAAAACCTGCAGGGCCTTTTCCAGCTTGAGCGCGCCGCGCCCAACATACGGATGCTCCGGCCCCTTCACGGTCAGTTCATCCTCGGGCGATACCTTCTCGGACGGTTTCAGCACTTTTTGCTCGCGAATGTACACGCACCCGCTCATAATCAGCGCCTGCGCCTTTTCACGGCTTGCCGCCAGCCCGCGTTCCGTAAGCGCGAGGTCGATCCGTTGCTTATCGTTCATCCAGCACTCCTTGCGGGCGCGCGATATCCCGGAACCGCTCGATCAGGGAGGCTTCGTCCAGCCCGGTTTCTACCAGCAGGCTGCGGTGATCCCCCTGGGACACAAAGCGATCCTCCACGCCGATAGGGTGAATTTCCATCTCGGCTCCGTGGCGGGCGTTGTATTCCAGCACCGCGCTTCCAAAGCCGCCGTCCAGCACATGCTCCTCCAAAGTAATCACAGGCCGGCCTTTTTCACGCAAACGGTGCAGGCACAAGCCGTCCAACGGTTTCAGGGTGGAAGCGTTCACCACCTCAATGCTGATATCCTCGTCCCGCAGTCGCTGCGCGGCGTTCAGCGCTGCGCTCACCATGCTGCCCACGGCCAGCACCGTGCAATCCGTCCCGGAAAGCAGCGAGCGCCACCGCCCCACCATAAACGGTCTTGTGGGGTAGGATGCGTTGGGCGTGACCGCCGTTTTGGGGTAGCGAATCGCGCACGGCGCGTTCAGGTCCAGCGCGGCGCGGATCATCTCGCTCAGTTCACCGGAATCTGCCGGGGCCATGAGCGTCATATTGGGGATATGCCGCAGGTACGCAATGTCGAAAAGTCCCTGATGGGACTGCCCGTCCTCGTTGCCCAGCCCGGCCCGGTCCAGTAGAAAAACAACCGGCAGGTTTTGCATGCACACATCGTGCAGCACCTGATCGTATCCGCGCTGTAAAAAGGTGGAATATACAAAGAAGAAAGGCCGCATTCCGCCCTTTGCGAGGCCCGCGCACAGTGTTACGGCGTGTTCTTCCGCAATGCCCACGTCAAAAAACCGGTCCCGGAACTGTGTTTTGAAGCGGTTGGCCGATGTGCCAAGCGGCATGGCAGCCGTAACGGCAACAATCCGCTTGTTCTGTTTAGCCAGCGAAATCAGCTCATCCACCGCCACCTGTCCGTACAGCTTGTGGGACCGCTTCTGCACTTCTCCGCTTTCAATGAAAAACGGGGGCGTGCCGTGAAACTGTTCCGGCGACTTTTCCGCTTTGCGGTAGCCGTAGCCCTTGGTGGTGCAGCAGTGGATGATGACGGGTTCGTCCAGTTGTTTGGCGCGCGCGAATATTTTTTCCATTGCGTGCACATCGTGCCCGTCAATCGGCCCCAGGTATTTAAAACCCAGCGCCGTAAAGAAGCCTTCGTCCAAAAACAGGGCTTTCACCGATTTTTTAATGGAATGCACCAGCCGTTCCAGCGGCTCCCCGATGAAGGGAATCTTGAGTAGGCTGTATTTTACGCGTTTCTTGGTGCTGTTCCAGCTTGCGCTGGCGCGCAGCTGAGCAAAGTGAATGCTCAGCGCGCCCACGTTGCGCGCGATGGACATCTGATTGTCATTCAGGATAATGATAAGTCTAGTTTTACTGTTGCCGCAATCGTTCAGCGCCTCATAGCACATGCCGCCGGTGAGCGCGCCATCCCCCACAACGGCCACCACGTGGTTCTTTTGCCCCATCAGGTCGCGGGCGCGCGCCAGCCCCAGCGCGGCGGAAATAGCCGTGCTGGCGTGACCGGTTTCAAAACAGTCGTGCTCGCTTTCGGCACACTTGGGAAAGCCGGACAGCCCGCCGTAGCACCGAATGCTGTCGAAGCGGTCTGCCCGCCCGGTCAGCAGCTTGTGGGTGTACGCCTGATGCCCAACGTCAAAAACAAACTTGTCCTCCGGCGTATGAAACACACGGTGCAGGGCAAGGGTAATCTCCACCGCCCCCAGGTTGGAGGACAGATGCCCCCCGTTATGCGATACGGTCTTGATAATGGTTTCCCGAATTTCTTCGGCAAGCGCGTCGCACTCTCCGTAGCTGAGGTTGCGAATATCGTCCGGCTGTTTGATTTCCGATAACTTCAATGCGTTGCTCCTTTAGGCGTTTTTCGCGCCCGATTTTGCGCCGGCCTTGCCGCCTAACGTCAGATTGGTCAGGATATCGGATGTAAAAGCGTAGTTGCTGTTATTCTTTTCTTCATGGGCGCGCAGGGCATATCCCACCATCCGGTCAACCAACTCCCGGTAGGGCACCTGGCACGGCTCCCACAGGTAAAACGCCAGCGACCCGGGAATGGTGTTGATTTCCGTGATGTAAAGGCCGTTATCCTTCGTATCGTACATGTAGTCGATGCGCACGACGCCCTTGCAATCCATATTCTTGAACAGGTCCACCGAAAGCTTCTGGATTCGGTCGCGCAGTTCCGGCTCAATGGGCGCGGGCAGCACGCGCTTGAGCGAAGCCATGCCTTTGGTGGAGTTGCTGCCTTGGATGTATTTATCCATAAAGCTGAGCAAATCTCCGCCGGTCACCGGCATTTCAATTTCGGAGGGCTGAGCCTCGTCGCCGTACCCCAACACCGAGCAGTTCAGTTCCAGCGGGTTCTCCAGGCCCTTTTCGATCAGCACCTTCCGGTCAAACTCAAAGGCCAGCTCCAACGCCTTTTTAAGCCCTTCCCGGTCTTTGGCTTTGGTGACCCCAATGGAGGAACCCAGCATGGCGGGCTTTACAAACACAGGATACGGGAGCGCTTTTTCAACGCCGTCCAGCACGGTTTCGGGCGCGTCCTCCCAGGTTTTGCGAAGGTACCAACAGCTCGGCAGCACCGGGAAGCCCCCGCCTTGAAAATATTGCTTCATATAAACTTTATCCATGCCCACAGCGGAAGGCGCAACGCCGGAGCTGGTATAGGGCAGGTTGCACATTTCCAAAAGTCCCTGAAGCGTGCCGTCCTCGCCGTGCATGCCGTGCATCACGGGGATGGCGCAATCCAGCCTTGCCACCATCGTTTGTTTGGGTTGCCCAAAAAGTCCCTTGGCCGGCTCCACCGTGGTGAGCGCGCCGGAACCCGCCGTTAAATCCAGATGTACCCTCACGATGCCCTTCTGGTTTTCGTCAAAGCCAGCATAGGTTTTCAAATCCAGCAACGGATCGCCGGAAAACCACTCTCCCCGCATGCTGATGTAAATCGGGATCACATCATATTTTTCTCGGTCCACCGCTTTCATCAGCTGTAAAGCACTGATGATGGACACCTCATGTTCGCAGGTTCGGCTCCCAAAGATTACGCCCAACTGCATTTTGCTCATGGTGATTCCTCCTGCCGTTATGCTTCTTGATAATGGTCGGGTAAATCGTTCTCGTAAAGCACCGTGTCTTCCTTGCGCACAAAGGAGCGCAAAAGCACGGTGGACGCATCCAGATTATCGACCCGGTGAATGTTCTGCTCCGGAAAACCGGCTTCCCGGAGGCCGTCCAAAATGGGTTGCGCCCGTTTTTTACCCACAATGATCGCCACATCCGCTGCGGACGCGATTTCGCGGCCAAACTCGCGGTTGTATTCCGCCTCCCGCGCGCCAAGCTCCACCATGCCCGGCGTGATGATGATCCGCCGGGACGGAAATTGCCTGAGCACCTGAAGCGCCGCCTTGGAACTGACGGGGTTGCTGTTAAACGCGTCGTTAATCACCGTAAAGCTGTTGGGGGAGGTGAGCAGTTCCAACCGACTTTTCACCGGCTGTAGCCTTGCCACCGCGTTGGCGATTTGCCGCAGGGTCAGCCCCAGATCGTTGGCCACGGCCGCCGCGGTCAGAATGTTGACAATGTTATGCTCCCCAAGCAGCCGGGTATGGCAGGCAATGCTGCCCCTGCCGCGCACGCAAAGCTCAAACGCGCTTCCCTGTGCGGATACGCTGATGTTCTCGCTCCACACATCCGCGTCGCCCGGGGTCAGGCTCACCAGCGTTTTGGGCTTGTCGGTGCGGTCATACATCGACCGGCAGATGCCGTGATCGTCGTAAAAGTAGGCGTGGCCATCCGCCGGGAGCGCGTCGATCAGCTCATACTTGGTTTTTGCCACGCGCTCGATGGTCTTGAAGGTTTCCAGATGCTGCGGGCCCACCGATGTTAAGACGCCGATTGTCGGTTTCACCAGCCGGCACATTTCCTTGATATCCCCCACATGCCGCGCGCCCATTTCCCCCACAAACACCTGGTGGGAAGGCGTCAGCCGCTCCCGGATGGCTCTGGACACGCCCATCGGGGTGTTAAAGCTGGCCGGCGTAATCAGCGTGGGATACTTTTCCGCAAGGATCGCCCCGATGATATGCTTCACGGACGTTTTGCCGTAGCTGCCCGTGATGCCAATGCGGATCAGCTTTGGGTTGCTGAGCAGCTTGCGGCGCGCGTCGCGGAAATAGAACTCGCTGATCGCTTTTTCAACAGGCCATGCCAGAAGGCCGCACAGCGCCACAACAAACGGCAAAGCAAGCGGCCACAGCGCGGGAACCACCGCCAGCGGGCTGAGCTCCACGCCGTAGGAAAGCGCGCCCATCGCAAGCGCTGATACCGCGTAGAGCCGTTTCACGCGACCGGTAAAAACGAATTTCTTTTTTGTCTTTTTTTCGGTGAGCGCCTTGCCAATTCCCACGCCCGCCAGACAGGCCAGCGCAATCAGCCCCGCCATGAAAACCGCGCCCAGCCAGCCGCCAACTTGGCGCACCGCAAGGTCGTAGATGTAAAACAGCGCCACGGAGGCCGCCGCCGTATACAGCCCGGGTAGCCAGGCGTGCGCCGGGTTGCGCCGGATTGCCCGGAAATACCCCGGAAACTGATAGCTTTCCAACTGAAACATATGGTAGATTCCCTTTGCCGCAAAAAGGGACATGCCTACGGGTATCAACGGCAGCAACCAGCGGGACCATTCGACCGACATCAGGCGTGTTCCTCCGTCAAAAACTGTTTAATAATCAGCACAAAGCGCTGCCACTGCTCTAAAAAGGCAAAATGGGTGCCCCCTTCAAACACAACCAGCCCGGCGTCCGGAATTTCCTTTTCCATGGTTTGCGCCATCCAGAGCGGAGTTTCCGTGTCGTTGCTGCCCCACACCAGCAGCGTTGGGGCTTGAATTTGCGCGAGCAACGGGTACAAATCCTCCGATATGACCTTGACAAACGTTTTGCGCATGTTCTCGTTCAGCTTCACATAATCGGGCGACCCGTAGCGGTTGCGCAGCTTGGTTTGCATGCTTTCCGCAACGGCGGTCAGCGGCGGCAGAGCTTTCACTTTTTCAAAAAAGGCGTTATACCGTTTGAAACTCGCCGCCCGTTTGCGGGAATGCTCCGATACCGGCTTTTTGATGCCCGCGCCGCCTGTAATCACAAGCTTTTGAACCATCGCCGGGTACTTGGCCGCAAGCATGAGGGCCACTCTGCCCCCAAAGGAATGGGCCACAATTTCCACTTGATCCAAACCGTTCTGCCGTAGCAGCTCAGCTACCTGCGCGGTATATTCGCCGACCCCCCAGGGCACAGGCGGTTCCTTGCTTTGCCCGTGGCCGGGAAAATCCAGCGTGAGCACCGTGGCGCGATCCGCAAGCGCGCCTTTGATAAAGGAAAAGGAGGCGCTGTCACAGCCCCAGCCGTGCAGAAAAAGAATCGCAGGCGCGTTTGGGTTTGGGTTTGTTTGCAGATCATACTGGATTTGGCAACCGAGAAGGGTCGTCTGCAAATCGACACCGCCTTTCCTATCAATAGCCCATGATATTTTACCCCATAACCCATAAAAAGAAAAGCGTGAACTTGAAATCCTGTTTACCGTTTAGTTGGGAGCCGTTCTGCGTTGCCGTCGAGGCTAAAATCGCATGGCTTGCCGGGGTGTTTTTTCTCAGGTTCTTTTCACCGAAATGAGTTTGCACTGGCAGAATGTCAAAACAGCGCCTTCACAATGTATGACAATTAACGGATCCCCGTATGCCTCTGTGCCTAAAACCAATCAAGCAAACCGCCCGATAGGTTACCGGGCCGTTCGCATCGCGCTTAACGTCGCTGCTCCGGTAGCCTGTATTGATTATGGAAGGAATTATAAAAAGCGAATCAGCCAATCTTCAAAATATCGCAACCCCGTCCTGCAGACAATTGCCCATAAAACGCGCTATCGCCATGTAGCCGACACCGTATCAGGAACAGGCGGTCGCGCTCCGCGCTTGTTTGGTTTCGGCACACAGCGCTACGGGTATCATTTACGCAGTCAAGGATCCGTAACCTGCTTTTGGCAAACCCGATTGTACCCGCTACAACATTCCCCCATCGCCATACCGGAGGTTAATATGATGAAAACCGCCTGCTCAACCATCGACGAATACATTGCACAATTTCCCGAGGGCATTCAAGTCATCTGCCAAAAGCTGCGTGAAACCATCCGTTCCGCAGCGCCGGACGCTACCGAAAAAATCAGCTACGGCCTCGCCACTTTTTATGAAGGGGAAAATCTGATCCATTTTGGCGTTATGAAAAACCACATCGGCCTTTACCCCACATCCAGCGGTGTTGCCGCGTTTGCGGACAGGTTAAAAAGTTACCGCACCACCAAAGGCGCGATTCAGTTTCCACTAAAGGACCCGATCCCCTATTCGCTGGTGTATGACATCGCCGCATTTCGGGTGCGGGAGGCGCGCGAGCATGCAAAACTTTGCCCGTAAGGCTGGGTTGCGCGGATTGACAGCCAATCGACGTTTCAGAGCCAACACATTGCTGCTGACCGCGCGCGTTGGTAGCGTTCTCAGATTTTTCCGTTCTGACATACAATGCCTTACCTTTCTCCCGGCATACTGTATGTGAATCGCGATCATGCAGGTTCATTTTCACAAACGGTCACCTCGGCAAGGGCAATTTGATATGGATGGGCTATTTCCGATTCACCGGATTCTGCGCAGGTTATTCAAAATATATGTACGAACAAATTACCCATTCGCAAGCTGAAAATTCCTCCTGCGAACGGAAGATTTTTTACTTGACAGACATCGCAATTCGAATACAATGTAAAGTAAGGCACCGAAAAAAAGGAGGAAACAACCATGTCAAACGTTCCAGTGATTAAGCTTGGCGTCGTGGCGGTCAGCCGCGATTGCTTTCCCATCAAGCTTTCCCGCGCGCGCCGCGGCGCTCTCGTAGCCGCATATCAAAAGAAGTACGGTCAAATCATCGAAGTGGAAACCATCATCGAAAACGAACTGAACGTAGCGCCCGCCCTCAAGGAGCTAAAGGACGCCGGCGCAAACGCGTTGCTGGTGTACCTTGGCAACTTTGGCCCGGAAGGCCCCGAGACGATTTTGGCGCAGAATTTTGACGGCCCCGTCATGTTCGCCGCCGCCGCCGAGGAAACCAAAGAAACCGTGAAGAGCGACCGTGGCGACGCTTATTGCGGTATGCTCAACGCCAGCTACAACATCGGCCTGCGCGGGCTGAAGAACGTATACATTCCCGAATATCCGGTGGGCACCGCCGAGGAAATCGCGGACATGCTGGAGGAGTTCTGTGCCATCGCCCGCGTTGTGCTGGGCGTGAAGGGCCTCAAGGTGATTACCTTTGGGCCTCGACCTTACGATTTTCTGGCTTGCAACGCCCCCATCAAACCGCTTTATGATCTGGGCGTGCTCAACGTGCAGGAAAACAGCGAGCTGGACCTGTTCGCCGCCTTCAAAGCCCACGCGGATGACAAGCGCATTCCTGAAATCATCAAGGATATGGAAAAAGAGCTTGGCGAAGGCAACAAAATGCCTGGCATCCTCCCGCGTCTGGCGCAGTATGAAGCCACCCTGCTGGATTGGGTGGAGCAAAACCTCGGCGCGGCCAAATACACCTTCATGGCCAACAAATGCTGGCCCGCGTTCCAGACCGAGTTTGGCTTTGTGCCCTGCTATGTGAACAGCCGTTTTGCCAGCCGTTTGCTGCCGATCAGCTGCGAGGTGGATATTTACGGCGGCCTGAGCGAATACATGGTTGCCTGCGCGCTCCAAACCCCGCCCACGATTTTGGACATCAACAACACAGTGCCCGCCGACTTGTATAACGAGGCCATCAAGGGCAAGTATAACTACCGCTTGGATGACACCTTCATGGGCTTCCACTGCGGCAACACACCCGCCTGCCATATCCAGAAACCGGAAATGAAGTATCAGCTGATTATGAAGCGCGCTCTGGAGCCGGATACCGAGCCGAACATCACGCGCGGCACGCTGGAAGGCGACATGAAGCCCGGTGAAATCACGTTCTTCCGTTTACAGGGCGCGAGCGACGCCACCCTGCACAGCTACATCGCGCAGGGCGAAATCCTCCCCGTGGCCACCGGTTCTTTCGGCGGCATCGGCGTGTTCGCCATTCCGGAAATGGCCCGCTTCTACCGCCACGTGTTGGTGGAAAAACGGTACCCGCACCACGGCGCGGTCGCGTTCGGCAAGGTGGGCAAGGTGCTGTTTGAGGCCCTCAAGATGCTTGGCGTAGCCGATATTGATTACAACCATCCCTCCGGCGTGCTTTACCCCAAGGAAAATCCGTTCGCATAAACCGATCTTCAGGGTTGTGATTGCCAAACGGCGGAAATGCGCATGCGTTTCCGTCGTTTTTTGTGTGTCTGTCGGCTTCGGCAAAAGAACTATGACGATGTCCACCCAACCAGCGCAGCCGCGCGTTCCTTTGCGCCATAACGGTTATCAATAACCGGCGGCTTCCGGTACTTGGTGCTGATCGTCGCATACACGTGCGCATTCGGCACGCTATGTAAAACCTAAGCTGCAACACTTTCCCCCACGCCCAGCAAACATCGGATATACTGCGGGTCTTGCGCCTTTGCCAAACAATTTTGGTTTCTTGTTGGGCTTGATTGCCACTTTGCCCCACTCCGGCCAACATAAACGGAATATAACCGCGATGCTGTTTCTTTTACCTTCGGTTTTTGGGAAACGCCGCCACAAAGTGGTATTTTATGCGATAGTTTATCGTTTACCCAAGAACCCGCGCTGCTTTGCAGCCCGTTGCGGTTACCTTACTTTCCAAAGGAAACGCTCCCCATCGGTAACTGTACGCCAAACATGCCGTTCATTCCCCCGAGCGTCTTTTTTACTTTCCTGACCCAAAGAATAGCCAAACCCTTCAAAAAGTGCTATGATTGCTTTTCAAAAGGGGGCGGTTGACGGCAACGGCCGGAGGCATGAAGAATAAGAACTACGAAATGGATATGTGCAGGGGGGCCATCCTTCCCAAAGTGATCCGGTTTTCCATTCCGCTGATGCTCACAGGTGTGCTGCAACTGCTTTATAACGCGGCGGACGTGATCGTGATCGGCCAATACTCCGGTAAGGAAGCCCTTGCCGCCGTGGGTTCCACCGGCTCGCTGATCAATTTGCTGATTAACGTGTTTATGGGTTTTTCGGTTGGCGCAAGCGTGATGGTGGCTCAGCATTATGGCTCAGGCAACCGTAAAGCCTTACAAGATACCGTGCACACCGCCATCGCGCTCGCGCTGGTATGCGGCCTTGGCGTAGGGCTATTGGGGTTTGCGGCAGCGAGGCCGTTGCTGCAATGGATGGGAACGCCCGGGGATGTAATCGACGGTTCCGAATTATACATCCGCATCTACTTTATCGGGATGCCGGCTAACATGCTTTATACGTTCGGAAGCGCTATTTTGCGCGCCGTGGGCGATACTAAACGCCCGTTGCGGTTTTTATCCATCGCGGGCGTGGTCAATATCGTGCTCAACCTTGTGTTTGTCATTGTGTTCCAGATGAGCGTCGCGGGCGTGGCGCTGGCTACCATCATCGCGCAGGGAATCTCGGCTGTGCTGGTGATGCGCTGCCTGATGACCACCTCCGGCGGCATTCAGTATCATCCGCGCAAGACCCGCTTTGACCGGGCCTCGCTTCGCGCGATCTTCCGCATCGGTTTGCCGGCCGGCTTGCAAGGCTCGCTGTTCTCCATCAGCAATGTGTTAATCCAATCCTCCATCAATTCCTTCGGCTCGGTCACCATGGCGGGGTGCGCGGCTTCCTCCAATCTGGAAGGGTTTGTTTACACCAGCATGAACAGCGTCTATCAGGCGTGCCTTACCTTTGTGGGGCAAAACCGTGGTGCGGGGCAATACAGGCGCGTCCGTCAAACGCTGTGGATTTGTCTGGGGGTCGTATTGGGGGTTGGAATTGTAACCGGCGGATTGTTTACCCTGTTTGCGCCGGCTTTGCTGAGCATATTCAACACCAACCCAGAGGTGATCCGGCAGGGCATGATTCGCCTGGCGATTATCTGCCCCACTTATTTCCTGTGCGGCATGATGGAGGTAAGCGTCGGCCAACTGCGCGGGCTTGGGTACAGCGTATTTCCCATGATCGCCACGCTGGTGGGCGTATGCGGGTTGCGGATTGTTTGGGTATATACGGTTTTTGCCGCGATCCCCACGTTGTCGGCGCTTCTTTGGAGCTATCCGATTTCGTGGTTGGTCACGGTGCTGTTTCAGCTTGCCTCCTATGCGGTGGTCCAGCGCAGGCTGCCCAGAACGGATCAGCCGCTTCCCGCTGCCTAAACCAGCCGACGCGCCGGCATTCGAATCGGTTCAGGGAATCCGGCATGAATCGCGGTATGTAGGCGGGACTTATCCCTTCCGTCTGTATCATCCGTTCGTCAACCCTGTTTAAGCGGTTCGGAGCCGCTCCCGTCCACAGCTTCGCCATCATAGGGTACCTTGCGGTAAATACAAGCGGCGTCGGGTTCTTCGTCCGTATGGGCGAAAAATCCGACGCCGCTTTATGGCTTAACAGGTCTTCAGCTGGTACCCTGACTTGCGGGCTGGGATCATCGCCGCAAACGCGAACCCTAGCGCGGATTTCCGGTTCCGGAGGCGGGCAAGCCGTTGCGTTGCCAAGTGCGGCTCGCTGCCGTGCCGTCAGGCATTCGGGAGCGTATAGCGGCGCAAATCCGCGTTTTGCATCCCCCACTGAAAAAACGCTTCGTTGGTCGTATCCTCAAAATAAGTGTTTAGCACGCGGCAGGTACCGCCGTGGCTCACCAGCAAAACGCGGTTCAAATCCTTGCGCTGTTTCAGTTCCTCTAAAAAACTGTACACGCGGAAGCCAACCTGCATCATAGATTCCCCATTCGGGTAACGGTAGGCAAACTGGCGCTTGTTGTTAAGAAAATCCGGATTCTGCGTGCTTCCGCCCTCAAAGTCGCCGTAATTCTGTTCAATCAGCCGTTCGTCCGTCTGGATGGTCAGGCGCAAATGCTCAGCGACAATCCCGGCCGTCTGTTGCGCGCGCAGGAGTGGCGAAGCGAAAAGGGCATCGATCTCAAACCCTTGGGCGACAATCGCCTTGGCCAGCGTTTCGGCCTGCAATTTCCCCGTATCATTCAGCGGAAGGTCCGTGCGTCCGCAAAGGCGAGATACGGCGTTCCATTCCGTTTCCCCATGTCTGGCTACAAATAACTCCAAAATGACGCCTCCTGTGTAAATCGTTCCAAACCTGATGCTACCACCCGAAGCGGGGTTTGTCTACCCCCTTCAGCGCGTGGCCTCGGCGGTGGGCTTTGTCAGCAGCTGTTTCAGGTAGAGGATGGCCTCCTCATAGCCTGAAAAGCCGTGACCGGCGATGGTTTTGCAGCAGGCGAGGCCGGCGTAGCTTACCTGACGGAAGCTTTCGCGCTTGCTCACATCGCTCAGGTGCACTTCCACCGCAGGCAGAGCTACCGCCTTGAGCGCGTCCAGAATGGCGATGCTGGTGTGCGTGTATGCGGCGGGATTGATCACAATGCCGTCGGCCTTGCCGTATGCGCTCTGGATAATGTCCACCAGCGCGCCTTCGTGATTGCTCTGGTAGCACTCCACCTCAATTTTTTCCCGCAGACAAACATCCCGGATGTAGGCGAGCAGTTGCTCGAAGGTCTGCGCGCCGTACACGCCCGGCTCGCGTATCCCCAGCATATTCAGGTTCGGCCCGTTAATCACGAAGAGCTTCATCAAACCCCTCCAATACCTTTTGAACGCAAAGGTCAAGCGTACCGTCGTTGCGCACGGTTCTGTCCGCGCAGGCGGCGTAGTGCGGTTCCCGGTTTGTTTCCATACGGCGAAGCGTTTCCAAATCTTTGGAAAGCGGCCTGCCCCCGGTGGTCAGTTTCTCCAGCGGGCGCATCAGGCGAATGACGACGCCGTTCATTTTCAGGTTATGCCGATTTTCCGGGCTGAGGATCGCGCCGCCGCCAGTAGAGATCACCTTTGCGCACCCGCGCCCCAATTCCGCAATCACCTGCGATTCCAGCGCGCGGAAGGCCGGCTCTCCGTCGTCCGCAAAAATCTGCGGAATCGCTTTCCCCGCTCGGTTTTCAATTTCCGTATCGGTATCAATCAGAGGCCAGCCAAGCGCGGAAGCGCAACGCTGACCCACGGTTGTTTTGCCGCAGCCGGGCATGCCGATCAGAACAAGATTGGAAATCTCCCGCCGTAGTGTCGAAAGCGCGTATTGCACGCGCCCCGGCGGTATATGCTCCGGCTCAAACAGTTCGCGAGCCCGCACCGCCTGCCACACCAGCATTGTAAGCCCGCCCGCCCGGGGAATGCCCAGCGCTTCGGCCTGCAACAACAGCCGCGTGCGCAGCGGATTGTACACCACGTCCAGCACCCCGCTCAACCGGGCGAAACGTTCCAGATTCACAGGCGATTGCTCCACCTGCGGGTACATTCCCACGGGGGTGGCGTTCACCAGCACATCCGCATCGCTGTGACGGTCCAGGCAGGCGTAATTATTTTCGCCTTCCCGGGAAATCACCACGGCTTCTCCGCCTGCCTTGCGGATCACATAACAAGCGGTGAGGCTGGTGCCCCCGCTGCCCAGCACCAGCGCTTTTTTCCCCGCAAAATCAATGCCTGCGCTTTCCGCCATTTTCGCAAAGCCGAAGGCGTCCGTATTGTCGCCAAACAGAGAGCCGTCCGCGCGTCGTACCAGCGTGTTGACGCTGCCAATTTGCCGCGCGGTTTCGCCCAGCTCCGCGCAGTATGGGATCACCGCCCGTTTATAGGGGATGGTTACGTTCAGCCCCAGAAAATCCCCGTTTTTCAACAAACCGTCCAGCGCATCGCGCGCCACGGGCATCAGCGCATAGCTCTCGTCCCCCAACAACGCGTGCAGGCGCGGCGAGTGGCTGTGGCCCAGTTTTTCCCCAATCAAACCGTACCGCATAACCTACATCTCACTGTAGCTGCCAAGGTAGGTGAACGTTTCCGGACCGGCATCCAGCTCGCAAAGCAATTGCAGCGCTTCGGGGGCGTACACCGGCGCGTCCAGATCAAAGTAAAACATAAACTCAAAATCCGTGCCGGCGATGGGTCGGCTTTCTATCTTGGTCAGGTTCAGCCCCAGCGCCGCGAATTTCGCAATCATCGCGTACAGCGCCCCGGGCGTGTGGCGCACGTTGAGCATCAGGCTCATGCGGTTGGCTCCGGGGAAAATTTGCAGTTCCTTGGCAATGCAAATGAAGCGCGTAAAATTGCTGTCGCTGTCGCTGATGCTTTCAGCCACCACATTCAGGCCGTAAAGCGCCGCGCAGGCCGGGGAGGAGATAGCCGCAAGATCATTGCGCTCGTTCGTGCTCACATATTGCGCGGCTTCGGCAGTGTTGCCGAAAACCGTGACTTTCACATCCTTCAAGCCTTTCAGGAACATGCCGCACTGCCCGATTGCCTGCTCGTGGGAAACAATCTCCTTGATATCCGCAAGCTTTACACCCGGCTTAGCCAGCAGGCGATGATCGATCTTCAGGCGAACGCTTCGCACAATGGAAAACCGATATTTACGCATCAGATCATATACTTCCGTCACGGAACCGTAGGAGCTGTTTTCAATCGGGAGCACGCCATACGCGCAAAGGCCGCTCTGAATGGCCTGGAAAACGCCCTCGAAACGCTTGCAATACATGAGGTTGGGCAGCAAGAAAAGCTTATCGCACGCCTGTTGGCTGTAGGCGCCTTCCACACCCTGACAGGCAACCACCGCCTGCTTAGGAAACACTTTGGGCGTATGCTCAATGGCATACTGGATGTGGTTGGTCAGCTCGGTTTCCTTGGCCATATAACGCTGCTGATAGGTTCGGCTCAAATCAAACAGGGTGTTGTACAGCAGCTTGATGTTTACGGCCATGGCTTCGTCACAGCCTTCGGTTACCCGGCTGATGACTGTCCGTTCCCGGGCCGGGTCCATCACTGGCAAACCGTTCGCCTTTTTATATTTGGCAATTTCCAGCGCGGTTTCCATCCGTGTGATAAACGTCTTGGTTAAAAGATCGTCGCACTGGTCGATTTTTTCCCGTAAAGCTTGAATATCCATCGTTACCAACCTCTTTCCCTCATGCCCGCGTCGGCTGTCGCTGTGGGTTGTGTTTTTCGAAGGCGGCTGATCCGCAAAGGCCGCCGCGTTCGTTAACGCGGCGTGAGGCCGCTACTGCGCCATGCCGGCCCATGCCGGCAGCTGATCGATGGGCACGGGGTACAGTTCGCAGCGGCCAATCGCCCGCGGCAGCACAAAAGTGAGCGTGTCCCCGGCGCGTTTCTTGTCGCTGCGCGCAATGCAGGCAAGTGTTTCCATGGGGTAAGGCGCATCCACCGGCAGAGCGTTGCTGTTGAGCGCGCCGATCAGCCTCGGCAGGCAGCTCGCCTCGCAAAGGCCCATGCGCACGGCAATGCGCATGGCATACACCATACCGACCGCGACCGCGTGGCCGTGCGGCAGGGTATACCCGCTGCAACGCTCAATGGCATGCCCGAGCGTATGCCCCAGATTGAGCAGTTGCCGCTGGCCGCGGTCGCACTCGTCCCCTTCGCAAATCTCAGCCTTAATGGCCACGCACCGTTCGATGATCTCCTCCATCTGATCGGCGTACGCGCCGGTCGCCAGCAGGTTAAAAAGCGGCTCGTCGCAAAGCACGCCGTATTTGATAGCTTCTGCCGCGCCATCCGCTAACACCTCAGGCGGGAGGGTTTTCAGCACATCGGGATCGCACAGCACGGCCACCGGCTGGTGGAACGCGCCGGCAAGGTTCTTGCCCGCCGGGAGGTCCACGCCGGTTTTACCGCCCACGGAACTGTCCACCATGGCCAACAGCGTTGTGGGAACTTGCAGCACATGAATGCCGCGCAGATAGGTCGCGGCCGCAAAGCCCGCCATATCGCCCGTGACCCCGCCGCCCAATGCCACCACTGTATCGCTTCGGGTTAGCTGGTTTTCCGCTAAAAAGTTCAGCAGAGTCGCATAGGTTGTCAGGTTCTTGCTTTGTTCCCCATGCGGGAAGCTCATTCTGGCTACGCGGAAGCCCGCCTCAGTCAGGGAACGCTCCACCCGGTCGCCATAGAGCGCATCCACCGTGTTATCCGCAATGAGAGCCGTCGTTTTCGCCTGCGCCAGCTTCAGCAGGCGCGCGCCCACCTGGTCGATCAGCCCCCGCTCAATCAGCACTTCATAGGCTTTCCCGGTTTTCACCTGAACGGTTTTCATGCGTGGTAGTCCTTTCTGTCCGCTTCCAGCTTCTGATCGCGCCCAGCGGCAAGCAACGTGCGCAAACCCGCTTCATCGCTGGCTGATAGCGCTTCGCGGTAGGCTTGCAGTCGATCCATCAGCATTTCCAGTTCAGAAAGCAGCGGTTCCCGGTTTTCCAAAAACAATTCCGTCCACATATCCGGGTCCAACCGGGCCACGCGGGTTAAATCCTTGTAGCTGCCCGCCGAAAACCCGATGTGGTCCAGCGCCGTCGGGCTTTTGATGTAAGCGCTGCTGACAATATGCGCCAGCTGAGAGGTGTAGGCGATGACGCGATCGTGATTTTCCGGCGTTGTTACGGTAACCCCGCCAAACCCAATGGAGCACCAGAACTTTTTTAACTTTTCCAGCAGGGCGATATCCACGCCTTTGGGGGGCGTGACAATCATGGACGCATCCTTGAACAGGTCTGCGCTGGCATGGTCGAACCCGCCGACCTCGCGCCCCGCCATGGGGTGCCCGCCGATAAACGTGAAGCCGTTTTGCTCCGCCAACTGCCAAAGCGGGTCGCACACACAGCGCTTAACGCCGCAAACATCCATGACGATGGCCCCTTTGCGGATTTGGCTTGCGTGCGCGCGCACAAATTCCACAGCGGCCTTGGGGCGCGTGGCGATGATGAGCCAATCGCAGATGGCAAGGCGTTCCTCCGTAAGCTTCGCGTCAATCGCGTCCAGCAGGCTGGCTTTATAAAGCACCTGACTGTCCGTATCCAACCCCAGCACCGTATGAGGGGTGTATTTCTGGATTGCCTTGGCAATGGAGCCGCCGATCAGCCCCAGGCCCACAACCGCGATTTCCATGCCTTACACCACCTTCCCATGCTCGTAACGGCACGCGTGCGGCAGTACGGCGGCCACGGCGGCCGAAACGTCGGCAAACGCGTCCGGGGTGAGCGACTGCGCGCCGTCGGAGAGCGCGTGGGAAGGATCATTGTGCACCTCGATCATCAGCCCGTCCGCGCCGGATGCAGCGGCGGCCAACGCCATGGGTTTGACCACGGCGGCGATACCCGTGGCATGGCTCGGGTCGATAATAATGGGCAAATGGCTCATTTTTTTTAGCAGCGGAACCGCGGATAGGTCCAGCGTATTGCGCGCGGCCGTTTCAAACGTACGAATGCCTCGCTCGCAGAGCACAACCTTCTGGTTGCCGCCCGCCATCACGTATTCGGCGCTCATTAAAAGCTCCTGAAGCGTATTGGCCAAGCCGCGCTTGATGAGGATTGTTTTGTCCGTATGCCCCAGTTCCTTCAAAAGCTCAAAGTTTTGCATATTGCGCGCGCCCACCTGAATCACGTCGACGTCCGTAAACAAGTCCAACTGGGACAAATCCATGATTTCCGTAACCACCGGCAAGCCGGTCAGCTTTTTAGCCTCCAAAAGCAGGTCCAGCCCATGCGCGCGCAGGCCCTGAAAGGCGTAGGGCGATGTGCGCGGTTTGAAGGCGCCGCCTCGCAGCATGGTTGCGCCGGCCTGTTTGACGGTTGTGGCAATCAGGCAGATTTGCTCCTCGCTTTCTATGCTGCACGGGCCGGCGATCATGGTGAACACATTGCCGCCAATCTGCGTGTTTCCGACCGGGATCACGGTATCTTCCTCGTGGAATTTCCGGTTGGCGTTTTTATACGGTTCCTGTACGCGCTTCACATCCTCCACAATATCCAGCGCGCGCAGCAGATCGATATCCACGGCGGTAGTATCTCCCACCAGGCCCAGGATTGTGTGGCTTTCCCCCTTGGATTCGTGAATGGTGAGGTGCTGCCCGGTCAGCCATGCTTTCAGATTGTCCAGCTGTTTTTGTTCGGGATCCTTTCGAAGAATGATAATCATTGCGTTTACCTACCTTTCGTTACCTTCCTGCCAAACTACCATGCTACGGATAATGAAAAACCCCCGCAGCATTGACTGCGAGGGTGCGACGCCTTATGAAAGCGATAGCCTCTCAACCAGTACAACGCAAAGCGGCCTTACGGAAAGCATAGCCCGTAAAGCGATAGCTAAAGTAAAAGAAAGAACCGCGAACTGTTGTGTACATCGAGGTTCCCCCTTTCCCGCGTTGATATTGTGTGGATTATAACCGTTTTGCCAGCGGTTGTCAACATGCGTTTTGGTTTCACGCGTCACGAATTTGTATTTCGGCTGTACTTGCCCATCGGCGGTTGGCAGTCCTCCAGCGGGCAAGAGGCAACGCCGATGCGCCCCGTTAGGGCTTAGCCGCTCGCTCCTTAGTGCCGCAACAAGTGTTTCTTGCATTCTGCCCTCTTGCACTGTTCACTTGCCTCGCCATGCAGGCTAAGGCTTTGCCTCGGAATGTGAGGCTTAACCCCAACCCCTGAGTGAGCTTCGCTTCTAACTGCCTTTGGCTTCCGCAAGGCTTTTATAGCGGCCTTCGGCAAGTTTGCGCCATTGCCAGTCTACGTTCGGGAAGGGTGGCGGCTCATTTTACGGTTCTTCCTTCTCAGCAGGCAAAGCGTCGGGTTCCCCCGCCTTTGCATCCGCGCCGGAAATCGCGCTTTCCTGATCCATCCAGCATACGCCCAGATAGGTAAGCCCAAGGTGGATGGTCAAAACCGGCCCAAGGCTGACAATGCGAAGCTCCAGCTCGTCGCCCAGCTTACGGTGCAGCAAATCCTGCAGCGCGGGCAACTGCGGGTTGTTTTCGTGGCTGTGCACCACCACAAAGCGCGTGCCTTCCGGGACGCTGTCCACCAACATTCTCAGCTGTTCATGATTGCCGCGCGCCACGCTTTTGGAAAACACGGAACCGTTTTGCAGGCACAGGATCGGGCGCAGGTTGAGAATGGTGCTCACGCTCAGGCGCACAACGCCCAAACGGCCGCTCTTTCGCAGATTGGTCATATCGTTTACGGTAAACACGTTTTGGATGCGTTTGCGTTCCACAATCAGCCGATCGACAATCTGGTTCAGGGTTAGCCCTTCCTCGATCAGCTTTTGCGCGCGCAGGATCAGAAAATAGATGCCGCCCGCGCAGTTGCGGCTGTCCAGCACCTTGATCTCGTCCGCGTTGACTTCCTTGGCCGCCATCACGGCATTGGCGTAGGTGCCGGACAGCCGGGAGGAAATGGTGATACAAAGCACCTGACGACCCTTGGCCAGCTGCCGTTCAAACGCCGCGATAAACGCGGCGGCCGGGGCCTGACTGGTGCGGTGCTCCACGTCCGTGCGTTCAATGTACGGCTCAAACTGCCCGTTTTCGCCAATGTAATGCTCCACAAACTGCTGCCTGTCCACCGTATAGGTCATGGGCACATAGTGCGCGCCAAGCTGTTCGGCCTCCTGCCGGGAGATGCCCGCGGCGCTGTCAACCATGATTGCGATCATTGCTCATCGCCTCCGATCCTGCGGAATTTGAGGTAGCGTTGTTGGGTCAGTTCCTCTACGGTAAGGGATTTGAGGGTTTTCAATTCCGAAGCGAGGGCCTCGCGTAGTTCAACGCACACTTTTTCAAAATCGCCGTTTTGCTCCGGAATGACGCGTTCGACCATTTCAAAGCCATACAGGTCTTGCGCCGTGATGTGCAAGGCCGCGCTCGCGTCCGCCGCCTTCCCCGCGTCCTTCCAAACGATGCTGGCCGCGCCTTCCGGTGAAATCACGGAATATACGGCGTTTTCAAGCATCCATACCCGATCGGCAACCCCCAGCGCCAGCGCGCCGCCGCTTCCGCCTTCTCCGATTAAAATGGAGATGATCGGCACGGCAAGCCCCATCATCGCCATCAGGTTTTCCGCAATCGCAAGCCCCTGCCCCCGTTCCTCTGCGCCAATCCCGCAAAACGCGCCGGCGGTGTCGATCAGGCACACCACGGGGCGGTGAAATTTCTCCGCCTGCTTCATCAGCCGCAACGCCTTGCGATAGCCTTCGGGGTGGGCCGAGCCGAAGTTGCGCCGGATTTTATCCTCGGTCTGCTGGCCTTTTTCGATTGCGATCACCGTAACGGGCTGACCCTTTAAATACGCAAGCCCGGCCACAATGGCGTGATCGTCCGCAAAGCGTCGGTCGCCGTGCATTTCCAAAAAGTCAGTAAACACATGCTGGATATAGTAAACGGCGGTTGGGCGACCCTTCTGGCGGGCCGCCTGCACGCGCTCATATGCCGTTGTCACCGGTCCGTCACCTCCCTGTGCATACGCAGTAGCTGTGTCAGTTCGCTTTTCTGGTTCGCGCGGGGCACAATGCGGTCAATAAAGCCCTTTTCCAGCAAAAATTCTGAGCGTTGAAACCCTTCGGGCAGCTTTTGCCGCATGGTTTGCTCAATCACACGCGGGCCGGCAAAGCCAATCAGGGCTTTCGGCTCGGCAAGAATCACGTCGCCCTCCATGGCAAAGGAAGCCACAACGCCGCCTGTGGTCGGGTGGGTGAGCACAGCGGTGTACAGCAGACCCGCTTCGCTGTGCCGGAGCACCGCGCCGCTGGTCTTGGCCATTTGCATCAGGGAATACATCCCTTCCTGAATGCGCGCGCCGCCGGATACGGTGTACCCCACAACGGGCAACCGCCGTTCCGTGGCAGTTTCAAACAGGCGGGTGATTTTCTCCCCTACTACCGCGCCCATGGAACCCATAATAAACTGCGGGTTCATTACAAACAGGGCGCAAGGCTCGCCTCCGATCGCCCCCAGACCGGTTATGACGCCTTCCGGCTCGCCGCTGTCCCGCTGTGCCTTTTCCAGCTTTCCGGCATATTCGGGAAACTGCAACCAGTCCACCGGCGCTCGGTCGGCGTCCATTTCCTGAAAGCTGTCCGCATCGGTCAGCCACCGCACGCGCTCCCGCGCGCTCATCTGGAAAAGTGCGCCGCAGTTGGGGCAAACAAAATCCAAATCATACAGTGAGTCGGGGTCCAAAGGCGTTTGGCAATCCGGGCATGGAAACGCGGGCGCGCCTTCCGTTTCCGCAGGGTTGTCGGGCGCTGATTCCTGCTCGCCTTCCAAACGGTTGTTGGGTTTCTTGAACAATTCCTTGCTGAACAAACGCACTCAGCTCCTACGCATTTCGATTCGACAGATAATCCGTGGTATAGGTGCCGTCCAAAAAAGCAGGTTCGCACAGCAGGTCGATATGCGTCTGCGTGTTATGCTCCACGCCTTCCACCACCATCTCGCAAAGCGCCGCCTGCATTTTACGGATGGCTTCGGCGCGCGTGCGGGCGGAAACGATCAGCTTGGCAATCATGCTGTCGTAAAAAGGGGGGATGGTATACCCCTGATACAGCGCCGTATCAAAGCGCACCCAGGGGCCGCCGGGCACATGCAACAGCGTGATTTGCCCACAGCTGGGCCGAAAGCCATGCGCCGGGTCCTCCGCGTTGATGCGACACTCGATGGCGTGACGGTCAATATGAACATCTTCCTGCCGCAGGGTCAATTCCTGATTGCAGGCAATGCGAATCTGCCACTTCACCAGGTCCACGCCGGTCACCATTTCCGTTACCGGATGCTCCACCTGCAAGCGAGTGTTCATTTCCATAAAATAGAACTGCCCGTCCTGCGTCAGCAGATATTCGATGGTGCCAGCCCCCACATAGCCGACGGTTTTTGCGGCCAGCACCGACGCTTCGGTCAGTTGTGCGCGCAGTTCCGGCGTTACGCATACGGCCGGGCTTTCTTCGAGGATTTTCTGGTTCTTGCGTTGCATGGAGCAATCGCGCTCCCCAAGACAGAGCACATGGCCGAACTGATCGCAAAGCAGCTGCATTTCAATGTGCTTGACATGCGTCAGCAGTTTTTCCATATAAAGCGCGCCATCGCCAAACGCGCTCAGCGCTTCCGCCTTTGCGGAATGGTAGGCCGCTTCCAGCTCATTTTCCGCGTTGACGCGCCGGATGCCCCGGCCGCCGCCGCCGGCGCGCGCCTTAATCAGCAGCGGGTAGCCAATCTTGACCGCTTCGCGTTTGGCATCCTCCACAGTCGGCACCAGATCGCATCCCGGGATCACGGGCACGTTCGCTTCCCGCATGGTTCTGCGGGCTGCGTCCTTGTCGCCCATTTTTTCCATCACTTCGCTGGGCGCACCGATAAAGCAAATGCCATGCTGCTGACAAAGCTTTGCAAACGCCGGGTTTTCAGACAGCAGGCCGTAGCCGGGGTGGATTGCCTGAACGCCGCAGGATTTGGCGACCATGACGATCGCGTCCATATTCAGGTAGCTTTTCTGCGCTGGGCTGGGGCCGATGCAATAGCTTTCATCCGCAAGCGAAACATGCAGGGCGTCCCGATCCGCTTCGGAAAAAACCGCGACGGTCGCAATGCCCATCTCCTTGCAGGCGCGGATGACACGGATGGCGATTTCGCCACGGTTCGCAATTAAAATTTTGGAGAACATGGTGCCTCCTTGCTTCAAAATACCGCGGCGTAAACCGCGGCCAGCCTGACCAAAAAGGGGAGTCAAGGGATGAAATCCCCTGTCCGGTTCCAAGGGTGAAATCCGCCCGGGTTAGGGGTGGAAACCCAAAGCCTGATGCCATGGCCTTAGAATCAAAGTGGGCGAACAACCCGCAGAGCGATGAGGCGAACGCAATCACCATGACGTCGTTTTCTTTGACGGTCTGACCACGGCTTTAGCAGCGGCGTTCAGGTAAATATGGCCCTATGCCGGTATGCCGCGCCCAAACGCCTTTTTTACGCTGGCAAGTACGCAACCCTTGACGTGGGGCTGGCGCGCTGCATTCCGCGATTCAGCCGACCCGGGAAACCCTTTGGCTCGCCCAAGCGCGGTCGCATCCCGCATGGGTCTGCGGCGTTACTTTTCGGTTGCCTCGTCGTTGCGGATCAGCGCGAAGGAAAACTCCCCCTGCGCCGCCGTTTGACCGTCGATCAGCGCTTCCCCTTCCGTGATGTAGAAAGGCCCGTTATGCCGGACGATGCGCGCTTTCAGCGTCAGTTTATCTCCCGGCCGAGCGGTTCGGCGGAACTTCACCTTGTTCATCCCCGTAAAAAACGGGGTTTTACCCAGCAGTTGATCGCCAATGATAACCGCGCAGCTCTGTCCGATCATTTCGCACAGCACCACGCCGGGCACCACAGGGTTGCCCGGGAAGTGCCCCTGCACAAACCATTCGTCCCCCGTGACTGTGTAGGAGCCAAGGGCGGTGTCCCCGTCCAGGGTCAGCTCATCCACCAGAAGCATGGGTTCGCGGTGCGGCAACAGTTTTTTGATATCGTCCCTGTTCATGCGTGTTTTCCTTCAATACTAAACGATTTTCATGATGGTCTGCCCGTATTCCAGCACGGCGCCATCCTGCGCGCAAATGTCCACAATGCGGCCGCTCACCGGAGCGGTGATATCGTTCATCAGCTTCATCGCCTCAATCAGGCAAATTACCTGCCCTTTTTCCACGCTGTCGCCCACCTTGACAAACGGCGGCGCGTCCGGCGCGGGCGCGGCGTAAAAAACGCCGACCATCGGGGCTTTCACTTCGTTGAGGTTGTTAAAATCATTCTTTTCTTCCGCGGGGTTGAGCACCGGCTCCACCGCCTGATCGCAAACCGTTTGCACAGCCGCATCATGCGCTTTAATGACGGCGCGCTCCAACCGGATATGCAGATCCCCTTCGCTGTATTCCAGCGCAGTTAAATCCGCCTGCTGCAATACGGAAGCCAGCGCCTTAATATCCTTAATGTTCATTGTTCCGCCCTCCGTAGCGCAATGCAGCCGTTATGCCCCCCAAAACCAAGGGAGATGCTCAGTGCCAAATCGCACTGCGCCTGTCGCCTGGTCAGCGGCACATAATCCAGATCGCATTCCGGATCCGGTTCCGTCAGCCCGATTGTCGGGGGAATTACGCCATCCTTGAGCGCCAATACCGAGGCGATACATTCCGCGGCGCCCGCCGCGCCCAGCATATGGCCCGTCATGCTCTTGGTGGAGGAGATGAGGGCGCGCCTTGCGGCATCCTCCCCCAGCGCGCGCTTGATGGCCAGAGTTTCGCTCACATCATTAAGCGCGGTGCCCGTACCGTGGGCGTTGATGTACACACGGTCGCGGTCCGTATAGCCCGCTTCCTGCATGGCCAGCCGGATGGCCCGCGCGCCTGCCGTAGCCTCGGGGTTGGGCGCGGTTACATGGTAAGCGTCGCAGGTGTTGCCATAGCCGCAAATTTCCGCCAGCGCCACAGCGCCGCGAGCCTTGGCGTGCTCGTAGTTTTCCAGCACCAAAACGCCCGCGCCTTCGCCCATCACAAACCCGGAACGGCGTTTGTCAAACGGCAGGCTGGCCAGCAACGGATCCTCCGCCGCGGAAAGCGCCATGCAGTTGGTAAACCCGCCAATGGCAAGGGGGCAGATCGCCGCCTCGCTTCCGCCCGCGAGAATCGCGTCGGCATAGCCAGCCTGAATGGCGTGGAAAGCTTCGCCAATGGCGCTTGTGGAGGTGGCGCAGGCGGTGACCACCGGCAGGCAGGGGCCTTGCGCATTGTAGGCAATGGCAACGTGCCCGGAAGCCATGTTGGCGATCATCATCGGAATAAAATGCGGCGAAACCTTTTCCGGCCCGCGTTCAATGCTCTTGCGGGTTTCAGCCACAAAGGTCTGCATCCCGCCGATACCCGAGCCGATGTACACGCCCAGCCGCTCGGCGTCCATGTTCTTTCCTGCTTCCAGTCCGCTTTGGGCCATCGCCTCGCGCGCCGCCGCCATGGCGTACTGCACAAAAGGGTCCAGCTTTCTGGCTACGTTTTTTTCCATCCCAAACGCTGTGGGGTCAAAGCCTTTCAGTTCCGCAGCCAGCCTGACCTTCATGCCGGATGCGTCGAAGCTTGCGATGGGCGCGATTCCGCACACGCCGTTCAGCAGCGCGGCCCAGTAATCGGGAATGTTCAAGCCAACGGGCGATACCACGCCCATCCCAGTGATGACGACACGGTTCATGAATAACCCTCCCTGCATGTGATACCGATGATTGCTTTATAATGATATTCGGTCCCCGCGCAATTGCGCGCCGATCCTATTATATCACATGCGTAAGCCGCCATCTACCTGAATCACCTGCCCGGTAATGTAGGCCGCGCCGTCCGAGCACAGAAACGCGACTACGCGGGCCACATCCTCCGGCTCGCCTATCCGTTTCAACGGGATATACTGTTCCGCGCTTTTCAGCACATCTTCATTAAGCACAGCCGTCATATCCGTACGGATAAAACCGGGCGCTACGGCGTTGCAGGTGACCCCCCGCGAGCCCAGCTCCTTGGCGACCGTCTTGGTCAGGCCCACCAAACCGGCCTTCGCGGCCGCATAGTTCGCCTGCCCCGGATTGCCCATCAGCCCAGCGTCGGACGTGATGTTGACAATGCGGCCGGAACGTTTGCGCAAAAACAACGCGCTGGTATGGCGGATCAGGTTGAAAGCGCCTTTCAGGTCTACGGCGACAATCTCGTCAAAATCCGATTCCGACATGCGCATAATCAGCTTATCCCGCGTTGCGCCGGCGTTGTTCACCAGCAAATCCGGCGCGCCCAGATCGGCGGTCACGGTTTTCACCAGCTGTTCGGTGGCGCTGTAATCCGATACGTCGCAACGGTAGGCTTTTGCGGTTGTCCCCATCTGCGTGAGCGCCGCAAGGGTTTCATCCGCCTTTTGCTCATTGCCGGCATACACAAACGCGATGCTCGCGCCCTGTTTGCCCAGTTCCATGCAAATGGCCCGGCCGATACCCCGGCTGCCGCCGGTAACCAGGGCGATTTTTCCGTTCAGCATGCGGTTCCCTCCTTGAAGCCTTGCACGGTTGCCGCGAGATTATCTGCGTTTTCTACGTTTGCCAACCGGGTTGCCCCGCCGATTTTTCCAATCAGCCCGCTGAGCGTTTTCCCTGCGCCCACCTCAATAAAGTCCGTATAGCCGTCCGCCTGCATGTTCCGGATCAGCTCGGTCCACCTTACGGGGCTTTCCACCTGCGCACCCAGCCACTCGGCGGCATGCGCCACAGTGTAGGGACGGCAGGTTTTATTGGCATACAGCGGCGCGGACGGCTCCTGAAACGTAAGCTGAGCGGCATAACCGCGCAGCGCCTCGGCCGCGTCCGCCATCAGCGGGCTATGGAAACCGCCGCTTACCGCCAACGGTAACGCCCTGCCTCCGGCTGCCTTCACCGCCTCCGTAAAGGGCGCGATGCGTTCGCTGCGCATGGCGCATACCACCTGTCCCGGACAATTGTAGTTCACGGGGTAGGCTTGCTGTTGGGCACAGATCGCTTCCACAGCGGCGTCGTCCAATTTCAGCACCGCCGCCATGCCGCCCGGGTTCCGCTCGGCGCAGGCTTGCATCCATTCCGCGCGCCGAAGCACCAGCGCGAACGCTTCCTGAAACCGGAGCATGCCGCTTGTAGCCAGCGCGGCAATTTCCCCCAGTGAGAACCCCGCAAACCCGGCCGGCTGCACGCCTTTTTCCATCAGCGCGGCCGCGCAGGCGCAATCCACCGCCATCAGGCAGGGTTGGGTGTTCACGGTCTGGTTCAGCATTCCCGGTTCCCCGTGAAAGCACTGTTCCAGCGTGCCTGGGCGCAACGCCTCGGCCTCGTTCAGCACTTGCCTTGCGGCGGGCGAGGCTTCGTACAGGCTTTGCCCCATCCCCGCGTACTGAGCGCCCTGCCCGGCAAACACAAACGCTATTTTACCCATTGCGGCGCTCCCTTCAGCAGAGCTTCAGCCGTTTGGAACATGTCCTGAATCATGGTTTCGGCGGGGCGGATTTCGTGCACCATGGCGGCGATCTGCCCTGCCAGGAAGCAGCCTTCCTCCACGTTGCCGTCCACCGCCGCTTTGCGCAACGCGCCAACGCCCAAGGCTTCCAATTCATCCCCGGAGGTGCCGGGGTCAAACTCTTTTTCCAGATACTTGCGGGTAAACGGCGTGCGCAGGCTTCGTACCGCGTGGTTCAGGCGCTTGCCGGTTACCACGGTGTCAATATCCTTGGCGGCGAGCACGCGCTGTTTATAGTTGTCGTGCACAGCGCACTCCTGCGAGCAAAGGAACATTGTGCCGCACTGTACGCCGACCGCGCCAAGCATAAACGCTGCCGCGACGCCTCGGCCGTCCGCGATTCCGCCGGCCGCGATCACAGGAATTTTCACCGCGTCCGCCACCTGCGGCACAAGCGCCATGGTGGAAAGGTCCCCTACGTGGCCGCCGGATTCGCCGCCTTCGGCAATCACGGCAAACGCGCCGGCGCGTTCCACCAGTTTAGCCATGGCCGTGGAGGGCACAACAGGGATCACCCGGATGCCCGCTTCCAGCCATTCCTTCATGTAGGCGTTCGGCAAGCCCGCGCCGGTGGTCACCACCGCCGGTTTTTCCTGCGCGCAAACCTGCGCCACATCCTTCACAAAGGGAGACATGAGCATCACATTAACGCCGAAAGGCCGGTCCGTAAGCGTTCTGCAAAGCCGAATCTGTTCCCTGAGATAATCGGCGTTCAGGTTCATGGCGGAGATGATTCCCAAACCGCCGGCATTGGACACGGCGGCGGCCAGTTTCGCCTCGGATACCCACGCCATGCCGCCCTGAAAGATCGGATAGCGCAACCCAAGCGCTTCCGTTATCACAGAGGTAATCATTTCTTTTGCGCATCCACCAGCGCAACAACGTCCTGCACGGTTTTCAGGGCAGGGCTGATTTCGATGGTCACGCCCAGTTCGTCCTCCATGTTCATGACCAGCTCCGCAACATCCAGGCTGTCCAGCCCCAAATCGGCAAATGTCATTTCGGGCTTGATGGTAGTAATATCCATGTCCTTGGTTTCGGCAATCAGTTTGGAGATCGTTTCAAAGGTAGTCATTGTGCTTTCCCCTCCGTTAATTTAGTATTGCAGCACCGCTGCCCCGGTTGTCAGCCCCGCGCCGAACGCGCTGAGCACAAGCGTTTGCCCCTTTTGGAGGCGACCGTCCTCCACCATTTCGGACAGGAGTACGGGTATGCACGCGGAGGAGGTGTTGCCATGCGTCGTGATGTTCATGGGGAACTTCTCCGCGGGCTGCTTCAGGCGCGCGCGGGCCGCATCCAGAATGCGCCGGTTTGCCTGATGAAGCACAAAGTAATCCACCGTTTCAGCTGTGAGGCCGCTCGCCTCCATCACGGTTTCAATATCGTGGCAGGAATGGGTGACCGCGAATTTGAAGATCTCCTGCCCGTTCATGTACAGGGGCTGCTCTGCCGGAATCCGGTCGTCAAAGGGGCAATTGCCGCCGCTTGGCCAGCCGTGGAGAGGCTTTGCGTCCCCCTCCGCCGTTACGCGGACAGCGCGTAGCCCCTCGCCGGCTTCGCAAACCGCCGCGCCCGCCGCGTCCCCGAACAGCACGCACGTGCTGCGATCCGTCCAATCGGTAAAACGGGACACCTGCTCCGCGCATACCACCAGCACCCGGCGCACGCGGCCGGTCGATAGCAACCCGTCCGCCACATCCAGCGCGTAGACAAACCCGGAACAGCCCGCGTTCACATCCAGGCAGGGGCAACTGGCGCCCAGTTTTTCCTGAATTAAGCAGGACGTAGCCGGAAAGCTCATTTCCCCTCGGGTGGTGGAGCACAGAATGTAATCGATCTCCGAGGCTTTCAGGCCCGCGCGGTCCAGCGCCATTTTAGCCGCTTTAGCCCCCAGCCCGCTGAGCGTTTCCTTGCCGGTTAACACCCGGCGGCTTTCAATCCCGGTATGGGTCTGTATCCACTCATCCGATGTGTCCAAAAAACGGATCAGCTCGGCGTTGGTAATGCTCCGTTTGGGAAGGGCATGTCCGAAGGCAACGATTTTCATGGGTTCACATTCTTTCCGTTTGTGCTTGGGGTTGCGGAACCTCCGCGTCATCCTTGCGCTCGATATCCCCCAGCGCGCTCTGGAAAAACGCGTTCAGCTGCTGCATGCCGCGCAGCATGCCTTCGCGTTCTTCCGGGGACAGAAGCTTTTCGATGTTCCGAACCATCTGCTCGTGAAAGTAGCGGTGCGCGGCGTTCACTTTTTTGCCCATACGGGTCAGGGTCACGATAACGCTGCGCTTATCCACGGTTGATTTGGTTTTAAGCACATAGCCCTTTAACGCCAGCTTGTTGATGGCGACCGTCATGGTGGGCGGCGTCAACTCCATGCGTTGGGCAAGCTCGCAAAGCAGTACGCCCCGATCCTTGCTTTCCCCAATGGCTTCCAGCAGGTGCAGTTCGCCGATGGACACCTCCATGCCGCTGACTGAATGGAGCATCCCCGCTTCCAGCTTGCCTACGTTGCGATACGTGCAAACCAGCAGTTGGTTCAGTTCCCGGCTAAAGTCGTCCATCGTACCCGCTCCGTTCCATTCTGATTTGTTAGACAAACTAATTATATTGAGTTATGGCGTTCTGTCAACCTCCTGTTCCGGTATATTTTCGGCCGTATTGAACATTGCCGGCTTTGAACTGAACGGTTCTCGCCCAAAAACCTTGTATATTCGTCGCTGGAAACGGAACCCGCGTCCAAACCGGCAGTTCCGAAATACCGGTTCCCCATTCCGCGTAACATTGAAACGAAACGGTTTTGCAAGGATTCCTGCGTTTTCCAGAAATTTGCCCCATGCGCGTAACGCGCGCAGCTCAGACAGTTCTCCTTCCATGCCCAAAGCCTTGGCTATGCTTCGCTTTGCGGCGCTGGTTACGTATTTTATTAAACATTATTCTTGATTTGCGGTACCAGTAAATACATCTTGCTTTCATCCCCTGGCAATGGTATTATGCCATCGATCCCGGTTGGGTGAGGAAAGGGAAGTTCCATGAGCGATCCATTTTTACCCATTGAATGCCTTGGAGTGGTCGCGTTTGCGGTTTCCGGCTCGATGATCGCCATCCGCAAGGGGATGGACCTGTTTGGCGTAAACGTTCTGGGACTGTTTACAGCCGTGGGCGGCGGTCTGTTCCGCGATCTGGTGCTGGGCATCACGCCGCCCCAGATGCTCCGGGACCCCACCTTTGCCATGATTGCCATCATCACCAGCACGGTTTTCTTTGCTTTTTTATATTTTTACCGAAAGCAACCTTCCGAAAGGGCACGCAAGCTGTACCGGCTGTTGCTCCTCTACACCGATGCGGTCGGTCTTGGCGTTTTTACCGCCAGCGGGGTGGATACGGCCATGCGCGCCTACCCGGACAGCACGGTGTTTACCATGCTTTTTGTCGCGTTGCTCACCGGTACGGGCGGCGGGATTCTCCGGGACATCATGGCCGGGGAAACCCCCAGCGTGCTGGTAAGGCATATTTACGCAGTGGCCTCGCTGATTGGAGCGTGCGTGTACCTGTTGCTGCGCGGTTTTTTAGGCGCGGTGCCTTCCACCATTGTATGCGCGGCGGTCATCGTGGCGATACGCGGCCTCGCGTCCCATTACCGATGGAACTTTCCGCACATTCACACCCAACCCCCGCAGACCTGAGGCAACGTGCGCGTTTTTACCAGCGATATCATACGATTGGAGCTAACGATATGCAGATACGGATCATGAACGCGGCGGATTATGACCGCGTTTTCGCTTTATGGCTTCACACCCCGGGAATGGGCCTGAACGATGTGGACGATAGCCGCGAAGGAATCGAACGGTACCTGCGCCGTAATCCGCAAACCTGCTTTGTGGCAGAAAATCAGGACGGGATTGTGGGCGTAATGCTGAGCGGCCACGACGGACGGCGCGGGTTTATCCACCACGCGGCGGTCGCCACAGAACAACGCCGCCAGGGTATTGGCGAAGCGCTGACGGAGCGCGTGCTGGAAGCTCTCCGGAAGGAAGGCATCACGAAGGTCGCTTTGGTTGCCTATGAGCGCAATGTGGTTGGCAACCAGTTTTGGGAATCCCACGGTTTTTTGGAAAGAACCGATTTGATCTACCGGGATAAGACGCTTCGGGACTTTTCCACCCTGAGCACCTGACAATGGCGCAATCGGCCACCCTGCTCTCCTGAAATTAAAGGTCCGGCGCGAAACCCGCAAGGGTTTCACACCGGACCTTTTTCACTGTTGCGAGGGCTTTCAGGCAGGCGGTTATCGCCGCACGCCGCCTGGCCCTGCGGGCTGCTAGCCCGATTGGGAAATGTGTTTTGTCCCGCCTTCTAAGCAGTCTGGCGCGGCTTGCGCCGCGCTTAGGCTGAACCGTCGGCTTTCAACTTACATTTGCGCGTCGTGATCCGAGTTGTTATCCGCAGGATTGTGACCGGTCACATCTTCCACAGCATGCTTCACGTTGTCGGCGGCGTCCTTCACCACATGCTCAAAATCCTTGTCAAAGCCGGCCGCGTTGCGGTCAATGGAGAAGCGATAGCCCAGCACGACTGCTACGATCGCGCCTACGATCACCAGCCAAGGCGCGCACAGCAGCGAGATAATCGAGAAGAGCACCGAGAGGTTCAGGATGGTTACATCGCCCTTGCGAAGCATCAGCCGGGTACGGTACAGAAGGCTGAAGAAGCCGGGTTTGCCGTTATTCTGGGTGTTAGCGTTCGTGTTGTTTTCCATGATGGTATCCTCCTACTATTTTGTTTGGTTCCGGGTAGTTCGGTTTCCGCCGGTTTTACGAGGGACTCAGCGTTTTTCGGTTACGCTGTCCACAACGTTTTTTACGTTGGAGGCAGCGTTGCGCACCACATCGTCAAAGTTTTGCTCAAAGCCCAGCCCGTTTTGATCGATGGAGAACCGGTAGCCCATCACGAGCGCGGCGATCAGTCCCAGGATCACCAGCCACGGTGCGCTCAGCAGCGCGATGATTGAAAACAGAAGCGACAGGTTGATGACCGTTTCACCGTTCTTGCTGGCCCGAAAGCGAATGCGATACAAAACGCTGAAGAAGCCTTTATCCTTGTTGCCGGGATTGTCCATGAATGAATTCCTCCTTGAGTTTCCGCGGTATTTCCTCTTGACGTGCATAGAATACCATGCTTTTGCCCGCGTTGCTTGAGAGGGGATTTACGGTTTCATGAGAATCGGATGAGAATTTGATTTCCTTTTTCTTGACGCGTGAAAAACGCATGGTCTATAATGGGATTAACCGATTCGGAAGCGGATGCCTGCGCCGGCGCAGCGTCGCTCCGCCTGACCGTTTGCCGTTTGTCACAATTTCACTTTTGAGGTGGATTCTATGAGCGATAGCCTGTTTCGGAAAAACGCGGTGGATCGCGTCGTCAGCCCGGATCAGCTCAACAGCACCATTCGGGTGGTGCCAACCGGCATTTGGCTGGTGCTTGTCGCGGTGATCCTCGCGCTGGCCGCAATCCTGCTGTTTCTGGCAACCACCGATCTGGATTTGCTCGGCCTGCTTTTCGGGTAAGGCGCAGCATGAAAAAAGCAGTCAAAGTTCCTGTGATTCTCCAGCAGGAAGCTGTCGAATGCGGCGCTGCCAGCCTTGCGATGGTGTTGGCCTATCACGGCAAGTGGCTGCCGCTGGAGCAGGTGCGCGAGGATTGCGGCGTATCCCGCGATGGCAGTTCCGCAAAAAGCATTGTGCAGGCAGCCCGGCGTTACGGCATGAAAGCCGCCGGATATCGGCTGGAGCCTTCGGACCTTTCGGGCGTGCCCCTGCCCTGCATCCTTCATTGGAATTTTAATCATTTTGTTGTTTTCTGCGGTTTTCGCGGCCACGGCGCGCTGATCTGCAACCCCGCGACCGGGCCGGAAACCATCCCCATGGAGGAGTTTGACCGGGCCTTTACAGGGGTGGCGCTGGTTTTTGAGCCGCAACCGGCATTTGTGCGCGAAGGCCACTCGCCCAGCCTGTACCGTTTTATCCGCAGTCGCCTGCGCGGTTCGGGCAGCATGCTGGCGTTCGTGCTGATGATTAGCCTGCTCACCTCGGTGCTTGGGATTATCTCCCCGCTGTTTTCCCGGGTTTTTTTGGACGATCTGCTCACCGGCGCAAAGCCGCAATGGCTGATGCCGTTTGTGTACCTGTTCGCGGCATTCATCCTGCTGCAAACGGTCGTTTCCGTCCTCTCCGCCAATTACAACTTGAAAATTTCCGGCAAGTTCGCCATTATCGGCAGCGGCACCTTCCTCTGGCATGTGTTGCAGCTGCCCATTCAATTCTTTTCTGCGCGGTTTGCCGGCGATATCGCCATGCGCCAGCAGGCGAACGAGGGTATTGCCTCCACCGTGTTTGAGCGGCTGGCTCCGTTAGCGTTGGATATGGCGATGCTGGTTTTCTATCTGGTGGTGATGCTCAGTTACAGCATACCGCTGACGCTGATTGGCCTTGGCGGCGCGGCGCTGACATTGCTGGTTTCCGCCTATGTGGCCAGGAAACGCGCCAACATCAGCCGCGCCTCCATGATGCTGATGGGTAAGCTGCAAGCCACCACGCTCAGCGGTGTGGAAATGATCGAAACCATCAAATCCTCCGGCGCGGAGGATGGTTTTTTCCAAAAATGGTCCGGATACCATGCCGGCGTGAACGCCGCCGCCGTTCAAAGCGCACGGCTTGGCGGCTACTGGGGCAGTCTGGCGGTGCTTTGCGGCGCATTGTCCGGCGTGTTTGTGTTATGCGTGGGCGCGGCGCTCATCATGAAGGGCGCGCTGACCGTCGGTATGCTGCTGGCTTTCCAAGGGTTTTTAACCGCGTTCATGGGCCCGGTGGAAACCCTGCGCAGCCTGCGCGAAGAAATGGAGCGCCTGCGCGCGAACATGGAACGCGTGCAGGATGTTATGAATTACTCGCCGGACCTTTACCCAGCCGCGTCCCCCGACGATGAAACGCGCACCTACCGAAAACTGTCCGGCAATGTGACGCTCAGTCACGTCACGTTTGGCTATAACCCGCTTGCCGCGCCTCTGATTGAGGATTTCAGCATGAGCCTGAAAACTGGCCAGCGCGTGGCATTGGTTGGCGCAAGCGGTTGCGGCAAATCGACGCTTGCAAAGCTCATCAGCGGGCTTTACCGGCCGTGGAGCGGTGAAATCCTGTTTGACGGCAAACCGATCGACCAGATTGAACACGAGGTGTTTACCGGTTCCGTCGCGGTGGTCGATCAGGACGTGACCCTGTTTGAGGATACGGTCGCCGCCAATATTAAAATGTGGGATGAATCCATCGCTGATTTTGAAATGATTCTGGCCGCGCACGACGCGCAGATCGATCACATGATCCTGAGCCGCGAGGGCGGTTACCGCGCCAAGCTGCTGGAAGGCGGAAAAAACTACTCCGGCGGGGAGCGTCAGCGGATCGATATTGCCCGAGCGCTGGCGCTGGACCCCACCATCGCCATTTTAGACGAGGCAACCAGCGCGCTGGACGCGCAAACCGAGGCTGAGCTGATCCGGGCCATCTGCAATCGCGGCATCACCTGCGTCATCATCGCCCACCGCCTTTCCACCATCCGGGACTGTGATGAAATTATTGTGCTGGATCACGGCAAAGTTGCTCAGCGGGGTAAACATGAGGCCCTGTACGCAAGCGAAGGGCTTTACCGCGAGCTGGTCACCATGAACTGAAAGGGGGCGAATCGGGGTGTCGCACTGGTTTGACGAGCAGTTGCGCGAGCGTATGCGCATGGATGGCGACGGTTTTGACCGCGCGATGTACGGCCTTTCGTCCGTCATCATGGGCGAGCGGTTTGGCGAGCGGTTTGCCGATGACCGGCATCGTGTGAAAAATGCTGTGGACGAGATACTGCGCTTTTTCCATATTCCGTTAACCTCGGTTCCCGAAAGCGTTACCGAGGTGAACGAATACCTCGACGACGCCCTGCGGCCCACAGGCGTGCTCAAACGGCGCGTGCAGCTCACCGGCAGTTGGTACCGCGACAGCATCGGCCCCATGCTGGGCACGCTGACTACCGGCGAGACGGTCGCGCTGCTTCCCCGCCGATTTTCCGGTTATGAATACCGCGACCCAACCAGCGGTCAGATACTCAAAGTGACCCGAGCACGGGCTGCCCTGCTGGATGTTGACGCCTACTGTTTTTATAAACCCTTTCCCCAAACCCGGATGGCTGTGCATGATTTGGTGCGGTACATGGTTTCTGTGCTCTCCCCGGGGGATGGCGCGCTTTATGTGGGCGTTTCGCTGTTGGTTACGCTTTTTGGCCTATTCAGCCCTATGGTGAACCAGCTGCTGTTTGGCCGGGTGATCCCCGATGGCAATGCCGACTACCTGCCGCCGACGCTGATGATGCTGGTCACCTTTACCGTTGCCACGGCGATGCTGAACGTATCGCGCGGGTTTCTGTCCCAGCGCATCACAACCCGAATCCAGCTTGCGGTGGAGCCGGCGGCGATGGCTCGCGTGCTGATGCTTCCCGCCACATTTTTCAAGCGTTACAATTCCGGCGAGCTGGCCAGCCGCATCAGCGCGCTTTCCGCCCTTTGCGACAAGCTGGTCAACGCCGTGACCGGCTCGTTGCTTTCGGCCATACTGTCCCTGATTTATCTGTTTCAGATTAACGCGCTGGCCAGCGAGCTGGTGGCGCCGGCGATGCTTCTTGTGGCCGCGCTTGCGGCGGTCAACATCCTGACCGCGCTGTGGGAGCTGAAACAGGAACGGGCCTCCATGGCGATCAGCGCACAACTGAACGGGTTGGTTTTCGCGCTTTTTTCCGGCATCCAAAAAATCAAGCTAACCGGCTCGGAAAAGCGCGGGTTCGCAAAATGGGCGGAGCTGTACCGCAAACAAGCCGCGCTCAGTTACCGACCGCCGAAGATGATCCGTTACGCAAGCGTGATTAACACCTTTATCAATTTGCTGGGTACGCTCTCATTTTACTATATCGCGGTGGTCCGTCACGTGTCCGTGGGGAATTACATGGCTTTCAGCGTCTCCTACGGCATGATCAGCGCGGCGCTCCTGTCCCTTTCCGAGCTTACGACAACCTTCGCCAGCATCCGCCCGCAGCTGGAAATGGTTGAGCCGATCCTTCGCGCGGTACCGGAAACCGATGCGGGCAAAACCGTACTAACCAACCTGAGCGGCGCGATCGAACTGAGCCATGTCAGTTTCCGCTATGACGAGAACGGGCCGGACTTGCTCAGCGATATCAGCCTCACGATCAAGCCGCATGAGTATGTGGCGATCGTCGGGCGCACGGGTTGCGGCAAATCAACGCTGATGCGCCTGCTCATGGGGTTTGAAACGCCCCGTAAGGGCGCGATTTACTACGACCATGTGGACCTGAACCGCATTGATCTTCGCTCCCTGCGAAAAAAGATCGGCGTGGTGATTCAAAACGGCAAGTTGTTTGCGGGAGATTTGTTCAGCAACATCGCCATTTCCGCGCCTTCGCTCACCCTGGAGGAAGCTTGGGAGGTTGCCCGGCTTTCGGGGCTGGATCAGGACATCGCGGATATGCCGATGGGCATGTATACGATGATCACCGAAGGTTCCGGGGGCCTTTCCGGCGGCCAGCGGCAACGGATGATGATCGCGCGCGCGCTGGCGCCCAAGCCCCATATACTGATGCTGGATGAAGCCACCAGCGCTTTGGACAACATTACGCAAAAGCAGGTCGCGGATTCGCTCGCGGCGCTGAAATGCACGCGCATCGTCATCGCGCACAGGCTTTCCACCATTCGGCATTGCGACCGTATCCTGGTTTTGGATGGGGGCCGCATTGTGGAAAACGGTACTTTTGAGGAGCTGCTTTCGCAGCATGGATTCTTTTATGAATTGGCTTCCCGTCAGCTTTTGGAAACCGACACGGCGGTGGAGGCAAACAATATTTACTGATCAGAATGCGCTTTGGGTTTAGGCTGCAATGAACCTTTGCCGCAGCGAAACCGGGCCAAGACCCTTGCCCCGTCGCTGCGGCGAAAAACTTGCTTGGGTTCTGGATAAACGCCAAGCAGCGGTCTAAACAACAAGGGAACAAACATCCCGAGGTGCTAAGCAACGCACAACATCTGTTTCGACGGAACCTCGTAACCAATCAAGCCGTTCTGCATCCGTTGCCGAACGGCTTGATTGATCGTATAACACACAAGGGCAACTCTCGCCGCTCGCCTCGTCGCGCTGCAGGCGGTTCGTTTGATTTGGATTGGATACTTCGGCAACAGGGTTTGGGGGTTCGCCCCAAACCCAGGCGAATTTCACCCATGGAACATGGCAAGGGTTTTCATCCCTTGGCCCAACTTCTTAACAGACTAAACCGCCCGGCATCAACTGCCGGGCGGTTCTTGAATAGGAACGGCTATTGATTAGGCTTTGGGGCCGGCATCGATGATCTTCTGATCCATGTTCTGGTACTTCGCGAAGTTCTTCTGGAACATCGAAGCCAGCTGCTTGGCGGTTTCATCATAAGCGGCCTTGTCCGCCCAGGTGTTGCGGGGGGCGAGCACGTCGTCCGGCACGTTGGGGCAGGTCTTGGGCACGAGCACGTTGAAGATCGGATCCAGCACGAATTCGCTCTTTTCCAGCTCGCCGTTGAGGCAGGCGGTCACCATAGCGCGGGTCAGCGGCAGCTTCATGCGGTTGCCGCCCTTGCCGGCGGGGCCGCCGGACCAACCGGTGTTGACCAGGTACACGTTCGCGCCGCTCAAATCAATGCGCTTGCCCAGCAATTCCGCGTAACGGCTGGCGGGCAGCGGAAGGAACGGAGCGCCAAAGCAGGTGGAGAAGGTAGCCTGCGGCTCGGTAACGCCGCGTTCCGTGCCGGCCAAACGGGCGGTGTAGCCACTCACGTAATGGTACATGGCCGCTTCACGGCTCAGTTTGCTCACGGGAGGCAGTACGCCGAAGGCGTCAGCCGTCAGGAAGATAACGGTCTTGGGCGTGCCCGCCATGCCGCTAAGCTCCGCGTTGCTGATGTAATCCACCGGATAACCGACGCGGGTGTTTTCGGTCAGGCTGTCGTCGTCAAAATTCAGCTCGCGGGTTTCATCGTCCATCACAACGTTTTCCACCAACGCGCCAAACTTGATCGCGCCGTAGATTTCCGGCTCATGTTCCTTGGAAAGGTTGATGCACTTGGCATAGCAGCCGCCTTCGATGTTAAAGACGCCGTCGTCGCTCCAGCCGTGTTCGTCGTCGCCGATGAGCTTGCGGTTGGGGTCCGCGGAAAGGGTGGTTTTGCCGGTGCCGGAAAGGCCGAAGAAGATGGCGCTGTCGCCGTCCTTGCCCACGTTGGCGGAGCAGTGCATGGAGAAGATGCCCTGCTTGGGCAGCACGTAGTTCATCACGCTGAACACGCTCTTCTTGATTTCGCCGGCATACTGGCTGCCGGCAACCAGCACGAGTTTGCGCTCAAAGCTGATGATGATGGCCGCTTCGCTGTGCACGCCGTCCACTTCGGGGATGCACTTGAGGCCGGGGGCGGCGATAATGGTGAAGTCGCTCTTAAAGGAGGCAAGTTCTTCCTCGGAAGGGCGCAGCAGCAGCTGATGGATGAACATGTTCTCGCTGGCTAACTCGTTAACGACGCGCACGCCAATGCGGTATTTGGGATCAGCGCCCGCAAAGCCGTCGAACACGAAAAGCTCGCGGTTTTGGAGGTATGCGCACATTTTCTTGTAAATGGCGTCAAACTTTTCAATGCTGATCGGCACGTTGACCTTACCCCAGGCGATCTCGTCATGGATGGAAGGCTCGTCGACCACAAAACGGTCCTCGGGCGAACGGCCGGTGTACTTGCCGGTTTTCACAACCAGCGCGCCGGTTTTGCTCAGTTTACCCTCACCGCGCGCAAGCGCGTACTCAGTTAATGTGCAAGCGGGAAGATTGCGGTACACAGCCTTGGATTCAATGATGCCGAGGTATTTCAGGTCCAAACTCATGATGTTTTCCTCCTTGGAGTATTAGTGTGGGATAAGCCGTGGATTTCAAGCGGCCTGTGCCGCAGAACAGATGGCCATTCGGACGAAATGGCACAATCTCGCCCTAATTCAAAACATTCTCCATTTACTTCAAAACTCCTGCTCAAAATTAAACATTTTTCAAGATTTTTATTTTTTTCACAAACTCGCCTGTAAAACCGCACGTTCAGCAGCTCGGAAGGTTCTGAAAGGCCTGATAAGTTCTGTGTCCAGTCTTTCGAAGCCCGATATAAGTCCGTGCATCGGTTCAGGCTTCCGGACTTCGTTTGTGAATTATCAAACTAAACGGCGCAAAGTTGCAAGTCTGCAGGTGCAATCCTGCGATATTCAAGCTGCAACTTTGCCCGCGCCACGGCTCCCCCGCCGCGCGGCAATGCTCGCATTTTAAGCCGTGGATTAGCGCCCTCCCCACAGGGTATATGATAAAATGTTTCGACGTATGGCTTTCCATCCGGCTTCTTCATGCTTCCCCTAAGTTCAGCCCGGTGACATACTGAATTGAGTCCATATTCCGCACCCCATTGTGCTTTCGGCACTCGTGGGCGCATTCGTTGAATGTGTTGCCACATAAGGCTTCCGGCGGGAAATGGCCAACGGCGGTCCAACCGCAAGGTTTCGCTCTTGACCCTTTTTGAGCGGCAAGGGTTTTTCAGCAGTCTGTAAGCTGTGCGACACGCTCAAGGTGCTGAGGTTGCCTCGTTAAAGCGTTATTCAGGGGTGGGTCAACCAATCAGGCAACGCGCAACATGATTTCAGTTTGTTGAAAGCCCATCGGCGCATCCGGCGCAGTTTTTCGTCGGTCACGCTTGGTCGCCGTCGGCAACCGCAGCGCGTTCCTTCGCGACTGCGTCCGGGTTTTCCGGCCCGTCCGCGCGCGGAATCCGGTTCAGTGCGTTGGCAAGGGCAATCCATTGCGGCACATCCAGCGCCTCGCCCCGGATGGTTTGCGGCAACCCAAGCTGATCGATCGCCTCGCGCAACGGCTCCCCCGAGCAGGGCGCAACGCCCCGGATCGCGTTAAACAGCGTTTTTCGGCGTTGCAGAAACCCAGCGCGGATCAAGCGCCAGAGCAAATCCTCGTTTTCCACCGCAGCTGGCGACTCTTTGCGAAAGCTCAGGTTCACAAATGCGCTGTCCACCTTGGGCGGGGGCGTAAAAGCCTTGGCGGGCACTTCTTCCACCATTTGAGGTTCGCAGTAATAATGGCAGCGAACGCTGGTCAGCCCATAGGCGCTGTCGCCGGGGTTGGCGATCAGTTTCTGCGCCACTTCCTTTTGCACCATCACGGACATCTGCCGCACCGGCAAGCCGCTGCCCCAGAACAGGTCCAGTATGGGGGTGGTGATATTGTAAGGGATATTGGCCACCACGCAAAAATCCGGACCCAACGGCCCGGTTACCGCTTGCAGGTTCATTTTGCGGATATCCCCCTGAAGGATCTCCACGTTGCCAAACCCTTCGGTTGCCACACGCAGATATGGGATCACCGTTTCATCCACTTCCACGGCCACCACGCGCTCCGCTGCCTCGCACAGACACACCGTCAGCGTGCCTGCTCCGGGGCCGATTTCGAGCACCCGATCCGCTTTGGTGACCCCCGCGCGCTGCACAAGCGAACGCAAAAGGGCGGTGTCGTACAGGAAATGCTGACCCAGATCATGCTTGTAACGGTGGCCGTCCTCGCGCCGCTGTTCCGCTTTCACAAAAGACTTTTTCAAGCGTATTCCTCCGCAAATTCTGTCGCTCAGGCTTTACCGGCCGTATCGTCGATCTGCACCGCGTCCCGGCCGAAAGATTCAATTAGCGTGCGCGCGTTCTGGTCGCGCAGTTCGCTGTCGCGGGTCGCCCTTCCGTCCCCTTCCAGCACGGCTTCAAACAGGAGCGGCTTCCCCGCCACCTCGCTCAGCGCCCTGGCCACGCTGTCCTTACGGGTTTGCTTGTTGAGCGATACGAGGGAAAAATCCTTGCGTTCAAAGGCAACCTGAAGCTGAAAAACCTGACCCTTCGCGCCGATAAAGCGTTCTTTTTTCAAAAGACCGAAAAGCGGGGGTTCGGTTTTGGCAATCAGCTGCAATGCCTGATCCCAAATCTCCTGTTCGTTCGTTGGCGCAGCTTTGGCTTTTTCGGGCTGCGCCTCCTTGGCGGGCGCGGGTTCTGCGGGCGCTGTTTTTGGGGCTTCCGCCTTGGCCGGCTCCGCCTGCGTCCATCGGCCGCTGTCCAGCGCGGTTGTCAGCGCGCCCAGCTTGATTTCCAGCGTTGCAATGCGCTCCAGAAGCGCCGAGAGGTCCTCCCCGCGCGTTTCCCCGCAGGCTCGAAGCGCCGCGACCTCCAACCCAATGCGTGGGGAGGATGCGTAACGCAGTTCGCTTTCCGCGCGCATCATGCCATCCAGCATACGCAGCAACCGTTCCTGTGAAAACCGCTCCCCCTGCGCCTGGTAACGCGTTGCGTCCTCATCGGTTACCTCCAGCAGGTTCGCCGCCTGATCCCCAACGGTTTGAGCGGTCAAAAGCGCCCGCAGGTGCGCGTTTACTTCCTTTAAAAACACCTGCGGTTCCCTGCCGGAGCGCATCAGCACATCGATCTGCCGCATAACGCCCTGCGCGTCGCCTGCCGCGAGGCAATCGCCAAACGCAAACAGAAACGACTTGTCGCTTGCGCCTAACACGTCCCGCACGGTAGCGGCGGTCATGCTTCCGTCCGGCGTTGCGGAAACGCACATATCCAAAATGCTGAAAGCGTCGCGCAGCGCGCCTTCCGCAGCGCGCGCCACCATTTGTAGCGCCTCCGGCTCCGCCGCAATGCCCATGCCATCCAGCGCCAGTTTCATGCGCTCCACGATGGCCGGCGCGGGTATGCGACCAAAATCAAACCGCTGCACACGGCTCAGGATGGTCGCGGGGATTTTTTGCGGCTCGGTGGTAGCCAGAATAAACACCACATGCGCGGGCGGTTCTTCCAATGTTTTCAGCAGCGCGTTAAAAGCAGCCGTGGAAAGCATGTGAACCTCATCAATAATATACACCTTATATTTCCCGACCTGCGCGGGGTAGCGCACCTGTTCCAGCAGATCGCGCACGTTATCGACGCTGTTGTTGCTGGCGGCGTCCAGTTCCAGCACATCCAACGTGCTTTCCGTCAGGATGGCTTTGCAGGGTTCGCAAACGCCGCAGGGATCGCCATGGTTCGGGTTTTGACAGTTGATCGCGCGGCTCATAATTTTCGCCAGCGTTGTTTTGCCTGTGCCCCGGCAACCGCAAAACAGGTATGCGTGCGCGATGCGCCCTGTTTCGATCTGCCTGCGCAGGGTTTTGACAACGGCCTCCTGCCCCACGACCTGTTCAAATTTCAGGGGTCTCCACTGCCGATAAAGCGCTTGATATGCCATGGTTTCCTCCATCATTGCCCGCCGTTGCGGCATGCTTCCTTTTTTATTGTACACCATGTTTACGGTTTGCGCCACACCTCGCCTCCCGCTCCCGGGCGGTTTTGGGCGCGCGTTTTGCGGCGCGTGCTATGTATACATTTGCTCCTCCCCCTCCGGCGGTTGCCAAACTATGCGGTTTGCGGTAAGATGTATTTCTCTTTCACTTTTTCCTTACGCCCCGCCGCGCGGATCGTTGTCACAGAAAAGAGGGATTTCCCATGCAGCGCCTCCGGCAGGCGATTCACCCGTACCTTGGTACCCGATTGTTTTACAAAGGCGCACTGGCCGTTATGTTGCCGGTTACCGTACAGCAGCTTATCAACAACATGTTCAACATGGTGGATACGCTGATGGTCGGCTCGCTAGATGTGCAAGGGTTGGCCATGAGCGCTGTCAGCGTGGCTAACAAGCCGGTGGTCATTTTCAACGGCTTTATTTTTGGGTTGGCCGGCGCCGGCGGCTTAATGATCAGCCAGTACTTTGGCGCTCACAACCGCAAAGCCTGCCTTGGCCTGTTCTGGACGGAGATGATCCTGGCGATCCTGAACGCGGGGGTCTTTTTTGCGCTGCTGTTTTTCTTCCCGGAGTCCATCATGCGGATTTTTGTAACGGATCCGCAGACAATCGCGCTCGGCGTAACCTATATGCGCCTGATCAGCTTCAGCTATTTTCCGGCGGCCATCAGCAGCGCGTGCATTTTTTCCATGCGTTCCCTCGGCCAAAACCGCATCAGCATGCTGGTCAGCCTCGGCAGCATGGCGGTGAATGCGTTTTGCAACTATCTGTTCATTTTTGGCTCGCTCGGGTTCCCCCGAATGGGCGTGGCGGGCGCGGCCTTGGGAACGCTGATTGCCCGCCTGTTTGAAATGGGCTTCTACCTTACGCTGATGGCGCGCCGCCGCATGTATTTTTCCTTTGAACCGGGCGCGTGCCTGCGACTGGATCGCAGCATCCGCCGCGCCTTCTTTGGCAAGGCGGTACCGCTGATTGTGAACGAATTGCTTTACAGCTTCGGCTTGAATATTTTTTTCTGGTGTTACGCAAGGTTGGACGAAACCGCGCTGCCCGCGCTGACCATCGCGGAGCTTTGCTACCAGATATCCGCCGTCATCATTACCGGCAACTCCTCGGCGGTGTCGGTGCTGATTGGCGCTTCGCTTGGCGCGGGCGAGCTGGATCAGGCGCGGGAAAACAGTAAAAAGCTTCTGTTGCTTACGCTTGGCATCGGGTTTCTGAGCACGTTGCTTTGCTGCGGGCTGGCGTTCCTGCTGCCGCAATTTTACAACATCAGCGACGCACTTCGGGCAACGGCCACCCGCATCACCTGCATTATGGCCGTATTCGCGCCCATCAGCTTTGTCTACGCCTTTTGCTTTTTCTGCCTGCGCGCGGGGGGCGACACGCGCAACGCGATGCTGCTGGACAGCGGCTACATGTGGGCGGTAGCCGTGCCGGCCTGTGTGCTGATGGGCTTACTGCTGCCAGGCAAACTGCCGATGGCGACCGCCGTGCTGATTGTGCAGCTGCTGATGAACGCAAAGCTGTTTATCGCGCTGCACGTGCTGCGGCAGGGCCGTTGGGTGCGCAACATTACCGTAAACGCGTGCTGCTGAGGCGATCGGGGGTTCGGAATGGACAAACGCGGCGGACCGCGATATAATATTTTGTTGGATACGGAAACAGTTAGGGAGGTGGCGATTTGAGGAAAGCGTTTCAACGGCTGGCGGTCAGTCTTGCCGTCCTTCTGCTCGCAACCGGCGGCTGTTTCGGTCAGCCGGGCATTTCCCTTGCGGAGGATACGCAGCAGACGGCGGACCAGCAAGTCAAGTTCATCGCGCCGACGCTTTCTTCCGACGCCCCCGCCTACGATGAAACCCACCCCGAAAATCTGACGGAAGATCAGCTTTATGCCAAATCAGCCATATTGATCGAGGCTTCAACCGGCGAAGTGATTTTTGAAAAAAATGCCGACGAGCTGATGTATCCCGCCTCCACCACCAAAATCATGACCACCTATCTGGGCCTGACCATGGGCGATATGAACGCGACCGTCACCATGGACGATACCTCCGCCAATGTGCCCAGCGACAGTTCCACCATTCCGCTTTCCGTGGGCGAAACCATCAACTTTCAGGATTTGCTGTACGCTACGATGGTGCGTTCCGGTAACGAAGGCGCAAACCTCATTGCGGAAACCATCTCCGGCAATATGAACGATTTTGTGGATCTGATGAACCAGACAGCCGTGTCGCTTGGCTGCACCGCCACGCACTTCGCCAATGCCAACGGCCTGCACGACGATAACCACTATACCACCGCGCGCGACATGTCCAAAATTGCGCTTGCGGCCATGAAGAACGAAACCTTCCGCTCCATCGCCAACACCTACACCTACCGGTTGCCCAAAAGCAACCTGCAACGTTCGCGGGTGCTGATCGGCAACAAGGACAACTGGCTCAATTCCAGCGAGGATAATCCTTATTATTACCCGTATGCGAACGGCATCAAAACCGGTTACCATGCCCGCGCCGGATACTGCTACATCGGCTCTGCCGAAAAAGACGGCGTCAGCCTGATTTCGGTGGTTCTTTACACCACCAACACCGGGCGCTGGACGGATTCCAAAAAGCTGATGGAATACGGTTTTTCGCAGTTTGAAAGCGTAACGCCTGTCGATCTGTACAACATGAACCCCACCGTAGTGGAAACCACCGGCTATTCGATGGAGGACGAGGATATAGGCCGCCTGCAACTGGATATTCAGCCCATAGGCGACACGCGCACCGTCAACATCGTCGCCACCAAAACCGAGGTTGAATCCATTGCCCGCAACTTAAAGCAATCCGTGCTGATCGATTACACGCGGTCCAATTTCGCCACGCCGGTTACCAAAGGCGAAGTATTTGGCACCATGACCTATTACCCCTCCGACGGCGGCAGCGCGATCACTTACGAATTGATTGCGTCCCGCTCCATTGCCCGGCGGGAAAATGCGCCTAAATCCATTGAGGAAATCGAATCCGCCACCTATGCCGATCCCAACCCTTTCCCACCGTTCTCGGTGGAAATGGCGGTGCTGGTTTCTCTGCCCTTCGCCTTGCTGTTTGGGCTGATCCGGCTGTTGATGCGCCTTTTCCACAAAGGCCCGAAGCGCGGAAAAAAGAGCCGCGTGCCCAAACCGAACAGCCGTTACTTCCGTTGATGTGCCTTTTACCAGGAAAGGAGGGAGCGCCATGATTGCGCAGGTTGTGGTGGATGTGATCCACGAAAACGTCGCCAAGCCGTTCTCCTACCTGGTTCCGGAAGGGATGATCCTTGAGCCTGGCACGCGTGTGCGTGTGCCCCTTGGCAAGCGGCAGGTAGACGGCATTGTGGTGGAGCTGTGCGAAACCTGCGATGTCCCTTCGGCACGCCTGCGCCCGGTACTCTGCGCGCTGGAAACTTACGCGGCGATACTTCCGCCCATTCTGGAACTGGCCAAGGAGCTGGCTGCGGAAGACCACTGCCCCCTTTCCGAAGCCCTGCGGCTGATGACGCCGTCCGCCATGCGCACAGGCAGGGTGCAAACCCGCCGGGAAGCCATGGCGCAGTTAAACGCCAATGTGGATGTATCCGCTGCCGCCAATGAGCAGGGGCGTTCCCGCAAACGCGCCACCCTGTTGCGGATGCTGGCGGACGGCCAACCGCATTTGATCGCGGAGCTTGCAGATCTGGTTGCCAGCCCGCAGGAAGCGCTTCATAAGCTGGAAGAATGCGGTTATGTGCGGCTGTTTGACCGGGAAGTGTACCGCCTGCCCTATGAGGATATGGAAAGCCGCCCCAACTCGGCGCCGTCGCTTACAGCCGAGCAGCAGGCCGCGCTCCGGATTATGACGCCGCCTTTGGAACAAGGCGAGGGAGCATTTCTGCTGCACGGCGTAACCGGCAGCGGAAAAACCGAAGTGTATCTTGCCATGGTTAAGCGCATGTTGGAGCTTGGCAAGGCCGCCATCATTCTGGTGCCGGAAATCGCGCTTACGCCGCAAATGGTTTCATGGTTTCGGGACCGTTTTGGCCCAAACACCGCGGTTTTGCACAGCCGCCTGACCGACGGCCAGCGTTACGACGAGTGGCGGCGGATTCGCCTTGGCGGCGCCCGTGTGGTTATCGGCGCGCGTTCCGCCGTGTTTGCCCCAGTGGAACGCCTTGGGCTGATCGTGATTGACGAGGAGCATGAGCAGACCTACTTGAGCGACCGCCACCCGCGTTACGATGCGCGCCGCGTTGCCAAAAGCCGTTGCGCGCGCGAAGGCGCGACCCTGTTGCTCAGCAGCGCCACACCCAGCATCCTGAGCTTCGCCATGGCCCGGCGCGGGGATTATACGCTTGTGGAAATGCCGCACCGCGTCAACAACCGTCCCCTGCCCGAGGTGACGGTCGTCGATATGCGCAAGGAGCTTGCGGCTGGCAACCGCTCCATTTTCAGCCAGTTGCTGCAACAGAGGCTCAAAGCCTGTTTTGAGCGCGGGCAGCAGGCGATGCTGTTTTTGAATCGGCGCGGTTACAACACCTTTGTGAGTTGCCGCAACTGCGGTTACGTTGTGAAGTGCCCCCAGTGCGATGTGAGCATGACGCTACATCAGGTGGAAGGCAGCCAAACCGGGGAGCTTCACTGCCATTTTTGCGGCGCGGTCGCCGCGCCCCCAACAAAATGCCCGGAGTGCGGCAGCAAGTATATCCGTTACTTTGGCACGGGCACCCAAAAGGTGGAGGAGGAATTACACCGGCTTTTCCCGAATGTGAAAACCATCCGTATGGATATCGACACCACCCAGAAACGCGATGCGCATTACCACTTGCTTACCGCCTTCCGCGAGGGCCGGGCGCAGGCGCTGATTGGCACGCAAATGATCGCCAAAGGGCTGGATTTCCCCCACGTTACGCTGGTTGGCGTGGTCGCGGCGGATTTGACCTTAAACCTGCCCGATTACCGCGCGCAGGAGCGCACGTTTCAGCTGGTTACGCAAGTCGCGGGCCGCGCGGGCCGTGCCGACGAGCCGGGCGAAGTGGTTGTGCAAAGCTACAAGCCGGAACATCCCTGCATCATCGCGGCGGCCGCGCAGGATTACCGCGCGTTTTTTACGCAGGAGTTCGACCGCCGCCGCACGGGCCTGTATCCGCCCTTTACGGTGATCGCGCGCCTGCTGGTGGAGAGCGAGCAGGCTTCGGAAGCAGAGGCGATGAGCAACCGCCTTCTGGACACGGTCGAGGCGTTTCTTGCGGAACATCCCGCGCAGAAACGCCGCGTGCTGATGCTGCGCGCCAGCGAAGCCCCGGTGGCGAAAATTCGGGGCAAGTTCCGCTACCATGTGTTGCTCAAGGTGTTTGAGCATGCGGATGCGAAGCCCGTGCTTCAACTACTGGGCGAGCTGGCTTCGGTCAGCGACCCAAACTGCCAGATTTACGCGGAGTATAACCCCGCGACGCTGATTTAGCGTGATAGGATAAGGAGAGAAATACGGATGGCAACCAGAAAGATTGTCGAAATCGGGGACGAAAAACTCCGTAAACATTGCAAACCGGTCGAGAAATTTGACATGCGTCTGAAAATCCTCCTCAAGGATATGGCGGAAACCATGTATAAAAACGACGGCGCTGGGCTTGCCGCGCCGCAGGTGGGGATTTTGAAGCGCGTCTGCGTGGTGGACGTTGGCGATCACCTGTATGAGTTGGTCAACCCCGTGGTCGTATCCAGCGAGGGCGAGCAGGTCGGCCCCGAGGGTTGCCTGAGTATCCCCGGCCGGGCGGGCGTGGTCAGCCGCCCCATGAAGGTACTGGTGAAGGCGCAAAACGCCAAAGGGGAGCCGATCGAAGTCTCGGGCGAGGGCTTTCTTGCGCGCGCGCTGTGCCATGAAATCGACCATCTGGACGGTCAGTTGTATGTGGATATCATGGAGCATGAAATCTTTCAGGACGATGATGAGGATGACGGAGCCGAACCGTCGGAAGCGGAAGCTCCCGGTAAGGATCAGCCCGCTGCCTCTGAGGGGGAGGTCTGCCTGTGAGGATTGTGTTCATGGGTACGCCGGAGTTCTCTGTTCCCCCGTTGCAAGCGCTGCTTGATTCCGCGCATGAAGTGATCGGAGTTTTTACCCAGCCGGACCGCCCCAAGGGACGCGGCGGCAAGGTGCAGCTAAGCCCGGTCAAGGCGCTCGCGCTTGCGCACGGTATCCCGGTGTTTCAACCCCTCAAAATACGTAAGGACGGGCTGGACGATCTGCGCGCCCTGAAGCCGGACCTGTGCGTAACCGCCGCTTTTGGGCAGATCCTGAGCCAGGAAGTGCTGGACGTGCCCACCTTGGGCACGGTAAACGTGCATGCCTCGCTGTTGCCCCGCCACCGTGGCTCCGCGCCGGTGAACTGGGCGATTTTGCAGGGCGACGCCGTTACCGGCATCACGACCATGCTGACCGATAAGGGCATCGACACCGGCGATATGCTGTTGCGGGCCGAAACGCCCATTGCCCCGGAGGATACCGCCTGCACCCTGCTTGCGCGGCTGTCGGAAATGGGCGCGTCGTTGCTGATGAAAACTGTCGAATGCTTGCAGCGGGGAGACTGTCCCCGTGAAAAGCAGGATGAGACCCAAATGACCTACGACCCCAAACTGGAAAAGGAAATGGGACTGCTCGACTTTACCCAGCCGACCGACGTATGCCTGCGCCGCGTGCGGGCCATGAATCCTTGGCCCTGCGCGTATGCGCCGCTGCAAAACGGCGTGCTGAAGGTGTGGCGCACCTCGCGGGCGGAAGGCTTATCCGGGGCCGAACCGGGCGTCGTGCTGCAGGCGGACGCGAAGCGCGGTTTGGTGATTGCAACCGGCGACGGCGCCATGGAGCTAACCGAAATTCAAGCGCCCAACGCCAAACGGTTGGACGCGCGCGCGTTTTTACTCGGACATCCGATTGCGGCGGGAAAACCGCTTTGTGAGGTTGAATTATGAGCGATCAGGGAAATCAGCGCGGCGGCAGAGGAAACGGGCAAGGCAATCGCCCTTCCGCAAATTTCAAGGATGGTAATCGAAAACCGTCCGGTTCCTCTTCCGGCGAACGTCGCTACGGAAAGCCCGCCGGGGATGCGCCCCGTTCTTTTAACAAGCCTGCCGGGGATGGCGAACGCCGCTATGGAAAGCCAGCCGGGGATGCGCCCCGTTCTTATGGCAAACCCGCCGGAGACGGTGAACGCCGCTATGGCAAACCCGCCGGAAGCGCACCCCGTTCCTTTAGCAAACCCGCCGGAGACGGTGAACGCCGCTATGCCAAGCCCGCCGGAAGCGCGCCCCGTTCCTTTGGCAAACCCACCGGAGATAGCGAACGTCGTTTTGCCAAACCCGCTGGGGATGCACCCCGTTCCTTTAGCAAACCCGCCGGAGACGGCGAACACCGCTATGGCAAACCCGCCGGAAGCGCGCCCCGTTCCTTTGGCAAACCCACCGGAGATAGCGAACGCCGCTATGGCAAACCCGCTGGGGATGCACCCCGTTCCTTTAGCAAACCCGCTGGGGATGGCGAACGCCGCTTTGCCAAACCCGCTGGGGATGCACCCCGTTCCTTTAGCAAACCCGCTGGGGATGGCGAACGCCGCTTTGCCAAACCCGCAGGAAGCGCGCCCCGTTCCTTTGGCAAACCCACCGGAGACGGTGAACGCCGCTATGCCAAGCCCGCCGGAAGCGCGCCCCGTTCCTTTGGCAAACCCGCTGGGGATGGCGAACGCCGCTTTGCCAAACCCGCAGGAAGCGCACCCCGTTCTTTTGGAAAGCCCGCTGGAGACGGTGAACGCCGCTTTGCCAAACCCGCAGGAAGCGCACCCCGTTCTTTTGGAAAGCCCGCTGGGGACGGTGAACGCCGCTTTGCCAAACCCGCCGGGGATGGCGAACGCCGCTTTGCCAAACCCGCCGGGGATGGCGAACGCCGCTATGCCAAGCCAGCCGGGGATGCGCCCCGTTCTTTTGTCAAACCCGCCGGCGGTGCGCCCCGCGGGGATCGCCGCCCTTTCTCAGCAGGTATTCGCCCAGTATCGGGCAACCGACCCTTTGGGGACCGTCCCCGTTATGCGGATCGGGACGCGGCGGCGCAGCCGGTGGAACGCACCGGGCTTACGCCGGGCGCGCGACGCGTGGCGCTGGATGTGCTGCGCGATGTTCATGAGCACGGCGCATACGCTTCCCTTGCCTTGCAGGATCGGTTAACCAAAGCCAAGCTCTCCCCCGCCGACCGCCGGCTTACCACCAGCATTGTGTATTCCACGCTGGAGCAGCAAATTCAGATTGATTTTGCGCTGGATCGCCTGATGGATCACCCCACCAACGAACCGATGCAGCGCGATATCCTCCGTTTAAGCGCATGCCAGATTTTGTTTCATGACCGGGTGCCGGACAGCGCGGCGGTCAACGAGGGCGTTAATTTGGCGCGTTTGTTGGGCATGGAAGGCGCGTCCGGCTTCTTGAACGCGGTGCTCCGCAACCTTGTGCGCGCCAAGGCGGAAATCCCCTGGCCACGCAAGGAGGATGACTTACGGGAATACCTCCACATCATGGGCAGCATGCCGATGTGGCTGGTGGATAAGCTGATTGCCGTCTACGGCGAAACGTTTGCAGAAGCCATTATCCTCCACCGCGGGCAAAACCATCCGATGGTGCTGCGTCCCAATTTGATGAAATTTGATGACGCTGCTTTTGAGGCTCTGCTCAACGGCAAGGCGTGGACATGGCAAAAGGGCCTTGCGCCGCACGCGTACCTGGTCAGCGGCGCGACGGAGATCGCGCTTGATAACGATTACCGAGCAGGCAATTTTTCCATTCAGGGGCAAAGCAGCATCTTTGCGGCGGAAGCTGTGCAAGTGAAACCAGGCATGCGCGTTTTGGATGCATGCGCGGCTCCTGGCGGCAAATCCTGCTACATGGCGGAAACCATGCAGGGCACAGGCCGCGTGTTCGCGTGGGAGCTGCATGAAAAGCGCGCTCTGCTGCTCGAATCTGCCAAACGCCGTCTGCACTTGGAAAACCTGCGCATTTCCGTGCGCGACGCGGCGGATCCCAAACCGGATTACGAGGGCGTGATGGACGCGGTGCTGCTGGACGCTCCCTGCACCGGTCTGGGCGTGCTCACGGAAAAGCCCGATTTGAAGTACCGCTTGCAGGAAAAAGACATCGCCCCGATTGTCGAATCCCAAAAGAAGCTTCTGAACACGCTGCACCGCTATGTACGGCCGGGCGGGCTGATGGTGTACAGCACCTGTTCGATCCTGCCCGAAGAAAACGAGGGCCAGATCCGCGAGTTTTTACAGGAGCATCCCGAATTTTCCCTTGAGCCGTTGCCCCTGAGCTACCCCGAAAGCGTTCGCCAACAGCAGTCGCCGTATGGGCTTCAGTTGTTTGCGCACCGCGACGGGGTGGAAGGGTTCTTTATCGCGCGCATGCGCAAGGCGAGGGCATAGCCATGCCGGAGAAAACCATCCTTTTGGATCTGTTTCCGGAGGAATTGCAAACCTTTCTGGCGGAAATGCATCAGCCAGCCTTTCGGGCCAAGCAAATATTCAGCTGGCTCAACCGCGGCGTGCCGTTTTGCGACATGAGCAATCTGCCCAAGCCGCTGCGCGACGCGCTGTCCGAGCGGGCCTATGATCTGCCTCTATCGCTTCACGCCAGCTTTCCCTCCAAAAAAGATAAAACCGTCAAGTTCCTTAACGCGTGCGCCGACGGCAACCTGATCGAAAGCGTGCTGATGAACTACCACTACGGGTACAGTCTTTGCATCTCCACTCAGGTAGGCTGCAAAATGGGCTGCGCGTTTTGCGCGAGCACGCTCAACGGTTGCGTGCGCAACCTGTCCGCAGGGGAAATGCTTTCACAGGTGTTGCTGGCCAACCGTTACCTGGGGGTTTCCGGGCGCGTCGGGCATGTGGTGCTGATGGGTAGCGGCGAACCGCTGGATAACTATGACCAGGTTGTGCGCTTCTTAAAGCTGCTCAACCACCCCGACGGTTTAAACCTGAGCCTTCGGGCCGTATCCGTAAGCACCTGCGGCATTGTGCCGCGCATCCTTCAGCTTGCGGAGGAAGGGCTTGCGATAACCCTGAGCCTTTCGCTGCACGCCCCCAACGACGAAATTCGCCGGCAGATCATGCCCATCGCCAACCGTTACCCTTTGCCGGAGCTGATGGCCGCCGTCCGGGATTATGTGAAGCGCACAGGGCGCAGGGTGGTTTTTGAGTATGCGCTGATCGACAGCCTCAACAGCTGTCCGGAACACGCGCATGAGCTGGCCCGGCTGGTCAGCGGCCTGCAATGCCATGTCAATCTTATCCCGCTCAACCGTGTGCCGGAGCGCAGGCTGGAGCCGGCTTCGCAAAGCGCCGTGCAAACCTTTCTGTCCATTTTGGAAGCCCACCATGTGTCCGCGACGGTTCGCCGGGAAATGGGCGCGGACATCAGCGGCGCCTGCGGCCAATTGCGCAACCTGCACTTGAAAGAAGCTGACAAACCTGATATCATCAACAATTAAGGCGGCCTGATGCCGGCGAAATGCAAAAAGGAGGGTCGCAATGCTGATTTACGCCAAAACACACAAGGGGCTTGTGCGGCCAACCAATCAGGATTCCTTGCTGGTATCGCATAACCTGTACGGCGTTGCGGACGGCATGGGCGGCCACAGAGGCGGCGAAACGGCCAGCCGGATCGCCGTGCAGGTGGTGCGCAACCTTCTGCAGGGCAAAACGCCTGAGGAAAACACCCTGCGCATCGGGGTGGACGCGTCCAACCGCCGCATTTTCGACATGCAGCGTCACGAACTGGCGCTCAGCGGCATGGGCACAACGCTGACCCTGCTGTGGGAAGGGCGCGCCGAAATGTGGATTGCGCACGTCGGCGACAGCCGCGCCTACCTGTTCCGCGACGGAGAGCTGATCTGCCGCACGGAGGATCACAGCGTTGTGGGCGAGCTTTTGCGTAATCATATGATTACGCCCGACATGGCCAAAACGCATCCCTACCGCAGCGTTATCACGCGCGCGCTGGGCACCGACCCGACCGTAAGCCCGGATGTGCTTCGGATTGAAAAAAAGCTGGGCGACGTGTGGCTCATTTGCTCAGACGGGCTGTATAACATGGTAGAGGACATTGACATTGCCGAAATTCTCGCCTCGCTGGAGGGCGAGCAGGCAGCGGACAAACTGTTGGAAGTAGCGCTCGATCACGGCGGTCACGATAACGTGAGCCTCGTTTTAGGCCGCGTAACGGAGGTGATCGCGCCATGATGAAGGGCATGGTATTTGCCGAACGTTATAAGCTGATCGATTTTATCGGTCAGGGCGGTATGAGCCTGGTGTACCGCGCGGTGGATATTCGTACCGGTCACAGCGTAGCCATTAAAATTCTTAAATCAGAATACAACAGCGACAAGGAGTTTTTGGAGCGCTTCCAACGCGAAGCGCAAGCCGCAAGCCTGATGTCGCATCACAATATCGTTAACCTTCTGGACGTGGGCGTGGAGGGCGAGTTTCGCTATCTGGTGCTGGAATATGTCAGCGGCAGCACCCTGAAGGAGATTATTCAAAAACGGGGCCAGATCAACACCCAAACCGCCATCCAGATTACCGTGCGCATCCTGAGCGCTTTGCAGCACGCGCACGATAACGGCATCATCCACCGGGATATCAAGCCTCAAAACGTACTGGTCAATTCCGACGGGCACATCAAGGTTGCGGATTTCGGCATCGCGCGCATGACCAACGCCTTTACCATCAGCAAAGGCGACACCGTCGTCGGCTCGGTGCATTATTCCTCGCCCGAGCAAGCCACGGGCAGCGTCGTGGAAGCCACCAGCGATATTTACTCCACCGGCGTTGTGCTGTATGAAATGCTGACCGGTCGGGTGCCGTTTGTGGGCGACACGCCTGTTTCCGTAGCGATGCAGCATATCAACACGCCTCCGCCCCCGATTACGGATTTTAACGCAAACGTGCCGCCTGCGGTCATCTCTGTGGTAATGAAGGCGTTGGAGAAAAACCCCAAAAAACGGTATCAGAGCGCGCGCGAAATGGCGGACGCGCTTCAGAAGGCGCGCGAAGGCAAAGAGGACCTGAACACGCCGCAAATTTCGGACCGGCATCCGACAGCGGGGCAACCGCAGCCGGTTGCAAAGCCCCGCGCGGCAGCCGGCCCTCGCGGCAAGGGCACAACCACGCAAACCGCGCGTTACTCGGCGATTCAGAAGCGCCGCAAACGCGCCACCACGCTGCTGACTGTCATCACTGGATTTCTTGTGTTTGTGGCGCTGGTTTTTGGCGTGATTACGATTTACCAATCCGTAACCGGCAGCGCCACCGCGCCGGATCTTGTGGGATTAACGGTTGATGACGCCAAGGCGCTGGTCAAGCGCGAAGGGCTCAACTGGCAGCAGACCGAAATCAACCATGACAAAGCGCCCGCGGGCACTGTGATATCGCAAACCCCTGAGGCGGACGCGGAAATGCGCAAAGGCGACAGCGTGGTGGTAACCGTTAGCCTTGGCCCCACACGTCTCGTTACGCCGGACGTAATGGGCATGACGCGCGTGGAAGCCGCCGCCAAGCTCAAGGAAAAAGGCTTGAGCATGGTGGTGTTCAAAAGCCCTTCCACGGAACCGGTCGATACCGTAATCGCCCAAAACCCCCAAAAGGATGAACCCAGCGTGGCCGGGCAGGAAATCGAAGTCACCCTCTCCGGCGGCAGCACTCTGGTGCCCGATCTAAGCGGCCAAACCTATGACGACGCCCTTCAAATGCTTACGGAAAACAACCTGACCGTTGGCAAGGTGGAATACGGCGAGGTTACCTCCGAGGATAGTATCGGCAAGGTGCTCGCTCAATCGCCCGCCGCCGGCACCATGGCGGTGCTGGATACGCAGGTAACGCTCACCATCGGCGCGAAAGGCAAGGCGTACCACGCGGAAATGAATGTGGATGTGCCTGCGAACGACCAAAGCGTGCCCCTACGCGTTACCTTGGAGGAAAACGGCGTGGAAGTGGAGCAGTACAGCGGAATGACCACATCCGGCGCGGCTTATTCCATCATCATCCCGGTCAGTTCCAGCCAGTCCGGCAAACTGCCGTGCCGCGCCTACCTGAACGGCGAGCTGATTGCCACGCAGGAGGTTGACCTGCAATGACGGATGCTTCCTTCATGCAGGGCGTGATTGTCAAGGGTGTCGGCGGCCTGTACTACGCCCGGGATCTTGAGCAAAAAATCCATGTATTACGCGCAAAAGGCGTGTTCCGCAAGCGGCATATCACGCCGCTGGTGGGCGATGCCATCCGTTTTTCCCCCGGCGCGCAGGACGATCAGGGCTGGATTGAAGAAGTTCTCCCCCGCACCAACGAATTGGTTCGGCCGCCCGTAGCCAATATCCGGTACCTGGTTTTTGTGCTTGCGCCCGAGCCGGAACCGGATTTTCTGCTGTTGGATCGGATGCTCGTCATGGCCCGCGCCCAGCGTATCGAACCCCTTCTGGTGGTGAATAAATGCGAGCTGGATACTTCGCTTGGCGAAAAAATCCGTCGGGAATACGCGCTTGCGGAAGCGCCCGTGTTCGAGGTGAGCGCAAAGCTTGGGCAAGGTGTGCCCGCGTTGGCCAATGAGTTGCGCAAAGGCATCTGCTGCTTTGCAGGGCAAAGCGGAGTGGGTAAAAGCTCCCTGCTGAACGCCGTTACCGGTCTGACCCTGGAAAGCGGGGAAATCAGCCGTAAAATTGCGCGCGGGAAAAATACGACGCGCCATGCCGAGCTTTTGGCAAAGGATGGCTTTCAAGTGTTGGATACCGCCGGTTTCAGTCTGCTGGAGCTGAGCGACCAGCTGGAACCGGTGCAGCTGAAAACCTATTATCCGGAGTTTATGCCCTTTGAGGGGGATTGCCGTTTTCAGCCGTGCTACCACAAAGGCGAACCGGGTTGCGCCGTGCTGGAGGCCGCGCGCAACGGAACCCTCCCGCCCGAAAGGGTGGAGCGTTATCACCAGTTGCTGGCGAAGGTAAAAGAAACATGGAGGAACCGGTATGTGTAAAATTGCATCCTCAATTTTAGCGGCGGATACCATGCGAATGGGCGACGCCGCCCGTCAAATGCGCGATGCCGGCTGCGACTATGTGCATTTTGACGTAATGGACGGCGTGTTTGTGCCCAACCTGTCCTTTGGCCCGGCGCTTTTGAAAGACATGCAGGCGGAAATCGACCTGTATTTCGACGTGCACCTGATGCTAATTGATCCCCTGCGCTACGTCGATGTGTTTGCCCAGAACGGAGCCGACGGCATCACGGTGCATTTTGAGGCGGAACATTTTGCGGAGTCTGTTCAGCGGATTCGGGCGCTGGGGCTGCGGGCGGGGGCGTCGCTCAAACCCGGCACACCGGCTATCCGGTTGCAGCCTTGGCTGCCTTTGCTGGATTTGGTGCTGGTGATGACGGTGGAACCCGGTTTTGGCGGGCAAACGCTCAATCCTGATATGTTCCAGAAGATTGCCGACCTGCGCGCCCTTGGCTTTGCCGGTGAAATTGAGGTGGACGGCGGTATCAACATGGAAAACGCTCCTTTGCTGGCCCGCGCCGGCGCCAATACGCTGGTGATGGGAACCTCCTTTTTTCATGCGTCCGACCCCGCTCAACTGGTGCGGAAGGTGCACGCGCTGTAATCGCGCGTACATACCGGCCGGGGCAGAAAGCGCGCGCCGAGAATTCGCCTTTATAACCGTTCGGTTGTATGCAGTTCAGACGCTTTTCCGGCTGGTTCCCGTACGCTTGGGGAGCAGTGTTTTTCAAACTTGAAAGTCCGTTGACGGTAATCGTTCTTTCAGGATGCTCTGTTCATCCAGAAGCCCATTTGCGGCCTGAGATCTGTACGCATCCTATTTTCCGTTTCTTGTTCCTCATTTCATGATGTTGCTGTCCCCTGCGTAATGTGCCTCCAAACAGCAATTCCCCTGCACTTCTAACCCGGTAAGTTGTAAAATGAATTGCCGCCCCCCCGGGAAAAAAAGAGACCCAAACCC